>JBCDBK010000082.1:0-23739 GCA_039184115.1 Planctomycetota bacterium | reverse complement strand
CGGCACCGTAGGTGTCATCTAGCGGATGCCAAGTGCCAGTGCCATCGAGCTGGCTCCAACTAGGTAGAGTATCTTTCGTGGCTCCGGCTAGCAAAATCGCTTTCATAGTTTGCGACTGCACCGCGTCGGTGCCCGCAACAGTATCTGAACTGTGCAAAAAAGTCGCGACCGAACTCACGCTCGACGTTGCCAGACTGGTAGAAGGTTGCGGAGAAACCAACTCTGGCTTGCTCCGCCCAACGCCATAGTCGGCGAAATGCGTGAGCCCCGTGCTGTGGTTGCCATCCGAACGGCCAACGGCGATCGCGTTGTAGCTGTGGCTGAGCAAATTTGGTAGCACTCCGGTGCCGTTGTTCAAGCCAACAACAGCCGTCACGTTGTCTCGATCGATCAGAAAATCGAACCTGCGCAAAGACTCACGATCGTTGTTCAGCTCCGAGGTAGTGGGTTCGGGCGTCCCGTCGTTGGGGGTGGCGAACGAGCCAATCCAACTGAAGTTTTGCACACGAAAATCTTGCACATCCGGGGCGTCAAGATTGCTGTTATTCAAATTGAGAATATCGGTCAGATAGTCGTTCGCTTCGTAAATCGTGACCGCATTAGCGCTTGGTGCGACGCTAAACGTGTTGCCAAAAAAAGTTCGGGCTTGGTCAAACGCGTGCCCAGAGTTTCCGTTCGACTGCCCCCCGCTACCATCGACGAAGGTAACGGCCATGCCGCCAGGGTCGAGCACCGAACCAAACTGCGAATGGGTCGTGTCGGGAAAATACTTCGGACTGCCCTGCTCGCTGTTGGTAGCTTGCGCTTCGACGAGCGAGATCGGCACACCGGCTCCATCGGGCAGCGCTTCGCCGAGCATTGCGGCAAGTCGATCGTAACCGATCTCTTCCTGCCACTCGGCGGAACCGACTGAGCTCAGGCAGCCCAGCAACACAAGCAAAGCGCAGCAAAAACGTCCAAAAGGACGAAGGTGACGATTGCGACGAGTATTTTTGCTCGGCATCAGAAAACTCGAGATGGGGTGCCAATAGCGGAACCGAGACTGACAACTAGCCGAATAGCTAGCCGTCGCGATGGCAAGTCACGCCACCTACTCAGTTTGCATCTGTTCCTAGATCACTGGTACCTTGGGCATACCCCGTTGCCTTCAGGCTTGCCTCCATTATCCCCGTTCTGGCCGATAAATTCAAGGATTTAGCCAACTTTGATTGGTCGCGACTTAGTGCAGAATCTAACGGAATTGTGGATTGTTCGGGGGCGATGCAGTCCAAATGGTGCTATGCGTCGATTCCATAAATTTTCGCTAGGTGCGGTCTCAGGCTACGTAGTCGGCGATCCTGTCAACGATGCGGGCCGCAGCCTGACCGTCACCGTAGGGGTTGGCCACATTTGCCATGGCTTGGTAGGCGTTTTCGTCAGTGAGCAGGAGCGTCGCCGATTCGACAATTCGCTCTGCCTGAGCTCCAACGAGTTTGACGGTGCCGGCTTCGACACCTTCGGGGCGTTCGGTCGTGTTGCGCATGACCAAGACAGGCTTGCCCAGGCTCGGTGCTTCTTCTTGCACGCCTCCCGAATCCGTCAGAATCAACCGGCTATGCTTCGCCAAGGTAACAAATTCCGAATAGGGCTGTGGTTCGATAAGACGAACGTTTTCGATGTCGCCGAGGCGAGCGTGAACAACCTGTTGGACGTTGGGATTGAGATGCACCGGATAGATGATCAGCGTGTCAGGAAAACGCTGGCTAAGCTGAGCCAGGGCTTCGCAAATCTGACTGAAACCATCGCCTAAGTTCTCGCGCCGATGGCCAGTGACAAGCACCGAACGACGAGACGGCCAGTCTGGACCAACGAGACTCGCGACCCTGCTGGTAAGCTGCGCCTCAACATCGGTTTGTTTCTGACGTTCCAACTCTATGAACAGCGCATCGACAACTGTGTTGCCGGAAACAGTAATGGACTCATCAGGTATTTTTTCTGCAAGCAAGGCCTGTCTCGACTTCTCGGTTGGTGCAAAGTGAAGACTCGTCAGTGGGCTCACTAGCCTTCGATTTCCTTCCTCGGGAAACGGCGATTGCATATTGCCAGTACGCAAACCAGCTTCGACATGCCCAACGGGTACCCGTCGATAGAAGCCCGCGAGAGCGGCGCACAGAACGGTGGTTGTGTCGCCTTGTACGAGCAGCAGGTCGGGATTCGTGTCAGCAAGCACCGCGTCAATTTTTTCAACGAGGCGCGAGGTGAGTCCGGCAAGAGACTGGTTTTCTCGCATCACCTGCAATTCGCGGTCAACCGGCAAGCCAAACAAGTCAATGACTTGCTGAATCATTTCGCGATGTTGTCCAGAATTGATGACGAACGGCTCAAGGCCATCGCGGCGCTGCAACTGAGTAATTACGGGAGCCATCTTGATGGCTTCAGGCCGGGTGCCCATGAAGACAGCGACACGGTAAGACATGTGATTGGCCGGTGCGTGGGTGTAGCAAGGAGAAAAAACAGCAAGCGTCGCTGGGCGAAACTGCTATCATGTTGCAAGTTGCGAGCGCGTTCAACAGCAGCTTGCGAAAATCGGTGCTTGCGGCGCTGCCGTTTGCCAAACGAAGTCCACGTTGTTGTTGAGAGGTGCAACTGCTAACTTCTCGGATTGTTCTGATTTTTTAGCATCTGATTATTCATTAAGTCTTGCGAGCAGCGACCGAGTGGCCCAATCTGATTCATTGCGCAGCGCAACTACCATTATGCAGATCTTGCCGGCTCTTGACGGCGGAGGCGTCGAACGTGGCACTTTGGAGATCAGCCGCGGTTTGGTCGGTCGCGGTCATACGAGCGTGGTCGTATCCGCTGGTGGCGAGCTCGTGGATAAGCTGGAAAGCGAGGGCGGAACACATCTCACGCTGGACTTGAGTAAGAAACGTCCGACCACACTGCTGAAGATTCCGGCGCTGCGTCGGCTAATTAGCAGCCACAGTCCTGAATTAGTTCATGTGCGTTCGAGAATGCCCGCTTGGGTAACGTTGGGAGCTTGGCGTTCGCTGTCGTCGCAAACTCGACCGCGCCTGGTGACAACAGTTCACGGCTTGAATTCAGTGAACGCCTACAGTCGGGTGATGACTTATGGCGAACGAGTGATTGCTGTTTCGAATTGCTGTCGCGACTATGTGCTTAGTAACTATCCAACGACCGACGCTGCCAAGGTGGTCGTTATCCATCGTGGTGTCGATTCCCGGCAATTTCCTCATCAGCACCAGCCGACGGCAACTTGGCTCGGAGCATGGCGAGCCGATTTTCCGCAGCTCATCGACCGTTTTGTCGTGCTATTGCCTGGCCGGCTGACGCGATTCAAAGGTCACTTCGATTTTCTCAAGGTCATCGGGCTACTGAAATCCCAACGCTTGCCAGTGCACGGCCTGATTGTCGGCGGCGAGGACCCACGCAGGAAAAAGTACGCACAAAGTCTGCGCGAGGAAGTGCAGCGTGCCGACTTGCACGACGACGTGACCTTTGCTGGGCACCGCACCGATCTCCGGGAAATCATGAGTGTGTCTGACGCGGTGGTATCGACGTCGATTCAACCGCCGGAAAGTTTCGGACGCACGGTGCTTGAGTCAGTGAAATTGGGACGACCGACAATTGGATACGCCCACGGCGGAGTCGGCGAAGTTCTATCAACCGTCTACCCAGTCGGGCGTGTCGAATTGCAAGATACCAAAGCAATGGCTGACAGGCTTGCTCAGGTCCATCGTGGCGAGTTGCCGCCGCCCCAACCGACCGATGCCTTCGAGTTGTCGACCGTGGTCAACGCCGAAATTGACCTTTATGAACAATTGATTGCTGAATCGCCGCGAAGCTAAGCTGCTTGGTTGGCTTCGATTGTCGGGTGCGACGAGAGCGATTGCTGTGCTTCTGCTGTCTTTAGTAAGCGTAGCAAATTTAGGTACGCGACAGTGATCGACCATGCCAAACCCATCGATCCACGAAAGATGAAGCGCCGGCCCAAATAGCAATTAACAAACTTGATGGGGAATTCGAAGAATAGCCGCAATCTGAGCCATCGACTTGGACGGTGAGCGCGATCTTCAGCGACTTGGGAGGTGTAAAAGTTGATTTTGGCAATCATTGAACGCCAGTCGCGAAACGAAAAGTGCCAGATCTTGCCATTCAGTTTGGCAATCTTACCCGAGTTAATCTCTACGCGATCTTTGTAAGGATGTGGCGAACACCGTCCAGCACGGCGGTCGTAGAGACGCATGATGCGGTAGCTGTAGGCAAACCATTTGGGCCGTGTTTCGCCCGGTAGCATGTCAGTTACGCGCATCTCGAACGCAGCACAGTCTGGCAGGCTGCCACGAAACTGCGATTGGATTTCTGCAGCCAATGCAGGGCTGACTTCCTCGTCCGCATCGAGATTAAATAACCATGTGTTGCGGCAATGATCTTCTGCGAGTCGCTTCTGTGGTCCGTAGCCGGACCAAGGATAGTAAAGCACGTGTGCCCCGGCTTTGGTCGCAACGCAGACGGTATCGTCTTCGCTCCCAGAATCAACGACCACCACCTCATCTACCCAGTCAATCACCGAACGAATCGCCCGCTGAATGCGATCTTCCTCGTTCTTCGCAATAATGTACACAGAGATCGCGACTTTTTCGCTCGTAGACGTGTTAGGCATTTCAGATCAAAACAAGGTTGCTGCGGGGTCGAGAACTTATGGCAGTGCGGGGGATCAAGCAGACATTGCCTTGGGTTGCCAGAGTTCAAGAAAACGGGAGTACTTTTGTGGGTTGGCCGATCGAACGAGCAGTAGGTCCGAGTGAAACTTGACGCCCTTGAGCTGCGCGAGGAAATCAGTGTAACGCAACTGGTGGACTGGGATCGCCACTGCTTTGTCGACGAACAGGTAGATCTCAAATCGCTGCTGCAAGAATTCAAAAAATTGCTCTGGATCGCTAGACGCACCTTCGAGCATGGCCAGGTCAAACTCGACTAGGCCGACGAGATCGCAGCTCGAGCCAAGTGTCTGACTCATGCCCTGGAATACATGCTGTTCGTAGCCCTCGACGTCGATTTTGAAGACGATAGGTTGCTCGCTGCTCTCGTATTCGCTCAGACGATCTTGCAGCAATTCGTCGAGGCAAATCTGTGGGACGCTTACCTGTTCGTAGATGGAGGGATCGGCAGCCACCGACCCTGTTGCAGCCGTCGACTCGCCGCTGGTGACTTGGTTGACGAAGAAAGAGATCGCGTCGCTTGGCGAGTCGCCAGCGAGCACGTTGTGAATTTCGATCTGCGAGCTGTTGTCATGGTAGCTCTTGGATGTCGTCAAGTGTGTCAGCAGAGCGGGATTCGCCTCAACTCCGATCACACGAGTATGCATCGGATAGTCGACTGAGAATAAACACTCGCCGTAGTTGACGCCGATATCCAGCACGGCGCAAGGGTCAAGCTGTTGGCAGGCGCGTCGCCAAAAAACCTGGTTGCGTGGCAGGCGTCCGCGTAGCGAGTCGACGATGAGCTTCTTCCTGGCTCGTGCGTCAGCTGGGTTGACGGAAACATGATGGTCGCTGTGGCTGAGTCGTATAACGGTGGGATTCAGTTGGCGATAGTGGAGATAGATCCGAACATCCATGTAGACGTTCTTGAGCCGCTTGCCCCATCGCCTCCGTCGCTTCGGATGCTTTCCGCTAGTGGTGCTCATTGACAGGCGGTTCCATGAATCTTGGCTTGGACTTCGCGTCGGTTCCGGATTAGCCTTTTGGCGATGCCACTACGTAAATCACCGACAAGGTAGGTCGGCTGATCCCATCTCGACAAGCGAGGCGCAGCTTCAGCCGGCGCCCCCGACCAACCTCTGTCTTTCCAGCGTGCGTAAAGAGCGCGGTCGAGGGCATTCTCGTCGAGGATTTTTGCTTTGAGTTCGGGTGAGATGTCTCGACTGCTGAAACGCTTGGCTTTCGTGACGTTCATCGTGTTGGACTTCGAGGAAATTGCCAGCTCTTCGCTGATTCCTGCGATTAATTCGGACGCCCGCTCAATCCCGCCGACGAAATGGAAGTTGGCCAATCGATCTTCAAGGTACGTCAGTCGCTGGGCTGACGACATCTTGTAGAGGGCTGGAATACCGAAACCAAAGTAACGATTCAGCATGAAGCGGCTAATGGGATTCTTGCGTTGGGCAGCGTACCAGGTTTCGAACGCTGGCGGTCGACAGTCGAGGCCTTCCTCGAAGCGACGCCAGCGGTAGTTGTAGAACGAAAGCAGGTAGCTAAGTGGATCACGTAGCAACACGGATTCTTGGATCTGCGTCGAGCTGAGGTGTCGCTTGAGCGAGACCGAGAGTGAGTGGCCGGATACGACCGCCACTTTCGCGAGATTGGCTTTCTCTTCAATGCCTGGGAAGCGATTTCCGACGACTTCGCGAAGCGGGCTACGCCAGCGTGGCGCTAGCAGGAATTTACTGCCCAAGTGTTTGGAGAAATGATGTTCAACGCTCGTCCCAGCACATTTTGGCACGTGCAGTAGAAAATGTACCTTTCGATCTGCCATCTCGGCGGCACCTAATTCAAACGAGGTTTGCGGTTTAACAGCCAACGACGCGTGTTGCTCACGCAGCTTTATGGGCAACGGCAACGATCGTTTCGCGGGAATGTGGAAAGGGGTAGGTCACCGTGCGCCAGAAGTTGCTTTCCAACCACTGCTTGTAGTAGACGTTCTCAGTCTTCACCTCGACGCGGTCGTAGCCGCACTGCGGCAAATATTGGGAGATTTCTACGGCCGTGTATTCGCGAACATGGCCAAGATAGCTACCTATCTCGACGCCACGCCAAACGTCGTAAACACTGCTGGCTAGCTTTCCTCGCTTAAGGATTCGAATCATGTTCCGCAGTCCTTTCAGGTTTGGCGTCGTGAGAAACACGAACCCGTTTGGCTTAAGAACGCGCAGGATTTCCTTCATGGTGAAGTTGAGATTCACATGCAGGTGTTCAAAGATCTCGGTAAACACAACCGCAGAGAATGAATCGTCGTCGAAGGGCAGCGCAGGGCCATCGCAATTCACCTGCGCGACCTTGTAGGGCAACAACTCCGGGTCGAGCCAGTCGTCGGGCTTGTAATCGGCGGCCGTGACCGTGAAGCCGAGACGATGGAATGCATGCGACGTACAGAACGGCGCTGAGCCCAGGTCGAGGATTTCGTCACCGGATTCCAGACGGCTCGCTACTTCGAATAGCGTGTGCTCGTACCGCTGTGAGTGAGTCCTGACGTAAGTCTTCGCCGGCTCGGGTTCGATGTATGTGCCAGGTTCAAAACTGTCGAGTAAGTCAAAAAGCTCTTGTCGCGCGGCGTAGAGCGTCTGAACGACCTCAGGTTTCGTAAGGGTCATGGTGTCGGGTCACCAACCTTTCAACTGTGACTTTACAATTGGCTACGGGGCCTCCACGAGTTGCCGTAGGTAAACGGCGGCGGCAACCTTAGTCGAGCGGACTCGACCGCACAACAGCAACTAGGTGCTTCGAGGCAGGGCGCGGAGCGTGAGTGCTAGCAAGCGACCGGTACCGATCTCGTCTTGGCGCGCAAGCATGCGGTTCTTACACTCCCGTCAAAATTTTCGCTAATCGGATTACCGTTCGCCGGGCTCTCTAAGATGCTGCTGTTCACAAAACGACAACGCCAGCGATATCGCGCGCGCAAGAATCAGCGGCGAATCGAGCGACTCAGCAAAGTCGAGACGTCGCCGACAAATCGATCGGTTGGCAGAGTCGTCAGCGTGATGATGACCTCGAAGCCCGATCCCCAACGGGGTGCCAAGATCAGTAGCGACTATCTCAGCTATATGAGGCCTTGGTGGACGACCATTGATCGCGTCGGCTTGCGTGGCACCGTGCTGCACGATGGCCTGCCAAGTGGCTGTGTCGAAGCAGGCACGACCGATCGTATCGACTTCGGCATGACGGAGCCGAGCGAACTGCCGATCTTGCACGATCGTCACCGGATCGTCCGCGACTACTTGCAGTCGATTGAAGACCCGCTGGTCTTCGTGACGGACATATCCGATGTGGCATTTAAACGCGATCCCTTTGAACTGATTGAGCGGGACAATCAGCAGCACCGGCTGTTTATTGGCTCTGAGGTAACGACGATTGGCGATAGCCGCTGTCTGCGCCAGGAGATGACCGACCAGTTTGGTACGTTGCATCACGCGAAACGACAGGTTGTCAATCCCGGTATCATCGGCGGTCGACGCAGTGACGTAATTACTTTGCTCGATCGCATTGTCGATTGCATCGAGCACCTAAAAGACCGCCTTTTGAATTCCGACATGTCGATCATCAACAAAGTCGTGCACGATAACTATCGACCGCAGCAGCTCTTCACTGGTTTTCCGCTGCATTCACGATTTAAGAAGTGGGAGTACGGCACCGACGCGGCGATTTTGCACAAATAGGCGCGACCACCCAAGGCATTAATATGGCGTTAAAGCCCGCAGCAATCACAACGTGGATTCGTTATCAATATCGAAAGCTGTTCCGACCACGCGTCGTGGACAACGGTGGTCTGAAAATCTATCTGGGTGACCAGGCTCGCACTCGCTACGCTCGCTCAATCTACCGCGACACCCACGAAGCGGAAGAACGTGAAATTGTCGCCCGCAATCTGGCCGCCGATGACATTGTGCTCGAATGCGGTGCCGGTCTAGGCGTGGTTACTACGCTCTGCTGCCAGCAGATTGGTTCTGATCGAGTCTACAGTTTCGAGGCGAATCGGAAGCTGGAGCCAACGCTCCGCAAGACATTTTCGCTGAATCAAGTCTCTCCTCACTTGGAGATGACCATGGTGTCGCTCAAAGGCGGTGCCCAAGACTTCTACGCCTCCGATCGTTTTGTCGTCTCAAGCCGCTACGACAATACCCAGCGCTATGGCGGCGAGCAACAGACACTCGAGTCCGTGTCTATCCAATCGCTTATCGACCAACTCAAACCGTCGTTCTTAATCATGGACATCGAGGGCGCCGAAGTCGATCTCGCTGACGAGCAGGTGGACCTTGGCTCATTGGAAAAACTTTGCATCGAGATGCACCCGCACATCGTCGGTGATGACAAGATTACCGCCTTGATTGCCAACTTGATTCGCCAAGGATTTCAACTGCGCATGTCGGAGTGTCGAGACGACGTTATGTTCTTCTCGCGAGCGGCCTAAAAACTGCATGCCGCATCCACGACCGACAGCGACGACAGCCAACTAGGGGGTGATTAACGACTCTACCACTTTTCTCATCATTCTCTTCTCTACCAGGAAAATACGATGACACTTGTTACTTGCACGATTCCGTGCAACCTTTGCGGGAGCGATACGGCTGAACGGGTCGGCACAATCGATCGCGACGGCCAACCATTGCGCACTGTTCTCTGCCAATCGTGTGGGCTTGTTTGGACGGACCCAAGACCGGGCCGTGACGAAACTCGCAAGTTCTACTCGAAGGATTATCGGCTGCAATATAAATCGACATATATTCCTAAACGGAAACATGTCTATCGCGAGACGCTTCGAGCGATCGCTCGCTACCAAGAAGTATCCACAATCCTGCTACCGAGAATGAAACTGCTCGACGTTGGTTGTGGCGGAGGCTTCTTTCCCTACGTCGCTAGTCAGCAAGGTGTTGACGCTCAGGGGGTCGAGCCAAACGAGGGATTCGCAAAGTACTCAGCCGATACCTTCGACGTACCGACTACCAACGCGTTTCTGCAAGATGTCGAGTTCGACGATGAGAGTTTTGAGTTTATCACGCTCAACCACGTGCTTGAACACGTGGAAGATCCGTGTGCAATTCTCGAACAGTTGCGTCAATGGTTAGCGTTCGATGGCTACCTCGTCGTCGAGGTTCCCAATGTTGAGGCAACCTATCATGCGCCGCAGAACCGCTATCACGTGGGCCATTTGTATAACTTTAGCCCGGCCGTTCTTGAGCGCTTGGGTGAAAAGGCCGACCTGTCGGTCTTTGGGTCGAAGTTGGTAACTGGTGTCGATCACATTCACGTGACGTTTCGGAAGTCTCGGATTGCCATTCACGATCCTGGCGACTACACGTTGCCAAGCAACTATCAGCGCATAGCCAAGATACTCACAAGTCACACGCCCCTAAGGCACTACGCTTCGCCAGTTCCCTATACGAGATTCGTGGGCAAGCAGCTACAATACCTGAATGAAAACCGTGCTGTGCGTGGAGAGGACGCACCGCGCGAGATTGCGGATCGTTTAATAGCAGCTCACCTCGGAACGCCTGCTCGACGGGCGGCGTGAAAGCCCATGTCCGCCAAACCAGTCGTCATTTGGCAAGTTTACGACGACAAGCCGGGACATCGAAACCAGCTGCGCGGTCTCAGCAATGCCCTTGCCGAAATCGCCGCAGTTGAGGTCTGCGAAGTACCCGCGCCCTCCAAGACCAGTGCGATTGTCGGTCTGTTCGCGAAGAAGTTCGTTCACGGTGCGCAACTGCCGCGGCCGGATATTATCTTGGGTGCCGGGCACTCCACGCACTTCGGCGTCTTAGCGGCACGTCGAACCTACGGCGGGAAGGCGGTTGTGCTGATGAAACCGTCGCTGCCGATTGGTCTGTTCGACCTGTGCATCGTGCCGGAGCACGATGTCGTGCCGGATTCTGAATCGGTTGTCAGGACGCGCGGCGTGTTGAACGTGGTTCGACCTTCGATGTCGCAAAACGAGCGGACAGGGCTCATGTTGATAGGCGGGCCGTCGGCGGCATACGGCTGGTCGGACGAGCGCATCGTCGAACAGGTATCACGAGTAGCGTCCGGTAGTCCTGACGTAATCTGGTCGCTAACCACCTCGCGGCGCACGCCGTCATCGTTCCTCAAGCGGCTCTCGGAGCGAGCGTTGCAGAACCTTCAGGCGGTATGCCACGAACAAACCCCACCGACCTGGGTACCCGGCCAATTGGTTCACGCGTCGCAAGTGTGGGTGAGCGAAGATAGCGTGTCGATGGTCTACGAGGCGCTAACCAGCGGGGCTGCGGTCGGACTGTTTGATGTCCCGCACGAAAGCTACGGTCGTGTCGCCGCCGGTGTGGATGCTTTAGTTCAGACCGATTGGCTAAGCCGCTTCTCCCAGTGGAGCCCTGGTACCCGCCTACGCCGCCCACCAGAGCGACTCGACGAAGCGCGACGCTGCGCTGAGATTATGCTCAGCCGCTTTTCACTAATAGCTGCAGCGTGAGCGAGCCACGTGTCGCCCGCGTTGGAGTTTGGTACCCGACCGCGTACAATTGAATCATGATCCAGCGAAGACTCGAGGCCGCATTTCTCTTACTGGCAACGTGCTGCTTTACCGGTGGCGTCACGCGCTCGGCCATCGCAGAACGTGCCCTTCAGGATGCGGCGAAGGCACAAGCGCCACCGCAGAGAGCCTTCTTCGACGGAGAGCGTTCGTATGAGTACCTGAAGGCTATCTGCGCACTCGGCAATCGCATGAGCGGTAGTGTTGGAATGCAGAAACAGCAGGCGTTGATGGAGCAGCACTTTACACAACTTGGTGCGTCGGTCAACTACCAACGGTTCGAGGCGAATAATCCGTTGAGCGGAAAGCCAGTGCCCATGGCGAACTTGATGGTCACCTGGCATCCGGAAACAGATCGCCGACTCCTGCTATGTGCGCACTACGACACGAGGCCGTTGCCCGACCGTGACCGTGATCCGGCCGCTCGCAGACATGGCATATTTCTTGGAGCGAACGACGGTGCCAGCGGGGTTGCGCTATTGATGGAGTTGGGAAATCACGTCAAGAAATTGCCGCTCGATTATGGTATCGACTTCGTGTTTTTTGACGCGGAGGAACTCGTTTACTCCGATGGACGCCGCGAGATCGGCCCTTACTTTATCGGTAGCACTGAATTTGCCCAGCGGTACGCCAAACGGCCACCTGCGCACGAATATACCGCAGGTGTACTGTTTGATATGGTTGCAGATAGAAGGCTGAATATTCACCAAGAGCGATTCAGCGCAACTTGGAGTAACACACGTCCCTTGGTGAAGGAGATCTGGGCGACCGCCGCCAGGCTTGGAATTCGTGAGTTTATCCCGCGCGCGAAGTACGAAGTGCGCGACGATCACTTGCCTCTCAATCGGATCGCAGGAATACCGGTGTGCGACGTGATCGACTTTGAGTACTCCGATTCTCGTCGCCTAAACTGGCATACCACCGGGGATTCCCCCGAAAACTGCTCGGCCGAATCGCTCGGCAAAGTCGGTCGAGTTGTTGTAGAATGGCTCGTGACGCGGAGTCGGAACTGACTTCTGAGTTTCTCACGCTGCGACTGAGAGAATGAGGCAATGGATTCTACACACGCTGTCGGCATGCTCTTAGTAGGGATATCGGCGTTTTTGCTGGCTGCGCAGTGGCAGCAGTGGCGTGCTACCGGTGCGGAGCAACTGGCGTCGAGTCGTTGGCAGTTGCACATGCGACGATTGATGTGGCGTCGGGCTGTCGCCAGTTCGCTGGTCGGCGTGGTCGGAGCCACGTTAATGGCGTTTGAAACCGTCCCACAGACACCGCTATCAATCACCGCATATCTTCTTGCGTTGGTGTTGATGACCTGCTGGATTCTGTGGTTAGCATGCCTCGACATGCTCGCAAATCGGCGTTTCCACGCGGAGCAGAATCTCGATCGAATTGCGAGCGAGCTGCGGCGGGATCACGCTGATGCCGATCGTGTCGACTCAACGAATGCTGACTGAATGATCTTTAGCGGCGGCATTCTGCGTCAGATGCGCTACAGCTTGTCGGGGCCAGAATATGCGATAGCATAGAAGCATCGTCACATGCCTCGACCCGGCCGGCCACTCGCAAATGCTTCCTGATCCTCTCCGCCTCACGATTGCCTTGGTGCCGCTGGCATCGTACAGCCTATTGATTGGTCTGCTAAACGCTCGTCGTCGTCCGTTCGTGACGACCGGTGCCGCAGACTTAGCTGCGTTGGGTACCGCGCTTTCTGGGCTCATTCTCGTGGGGCCGATCGAATTGTTTCGTCCGGAAGCCGCGTCGGCCGAGTACGGTCGGTTTGTGTGGATCTTTATGCTGGTCTTTTACTGGTTATGCGTACTGCTGACAGTGTTGCTCGCCAAGCCTCGCTTGGTCGTTTACAACATCAGCATCGACGAACTGCGTCCGGTGCTAGCCGAGACGGCACGTTCGATCGACGCGCAAGCCCGTTGGGCGGGCGATAGCTTGTCGATGCCAACGCTGGGCGTGCAACTGCATCTGCAGAGTTTCGATCTCATGCGCAACGTCTCGCTCGTATCAAGCGGAGATATTCAGGATCTTGTAAGCTGGCGAAAGCTGGGCAGCGAACTGTATCAGCGACTCCTGCCGCTCCGGGTTTCGCCCAACCCCCGCGCGCTGGGCATTTTGCTAGCTGCCCTGGTTCTTCTCGCTGCTAGCACGGCACACATGCTCGCGAATCCACAGCACGTGGCGCAGGCAATGCGAGAGATCTTTACCTACTGATCTCCGCTGTTTCTCATTTGTTGCCAACTGTTTGCGAACATTGTCAAAGTTTGCCGGTTGTAGCGACGATAACAATTCTGCTGACTACTCCGGCAGCGATTGCGCACGTGTTTTTGCACTGCGCCAGTGCTAGCGGATGGTAAGCCCGGGGGGACCGGCATGCGGTAGAAGGCAAAGACATAGCGCTTTTGCAAGATTCCTGCGGCCGAACTCGGGCGATTGCCCGGCAGCGACCAACGCGTCGTTGCGGACCATCGAAGCTAGGAACGCAGCAACATGAACCGCTATACACGGTCCACGATTTCGCTCTTACTCTGCGCCCTGATTCTGGCGTCGGGTTGCAAGCCAACTCAGCCGTTCTTTTTTCAGGAAGACGGTAATCTACTTGGGCCAGGCGATCTCTCGCACTACATGGATATTGCGACAGACATCGAGTACCCGGATGTCAACGAGCCCACGTTAGACGAGGTCAATCTCGCCAGTGCGCCGCTGACAATCGCGAACTCCGAAGACTTTAAGATTCAAGACTTCTCACTAGAAGAAGTGACCCGAATCACGCTGACCAACAGTCAGGTGGTGCGTCAGCTCGGCGGTCGGATCGCCGATAACGGCAGCAACATCGCTGCCGCAACCCCCGAGACCTTGCAGAACAACCCCGGCGGCGCCGTGACCACCTACGATCCGTCGCTCGTCGAAACCGGAAACGGCACAGGCACTGGCAGCCAGCTGAGCGGCACCGGCGTCGAAGCAGCATTGGCTGAATTTGATGCGATTTGGGACGCCAGCACAACTTGGCAGAAAAACAACCGCCCCCAGAACTTCGGCGTCGGGGGAGCGACTATTTTCGCAACCGACCTAACTCAGGATACAGGCAACTTTACCAGTGGCATTACCAAGACCGCCGCCAATGGTAGTCAGTTCGAGATTCGCAATAACATTACTTACGATGCCAACAACAATACGAGTCGTGCGAGCGAAACGGACTACTTTGCGAATATCGAAGCCGCCGTCACGCAACCGTTGCTGCAAGGTGCAGGTACCCAGGTCAACCGCATCGCCGGTCCGCAGACCTTCCAGCAGGCTGCAGGGGGCGTGATCAATCAGATCGACGGTGTGATCATCTCGCGAATTCGTCACGATATTTCGCTCACTGATTTTGAGGCGGGTGTGCGAAATCTGATGCGAGATGTTGAAGACGCCTACTGGGAGCTCTACTTCGCGTATCGCGATTTGGAAGCACGCAAAGTTGGTCGCGACAGCGCGCTAGAAACCTGGCGAAAGGTCAAGGCGCTGCAACGCGTTGGCGGTTCGGGTGGTGAAGCCGACAAAGAAGCCCAGGCTCGCGCGCAGTACTTTCTGTTCCGTTCCCAAGTCGAGACAGCACTGACCAACCTATTTCGGATCGAGAATCGACTCCGCTACATGATGGGACTCGCATCGACCGACGGACGACTGATACGACCGATCGACGAGCCGACGACCGCCCAGATTTACTTCGACTGGCCGACAATCCATGCCGAGGCGCTGGCCCGCCGATCGGAGCTGCGTCGTCAGAAATGGCAAGTCAAACGACGCGAACTCGAACTCATCGCGACTCGCAACAATCTACTGCCACGACTCGACGCCGTGGGGCGCTATCGCTGGCTCGGTGCCGGCGAACGTCTGCTGGACGACAATGCCACCGGAGTTCCTCCGTTCGGCCCGGGTTCGAATGCCATCGAGTCACTCGTCAATGGTCGTTATCAAGAGTGGGAAGTCGGTCTTCAGTTTTCGATGCCGATCGGTTTCCGTCGCGCGTTGTCGGGCGTCCGACATCATCAGTTGCTGCTAGCGCGTGAGCGGGCAGTGTTGCAAGACCTCGAGCTGGAAATCTCGCACCAGCTTAGCGATGCCGTCCGAGATATCGATCTGAACTTCGGACTCACACAGACCAACTTCAATCGTCGTGTCGCTGAAGTCGACGCGGTCGAGTCGGTCGAGGCGGTCTACGACTCAGGGCGAGTGACGTTGGACTTGCTCCTCGACACTCAGCGCCGGCGTGCCGAGGCAGAGTCGGCCTACTATCGCTCGCTCGTCGATTACAATCGGGCGATCATGCGAATGCACTTTCGTAAGGGCTCACTGCTGGAATACAACGGCGTTTACCTTGCCGAAGGACCCTGGCCAGGCAAGGCGCAGTTTGACGCACTCCGTCGGGCACGCCAGCGGGATGCGAGCACGTATCTTGACTACGGGTTCACACGGCCTAACGTGATCAGCCGCGGGCCGCACGGCCAGATTACCGAGCAGTTTATGCCCCCTGCCATGGAGCCCACGCCAGCCTACGACGGCCCAATGATGCAGGAAACCACTCCGCTCGACGATGCTCCAGTCGAGCAGCCGCAGATTGAGCAAGAACTCATCCCCACACCAAGCGGAGTGCAAGCCACGTCCGCCGAAATTGGTGCGATGCAGCCTGCCGCGCTCGGAGGCGTAGATTTGGCTGTCGGCAGCGAGCCAATTAGCGCAATCTCGCCGCCAACGAGCCTGCCCCAGGTTGAAGTTGCGGTCCGCGCAGGTAATAGTGGCATCGTCGAGGTTTCGCACGAGGCGATTCCGGTGACGCATGCCGAGCAAACAACATTGCACCGTAATCCCTATCGCGACGGACTGCAGACATGGATGGATGCGACCACCGGCGGGTTGCCTGGCGGCTCGTCGGTAGTCAATCCACTGCGTTCCGTGCAACAAGCTACTTTTTCAAACACCTGGTCTGCAGATCAAGCTGCACTCGATGAATCTCAAACGAATCACGCGCCTGCTGAAGTTGCTCCAGACGCTTCAGTCTGGCCAAGCATTGAACGCTAAGGGATTGGCAGACGCGTGTGGTGTCAGCCGCCGCACGATATTTCGTGATCTTGAGACGCTCAAAGAAGCGGGAGTACCTCTTCATTTCGATAGCGAGCTGGAACGCTACACGATTCCTAGTTCTTTCTTTCTGCCGCCGACCAACTTCACTGCAGAAGAAGCACTATCAGTCATCGCACTAGCTGGCGAGCTCGGGCATGAGAAGGGACTGCCGTTCTATCGTTCGGCTCGTCAGGCGGCGCTCAAGTTGGAATGCAGTCTGCCCGGCGCGTTGCGAGACGAACTCCGTTCGATGACAAAGTCGATCGGAATTGACGCTGGTCAAATCAATAGCCTGAGTGGAATCGACGGGTACTATCAGCAACTGGTCGATGCAATCGCCCACAGGCGCGTGGTTCGCATGACTTACGGCAGCCTGACCGAGTGGGAAACGATTGACACGAAACTGCGCCCCTACCATTTGTTATTCATCCGTCGAAGTTGGTACGTTATCGGTCGCAGCTCGCTACATCGCGAAGTCCGTACCTTCAATGTTGGGCGTATCGAAAGCCTGAAACAACTGCGCGAGAAATACACCATTCCGCAAGGTTTCAGTTTGTCCAAGCAGTTTGGAAACGCTTGGGTCATGATCCCGGGGGATGGTGACGATGACGAAGTTGTGATTCGATTCAAGTCGTCCGTAGCTCGGAATGTAGCAGAAGTGCTGTGGCATCGAACTCAGGAGACCGAGTTCTTCGAGGACGGCACTCTGGAGTTTCGCGCCACCGTCTCAGGGCTCGACGAGATTGCATGGTGGGTCCTCGGTTACGGTGATCTGGCTGAGGTAATCAAGCCGTTGAAGCTCAGAAAACTCATCGCCCGACGCGTTGCTGCGATGCAGAAAATCTACGGCAGCACAACGTAACACACCTTGGCGCGATTGCAGACCTAGGCTCGATGCGACGATTAGGCTACAACACGTGGCATGTTCTTCTCATTTGACGGCATTGACGGAGTTGGCAAGACCACGCAGATGCAACAGTTCTGTGCCTGGCTTGCCGAGCAGGGCTGCGACGTCGTCACCTGTCGTGATCCGGGCAGCACGGCGCTTGGCGAGAACCTACGCGAAATACTGCTCGCCAGCGACGAGTCGACGCCAATATGTGCCCTAAGCGAGATGCTAATTTACATGGCCGCACGTGCTCAGCTGGTCGAGGAAGTGATCCGACCGGCCCTAACGGCAGGCAAGACGGTTGTGTCCGATCGCTTCTTATTGGCGAATGTCGTCTACCAAGGCTACGCCGGTGGTCTCGACGTTCAGCAAGTTCGAGAGGTTGGCAGGATCGCGACTTCGGGCCTGGTGCCCGATTGCACATTCTTGCTTGATATGGCTCCCCGTGCCGCGAGCGCGCGCATGGGAGATTCGCTCGACCGAGTTGAGCGCCGTGGTGAAGATTATCGAGTCGCGTTGCGGCAAGGGTTTTTAGAGGAAGTGGCGCGGCTAGGCCCTGCATTTCACACCATCGATGCCGAGAGATCGATCGACGCAGTGCAAGCGGAAATCAGGTCGATTGGCTCGTCAGTCTTGTCGTGATCAGGTGGCGTTCGCCACTGGTGGGTTATTGCTACCCCATCGCTCGAGCGCCAAGACTCCCACGACGGCCACGATTGCGAGCACCAAGCACCAAGACACTTCGCTGTTCCACATCGTTGGCATAATGGGCTCGTACCGTTTCTCCTTGAGCTTTTCGACTAGTGGAGTGAGGTCTCGCTGAAACGGCCACATGAGGCGCAGCGAGCCAATCATAAACCCGCCTAATACGGCCATGATTGGCTTGTGATAGTGTGCCAACGCCCACTTGAGCAGTTTGCTGAAACCGATCAGTCCGACAGCGCAACCGGCTGCGAAGACCACGAAGCACGTGACGTCGCGGCTTGTGCACTGCAATTTTAGGACATCCTTAATGATACCGGTTACGGCAACGTAGGCTCCCAGCAGCCAGAGAATGTACGATCCGCTAATGCCAGGCAGTATCATGGCACAGATGGCCAATGCTCCGCAGAAGAAGAAGTAGCCAAGATGGTCATGAAACCCCATCTGTTCCAAACCGACCAGCCAGTAGGCAAAAATGGCGGCGGCAAGCGCCAACGCATAACATCCGAGACGCTGGCCGGTGTTCGAAGGACGAACCATACGCATGACAATGTAGCTGGACGCCAAGATCAGACCGAAGAACACCGACAGCGTGTAAGCCCGTTGATGCAACAACAGGTTGTGCATGACGCTTGCCAGGCATGCAACGCCTGAGAGGATCCCCACTCCCAGCACCGCGACAAAGCGAAAATCACAGTGCTCAGCTGCTTCCCCCCACTGACGTCGGGTGAGCAAACTGACGAGGTGCCCATCGACGTGGCTGATGGCGCCGACCAGACGTTCATAGATGCCGAGTATCAGCGCAACGGTGCCTCCCGAGACCCCCGGAATGATGTCGGCTCCGCCCATCAAGAATCCGCGCGTCACCTGCTGTAGGTCTTTTCTCTCAATTCGGAACAATCCGCATACTCCTTACAGATCGAAGTTCGATCACGGCACATTGGCAAATGGGTACCTTACCAATGGAATGTAGGCCGTCAAATTGGCAAAGTACGGAGCTTAAAGGAAATATACCGTGAACGACGATCGCTGCTCTGACGTTGGCGTGACTTCCGTTGACCCGGCGAGTGGGACGCTCTAAAATTATGGGGCGACTGGAGTTACGGTCGAGTTACTGGATGTCGTGTCCAGTCGTAAGCGACAGTACGAAGGAGCGAGCGAAGTGCAAAATACGTGGGGTCGCGCCATGGCTCCACGACGTCAGAATTGATGAGCGACCGCTGATATGCGACATGTTGGTAGCCACTCTGAATATACCCGCTTTGACTTCACCGAGTGTGCGGCTCGGCGACGAGTTCCAGCTGACGACGTTTCTGGACGTATGATATGCACCCCTGCAAAGTCGGTTCTGCTTGGAAGATCCAAGCGTCGGCGAAGCTGAATCTGTACTTGGAAATACTCGGGCCTCGGGCAGATGGATTTCACGCCCTCGAGACTTTGATGGTTCCGGTGCAGCTTTACGACCAACTGTTCTACTGGCCTGACAATCGACTGCCACTGTCGTTGCAAGTGAGAGATCTGCGTCCTGGTCGTCGGCAACTTGACCAGCTTGGTTGCGATAAAGAAAACCTGGTTGTCCGCGCAGCACGGCTTCTAGCAGACTCTGCCGGGATCGCCCCGTTCGGTCGATTCGATCTTGTGAAGCGAATTCCCGTCCGAGCGGGAATGGGTGGCGGAAGTAGCGACGCGGCGGCAGCGCTGCAACTTGCCAACGTAGCTTGGGGGCTTGGGTACACCCGTCAGCAGTTGCAGCCATTGGCGGCTGAGCTAGGAAGCGATGTGCCGTTCTTTCTCGAATCGACTGCAGCAATCTGCCGTGGGCGTGGCGAACAGGTGCAGCCAGTCGTCGGATTGCCTCGGTTGCACTTTGTGATTGCAACACCGCCGGAAGGCCTGTCGACGGCAGAAGTCTTCGGCGAGGCGCGCAAGTTCGACTATAGCGAGTCGATGGTAAGTGATTCGCAAACGAAGATTGCCAAGCTTGTTGCGGCGCTTCAATGCGGAGCGATTGCTGAAGCAGCAAGCGGAATGACCAACCGACTAGAAGACGCCGCGACGCGGCTGGCACCCTGGCTCACGCAAATTCGCGCGATCTTTCGTCGCGCTGGCTGCATCGCTCAGTTTCTGACCGGTAGCGGTTCTGCCTATGTGGGGCTGGCGCGGTCGGCAATTCATGCGCGGCAAACGGCGGGCAAGCTAAGAAATCTGCAAACGGAGAGGGGACTGGGACACGTACTCGCAACATCAAGCTGGTAGCAACACAGTTCATTGAAGGCAGGCAACAGGCAGCCTGCCAGGAGAAGTACCATGGAAATTACCGAGGTGCGAATCAAACTCATGGAAGAACCGGGTGAACGTCTCAAGGCGTTCTGCTCGATTACTTTTGACGGCTGCTTTGTGGTCCGCGATCTGAAGATCATCGAAGGTACGAGTGGTCCGTTCGTTGCAATGCCCAGCCGCAAGCTCACGTCGCACTGCCCGCGTTGCAGGGCGAAGAACCACCTTCGTGCGCAGCACTGCAACCAATGCGGCTCGTTATTGCCATCAGATCGCATGCCTCAAGACAATGACGGACGAGCCAAGCTCTACGCCGATATTGCCCATCCGATCAACTCCAAGTGCCGCGAAATGATTCAGCAGCACGTCATTGACGAATTCAACGCGGAGATTCAGCGCGCCAAGCAGCCTGATTATGTCTCGCGATACGATGACTTCGACGTCGATTACGACGACGAGCGCTCGCCCTCGGCAGCGGCGAAACCGGACACGCGCGTCGATCCGGCGCACGCCAGCCGCGCGTCACACACGCCCCGTTCCGGCGACGGATCGTCACCACCCAAATCCGACGGCCGCGGTCCAGTACCCACTCCAAAATCCGCGAGTCCTCCGCCGAGTACGAGCCAGCCACAGGCGAGTTCTGAAGGTGAGTTTGGCGCTGGAATTTTTCCAGAAAGTTAAGCCGCCGTCTGACGCCGCATCGCGCACTTTAGCTCTTGGGCGAAATTTACGTCTAGCACAATCTGCCAGCAGAGTTGAAGCCATCGGCATCTCTTGCCGATAAGATAATTTGTCGCCAGCCCCCCCAAATTGACAATGGCGACCATGCCGCGGCACGGACGTCCGCGAGTAATCATTCAGCTCAATTCATTGATCAAATTATCCCCAATTTCCGACCAGGGAGGTTCAGTATCTCAATGGTGGAGTGCCAGTCTAGCATCCAAAAACTTGAAGATATTCGAGATTACGTCACCCAAACACTTAGCAACTTTGAAAGACTAAAACCCAATAGCTCACACTTAACCGCCCGCCTGCTAACTCGCAACAGCCAGCCATGTGGCATCTACTTTTGTCTGCATGGTCCCAGGGCAGTCCGTTTGACTGCAATCTGGGAAACGGACGCCAACACGATTTTGTTCTATGGCTCACGCGGCGAACGCGTGCAGAGAACGACCCTACTGGCGGCACCGCAACTGGATATAGAAGCACTGCAAGCGGCAGTTTGATCTTGGTGTGAAAAAAACATGATTGAGAGGCTTGCCGCATGAGGCGGCATTCATATACTATACATCCGTCCATGTGGCCAATGCAAGTCGCATGATGAAGCAAATCATACCATGGAGGTGAATGATGCTGGTGCTTTCCCGCAAAGAGGCCCAAAGGATTCGACTGGGCGACGAAATTGTAATCACCGTTGTGCGAATTGGCGGCGACAAGGTGAGACTGGGAATCGAGGCCCCGAAAGACATGCTCGTCTTGCGTGATGAGCTTGAGCCTTTGGTGCAGCCCAGCGGTAGCACCGAGGTCTCGCTACCGGCGCAGTGTGTCGCTTAAGGTACGCGACGAACGACCGTCGGCATCGCTGTTGATTGAGTTGGAGCGTTTATCAAGTTTGAAGCCACGGTAAACGCAGATTGCACTGCCTGAGCTCGTCCGGGCAGGCCTCATTTCCAGCCGCTGGCGACGACCGGTTGCGGATGCTTTGTGGGGCCTGCTGTCCGCGACCTGTCTCTTGCTTGTCTCGCCGATTCTGGCAAATGAAGGCGCCGTCTAACGAAAAATGGCCACCAAGCGAACCGGCTTGGTGGCCAATCTAGTCTAGTTTGGACTCGGTCTAACGAATTCGATCAGTCGCGCGGTCGAACGGCACCTGTGAGACCGCTGTAGTCAGCACGGTCGCTTTCGTGCCAAAGCGGTTGGCCCATCCGGACACGCTCCGCCATCACTTCCAACTTCTCACGCGAGCCAGCTGGAGCTTGGGTCGATCTAAAATCGGTATCTGCATTTGGTGCGAAGTCTTCGTCATGACCATATTTGAGGATGGCTTCGAAGACGTTTTTTAGCTTTGGGTCTGGCATTTTTCTCTCCAGCGAGCTCGTCGCAAATCGGCCGGTTCCGGCGGGGCTAGCTTCGTCAACTACGACATCAGCTAGGTAAAACCGACACAGGGGGTAAAAAATTGTCCATAATCACCGGCAGCAAACCGTTGGCCCAGCCACTCTCAATCGGGGGGGTCTTCCCGGGGCCTGTTGTACGCTCGCTCGCGATCCGAAGTGATTCAATGCACTCGGCTGCCGTTTGTTTGATTCCTGAGATGAGATTATTACCAGCACGTTAAGGAAGTCAAGTTTTTTCTTGATAGGTATTGACAGTTTCTAGTTGCGGTCATCACCTAGGCACTAAACCTTACCGACTGGGCGATATTCACAGGGTTTTTTACGTGTCAAACGACCTTCTGGTTCGCTGAATTCTTCGATTCGCGAGTCCCCTAGCCTGCGTCAAATCCGCAGATTCTGCCGCGCCGACGGTGGACAATTCGGCTGAAATGCGAAACGATTCGGACGGCGGTCCGCAATCGTGGTACCGTCGCCAGTCACTTGATTTCCTTCTGGTTAGGTAGGTCTGAGCTGTCCATGCCTTGGATTCAAAGAACGCTGCAATTGACCGCGCGGCGACGCGGATTTCACCTCATCACGGGCGAAGTTCTTGAGGCATTGCCCGAATTGGCTAACTTGCACGTCGGCATTCTGCATGTGTTCATCCAGCACACGTCGGCGTCGCTCTCCATCAACGAGAATGCCGATCCAGATGTGCCACTCGATCTCGAAAGCTCACTATCGGCGATCGCGCCCGAAGACTTTCCGCATCGGCACACTTGCGAAGGCCCCGATGATATGCCCGCTCACGTCAAAGCCTCTTTGCTAGGCAGTTCGCTATCGATCCCGATTCAAGCGGGTCGTCCCAGCTTAGGCACCTGGCAGGGTATCTACTTGTGCGAGCACCGCGACCACGGTGGCAGTCGGCGGATCGTCGCTACGATTTGGGGCGAATGACGAATCAACTTCTCCGCATTGCGGTTTCTGTTCGCGCAATCATTTCGCAAATCGGGTGTTTCAATACTTCCACGGCTCCACTCTACAAACCCTGTAAAAATAGGCATTGGTAGTTTCGCAACGCTTCTCGAAATCACATACCGCGTTGCAATATTGCATAACCGGCTACGACTGAGCTCTTTGCGATCGCGCAACTCCATTGTCTGCAGCAGCTTGCGGGACCACGAGAGACTTTGGATCAAGGAATATTGCAAATTCAGTAGTTCCAAATTGAGCCGTTGGCGCTAGCCGCGGGTGACCTGCTAGCTAAGTTTTCTAGTGGTTCACCCCTGGCTAGCGCCAACCGCTCAAGGCAAATAAGCGCCAAATTAGAAATACAGACATTTCAAGCGAAGAAACTGTTTCAAAATTTAGATTTGCCGT
>JBCDBK010000081.1:0-24144 GCA_039184115.1 Planctomycetota bacterium | reverse complement strand
TTTGGAACTCCGTTGCCGCGAGTCATCGGCAACGGAGCCCCTCGCTGACTATCGACGCCGCAGCGTCGCACTCAGCCCGCACAAACCGGCCAACATCAAGCACACTGATGCTGGCTCCGGAACCATTGAAGTATCTGGCGGTGTCATTGTCTGGCTGTGATAGCCTTCCACCTGCCCAGCTGTTTCTAAGCGCCCAATCTGTGGGAACATCGCGTTGACAGTCACATCGTTATCGAAGGTCGCGCTCAAGTTGGCCAAATCGCCATTGCGACCGAAGCCTTCGTTGGCGCCTTGAAAGGCCTCTCGGTAGTCAGGGTAAAGGAACACGCCGCCTGGCTCGTCAATATCGACTCGGAAGATCGCTGCCTGACCAGGCGTCAGGCCTGAGAAGTTGAGCTGCAGCTCAGTGTTGTCGCCTCCGTAGCTGGCAGAATCGAGCGAGACGCCATCGTCTGAGTTGGGAGCAAGCATCGACAGGAACCCGTCGAAACCGTCCCCCGCAAGATCGCCATCACCAAAAACGAAACCAGCCTCTTCGAGATTGATACTCACCGAGGTGATGCTCTCGTTGTCGGAGGTGTTGATCACTGCCAGGAACGGACGATTGCGGTCCTGAACGCGGGCGTAAGGGTTCTGGCAGGTCGCAACCATCAGAATCTGATCGAATTCCGGTTGCGTGATGGCATTGTTTTCGAGGTCGATCGCAGCTCGTACCACCTCGGCGTTCTCACCAATGCGGAAACTGGCCGTCTGTGCCTGCGAAACTGCGGCGAAGCTGATCGCAAATAGCCCGAATGCCAACGACTTGAACCTCGCCGCCCTCACCACTCGCCGATCTCTAAGTTTGGTTTCTCTCATAGTCTTGTCCCCATCCACCCGCTATGCCGCGTGTGCCATCCAGGCAAACCAAGCGTGGCAAACCTGCCACTGACTACGCACATGATGTGCGTATGACAGATGCTTCTGTTGGTCACGGCAAGTGACCCGCGGTAGACGAATTCTCCTGTAGGTAGTGCCTGAGAATGCACTTCACAAAGACGAGCGGCGCGTTACGCAACGAGCGGCTCTATTCGATGAGCGATTGCTTCGAGTGCTGAAAAGCTGCGGGAAAATCAATAGATCTCCCCAACAACGGGCGCATTTCAAGCCAGTCGAATTGACTGTCTGTCCGTAGCATTCCTGCCGCAGGCGCGCAACTAATACGCAGCACGCGTTACCGAAGCATTGAAACTCGGAAGCGGACCAAATCAGATGCGATAGCGAGCCCTAAACCCTGGCGAACTAACAGCAGAACCCGGGGAAAGACCATCTAAGGGCTGCAGAAAATGATCGCTCAAACAAGTTTGAGCCGCGTTTCGCAGGAAAGATGGTGTCGTGAACCCAGGCTATTTTGGCCTGCTCGGACAGCGTATGAGTCAAGCCGACCCATCGCCGATCGAATGTTCATGAAGTCCACAACCCAATCAAAATGAAACGAAAATTACAGAGGTCAGGCAAAAAGTCCTGACTGCAATTCTCATGCTAGTACGCAAGAACGTTGCTGTCAAACAATTTGGGCAATAAAACCCAGAAATGCCGGCGGCTGTGACAATAGGAGAAATCAGGCGGCTAACAGGACTGATCGCTCTACGCAGAATCAGCAGTATCCATACGACCTTAACCGCATGGCACAAAAAAAGACGCAGCGGGGTCCCCTCTCGCTCCCAGCGTGACCCGCTACGTCGCAAAACTGGTACCCCCTCCCCGAAGGCATCAGTTCACGACAACCATAGGTTGGGTTCCTGTACTGTCAATTATTGCCGGCGGATTTACTCGGCGTGCCAGTCCAGTCCGATATCCAACGAGCAGGCTGAATGGGTTAGTGCGCCCACGCTGATTCTCTCGACACCCGTCATTGCGATTTCGCGCACCGTTTGTAGGTCAACCCCACCCGATGCTTCCAGCTGCACCTCAGGAGCCTGTTTGTCGCGTAGCGTGACCGCCCGTATGAGCAGTGCTGGTTCCATGTTGTCGAGCAGCACGATATCCGGCCGGGCTGGGAGCACGTCTTCGAGCTGCGCCAGCGTATCGACTTCCACCTGAACGACCATCCCCTGCAAGTCGTCGCGTTGCTCGACGAAGGTCTGCGCATCGCGCACCGCTTCCGCGACATCGTATGCTTGCCGACCACGCTGAGCGAGGTGGTTATCCTTGATCAGGATCGCGTCATACAGGCCCATGCGATGGTTGGCTGCGCCGCCGCAATGGACAGCATACTTTTCCAGTCGTCGCCAGCCTGGCGTCGTCTTGCGGGTGTCGTAGACCTGGGCCGCAGTACCTCGCACTTCGCTAGCAAACCGGTTGGCAAGCGTTGCCACGCCCATCAACCGTGACACGAGATTCAATAGCGTGCGTTCAACTGTCAGCACATCGCGCACATTACCGCGCAGCGTGACGAGCCTCGCTTGGGCCTTGACGGCATCTCCGTCCTCGGCGGCAAATTCAGCCGTTAAGTTGGCCGACATCTCCTCGATCACGGTCGAAATCGCCTTCATCCCCGCAACGACTCCGGACTCGCGCGTCACAACATTGGCTGCCCCTTGACGATCAGCGGGCACCAACGCGACAGACGTCCAATCCTGCGCATCAGCCAAATCTTCGGCGATGGCCAAGCGCACGATCGCTCGGCAATCACGATCAACCTCCTTATCCCAATCAAACTGTTTGAACTCGCGTTTGATCATCGTTTGGAATTCTCTAAGCTCGGCAGTATGCTAAAGGCGTCCAGTCCTGTGCACTACTCAGTCAGGACAGATTCAAGCAACCGTTACCGTTGAGCTTAACGTCCACAAGGCACGACCGACAGTCCAACGCTGCCATGCTACCTCAAACGTCCGACGGCCAGCGCAAACCTTGGATCGATCCGCGCGATCAGTCGGGCATCTACGCGCTCGCGGTCTCGGCGCTCTTCGCGACGCTCTGCTACTGGCTTTATCACGGCGGACATCGGGGCCAACTGGTCGAAATCGATCGAGCGGCACCGCGCGAGGCGAAATTTCTCGTCGACGTCAACTCCGCCGACTGGCCAGAAATCATTCAGCTGCCCGGGTTGGGCGAAGTGCTCGCGCAGCGCGTTATCGCCGATCGTAATGATAACGGTCCGTTCACCGACATCGACGACCTCACGCGTGTCAGCGGCATCGGTGCCAAAACGCTCGAGAAAATCCGACCCTATCTGATGCCCATTCCCAAAGACACTGATTGGGCAGCGGTCGGCAATGATGATGCCTCAAGTATGCCGTAACCCAAAACTCCAGTCGCAACGTTCCATCGCGGCCTCTCGCGACTAATGTCGAGTTTTGCAACAGCTTCGTTTTGTAACAGTTTGTGTTTTGATTTGCAAAACCAGGTAGATCTTTCGGCGACGCACACGCGCAAGTCGTTGGCCGCCCGATCGTTAGTAAAAATCGCGTGCGAACAGGCACTCGAATTTCGCAAATTCCTTGTCGACAGACGTTTCATAATGTTGGCAGCTTCTCATTCAGGCCGATCGTAAACCCTCTGACGGCAGCATATGAGAGATTTGAAGCGCGGCTGAGCGACTCTTTCAAAATTCGTCGCCTACCAAGACGACTCCACAACCGCGTACGCTAACACCGCAGACCGACTCGTTGTCGCACCGCTCCTGCAAATCAAAAAAAGATCGCACCTAAATGCTAGCCGATGTTGTGGCCTAGTTTCTATCAAAAATGTATGAGTCACTGGTTGCCTGACGCGATCGACCATGCGGTTTCAAGGCATCGGTTGTTTAACGCAGCGAGGCTGTGGCATGTCGCACTGAGAATTACCGACCATTTGCTGGGCAAACTCGTAGGCGTTGGGTAGCTTGGGGGCGGAGCGTCCCGGTCCCGACATCTTGATTTGCTTCATACGCCTTTTGCGCAGCTTAGATTAAGCCAACACTAGGCTTAGGCCGCGGCGCTCCTCTTTCTTTTCTCCGGCCTCTATCACCACGGCGCGGACCGAGACCGCCATCGTCGCGATGTTGGACGAGATTCTGCCCCTTGGTGGGCTCTTTCCGCGGAAATCACGCGGTCGAACCGCTGCCGCTGTTTTGGTCTAATGAGGGATTGGCCTGACGCCAGCGCCGCCTCCGCGTACTTCGCAACCTCGACCAAGCCCTGCCGGATCGACCCATGCAGTTTCAGCTCGAAGCACCGTTTACACCAGCTGGCGATCAGCCCAAAGCCATCCAGGCGCTCGTCAACGGGCTGAAAGGCAATCAGCGCGAACAAGTGTTGATGGGCGTCACCGGCAGCGGCAAGACGTACACGATGGCTAACGTCATCCAGCAGGTGCAGCGACCGACGCTCGTGTTGTCGCACAACAAAACCTTAGCCGCCCAGTTGTACTCGGAGTTCAAAGAGTTCTTTCCGCACAATGCAGTCAGCTACTTTGTGAGCTACTACGACTACTACCAACCCGAAGCCTACATTCCTCAACGAGACATCTATATCGAGAAAGATGCTTCGATCAATGAGGAAATCGATCGCATGCGGCTGGCGACGACCAGTTCGTTGGTTACGCGGCGCGATGTGATCGTGGTTGCCAGTGTGTCATGCATCTATGGTTTGGGGTCGCCTGAAGACTACAAACAGATGATGGTCGGCCTACGCGTCGGTCAAAATCTCGATCGCGACGACGTGCTTGCCCGCTTGATCGACATCCAGTACGACCGCAACGACACCGATCCGTCACGTGGCAAGTTCCGCGTACGTGGCGACTGCGTGGAAATCTGGCCGTCATACGAAGAATTCTCCTACCGTGTGGAATTTTGGGGGGACGAAATCGAGAAGCTGGCAATCATCGACCCGGTGTCGGGCGAGGTGATTGATAGTCTCGAAGAGATTTACATCTATCCTGCCAAACACTTCGTCTTGCCCGAAGAACGAATCGAACGCGCCGTCGACGAAATCCGTAAGGAGCTTTCCGGACGATTGGAAACGTTTCGAGGCGATGGTCGTTTGCTCGAAGCACAACGCATCAACGCGCGCACCCGATTCGACATCGAGATGATGCTGGAAGTCGGCTACTGTCCTGGCGTCGAAAACTACAGCCGCATCCTCGCTGGACGCAATCCAGGCGATCCGCCGAGCACCCTGCTCGATTTCTTTCCTGATGACTATCTGCTATTCATTGACGAGTCACACGCCACGGTGTCGCAAGTCCGGGCAATGTACGCAGGAGATCGGAGCCGCAAAGAGACACTCGTCGAACACGGTTTTCGGCTTCCCAGCGCGCTCGACAATCGACCGCTGAAGTTTGCAGAGTTCGAAGAGCGAATGAAGCAGGCAATCTACGTCTCGGCAACTCCGGCGGATTACGAGTTGGAGAAAACAGGCGGGGAAGTCGTCGAGATGGTGATTCGGCCCACGGGACTGCTCGATCCAGAAATCGAAGTAATCCCGGCGCGCGGACAAGTCCCTCACCTACTCGAGCAGATTCGCGAGCGCGCTGCCAGCGGCGAACGTGTGCTGGTCACGACGCTCACTAAGCGTTTGGCAGAAGATCTGGCCACCTACTTCTCTGAACAAGGCGTTCTCTGCAAGTGGCTGCACAGTGAGCTAGATGCCTTTGAACGCGTCGAACTGCTCCGTGACCTGCGCGAAGGCCGCTTTGAAGCCCTCGTCGGCATTAACTTGTTGCGTGAAGGGCTCGACTTGCCAGAAGTTTCATTGGTGGCGATTCTGGACGCAGACAAAGAGGGCTTTCTGCGCAGCGAGACCTCGCTCATGCAGACCATCGGTCGTGCCGCACGTAATGTCAACTCGAAAGTTATCCTCTACGGTGACAAAGTGACCGACTCGATGCAGAAAGCAATCACCGAGACCGAACGCCGCCGCGCTTTGCAGCAAGCCTACAACGAGAAGCATGGCATCACTCCCGAAACCGTCAAGAAAGCTATCCATCGTGGCATCGAAGCCGAGGCAAGTGCGCACGCACAAGCCAACGCCGCCGTCGGTAGAAATGACGAAACGAAGTACATTACCGACGAGTACATCGCGGAGTTGGAAACCGAAATGCACGAAGCCGCCGACAATATGGAGTTTGAGCGTGCTGCTGCAATCCGTGACCGCATCGAGCAGATGCGAGATTCCGTTGGCCAGCCAGTCGATTCCGTCAAGGAAAATTCAGGTGGCAAGGGCCGTGGCAAACGCGGTCGGCGCAAGGGAAACCGCGATGGTCGTGTGCCTCGCCCCAAACGCAACGTCTAGCCAAGTTTGGCTGGTACCGATTAAGCCGGAAGTACGCACTGCTGCGGCTTTCTGCAGGCAATACGCCAGCCAGCCACTCGCAATTCGATTGCTATCGCAATAGTGCGTTCTAACCTACTTTAGCAGGTATTTTGGAGGCCGACGAACCATTCGCGGACGCCTTCTACCTATCTGCTTTTCCCAGGGGCAAAATACTGGTGGGTGGTCGGCTTGCGCGCATTGCGAGATGCATGCTTTGGCGACGTGCCGCCGCATTATGGTCGCCACGCCGCGCTTCGTTGCCGCGGTGGACAGACCAACCACAAAGATGCCCCGCAGTCCGTCTCACCTTCCCGCGCCGCACACGACCTTTGCTCAGCAAAGGCCCGACGATTCCAATGCGCCGTGGACAAACCCTTGGGCTGTATTTTGGCGACGCAAGACTGCAGTTCTTGGCATTTTCCTGCTTGGCAGTCTGGCAACCATTCTGCTTTGGCGTTCTCGCCCCGAAGTCTATCGCTCCTCCGCACAAATGCTGCTAATCGTCGGAGCTGGAAGCGGCGAATATGCCGAGCCGACCGCCTCTGTCCAAGCGCGGACGCAGTCGCACATGGCGCAGCTGAAAAATCCGCTCGTCGTCAAGAGAGTCGTGAGACAAGTCTTCGACACCAGCTATCCAGAGGACAGTACCGCCGACGATGCGTCTGAGCGGCTAGCTCTCGACCACCGCGGCAGTCTGATTAAGATGAGTTTCGCCGCCGCTTCGCCTGAACTTAGCCAGACCCAGCTTGCGGAAATCATCAGCGGCTACCAAGGCTATCTGCACTATACGCCCCAGCACAACCACCGCCAAGCGATCGATCAATTGCAGCAAGAGATCCGCCGCGCAGAACAGCTCTTGCACGAACATCAACAGAGTCGGATAAGCTTGCTAACCGGAACGCCCTTCGCTGGCACAAAGCGTGACATTCACGAGCAGATCGACGAGCGGCTGCGATTGCTAAACGATCAGCGCAAGAGTTTGCAGGTTCGCAAGGCTGAGATCGAACGCGCACTCGCGAGTCAACCAGCAATTGCGGGAGACCCACAAGCGGTGGATGGTAGCGTACCCACCATTCCCGAGCTTGGCAAAGCAGCGGCGCGAGATCTGTACGCCTTGGAATTGCGTCAACGCATGATGCAATCTCGCGCCCGTGTCATGCGTCCCGAGCTGCAACGGGCGTCCAACGAAACCAACCATGCTCGTCAGCTTTACAGTGAACTCGGCCGGACGGCGCCGCTTTTGGGCGAACTGACAAACGTAGAGCAATCGATCGAAGCCCTCGATACCATCCGTGCCGAGGAACAACGGCTCGCGCGGCAATGGCAGGAAACAGCCACTCAAGCAGGCCAGCTGCAGAACGCCATCAGCCAACAAGAGCAGATCGTTGGTGTGCTGCGTCGGCAGCGTCAGCGGCGCACGTTGGCCAACGAACTGGAGACTTGCCGGCTCCAAGTTATTGCACCACCCAAACCGGGACTGCCAAGATCATTGAAGAGCACTCTGCTCTACCAACTGCTGCCTGGCATTTTGGGAAGCCTAGTGCTGGGAATCCTGATAGGCTGCGCCCTCGAGTTTGCCGATCGCGGATTTCATTCGCCATCAGAAATTCCGCGGACAACCGGCGCGCCGTTAGTAGGTGAGCTGCCATTTGTCACACCGAAGGAAGCGGCACGAGAGCACTCCGCAGTCGGGGGACTCGTGGCAAACTACAAAATCTCGCATTCGGACTTTGCCGACCAGTTCCGTCGCATTCGGACCGCACTGCTTGGTAGAGCAACTCAAGCACGCGGCGAGGTCTTGCTCGTCGCAAGTGCAAACCGCGGTGATGGCAGGTCCGTCGGTGCAGCTAATCTAGCAGCCGCGATCGCGCAAGCTGGCAAGAGAACGTTGCTAATCGATGCAAACATGCGCTGTCCGCAACTGCACGAGACCTTTGGTGCTACGAATCGCACAGGCTTGTCGGACATTCTTGCGCACAGCACCGCCTGGCAGAAACTGGTCGAGCCCACATTGCTGGCCAATGTCGATTTGCTCACCAGCGGTCAGCCTACTGGCTCACCGACGGAGTTGCTGAGTTCACCCCATTGGATCGAGTTCTTGGAATCCGTACGCCCATGCTACGATTACCTGGTCCTCGACAGCCCGGCAATAGACGAAAGTCTCGACGCGCGTGTACTGGCGCGCAGCGCAAATCAGATTTTGATGCTGGTGACCGTCGGTCGGACGAGCCGAAGCGATGCGCAGTTCGTCGTCAGCGAGCTTGGGGAACTGTCGCGACGCATCTCCGGCGTAATCGTCAACAACGTCCGCAAACGCCGAAAAGTTTGGCGAGTCGATCCTTGGGAAAATTACCACCGGATGCACACACAAGTGAAACAACCATCACCAGCGCGAGGGCCAGACCAGCCACTACACGCACAGGATGAAGAAATTCGCAGCGTGGCCAAACCGATGGACAACAGGAGTGGCTATGGGACAAGGGCCGTGCCGGCCCTGATCAACGAGTTGGCAGCTGACGCGCGGCAGATGTCACATAACTTGCAGCAGTCGCGACCGCCCAACAATACGCCCGTCGAGCGTTAGTCTGTTTGAAGCTCACAGCCCACGAGAAAGGCATCGGCCAGACGGCAAACGAGCCCATTGCTCCAGCGAACAACGGGCTCGACGATGCCGTAATTATCCGATTCTCAGCGTGCTATTCAGCTGCGCCGCTGCCAGCCGGAGCTTCGCTGGCTTCTTCACTTGTACCGCTGCCAGCGCTGTCGCTGGACTCTTCCGAGGTCGGCGGTGTATCGGTAGCCGTCGGTGCAGCGTCACCACCACAGCCAGCGATTGGTAAGCAGAAACAAGTTGCCAATAGCAAGTAACCTAGACGTCTCATAATCGAGACCCTCCTAAAATGTGCATTTCCAGTCCCAGCGAACAGCAGTCACCGTGACGTGCGCCGCCTTTTAGTTCCAACTTAGCCTTGCGGGTGTCCGCTGGCAATGATCGATTTTCGAGATCCTGTCAGGGAATTGCGCACCGTAAGCCATCACGCCGACGTAGACCGTGGTGTTCGACGGCCAGGTGCAGTGCCACGCGGTATATCTTACGCAGCTTAGCTGACCCAATCACCTGACTTTGGAATGCCGGCGGCCAGGCGGATCGGGCTCATATTGCGATCCGCGGACAGCCGAAAGTTGCAATGGGTAGCTACCTTTTTACGCCTTCGACACTCCAACACTTTCGCCGTGGGATCTCCCGCCATGAAACGCACAATCGTCTTCGCAGTGGCTTTATTCGCCATCAGCTCAAACTGGTCGGCGGCTCAAGAATCTGACCCGCGAGCCGAGCCGAATCGGGATGCCGCCGACGGCGAATGGTACTACAGCACGTCCGGCAAGCAGCCAGAAACCAAGCCGCTGGGACGATTGCGCAGCGAGCAGCGCGCCCGCCAACGTCTAACGAGAATGGAGAGCATGCGTTGGTACGGCTTCTCCGCCAGTCGTCCGACCGCGTCGGGAATGCCATTCACGACGATGTACGCACCCGCCTGGACTCGCCCCGGCGGACGCCCCTTCTCCTGGTACACCACCCAACGCCCCGTCGTGCTCGTCTCACCGTACTACCCCGGCTATTATTGATTCGTTCGAGACCGCTCGCGACGGGAGCCGTAGCCGTTCTATGCTCCATGCGTACCTTCAGTTTATGCACTGAGAAGAAGTTAGCCCGCTCTTCGGCAGTCAGTGGCTAACTGAGCGACGTCCAATTCTTTCGGACAGTCCGGCAGGCTGCCAGTAGGTTTGGTAGGCGAACGGGCTGGGGGCCATCTTCTACGCGTTGGCTTACTTCGTCGAATACGTGCTGTGCTTCGCGCACTACCTCCAGTCCAACTAAATCCGCCTTGGTGTCGGCCAGGTAGCGACTGATTCTTGCAACCGATTGCCAGTCTTCGGCGGTGGCAGCCGATAGCAGCAATTCGATGCTGTCGATCTGCGAGTCGATCACTGCTTCGACGCGGCGGCTGTTGGTGGCCAGCCGCGCATTGAGCTGTCCTAAATCCGGTAAGGATGGATAGTCGCTAGTGTCCATGACAGACTGCTCGCTCTCGTCGGTCGAAAGTGGGTTAGGCAGCGTGGCGCAAGTGTGCCGACTGAGGAACTCCGACGCCCGACTTCCGCAGCACGAGCGGAACTAAGCGTTCCGTCGCAGCGCGAGCGACGGTATCGAGCCATTCCAGTCGGGCGCCCGGGTGACGCGCAATTGCCAACCGCGACTGCTTTCGCACGGCACGCATCGCCCGCGCACGGACGTAGCCGCGTGCCTCGGAAAACGTCATGCCTTCGACATGGCCGGCGACTGTCTGACATACGTCCTCGATGCTTAGGTCAGCCGCCTGCCGTGACAGAGCATCAATTTTGCTCAAAGAAGCCGCGCTTAGCAGCTGAGAAAGGGACTTGATCATGACAGGTTCCTGGTAAGGTCTCGAAATAGGCCGATGCGAAGCATGACAGTGACAGGGCCAACTGCCACCAAGTCAATCCGATACAGACTAAATCGAGTCGCTACCACCGCGATCTCCAGCAGCGCGAGATTGCTTGGCTGCATCGCTGCATCCGGCGATGTCGAGTCATCTTGCCTGGCAACCACAATCGTCAGAGTAGACTGCACTTGACCAAATCTCTCTAATTGCTTAACTTTCCGGAAGCTGCAATTCTGGGTAGACCATTCAGGATTCAGCCGGAATACGCCGAAATAACGTTGTATTCGTCACGCCAGCGAGGCGATCTCACGCTTCGTTGCCGTCAGCATGGCGCCGTGGCCAAGTGGCTAAGGCATCGGATTGCAAATCCGACATCGGCGGTTCGAATCCGCCCGGCGCCTCTCTTGAAAACCCTACTCGTGTAGGGTTTTTTCTTGCGCCGCCTCAGTGGAATCGCCCGGCGGACGGCTGCTGTTACCTAAGATGTTACCTGATAGTTGCCACAGCTCAGACGCGGTCGCTTGGGCATTCTGGCTGATGTAGTAGGTCATCGTCGTTTCGATGCTCGCGTGTCGCATCAGCTCTTTCAACACCGCCGGCATTACTCGCCTGGACCACCGCAAACCGAACGCTCTGCGTAGGTCGTGCGCTGTAGCAAATTTGGCTGCCTCAGCGTCGACCACAACGCCAGCCCTCTTGCCAATCCTCCCGATATACTTGCTCGCGAGATAGGGACGGCGAAGCAATGGGTCGCCGTTGGTGCCTATCAGATTGAACACGTAGCCGCGATCGCGTTCGTGAGGCTCAAGTAGAGTGACCGCTTCGGGGGCCAACGGAACTAGTTCGACTTTGCCAGACTTTTGAGAATCAGCGTCGAACGCAAGAAGCGACTTCTGGCGGTCCAATCGCACCGATACGCAGCCCGGCTTCCGATCCCACCGCAGTGTCGACGCCCCGCTAACTCGTAAGCCCGAGGCCCACAGAGCCTTCATAAACAGCTTCCAAGAATCGGCGACGGTTTCGCCCATTACTTTGTCAGTCGCGTCGAGCATTCACTCAAATTCTTCGCTCGTAACCGGCCTGCCTTTCATGCGCGTCGGCCCGCCTGAGCGCTTCGGCATATCGAACGTGGGAACATTTTGAATTATGCCCTGCTGGTGAGCCCACCGGAAGATCGCCTTCAAATGCCTTAGGTGACGGGCAACGCTAGCCTCGGTCGGCTTGTGCGTTTTCGGCTCGCCGTTTTCATCCAAGGCCTTAAGCTTGTAAGGCTTGCGCAGCTCCCTCACGAACCCCGTAACTTTGGCCGTAGTTAAATCGGCAACTGTCTTAGGGTTGCAATGATTCTCGAAGGCATTCAGAGTTGAAGCGTAGGCTTGTACGGTCTTGTGTCGCAACCCTACCGCGAGCCGGCGTCTCGCTGCGATGGACAAGCTCTCCACTGACGGAGCAGCGATAGCGAGTACGTTTCATCTGCGGGAATCGTCTCCGAGCTAGGCCCGATTGCGATTCTCCCCTCAACGTGAACTAGTTCGACGGGTGAACGCCATTTCTGTTGCTTGGCCTGCTGAACTGTCCCGTTACTCAGCTTAGCGCCTCAAGCAAGTCCTCGTTGCACCACTCGCTCATCAGATAGTGCTTATTGTTACCGTCACTTCGATTCTGATAACAACCGATTAAGTGAACTGGCCAGGGATCGGGATTCGGAGCTAGCAATTGCATTTGTACGAAAGTAAGCTCGTGCGAGCTGAGGATTCAGCTGGCAGCTTACTTCCAATCTATGCATATGACACAAGTCTCGACCGTTGTTTTGTATTGTTCGCGGTTCGAGGGAGTTTGATGTACAGCATTGCAGGCTCCCCAAACATTCCAACAGACCCTAACTAGGGTGAAACTGCACAAAGGCACCAAATCCGTCACAGCAAACTAAGTCAATGCGTGGAGCAGTAAGGAGTTACGGCGGAATTCCTCTTCCCAAATCTGAGGCGGCTCAGAGTGGCTGATTTTGGGAGCATTTTGCAGCGGAGGAGAGTCCCTCCTCCGCTGGAAACTCGATTCCGAAAAAACTGCACAAGCCAATGATCCTAAGGCAGTTTAGCAATCTGCCGGAAGTGCACTGAACATTGGGCCCGCCACCAAAACAAGAGTTCTGGTATCTTTGATAAGATGACTCACGAACAGTTCTGGGAAATCATCGACGAAGCCTGCAGGGCAGACCCACGCAAAGCCGAGGAATGGGACGAACGATTAGCGGTACTGCTGGCACAACTCTCTTCTGAGGCGATTATTGCGTGGGACCAGATCTTCGACGAACTCGTCGCTCAGGCATATCGCAATGACCTCTGGGCTGCTGCCTACTTGATAAACGGCGGTGCATCCGATGACGGTTTCTACTACTTCCGATGCTGGCTCGTTGGCATGGGCCGAGAAGTGTATGAATCTGCCGTTGCAGACCCCGATAGCCTTACCAGTGTTGTCTCGCCACAGTGGCACGCCGAAGGCATTGACGCTGAGGCAGAAATCTACTCGGCGGCACACCGGGCCTGGATGCAGGTCACTGGAAAACCAGACGCGGCTGAATATCCAGTGCGTAGCAAACGTGCAGAGCTAGTCGGTGAAGGCTGGGATTTCGATGACGACGACTTGATGTCGATGCACCTTCCCAAACTATCTTCGCTGTACAATGCTTAGCCTGCGTGCCCTCCAAAACTCCTGATGGTGTACATCACTTCCCGCAATTCCCATTCTGAGATGCGCGCATAGAAGTGAACATTCTAACGTGGGATCAGCTAGTTTCAACAACGTTCGCTTTTGGCACCGATTAAGAACCGAAACTCGCCACGAACTTACGTAGTGCTCGGGCATCATCAGATCCCATGTTGAAATCAAAGCGTAAGAGCTGAAGGTGGATCGAGTTTTTGTGTCGCTAATCGCATGCAGAATTACACGACTTGGGAAGCTATCCTCTTATCGTCGTTTCATGATTGAAACGATTCCAAACGGCACGACAATCATGGCGAGCAATAGAAACGCCGATGGTTCTGGAATAGCTTGGACCGTAATCTGGTCCCACTGCACCAAGTCAGTACCTGTACCGCCATCGTTGCCGGTGACCAGGATTCTTTGTCCAGCGGCAACAGAGAACTGATTCATAAAGAGATCAGCGGTTCCGGTTTCGTCAAACTCACTTTCGACACTCGTAGCAGAGCCGGCTGAAAGCGTTATCGTTTCGGCGAGTTCCAGATTCCCGGTAAAACCGACGCGGTAAGAAACCAAGCTGACTGGCATTGAGAACTCAATTTCGAAGCTCGAGATAGCATCGAGTGTAAAGCCGCTTGTTGCGAATACAACGAGACCATCTGAATCAGCATCGAAGTTCCCAGGCATCGGATTCGAAAGCGTCATTGTTAATCCGTCAACCGACTTAACAAGCGTACTCTGACCTGCGTCGGCCGCGGAAAAGCTGAACGTGACTAGGTTAGCGTAAGCATGGCCTTCAAATAATCCAAGCAACACCACTAAAAAGAACAGAGCTCGAGATTTACGTTTTCTCATGTTTCTCAACCTGTCTCAGATGTCGTTAAATGGTTTCTCACACCGTCGAAAACGGCCAGCTCTGTTCTAACGAAATTGTCAGTATAAGGTAAAGCAAACGCCTGTGCTGGCGGGAGGAATGTTGATTATAGGTCCGCGACTGGGCGGAAGCAATAATTTTGGTTTAGGGTTGCGGCCTGAACATCAAGTGCATTCGCAGGACTCCGGCATGAATCCGTTGCGATTGGATCGCTTTTACGTGCTTCCAGTGAATCCTATGGGCTGGATTTCTAGCTGCTCGATTCCACATGAGGAGTGAACCTCCTCCGCTGCAAACTGCTGCCATGTATTATCGCGAAAACGAACGTTTCTACGGTAAGAATCCTTCGACGTAAGGCACTGAGAATCGAGCAAAATTTCTTATCGAAATAATCCCGTGTTGGGGTTTTCATCGAATTCGGCTGATAAGCGAGGCAAAATCCTATGACGGATTTGGTACCTTTGTACACTTTCAGCCAACTACTGTCTGGAAATGCTAAGAAGCGAAGTAATCAACAGGTTTATGGAGGAAGGTTACGTTGCCACCATTGGACGAACTCGCCACGCCATCTCGAATTGACATTTAGTTTCCGCTCCCAAGAAGGGGGTTCGGGGAGCATACGTGTTCAGGTCACATCGAGCAATCACGCAGATACATGGTTCGCATACGGCCTGGGACAGTACCTCAAGTCGAATCGACCATCGCAATTTGCGATTGGAATGATCGCATCCATCGAGAGAATCGCCGAATTACCACCGTTCGTGCAGAGAGAAACACTCGATTGCAACGTCAGTAAGGTGCGGAGCGATACGCTTGCTGGAATTTCATCAATTTGACAGCGACATTATCCTCTCGATTGTTGATGGATCGTCGATTCGGTGACGCTTAGAGGTAGCTCTAGCTGTTTGCCCACTGTGTTCGGCCCAATTCTCCTGCGATGAAGAATTGAACTCCTGACTCCGAGTCGATGCTGGTATTTTCTACCGACCTCGACAATCCTCAAGAGAAAGTTAGTCGCCGAAGGCTTTGTGCCCGCTACCGCACGGGTAGATTGGCTGTTGATTAGATAGTCAGGTTAGTCGACAGATCCATAGCAGACTGTGAATTTGCTAACGTACGCATAACTAGCGCCAGCTTTGGCTGACAGGCGCTAATTAGCATCGCTGGTCACATGGCCGACACGAATGCGATAGGCATACAGCAGCGCACTGCCGACGAGGACTAGCGCTATCGTTGAAATCTCCGGTATGCGAAATACGGTCGCGGGCGGAGCCGACATTGTGGCTGAGACGATGTTGGGGAACTCTGCAACTGGTGTTGGAGTGACGGAAGGCGTGTCGAGTAGCAGACCATCAGTGCTGAAGGCAATGGTCAAGTCGCCTTGAAAATCGTTGGACGTGCCGATGGCGAAGACCGCCAATAAGTCATTAATACTCGCTTCGACGTTGACTCCGTCAAAGTCGAAGTCACTCAAGGTGATGCGGTGCTGCAGCGGCGAATCGATGTTCACCGCGCCGAGAAAGTTGGCCGTCGTGGGAAACACATACCCGGCGGGTGCTGGGACCGTTGCACCGAGATCAAAAAAGAAATCTGTCCCAGCTTGCCCAGTATCGCTAGTGAGAATGATGTCAACGTTGTACGCACCAAGGTTAATAATTGGCGGTAGACCAACTTCGGCGGTGAACGTAGCACCTGGTACATAAGCGGCGGGAAGTCCTTGAAGGAACAAGGCGGAGGTGGTCAACGCGTAAAGGTTCGTCCCGCTGATCAGAACGAAGACGCAGGTGAGGCGAAGAATCATGGTGATCTCTGCAGCCGATAGTCAGTTTGGTGGTGCGGGTCTACTTCGTTAGCTTCTCGAGGGGGTTACTGCTGGTATGGCACCCATACTACTTTCGGGTTGGCCCCTTTGCAAAGATTTTCGGTGTTTGTCAAAAACGCCAATCGCTGGGATCTGCACTCAAGCCTTCGTCATTAAAAAACGACTCAAACGCCTCGACACGCTCTTGTTCGTCTGTCGCGGTCTGACTGTTGAAGCGAGGCTCTGAAGGGTTGTTTGGCTGCCCTGCTTGTAGTTCATCGAACTGCCACGGTGCTAACGACGGCCCACCTACGTGGACCTGATCCAACGCCGCGTCCCGCGTGACAGCAACTGCGGTGTCGGTATTGGCGAGCGCGGTTGCGGCGGCTGCAAGGTCTCCGAAATCGAGCGACGAAGTGGAAGCAGTAGCTTCTTGCGATTCAATCGCTGCGTCGACCTCTGCAAAACTGGCGAGACGAGCTTCGATCTGGCTACTGGGCTGAACCGAAATCGCTGATAAAGCAAGGTTGGCTGGCATTGAACGCTGCCATGCCAGAAAATCAGCTCCATCAACATCGCCATCGAAGTCGGCATCGCCTTCGAATGGTGAAGCGGAGTTGATACCGAAGTTGGCCTGCCACACACTCAAGTCCTCGGAACCGACAGTGCCAGTGCCGCTGAAGTCTCCTTGGACGATCAACGGCGCGGAGACCGGCGCGCTCTCTGGGATGATCTGATTGCCTGCGGCTCGTGCCACGATGAGGCGATCGCGGACGTTGACTCGCTGGTCACGATCGAGATCGACATTCGGATCCCACAATGGATCGGTAGATACCGATCCCAGCGCGCTGTCTACGAGAGTCATGTCGGTGGTACCGACCATCGTATCGCCGTTAGTGTCACCTGATAGTCGATGGAATTCCAGCACGAAGTTGTCTCCGGCAGTGCCGTTGCCATTACCATCCAAGGCGTTGCCGGCCGCGTCACTAACGAAGCTGGCATCGATCGTCAGGCGATAGAGACCATCTTCCAGGGACGAGGCCGTGCCTGAAAACTCGTCGAGCGACCAAGTCAGCCGTGAGAGGCCAACTGATGCGTCAAACTCGTACTGGAACTGCGCTGCCGTGAGCAGCACAATCTGATTCACATCATTCGCGACGTCGACGCCTAGATTGGTCAGCGATATTGCTGAAGCGATTGTTCCGTTGGAGATCAGCTCACTCAGGTTGACTTGCTCGCTAAAATCGAACTGCAGAGTATCGACGAAGGAACGCTGAACAAGTCCGTTTTGGATGGTCGACGTCTCAACTGTGGGGGCCGTGTTGTCGCCGGGCGTGGATTGGCCGTATTGTGTTTCCCAGATCGCCAGATCGATACCATCAACATCTTGATCGTCGTCGGCATCGCCATCGCCCTTAACTCCGTTGGGAGCGGCAATACCAAGACCTCGCTGCCACAGCAGGAAGTCGAACCCGTCCGTATCGCCATCGAGATCAAAATCCGCCGAGGATCCGTCGTCTGCTTCGAGATTGACCACCAAAGTACTGGTATCGCTAAGTCCACCAATGTCTGTGGCTGTTACTAGCAGCGTAAACCCGGTGATGCCTGGCAAAGCAAACGGTGAGATGTCGACGACACTTATCTGGCCGGTGTTGCCGTCGATGTCGAAAAGCGAGGTGTCGTTCAGTGAGTACGTGAGCGAATCGCCCGCGTCCGGGTCATCCGCGATTACTGTTCCCACGACCGTTCCGGCGGGCGCAGCCTCGGCTACCGAAAAGATCTGATCGTCGATCTGTGGAGCTTCGTTGGTGTTGTCCAGCGTCACCGTGATCGTCGCGGAATCTTCCAGCCCGTTCAGGTCCGTCACGGTGACGATAAACGTAAACCCTACTGGATTCAGATCGAGATCGAGTTGCGTCTGATCGCGCACCGTAATTTCGCCGGTCGCCGAGTCGACGACGAAGATGGAATCGTCGTCGATTGCGTACGAAAGGATATCGCCAATGTTCGGATCGTTGGCGGCAACGTTACCTACGATCGCGTCAAATGGCGAGCCTTCGGCTACTGAGAAAGACTGGTCAGCGACGACGGGAGCCAAGTTGGTACCCACCACTGCCGAAGTCAGCTCGGTCACCGAACTACCGCCATCGTCGTCAGTGAGAGTTACCAGAATCGGGTAGATCTGTTCCGTATCATAGACGTGCGCCGCCGTGATAGTACCAGTGCCTGCGATATTATCGAAGACGATCGTCGCATCGGTCGTGACGTCCCCGTCACCCCAATCCACCTCAAGGGTGAACTCATCGTTGAGACCGAGGTCGGTGAAAGTCGTGCTAAGAGTGAATGTCTCGCCCGGTGTGATTGAGTCGCCAGCCGTGACCGAGGCGAGCTGCGGATCGGAATTGTTCACGTTCACGGTCGTGGGACCAACCGTGCTCGTGCTTGCGGCATCAACGGTGTCGGTTGCGGTGACGGAAATTTGGTAATCGTCAGACTGTGTTGCGGTCGGATTATCGTCCACATAGGTATGCGTGGCAGTAAACAAACCGTCAACGACAGCAACGTCGTTGGCCACTTCGCCGTCGCCCCAGACGATGTCGACCGTGTGCGCGTCGCCCACGCCGAGGTCAACGACGCTCCCGGTCAGGGCGACCGTGTCGCCCTCGACCAACGTGAGGCGGTCCAGTCCAAACGCCACTTCGGGCGCCGCGTTGAGCACCGTGATCGGGAGTTCTTGCGGGGCGGTCGTGTCGACGCCGTCGGTCAGCGTCGCCTCGACGTCGTAGTCGCCGTCGTCCTCGTAGACGTGGGTGACGTCGAAGACGGTCGTCCCGGCGTCGAAGTCGAAGTCTTCGGTGTTCCCATCGCCCCAGTCGACCGTCAGCGTGAACGTGTCGCCGGCGCCCGCGTCGGTGATGACGCCGCTCAGGCTGACTGGCGTCCCCTCGACGAGGTCCGGCCCGCCGAGCGAGTCGGCGATTGCCAGGTCGGTGAGCGTCGGGGCGGCGTTGGAGACCGTTACGTCGAGCGTCTCGACGTACGTCCCGTCCTCGTCGGCGATCGTCACGGTGATCGTCGTCGCGCCGTCGTCCGCGAAGGCATGCGTCAGCGGGGCGCTGATATCGGACACGGTGTCGACGGTCCCGTCGCCCCAATCCACCGTCGCGGAGACGAGCGTGTCGGCGCCCGGATCGGTGAGGCCGATCGTCAGCTCGAAGTCGGCTCCCTCGACTGGCGTCGTTGTGCTCGGGGTGAGTTCGATTGTCGGGTCGACGTTCACGATCGAGACGACCGTCGTGTACTCGGTCCGGCCGCCGTCCTTGTCGGCGATGACGCCGCGGACGACGAGCTGTGATTCGCCGTCGGCGATCAAAGCGGCTGGGACGTCGACTGAGCTGAGCCCGGCAACGTTCGTAAATTCAAAAGTGCCGTTGTCGCCAAAGTCGTAGCTATAAAGTAACCCTGAACCAGTGTCAGCATCCGATGGCTCGATTTGTGCGGAGAAGTCCAGCGTAACGTCACCCAGCTCGCTCCCTTCGTCGACCGGTCCGGAGTTCGTGAAGGTTGCCGTTGGCGCGACGTTCGAAACGACGATCGTCGCGCTATCTACGTCCGTTTCTTGTGTGCCGAGAGTCGGGTCGTAGGTTACTTCAACCCTGACCGAAAAGAAGCCATCGTCGTTGATACCAAACGTTTGCAACTCGGCCCAGGTAAGCGGTACGGTCGCGCCGGTGGCATCGTCGAATTCCCCATCATCATCCAGATCCCAGGCGAAGCCGCTCGGCGTGCCCAGAGCGGCTGCCTGAAGCGTGACTCCTTCGCCCTCGTCGATCAAGTAGACCCCGCCTGCGTCCACTGCGTCTTCGCCCGCCAGGATGATCGCCGTTAACGAGTCGGACGCGGCGACTGCCGGATTGGAATCCTCGTCAATCACGCTTACCGTGACGGTGTAGTTGTCGACCTCATCGAACACGTGAGTTGCCGAGCGCGTGCCCGCACCGAACGTCTGCGTTGGCGAGCCATCACCCCAATCGACGATCCAGCCGATGTCGGAGTCGTCGCCCTGGTCGGACGATCCAAAGTTGATGGTGTACTCTTGACCGACTACGCCTCGATTGATCGGCAGGTCGGTCGACACATTGACTACTGGCGGAATATCTTCGACGGTAATCGTGATAAACTCGGTCGTCGTCACCGTGACGCCGTCCACCTCGCTGCTGGCCCGCACGGCGATGCGGTTCTCGTAGACCTCGTCGCCGTCGTTGATACCCAGGCCGCGGAGCTGGGCCCACGTGAGGTTGATCGACTCGCCCGTGGCGCTGTCGAAGTCGCCCGAGCCCTCGAAGTCCCACACGACATCGCCCACCTGCGTGTTGCCGAGGTAGTTCACCGAGACGGTCGCGTTGAACGCGTCGCCCTCGTCGATTGTCGCGTCGAACGACGTCACGGTGATGATTGGCGCAGACAGCACTACGGCTTGCGGCTCGATGCTCGTGTAGTTCACCGTTCCCTTACCGACGAGTCCCACGCTGCCATTCGCCTGATTATCAACCGGTGCAGGGTCGAGATCGGTCAGTGGGTTGAAGTCGGCGTCGCCAGGATCGAATATCAAGGTATCACCTGTCGATCCGCCCGTTGGCAATCCACCGTTGATCGTGGTTGTCGTCGTCGAAGCGAGACGTCCGCCGGCAACGAAGAACGTGTCGGCGCCGTCGGTACCGCCTAGTCCGTCGTCGCCATTAATGGTCGTGACTGCGTTATCACCGACCAGTGCGAGATTGATCGTGTCGCTATCTTCGTTGCCGTCGATGCGCACCGTTGCGCTCGTTTCGGTTCGCAACTCGGCGAGATCGTCGCCTGCGCCGAGACTTACATCAGTCGTTGCGCTAAGATCTTCGAGGATCACCGAGTCGGCACCTGCGCCCACGCTGATCGAAGTCGAGGCGACTTCCACGCCCGGTGCGTCGTCCAGCGTGATCGTGTCTTCGCCGCTACCGGTTGCAACCGTGAGTGTCTCGACGCCAGTGAACTCGGCGGCCACCGAGTCGGCGCTCGCGGTAATGCTCGCCGCAGCCGCGGCGGAGTAGGTCCGGCTTACGCCCGTAAGGCCCGACAACGTCTCTCCTACGGACAGGGTTGGGGCCCCGACGAAGTTGAACAGGAACGCGCTATCGTCGGTATCGTCCGTGTACACGACGCCGCCAGCGGCCATGGAGTCGGGATCGCTGATCCAGCCGAAGTAGCGGCCGGCCGTCTCGTCGCTGCCGCTGACCAGGCCGAAGTCGGATGTCTGCGAGTTCGACAGCACAAGCCTTCTCGTGCCGACACCCGTAACGGTCCAGTTGTCGCCGCTTCGGCTGAGCAACACCGGGGTGACGAAGTTGGCGAAGTCGGGACCGGCGTTGGACCCGGAGTACGTCCACGTGGTGATGACGCCCGGCGTGTCGGCGAATGGGTCGTCGAGGATGATCAGCGTGTCGTCCCGGTCGAACTCGTCGCGGTTGACGATCGCGTTGCCGATCCCCGTCAGCGGGTCGAACCGTACGTAGCCGCCCCGCGAGGCGCCCTCGGTTTGCGTCGCGACGTACACCGACCCGCCGGTGGTGACGATCATCGAAGTGGGCGTGGTGAGTCCCTCGACGCCGCCGGTGTTGTTGACCAGCCGCTGCGTGAAGTTGGCGTCGCCGTCGACCGGGTCGAATTCGAACACCGACAGCGAATCGCCATCGCGCCCCGCGACGTAGAACAGATCGCCACCACCCGATTCCGCAACGCTCACCGGAGCAAGCATTCCGGTTACGCCTCCCACACCGTTTGCGACGGTCTGTGCGAAGTTCAGCTCGAACGGTAGCATGAACTCATCCTGGATGTCGATGATCGTGACCGAGTTGTTCGCCTCGCTAACGATGTACGCTCGTTCGGGGCCGAGCGACAGCGACGACGGGTTGTCGATCCCGTTGGCAGCGCCGCTGATCGTGTCGCGCGCGATCAGAAAGAAATTGGGGTTGTTGATGCCCCGCGCCTCGAGCCCCGTGCTCGTGAGTATGTACAGATCGGTACCCAGCAACCCGAGGCCACGGACCTCCCCGTCGTCGTAGAGCCGTTGGTCGATGACGCTGGGAGCGTTGTCGCTGACCCGCGTGAGGTCGCCGGTGGTGACGTCGAGCTCGAAGACGCGGACCACGTCGCGGGCGAGGTCGCTGTCCTGGAACTGGCGGAAGTGGATCGCCGCCGTCTCGGCGTTGGCACCCTGCACGATATCGTTGAGGACGAACTGCTCGATCTCACCGTTGACGACGTCCTCCTGCACCTGCGACAGCGACAGCGTCCCGGTCGCGGGGTCGACCTGGAAGACCGCAACGTCGGCGTCCGCAGAGACGGCGAACAGCAGGTCGGCGTTGGTGCTGAGCGTGAGGTCACGCATGCCGCGGGCGCCCGCCTGGCCGTCGATCTCGTCCTCGATCACCTGGCGGATCGTGTTGTCGGCCGCGTTGATCACCAGCAGCGCGTCGCGGTCGGTCGCCAACGCGTAGAGCAGCGTGCCGTCGGGGCTCTCGACGACCTCCCGCAGGCCGCCGAAGTCCTCCACGACGCCCTCGGGGCCGAACGTCGCCAGCGTGGGCCGGCTGGTGGTGATGAACAGGGCGTTCTCGTCGGTGAGCGTCGCGCTGTCGATGTTCGTGACGGCGCCGGCGATCGACACGCTCACGGTCGTCGCGTCCTCCGGAATTAGCGTGCCCCAGACGGTCCCCACGGGGAGCGAGCTCAGCTCCTGCCGGTTCGTCTCGTGCAGGCCCCGGTACGCCAGCAGCTCGTCGGCCGACGCGTCGATGGAGGTTTCCAAGTGCACCCCAAGACTAGGCGAGGCGAGGCTCTGGTCGGTCAGGTTTGTAATCAGCAACAGGTCGTAGCCAGTGTAATCGGTCGTATCGAAGCTGTTGATGAACGAGTTGGCGCCCATGTCGAATCGATAGACTCCTACTAGCGCACTCGTGGGAGTATTGGCTTGTGACGCCACCAGTTCGGCCGATGTGATCGTGTCGAAATAGCCGAACGTGTCCGCCCCACCCAAGAGACCTGCGATGTACGGCGAATCGATATTGCTTTCGATGGGATTCAGGACAGCGACGCCGCCGCGCTGAACCGTTCGCACCAGCACACGATCACCCGCCCGAGTGGCGATGACCTCAGGGATCGCATCGATCTGCTCGCGAAGACTGTTCGCCAAGAAGTCGATCGAGCCGCCTTCGCCTACCTCGACCTGCGCCGAACCAAGCTGGTTTCCGCTGGTTGTGCCGACCGAAACCTGATAACGCTGAGCGTTCGGCTGCAGAACCGTGATCGAGGTCATCCGAGTAAACACAAAGTCGTCGGTGACATTGGCGTCGCCGATCAACACATTGACGAAGAAGTCATTCACGTTCTGGGCCGTGACGACGACCGTGTCGCTCAGGATCTCTGCGACGAAACCATCGATGGCGTCAATCTCCGCAGCGACCGCCGCCTGGAACGCGTTGACCGAGTCGCCGGCGGCGAACTCGACATTAAACGTGATCGGGTCCTGCAGGTTTCGTGGCCGGATCTGGAACGTGTAGACAGCTTCTTGCGCGCCGTCAAAGAAGAACTGCGCGACAGAATTGCTGTAGACCAGATCGTCGGTCGGATTGCTGTCGAACAGAAACGGGTTATCGGTCGTGAACGTCGTGAGGGTCGTCGAGGCGTCGCCCTCGACGCTGCCCGACGACGGCGCTCCGCCGACGACCGACAGCTCGCCACCATTGAACTCCAGGCCGGTGTTGCCGCCGTAGATCACGCGGCCGTCGGCGCCGCTCGCGTTGTTGCCGTCGCCCGATCGCCCGTCGGCGCCGCCGCCGACGGTGATCGACGTGTTGTCGTTCGTGGTGCCGTCGGCGTTGTCGTTGGTCTGCAGGACGCTGCCGACGAGCTTGATCGTGCCGCCCGCGCCGCCCGCGCCCGCGCCGCCCGTGCCGCCCGTGCCGCCGGTCTGGCCGTCGCTGCCGTCACCGC
>JBCDBK010000080.1:0-24966 GCA_039184115.1 Planctomycetota bacterium | reverse complement strand
GTCGTTGGCATACTACGCCGACCAATCGGCGCTTTGGGCAGCCAACGAAGAAGCACTAACCGTCGACGGCGCACTCGCCACATCCTCGGCTGGCACGACGGTCCGATTGCTAGAGTTGGATGTTGCTGACGATACGGTCACCGCAGGTCGGCAATTCGCCTACGAGGTCGAGTCACTGCATGGCGCGGCGATCAGTGGCGCACGAAGCGGATTGGCCGATCTTGTGTCGATGCCGGATGGATCACTATTGGCCCTGGAGCGCTCGGCTGCCGGTGCGTTTCCGGGAATACTCAATCGCGTCTACGAAATCGAGTTTGCGGGAGCCACCGACATTAGCTTCGGATCATTTGCCAATGGGTTGGACGGCGAAACTTATGCGTCTGTCGCGAAAGAGCTTCTTTGGTCGGGCGGCATCGGAAACGTTTTTACTGGTGCAAACATGGAAGGCCTGACAGTCGGCCCACGATTGCCCAATGGCGATTGGGTGCTGCTGGGCGTCGTGGACAACGGCGGGACAGGCGCAAATACAATCGCGTCGTTCGTCGCTTCGCCAACGACACCGATTCCCTTTGATGCAGATACCGCCGACTTCGACAACGACAGCAGCATCGATGGAGGGGACTTCTTGGCTTGGCAGCGTGGTGCCGACGTGGCGACGCTGGCAGGGCTTGCCCACGGTGATGCCAACCACGACGGCGTCGTCACCTCGGCGGACTTAAGCATCTGGCAAGGGCAGTACGGCAATGCGACGACTGCTGCCGCGGGCGTCCCAGAGCCGTCGTCGCTGGCGGTTGCGCTACCGCTGCTAGCCGTCGCAACCACAGTATTTCGCCCGTCACGCCGCTAGTGGCGGAAGTGCCGATTGCCCGTGAAAATCATCGGCAGGCCATGCTGGTTACAGGCAGCGATCACTTCGTCGTCACGGCGTGAGCCGCCCGGTTGGATGACAGCGCGGATACCTGCTTCAGCGGCAGCATGAATGGAATCGTCGAATGGGAAGAAGGCGTCCGACGCGAGCACCGAGCCCTGGGCACGATCGCCCGCTTTGCGAATCGCGATTTCGACCGAGTCGACGCGACTCATTTGCCCGGCACCAACGCCGACCAGAAGTCCCTCTTTGGCCAAAACGATGGCGTTGGATTTGACATGCCGACAAACGGCCCACGCGAAAGCCAGGTCATCACGCAGCTCGTCAGACGGTTGCGTCTCGGTGACGACTCGCCACTGCGAATCATCTTCGTCAAGATCGTCGGCCGCTTGGCACAACATGCCGCCGTCGATTTGTCGGAACTGGGCACTCGCTTTGCCTGATTGGATCTGGCCAACTCGCAGCAGGCGAACATTGGCTTTCCACTTCGGCTTCGTGGTCAAGACTTCCAGCGCTTCGTCGGTGAAGTCCGGCGCGACGATTGCCTCGACGAACTTGCCTGGTTCAGCCAGATACTCAGCCATCGCTGCATCAACGGGTACGTTGACGCCTAGCACCGAGCCAAAAGCACTGACGGGGTCGCCATCCCAAGCCTTGCCAATCGCATCGCCTAACGAGCTGGCAGTCGCGGCGCCACAGGGATTGTTGTGTTTGAGGACCGCAACTCCCGGCTTGGGCAGCGACCTCGCAATCGCCAGCGCCGCATCGAGATCGAGGAGGTTGTTATACGACAGTTCCTTGCCGTTGAGCTGCTCGGCGTTTACCAGACTATGGGCGCCTGCGTCGGAAGTAACGTACAGTGCCGCTGTTTGGTGAGGGTTCTCGCCATAGCGGAGCTGCGCGTGCCGGCGGAGCGGCAACACCACTTGCTGCGGAAAATCCTTCGCACTCTCGCCACCAGCAAGCCCGGCAAAGTAGCTGGCGATTGCCGTGTCGTAGGCAGCCGTGCGAGCAAATGCGGCACCCGCCAACTCGCGTCGCAGCTCTGGCGTTGTGCAGCCGTCGGCGGCGATCTGTGCGGCAATACGCGGATATTGCGAAGGCTCGGTTGCGAGTGTCACGAACGCGTGGTTCTTAGCGGCTGAGCGCACCATTGATGGCCCGCCAATGTCGATCTGTTCGATGGCTTCTTCGGTCGTCACGCCTTCGCGTGCGATCGTCGCTTCGAAGGGGTAGAGATTGACCACCACTAAGTCAATCATGCCAATACCATGCTGATCGGCGGCAGCAACGTGCGCTTCAAGGTCGCGCCGGCAAAGTAGCCCACCGTGCACCTTCGGGTGCAGCGTCTTCACCCGACCATCCATCATCTCCGGAAAACCCGTATAGGTAGCCACATCGCGCACTGAGAGACCCGCCTCTTCGAGGTGGCGACGTGTGCCGCCAGTGCTCAAGATCTCGACGCTGGCTGCGGCCAGCGTCTGGGCAAACTCAACGAGACCCGTCTTGTCGCTGACGCTGATTAGGGCACGCTTGATTGGAGGAGACGCGGACATGTTGATTCGGTCTGGGATCGAGGGGATTGGCCGGCCAGCCCCTCACGATAGCAATTCGCAGTAAGAGTGAAAACGGGCTGGGCAACACGACGCGAGTTGACCCCGATTGGCTCGCGTCTGCGGATTTCGTCACTGAAATGCGGAAATTGCCGACGTTTTGCCGTTCTGTTGAACCTCGAAGTTGGTCCCTGCGTACAATGAGATCAGAGGCAGCCGGCAATCAAGATGAACCGGCTTGTTTGGCAGGATGCTCACCCAGCGTCGCTGGGAACTCTTCGTTCGGAGTCGCTTAGGCGGCGTAATCGCTGCAAACCGACCTGTCGCAACTTTCGCACTAGTGGTCACGACTTGCACTTTGCAGCCAGCCACTTGCCAACAGCATGACGGGCCGCAGCGGCTATGACGGTGGCGCTAAGCCGCATCCGCGAAAAGAGTTCTCAAACGCGGTTGCGAATTTTTGACCAGTGCCGAATGGTGACTTATATTCACTTGGGTAGCAATCTCGACCCGTTTGCTCCCACTGCGCACCGACCGTGGTGTTCCTGAAGCCACCCGGTCAAAAACACCTCGCCGCCGTGCGTCCGCGTCTGCAATCCAAGCTCACCACGGAGCTGTACGTAGACTCGACGACGCGACCTCCCCACACACGGAACGAGCACCTCATGCAGAATTGGGCCCCAGCCACCAGCCGCCACTTGCGGCGATTTAGATCCGCTGTTCTCGGATCGACGTTGCTAGTTGTCGCGGCTTTTTCGACGACCGCTTTCGGCCAGCCGATAAGCATCGTCCAACCCGCCAGCAGCGAACCGGTCACGATCGTTCCCGACGCGCTGCCAGCAAACTCTCTAAGCGCCATCTTAGAGGAAGGTCGCCAGCTCGAATCGGGAGCACGCTGGGGCGAGGCGCTCAGCCATTACGAGGAGGCACTTCGCCAGCATCGTGGCAACCAGCAACTGCACGAACGTCACGACTTGGCAAAGCTGCACTATAGCCTCGACCGGCGTTATCACGACCGCAGCTTCCGCAAGTCGATCTCCGCCCTCAGCAGCCAGCAGGCGCTGTCGCTCTACTCCGAGCTGCTGAACAAGACCAGCACGCATTACGTGCATGCCCCCACATGGCGCAATTTGGCATCGCGCGGCACCCGCGCCATCGACATCGCGCTGGCCAGTCCAGAATTCCGAAAAGTCAACAACCTGCAGATCTCAGCAGATCAGCTGGCTCAACTCCGTCAGGCGATTTATCAACGCCTTGGCCAGTACAACGCCAAGCAGCTTTCCAGTGCTCGCGGGACTGTTGGCGTTGCCACCGACGTCGCGGCGCTCATTCAGGCTCGCACTGGACTGACGCAGACAGCAACGCTTTTGGAGTACGTCGCCGCAGCCGCCAATGGCCTGGATGACTACTCGGCCTACCTCACGGCGGACCAACTTCGTGAGGTCTACGAACAAATTGAAGGCAACTTTGTCGGACTCGGCGTCGAGCTGAAGGCCGAAGCCGGTGCACTGCTGATTGTGCACGTCATTCCTGGTAGCCCAGCGGAGCGGGCCGGCATTGTCGCCAACGATCGCATCGTCGCGGTCGATGGGAAGAGCACTGCGGAACTCTCCACCGACGAAGCTGCCTCGATGCTGACCGGCACCGAGGGAAGCTGGGTGCAGATCACTGCCTACACGGTCGGCCAGCAGCCACGCGTGCTGAATATTCGACGCGAACACGTGGAGGTGCCCAGCCTCGAAGATGTGAACATCGTCGACAAAGACTTCGGCATCGCCTACGTACGCATCCCAACTTTCCAAAAGACGACCAGTCGCGATCTAGAAGCAGCCCTGTGGGACCTGCACCGCAAAGGGATGCGGTCGCTAATTCTCGACCTACGCGGCAATCCGGGCGGTTTGCTGACCTCCGCGGTCGAGGTGGCCGACAAGTTCCTGACCCAGGGCAATATCGTTTCGACACGGGGACGCAGTGCTCAAGAGGACTTTAACTACCAGGCCCATTACGGTGGCACATGGCGCGTTCCGCTCGTCGTTCTTATTGACGGCGATAGCGCTAGCGCCAGCGAAATCTTTGCGGGTGCGATCAAAGACAACAATCGCGGCACAATCGTCGGCACCACTTCCTATGGCAAAGGATCGGTGCAGGGGATATTCCCGCTTGGCTACGCCGGGGCCGGCATTCGCCTGACGACAGCGAAGTTTTACTCGCCCAACGGCACTCCGATCAGCCATCGTGGCGTTCAGCCTCACGACCACGTACATTCGCACATGGTGGCCAAACCGGCATCCGAGAAAATCGCCCCACCGAGCGCTGAAACCGACGACGTGATCTTGCAAGCAGGTATACGGGCCGCACGCAGCCGTGTGGCAGCTCGCTGAGATCGCCAATGGCGAGTCGTCAAGGCAGTTGACGCCATCGGCGGATGGGCAGATAATGACGCATTCTGGGTAATCTGGCTCGGCAAACTCTCTCGCTCGGCCTGCACTTTCTCTGATGATTCAAATGAAGGCACTTCCATGACGTACGATGGCGAAGACGATCTGTTTGACGAGGAGTTCGACTTCGTTGACGAAGAGGATGAGTTGGAAGACAGCGAACTTGAAGAGGAAGCCGCAGAAGGCGAGGCTGTCGAAGAACCTTCTGAAGAACCTCGTGAAAAGCCAAAGCGAAAGAAGGCTGCGCCCGCCAATGCCAAATCCAACGGCGCGCGAAAGAAGAAGCCTAAACCCGCGGCGAAAACCGAAGATAGCGCTGATGAATCCGACGCCAGCGCTGATGAGGCCGAAGCTGAGGAAAAGAAAGAGCCCGAGCCGCCACCCGGTCCACCAACCGACTTCGTGGTCCATCTCTACGAGTTTGGCAATTTCACTCGCACGATTGCCAGAGAGTTTACAAGCGAAGACGCAGAGGCCTTCGCCACCGAATTCAATCGCACTTCCGATGCCCACGGTCGCCAGGCAGTGGCGGCGAACAAAGACGAAGAAGCGGCACTTTCCGTCACTTACTAGTGCTAGTTGAGTAGTCGCAGGGCGCGCATAGCGAATCGTGTGATCTGCATATTCGTTGCAAACTGCCCCGCAAAAGTGTCCCTGTCGGCATGACTATTTTTTGTTATGCCAATGCGACGCTTCTGGTCGGATTAACCGCTACTGCAGCCACAAAAAAAGCCCTGAACGTTCGCGCTAACTCGCTTCTGAGACTGGCACGGTGGTACGATATTGAGGCGAGTCGCCCGCCATGCGCGCAGCGATCAGACCGCCGGCTCACGCGGAATTTCGATCCCTGATGGCTGCGACCGACATCTGCAACCTCTGCCGATCTAACCTCGAAACGATACCTTGAAGGTTGAACCTATGAGTACTCTGAAGCACCGGTTTATTGCCTGCTTTGCGTTTGGATTGATAGCCATCCTACCCAATCTGGCATTGGCCCAGCTCGGCGGCCGAGATCCAGAAATGGTCAGGCTATTCGAAGCCGGCAAGGTCTCAATGCTCGACGAAAACTGGGACGAGGCGCTCGTATCGTTCGAGGAGGCCAAAAAGCTAGACACGGATCGTACCTTCACGGAACTCTATTTCTGGACCGGCGAGGCACTACGAGAGCTTGAGGACTATCAGAACGCCATAAAAAACTACACTGACGCAATCCGAGTCCAAGACGACTTTGCTCAGGCCCATAACGGACTCGGCATCTGCTGGCGAGAGCAAGGGCAGTACGACGTGGCACTGAACTCGTTCCGCAATGCTGAGCAATACGACCGACGCGACGCGGCGATTGCCGCCAATCTCGGCGACATTCTCATCAACACCTTCCGCGACCCCGCCGACGGAATGCAATATCTCGATCGGGCAATCGAGCTGAATCCCGAGGATGCCGAGGCGTACCGTAACCGTGGCTTTGGTCATGCGTTGCTCAACGAATTCGAAGAGGGAATTGCGGATCTTACCAAAGCCGCAGAGCTAGATCCGTCCGACTACGAAACCTACGATCGGCTTGCCAGCGTTCACGCGGCGGAAGAGGAACACGAAAAGAGCATAGCGGCACTTACCAAAGCCATCGAGACCTACGAACCTGAAGAAAGCAGCGATCCCGACACCTATATCAACGGCTACCTAAGTCGCGCTCGAGAACGCATGCTCCTGGCGAAGGAGGATGAGCAGACCGGTCCGCAACGCGAGGCATTGTACGAGCAAATCGTCACCGATGCCGACGCGGTCCTCGAAGAGTTTCCCGATCGTTTTCCTGAGTCGGGCATGGCGATGTTCCGCAAAGGCCTCGCCTTACGCATGCAGGGCCTGTTCGCCGAGGCAATCACCGCCTTTACTGACGCGTTGCAAATCATTCCCGCTGGCCAAGAAAGCAATTACACGGCTGAGGCGTACTTGTATCGTGGCATTTGCTGGTTCTATCAAGGTCAAACCAGCCTAGCACGTGGTGACTTCAAAGAGGCTGCCGCACAAAGCTACGCCGACCCGCTGCCACACTTGTGGATCGGCTACACCCAGGCAAAGGATGGTGAGTATCGCAAAGCCATCGAAAGCTATGGAGAAGCCGCCGCCAAGAGCCCAAGTTTCGCGCTGGCGTACGTCAACCGCGGCCTCGCCTACATCAAGTTGGGCGACTACGAGAAAGCCGCCGACAACTTCAACAAAGCCATCCGCGCCGAGCCAACAGCGGCAACGCACTACTTCAAGAGCGGTCGAGCTCATGAGATGCTCGATCGTTGGGACGAAGCGCTTGCCTTCTATAACCTTGCGTTGCAGCGTGACGGGGAGTTCGAAGAGGCCAAACAGGGTGCCGCCCGCGCGCTGCGTGCGCTCGGCAGACCCAGCCTTTCGGATATCCAACGGGGCCTCTAGCCATCGCGTCCAACGAACTTATTGATCAATCGACCGGCGGCTTCTCGTCATGAGAAGTCGCCGTTTTTTGTTTGCGTGGCAATCGCATCAAATCCCACTGCCGTCTGCCTTGTGCTGCTAAACTGCTACCCTATACTGGACGGATTGCCGTTATCCAAGTCCGCCGAACCTGCTTTTCGGCCTATTTTTCTGGGGAATTGCTAGCGTGGACAGCTCGCCACAGTCTTTTTTGGCCCGCAACGATTTTTTGATTCGCCGGCTGCACTCACTCTCGGGCTTGGTGCCCGTTGGTGGCTACATGGTCATCCACTTAATGACCAACGCCAGTGTGCTTGAGAGTCCGGCCACTTTCCAGAAAAATGTGTATACCATCCACAGCCTTGGCGCTTTGCTACCCTTCATCGAGTGGACGTTCATTTTCATACCGATCCTATTCCATGCCATCATCGGCATGGTAATCGTCGCGGGTGGAATGCCGAACAACAATCAGTATCGGTATGCCGCAAATTACCGCTACACCTTGCAGCGTGCCACAGGCATGATCGCGTTCGTTTACATCATGTTACATGTATTTCACCTGCACGGTTGGTTTCACGGAGCGGCGTGGCTAGAGAACGTCGCACGCCCGTTAGGCGGGGCCCAGTTTAGAGCGTACAATGCGGCTTCGACGACAGGCCTGGCTCTGCAGAGTTATTTCTGGGTCGCCGTGTATGTCGTCGGTGTACTTTCATGCGTCTATCACCTCGCGAATGGCCTTTGGACGATGGGCATTACTTGGGGCGTTTGGACGAGTGACAAAGCGCAGGCCCGGGCGTCGGCAGTCTGCACCGGATTTGGCGTATTGCTAGCCGTGGTAAGCATGGGTGCTCTCGTTGGGATGCGTAGTACCGGAGCTGGCGAGGCGCTCGATCAGGCAATCGCTGTCGAAGATCAGATGTACCAAGCGAAGATCGACTCGGGCGAACTCAAACCCAACGAACACAAACGTACCGAAATCGAGTCCGAGCCCGAATCAAAGTCGTCGGAATCAGAATGACGAAGCCGAGGGCAGCGCGGCACTGAGCTGAATATCGTTGTTCGGCTCGCAACCGTGTTGCTTCTTCCTACCTGAGGTCAAGCAATGGCAGAACAACGAGTCCTTGTCGTCGGTGGTGGTCTGGCTGGTCTAGCAGCCACAATGAAACTCGCCGAACTTGGCATCTCCGTCGATCTCATGAGCCTGACTCCCGTCAAACGTTCGCATAGTGTTTGCGCTCAGGGTGGCATCAACAGCGTCAACGAGACGACCCGTCAGCAAGGCGACAGCGAATACCTGCACTTCGACGACACCGTCTACGGCGGAGACTTTCTTCAGCACCAGCCCCCGGTGAAGGAAATGGCGGATTGGGCCCCACGGATCATCGACTTGATGGATCGCTTGGGCGTGCCATTCAACCGTACTCCTGAAGGGTTCCGTGACCAGCGAAGGTTCGGCGGTACGTTGTACAAACGCACTGCGTTTGCCGGCGCCACCACGGGCCAGCAGCTGCTGTACGCCCTGGACGAACAGGTACGACGTAGGCACGCAGCCGGACGAGTCGAAATGTACGAAGGCTGGGACTATCTGGGCCCCGTAAAAGACGACGATGGACGCTGTCGAGGAGCAATTGCCCAGAACCTTGTCACGATGGAGATTCGCGCCTTCCCGGCAGACGCCGTGATCCTGGCCACCGGCGGCTGCGGTCTGATCTACGGGCGCAGCACAATGTCGATGGCCTGCACCGGCAGCGCAGCAAGCCGTAGTGTCCAAGCTGGCGTCAATTACGCCAACGGCGAGTTCATCCAAGTTCATCCCACGGCTATCCCCGGTGCCGACAAACTGCGACTCATGAGCGAGTCGGCCCGCGGCGAAGGCGGCCGCGTGTGGGTGCCACGCAAACCACACGATACTCGCGACCCGCGTGATATCTCCGATGCCGAGCGCTACTACTTCCTCGAAGAACGCTATCCAAAGTACGGTAATCTCGTGCCACGCGATATTGCCACTCGAGAGATCTTCAACGTCTGCGTTAACGAGGGCCTGAGTGTCGAGACCGAACGGCAATGCGTCTACCTCGATCTCACGCACATTTCGCGTGCGGAACTCGATCGCAAGCTGGGCGGAATTCTGCACATCTACGAGAAATTTCAGGGCGTCGATCCACGCGAAGAACCGATGAAGATCTTTCCGGCCGTTCACTACTCGATGGGCGGAATGTGGGCCGACTACGAACGCACCGCAGAGGGCGGACTGGTCCCCGGATCGATCCGCAACCATCAAACCAACTTGCCTGGACTGTACGCAATCGGTGAGTGCGACTACCAGTACCATGGTGGCAACCGATTGGGCGCCAACTCGCTGCTGTCGTGCATCTTCACCGGTTTGTTTGTAGCACCTGGCATTCAGAATCTGCTCTCGTCGCTGCCCGATTCGGCTCATGATGAGAAGTACGACACGCTGCTTCGCGGCCAACGCGCCGTCCGTCAGCTCGACCATGACAATTTGCTGAAGCGTGAAGGTGGGCGTGAGAATCCCTATGTTATCCATCAAGAACTTGGCGATGTGATGACCAAGACCGCTACCGTGGTCCGCGACAATGCCCAGATCAAAGACGGCTTAGAGAAGGTGAACGAATTGGCCGAACGCGTCCAGAATTGTTCGCTGTCTGACACCGGCAATTGGACCAATCAGAACGTCATCTTCACCAAATCCTTGCGTGACATGTTCCCGCTGGCCAAGGCACTGCTCAAAGGCGCACTCGCTCGTGATGAATGCCGCGGTGCCCACTACAAACCCGAGTTCGAGATGCCCGGCGTCGAGTCTGACGACCCGGCCGAGCGTCGCCGTCAGGCTGAGGCTTGGTGTGACGCATTTGAAGCCAAAAATGATAAGTGGCTCAAAACAACCATCGCCAGCGTCGACAAGTCAGGCGAACCCACGCTCAGCTACGAAGACGTCGACACCTCGTTGATTCCGCCTCGACCGCGTCTCTACGGACTGGTCGGCGCTGAAGTCATCGAAGAAGTTTGGAAGCAACGGCAGGCTGCCAAGGACGGTTCTGCTAATGGCACACCCGCTGACGCAGCAGTCGCTGTTGCTTCAAGCTAGATTTGAAGTAGCAGCAGTGACTTCAAGGTCATTCAACCGAGAGAATTGCACATGATTGCACCCGCCCACGACTACAAGCCCTCGTCCTTCGAAGTTCGCATCCTTCGACAAGCCGGCCCCGGCGAGTCGAGCCACTGGGAACGGCACCAAGTCACGTACGAGCCAAACCTCAACGTCATTAGCGTACTCCAAAAAATCGCGACACAGGCAACGACCGCCGAAGGCAAAGAGACCACGCCCGTCGCCTGGGATTGCAACTGTTTGGAAGAAGTGTGCGGCGCCTGCACGATGCTCGTCAATGGCCAAACCCGGCAAGCCTGCTCGGCGCTGGTCGACAAACTGCTGGCGGAAGAACCGGAAGGCATCGAGCTGCGACCGATGAGCAAGTTCCCTGTGCTGCGCGATCTGGTCGTCGATCGTGGCCGCATGTTCCGCGCTCTTGAGCGGGTTCGTGCTTGGATTCCTGTCGACGGCTACGGAGATCGCGGCGCTGGGCCGCGCGAGTCGCAAGCAGGCCAGGAGTTCCGCTATCCGTTGTCCGAGTGCATGACCTGTGGCTGTTGCGTCGAAGCCTGTCCTCAGTTCTCGAAGGTCGAACTCACCCAACACGTGGATGAAACCGACGAGGAATTCACTCAGCGCCAAAACGAAGCCTACGATCAATCGTTCCTTGGCGCCGCCGCCATTAGCCAATCGATGCTCTTTAACGAACATCCGACCGGCCACATGAACGCAGGCGAACGGCTCGAAGCATTGATGGGCCCCGGTGGCCTTCAGGTCTGTGGAAATGCTCAAAACTGCGTTTCCGTCTGTCCTAAGGAAATCCCGCTCACCACATCGATCGCCAAAGCCGGGCGTCAAACGACTTGGCACGCCTTCCAGCGCATCTTCGACCGTTAGATGACTCGCCTATTCGCCGGAACGCAATGGGATCAGCCGCCGCAATGTGATGACTGCGGCAAGCTGCAGACCGACTGCAACTGTCCACCGTCGGCGGACCATTCAGCGAAACCGTTGATCGAGCCGAGCAAGCAGACGGCCAAGCTCGCTGTCGAAAAACGTAAACGTGGCAAGCTGATGACCGTGATACGTGGTTTGCCAGCAACTGACAACGACTTGCCCGCGCTGCTGTCGCGTCTCAAGTCCGAGTGCGGCGCCGGCGGCACGATCAAAGACGACACGCTCGAAATCCAAGGCGACCATTTAGATCGACTTGCCCAGGTACTTGCGTCGATCGGCTATCGTGTCCAATGACCAATCGTTCTTTCACCCTTCACACCTCCGTGCTCTCTGTGACTCCTTGGTAGAATCTAACTAGTCATGTCTGACGACCAACTCACCATTCATCTCGACCAGTTTCTCAAGGCTCATGCCGTGGTCGAGACCGGCGGGCAAGCCAAAATTGTCATCCAAGACGGATTGGTGCTGGTGAACGGCGAAGTCGAAACCCGACGACGACGCCAACTACACGCCGGCGACGTCGTGGAGTTTGACGAGCAAGAGCTCGTCGTGGAGTTTGAAACATAGCGGAGCTTGAAACGTAACGGAGTTTGAAACATAGCCTCGGAATCGTACCACCTGGCGAACCTGTTGGATCGCGATTGCTGCCATTTGCTTTTGGTCGAGTATTGCAAATCGGCTGTTACAAAACTCGACTCTCCAAGCCGAATCGACCCCGCAAAACAAGCGCTTTCGCGTGATGCAACGTCTGCGATTTCCGAAAACCACGTTGCAAAATGACAGAACTCGTCTCGTCGTCGCGACTCCCAAATTCGCAAATGCCTACCTAGCAGCGACTTGCGCGATTTGCTGCCGGAAACTAGACAGGCGTTCTGTAAATCTGCGTGCTGACGGATGTTTCAAAACTCACTGACTGGTCACTTCGTCGCAACGTGTTGGGAATGACCGGCTCAATGATTTTACCATTCCGCGGCAGGGTTAACTGCGCAATTTTTGGCCAGGGGTTAACGTACTAGATCAATCGGCGAGAGCATTTGGTTGACTAAGGCGATTCGTTCGATCAACACAACGATTGACCAGCGTCTGTTCGGAATCTGAGATACTGCTCCAATTCAGTAGCTGTGACTTTCCTCTATAGTTATAAATTACCATATCTGCAAATCTCTCTTTTGTGCCCAGTGCCGTTGTCCGCCCTTTTTCTGCCATCGCAACAACGGTTCCTCATCCGCCAAGAAACTCCGCAATTTGAAAGTCAAGTATTACTTTTGACCAGTTCATGTGGCCAAAAGTAGTTGTGTATCTCGTGTCCCTATATTGCTAACCTCTCCCGTAACGTTGCGGCGTGCGTCGGACAAATGTAATTCATTGCGAAGTTAAGGAGAAGTAACGATGGCAGTAGTTGGAAGATGGAATTTGCAGGACCCTCTTACCGGAGATAACCTGCCCGCGACAGCTGAAGTGGGACCGGACGGTACTTATCGGACGAACAACGTCAGTCACGTCACTACAGGCGGTCCTGGTGGCCGCTACCTTGGGGCTGCGAACTTCGGCGGCAACTATGGTCGGATGGAGATTCCTGCAAGCGTGAGTGTTGGAGATGAATTCTCATTCGCAGTGTGGGTCAAAGAGGACGGCCAGATCAACTCGACAATTATTGGACGTTACATTGACAATGCGAACTTCGTTAGCCTCAAAGCAATTCAAGCATCGCCTGCTTCAGATATCCGGCGGCAATTGCACTATCGTAACAACGGTGAGGACCCGACCAAAAGACTTCGCGTAGACGCACCAATGTCCGGCTGGCGTCACTATGCGATAACCGTCACTGATACCATCGCAATACTGTACATCGATGGCGATCAAGCAGATAGCCTTTCACTAAATGCCGTGACGCCGGTTCCATCCCTCACAGGCAATATATGGATTGTTGGGTCCGATCTCGATAACATCTTTAGTGACAGTTCGGTTGGCGACTGGAATGGTCTTATGGCTGGCGTTGCTATTTTTGACCATGCGCTCACGCCGTCACAAGTCGACGAAGAATACCGCATAGCGAAGCCGTTGTTTATTGTCGCCCCAAGCATCTCTGGAGAGCTAACTCTAGGTGAGGTGTTGCAAGCTCAGTTCACTGAATCTGATGGTACGCCAAGCTATCAGTGGCTACGAGATGACAGTGTGATTCCTGGTCAAGAGTCAAACTCCTACACCGTCGTCGAAGCAGATCTGCTGAGTAAGATCTCGGTGCGCGTCACTTTAACCAACGCCGTAGGCTGGACGCCCAGCACTTCACCTCCTGTCGAGGCATCCACCCCAACATCGATACTCGACCGCGATTTTGGCTTCGCCAAAGATGGCGACATGCTGCTACGTCGCGACGGCAAATGGCAAGTCACACGCGACCGGCCCATCAACGTTAGCGACATGCCGGGGAACAACTTCAACGAGCAGTTTGATGCAGCGCGCGAACGGTTGGCGGACTATCATGGTGCAAAAGTCATCCAGCTTCCCGATGGCACGGTGAATCTGGCTGAGGGCATCGTACTAGCTGACCCAAGTACTCCTCCGGGTAGCTCAAATAACCTGTTGCATCAAGTAACGATCCGTGGCGGAAGAAATACGATACTTTTTTGGGATGAAAATCCGATCCATGATTCAACAAGAGAAATCATGTTCGACATCCCAGCAGCTTACCAAATGCGGCTGGAAAGTTTTCGTATGATCAATGCCCGCCGTTCTGATACATTGCTCACACCTCTTGAGAACAAGATTGGCATTTACCATCATGCGGCTTGGGAATGGAATACGAACTCCGCTAGAGGGTCGGTGTTCGACAGCTTACGAATTGAGCGGTTTGACACGGGGTTGTACGTTGGCTCACCCGCTGGGCCTGACATCACAGCAGTAAGCTGGAACAACTGCATTTTCTCTGAGAACATAACGGGCGTAGTCGCAGAGGGAGCGAACGTTGCTGGCTATGTTTTTAACAACTGTCAGATTGGTACCACGATAAAAGACGGAGTTGCCTGGAGACTGAAGTACTCGCTGAATAAATATTTCGATGGCGGTTCCAATAGGCCACAGTACAAGGATGTTTGGGGCGATAACAAGAGTCGCTTGGATTTGCCAGACACCGAAGAGTTCCAAAAACGGCTGATAGGCCCCGAAAACGACAAACATACAATCGGTGGCGGCCCCGACATCGTGATTCGTGATTGCAACGTGACTTTAGGTTACAAGCCCGAATCTAGTTCAAATGAATTGCCCACAGCCCAATATGCCCTCGTGAGTGAGTCGGCTAGTGTGTATGTGGACAACTTACGGGTGGAAGGTCCACACTCAGCGGTGCTAAAGACCGAGCCACTATCCTCGGATCTATCCAACCCACAGAATAGTAACTTCGCAAACTTTCACGATTTCAGATTTCGCATCGTAATGCGCGAAGTGAACTGCTCTGGTGATCAAATTCCCTACAATCTAGCTGGAGATGATCAGCGACTTGCTGGCTATCCAATAGAAATCATCGGTGGCTATTATACTAACGACTATTTGCCGTCGTCAGAACGCAAGGCGCGCAGGCTCATTACGCGCACCGGAGACATTCGTAGCCCGGTAGTATTGTCGGCAGAGAACCCGAATCTACTGTTGAGTTATCAAATGGACGGAGCACAACTTCCGATTACAACACTGGACGACTCTAGCGGTAACGATCACCATCTGACGGTTGTGGGAACTGCTAGCGAACTAGTCACTGGAATGACCGGCCAAGGCTCTGCGCTCGACTTGAAGGGCACCGACTACGCAGAGCTAAGTGCTACGGCTAGTGACGCATGTCTTAATGGAATGAATAGGGGTACCATCAGTTTACGCTTTAAAATTAACTCTCTTGCGAATCAAGACGAACGATTTGCAGGCTTGATTAGCCGGCGAAGCGTAGACGACACGGGCTGGGCACTCACGCTAACCAACTATAATGGTGTAAATGGCCTTAGGCTAAGGCATGATGATCTAGCCGCGCCTGCATCCTTGTCAGAAACAACAGAACTGCAGGTTGGCGATTGGTATCACTTAGCAGTAGTGATGATTGGTGATGGCACTGCCTCGTTTTGGCTAAATGGCCAGAAATTGAACGGAGCAGGTTTCGATTTCCCAACATCAGCTGAAGGCCAACCGCTACGGATTGGCGTTGACGGCGCTTTCTTAAGCCGAAAGTTTAATGGTTTGCTAGACGACATACGTATTTACGGCGAGCCGCTGGGTATTCACCGTTTGATGTTGCTTCTGGATGAATAAGATGAGTAAATCGTCCCTTGGATAGAAAATACTGGGAAGAAGCCCAAGCGTCTGACGACGCTTGGGCTTTTTGATTTTTTATTGTGCCAACCAGTTGCTAAGCCATCGCCGGCTTAGCGTTGGCACGAACTACGCCGGCTGCAGTTCTGCTTTGCGATCTTCGATGATCTGCGTTTGGATGCCGCCGGGCACGGGTGCGTACTTCGAGAACTCCATCGAAAACGTCCCCTGGCCTTGCGTCTGGCTGCGTAGCTCGTTGGAGTAACCGAAGGTTTCGGCCAGCGGCACATCGGCGATGATCACCGTCATGCCATTGGCAGTCTCGGTTTCGGCAATCATGCCGCGCTTGGAACTGATCTGTCCAACGACCGAGCCCTGAAACTCTTCAGGACACTCGATTTCCATCTTCATGATCGGCTCGAGAAGTACCGGCTTCATGCGATTGAAGTTCTCGCGGAAGCACTCACGCGCGGTGAGCTTGAAAGCCATGTCGCTCGAGTCGACATCGTGGAACGTGCCATCTTTGAGCTCGACTGCCATGTCGACCACTGGATAGCCAGCAACGGGACCCTTGAGCATCATCTCTTCGAAGCCCTTCTTCACGGCAGGAATGTACTCCTTCGGAATGCGACCGCCCGTGACCTGATCTTCAAAGTAGAGTTCGCCCTTCTCGCCCTTTTCTTCCATGGCTCCACGGTCTTCGTCGGTCATCGGACGCATGCGACCGACAATGTGACCGTACTGACCCGATCCACCAGACTGTTTCTTACGCTTATGGTCGAAATCGAAAGGCTGTACGCCAGACTCTCGGTAACTGACCTTGGGAGCACCGACTTCCGTCTCAACCCCGTATTCGCGACGGATGCGCTCGACGTAGACTTCCAGGTGCAATTCGCCCATGCCAGCGATAATCGTCTCGTTGGTTTCTTCGTCGGTAAAGACGTGGAACGTGGGATCCTCTTTGCGGAACCGCTGCAATGCCTTGCCCAGCTTGTCGCTATTGTCGCGCGACATAGGGTTGATGCTCATCTTGATGACCGGGTCGGCAACAAAAATGTTCTCCAGCGAGCAGTACTTCGCCGTGTCGCCGTAGGTGTCGCCAGAAGCGCAGTCGATGCCCATGATCGCGACGATATCGCCGGCCTCGCCAGCGTCGACTTCTTCGCGTTTGTCGGAGTGCATTTTGACGATGCGACTGAAACGTTCTTTGCGTCCGGTACGCTGATTGAAATAAGTACCGCCTTTTTCGACCTTGCCCTGATAGATGCGGGTGTAGGTCAGCTGTCCGTACTCGTCGTCGGTAATCTTAAAGCCCATCGCAACCAAGGGCTTGCTAGGATCAGAGTCGAGCACCATCTTCTCGCCGGTGTTTGGATCCGTACCACTGTTCTCCACCTCGGTCGGAGCCGGCAAGTAGCGCGTGATCGCATTCATCAGCGGCTGTACGCCTTTGTTCTTGAATGCTGACCCAAGAAATACGGGGCAGAATTCTTGTTCGATCACGGCTTGACGCGTGATGTCGTGGATCAGTTCTGCTGTGATTTCCTCTTCGCCGAGCAGTTTCTCCATCAGTTCGTCGCTGTACATGCTCAGCGATTCGAGCATTTGAGCGCGGTATTTTTCGGCTTCCGCCTGAAGGTCGGCTGGAATCTCTTCGGTGCGGACATTCTCGCCGTTGGAGCCGTCGAAGTAGTAGGCCTTCATTGCCACTAGGTCGACGACGCCTTCGAATTTGTCCTCTTCTCCAATATTGATTTGCATGAGCACTGCGTCGGCGCCCAGCTTCTCGCGGACTTGCTCGACTACGCTATGCGGATTTGCACCGGTACGGTCCATCTTGTTGATGAACGCCAAACGTGGCACGTGGTAGCGCTTCATCTGTCGGTCGACGGTCATCGATTGCGATTGCACACCACCGACGGAACAGAGCACGAGAATGGCACCATCGAGCACGCGCAGCGAGCGCTCCACCTCGACGGTAAAGTCGACGTGGCCCGGGGTGTCGATCAGATTGATGTCGTAACCGTCCCAGTTGAGGTACGTGGCTGCCGAAGCGATCGTAATGCCACGCTCTTTCTCCAGTTCCATGTTGTCCATCACAGCGCCGTCACCGCCGCCGCGGACGTCTTCGATTTTGTGGATCCGTCCTGAATAAAACAGGATGCGTTCGCTCAGGGTAGTTTTCCCAGAGTCAATGTGCGCCGAGATGCCGATGTTACGAACTTTTTTCAGATCCATGACTGCCTCAACTTCAAACCAACAAAATTATGGGTGTGGTCGTATCCGCAAACCAGCGAACTGCGACGGATGCTTAAGGGCCGATCTACACCTAGATCGTTCGCGGGCACGCAAACGCAACTTGGTGTTTGGCGACCTCGAGATAAAAAGGGCGACGTCATGTCACCCCACTTAAAGGCGGGACGATCTAGTATTCTGGCTTGGCTGACCCCTCGTGGCTAGTGCAAATGTAGGGATTCGACCGCCAACCAACCGGTCGTAATGGCCGGAAGGGTAATTCGATGCCCGCCAGAAGTGAAGAGCGATTTTCCCAGCGATTCGTTCGCGGCAGTCGCCGGTGGTCGGAGTATGATGAAGATTCTTTGTGCCAAACGCCGCAAACCGCCGCTGTTGGCAAGCAGTAAGTTCTTATCCTGCTTTTAGATACGAAGTATGCCTGACCCAGAAATTGCCTCACCAATCGGCGGCGATTCGGCTGCGCCGGCCCAAGCTCCACTGCCTGCAGGCTGGCTGGCGGACCACCCATGGATCACCTTTCTGCTGCCGTTCCTCCTCTTCATGGTGGCGACCAGCTTCGAACCAACGCCGCCTCCGCAGTTCGAGGGTGACGAAACCGGCCAAGAATCAACGCTGGCGGACGAGACACCTGAGCCTTTCTTCGACCCCAACGGAGAAGGCATGTTTCCGATCAACTACTCCTACTACCCGCAAGTCTACACGGCTAAGATCGCGCTCGTACTGCTAGCGATGGCCTTGGTGTGGCCCGGATATCGCACCTTTCCGCTCCGCGTCAGTGTCCTCAGCGTGGTCGTCGGTGTGGTTGGCGTCGTCTTCTGGATTGTGCTGTGCCATCTACGGCTCGAACCCAAACTCGTCGGCCCGGTCGACCGATTCCTGGGCAGTATCGTCAACATGCTTCCCGGTTTGGAAGGCAACGAGAACCCGAGTATCGGCTTGATGTCGATGCTGGGCACGGGTGAGCGCAGTGCGTTTAACCCGCTGGAGCGGATGTCGTCCAATCCTTTGGCCGCTTGGACCTTCCTCGGGGTGCGTTTCATTGGGTTGGCACTGATTGTGCCCGTGATCGAAGAGTTCTTCCTGCGCGGGTTCATCATGCGCTATTTGGTGCATGAAAAGTGGTGGCAGGTTCCCTTTGGCGCCGTCAATCGAACTGCGCTGATTGCCGGCACGGCCGTGCCCATGCTGATGCACCCGGCGGAACTACTGGCCTCGCTGGTGTGGTTCAGCATGGTGACCTGGCTGATGCTTCGCACCCGCAGCATCTGGGATTGCGTCGTCGCCCACGTCGTGACGAATTTCTTGCTCGGTGTGTATGTGGTTGCTTTTGACCAGTGGCAGTTGATGTAGGGCCGACGGCGCTAACGGCTGCTTTCGCCCGTACCCATAGACCAGCGCCTTACTGATCCGTCGCTTCGTACATCACCTGCGACACATCACCGACGGGCTCGGTGCGGAAGGGTTGGTTCGTCTGATAGAGTTGCAGCCGCGAGAGATAAGTAAACTTGGTCTCTTCCGGCGCGAGATCGACCGCCTCTGTAACGGTGCTGATGGCTTCTTCGAATTGGCCGTTGGCGGCCTGAGCCGCAGCCAGTGTGTCGAGCGCGACGTGACGTTCTCCGTAGCTGTATTCGAGCGCCTGTTGGGCGCCCAGAACGGCGTTCGACGGATCGCGGAAGCGCTCGTCGGGGCAGGTTGCTAGCAGCCACGCGCCGTTGCGATAGGCGTGACCGAACTCGGGAGCTATTTCAATCGTGCGCGCATAGTCGGCTAGCGCTTCACCGTAGTTACCCATGTCCGCCTGCAAATCGCCTCGACTACAGATGATGTCGGGATTGGTCGGATCGATCTCGATGGCTGCTGAGAATTGCTCGAGTGCGTCTTCCCAGCGGCCTAGCATGTGGCAAACGCGACCGAGTCCAACGTAGGCGGTGGCAAACTGCTCGTCATGCTGAATCGCCCGTCGGTAGTCATTGATCGCCGCATCCAGGTCCTTCGCCTGCACGTACAAGGTCGCACGATTGGCATAGGCTTTGGCGTACTGCGGATTGATCTGAATCACCGCGTTGAAATCGTCGAACGCCTCGGCAAACGCGCCACCTTGGGCATACGAAACTCCCCGATTGTGCAAGGCTCGCCAGTTACGCGGATTGTAATCCAAGGCGGTCAGGAAGTCCGCGTTGGCCAGTTCCGGATCGTCGTTCTCCGCGCGAATCTGACCGCGTCGGTTTAGCGCCCAGGAGGCCAACTTGCGAGCGAACGCGCGTTGGTCGCCTTGAAGTTCATGTCGCAACGATTCGCCGCATGCGATCGCGATTTCGGTGTACTCAGACGAGGTCTTCGCTGTCAGCGAGAGCTGATAGGCGCCGATAAGTTGGGCTTGTGGACTGGTCGCGACCTGGCGCGGCGTTTCGATCGGACCGAGAAATGGTTCGTCGTGGATCGCGACCTGAATGTCGCCGGGCTGATCACGCTCAGGCGGCGCCGCGACGGGCTCGACCGCCGATGCCGTTTGCACTGCCGGTTGCTCGACCTCGGGCAACTTGGCGAGCGGTACGAGTGAATGTTGTTTTGGCGTCGGTCTCATTGCCAACGGCGCGGTAGTCGCCACAGGTTGCTGGTTGACGACTTTCAAATCACCGACCACGACCGGTGGAATGGCTTGCGCCGTGGGAGCGACAAACGCAGCAGTCGCTTTTGGGCCCGCTGGAAACTCAGCGACAATCGGCGCATCGTCGACAAACACGACCGAGCCCTCGACCGAAGCCGGGGCCGCTGGCGGCTCCGACGGGCCGTCTTCGGCGATGAATACGGTCGACGTTTCCTCTGCGTCCGAGGCGAACACCAGCTCGGCTTCTGCCACCAATTGTGCAACGAGTGAACTGGCTAAGGCAAACGACCCCAACGCAACGGAGAAGCGACGGGCAGACTGCACGTAGGAAAGGACGTCCATGTTTCTGAAATCCGAAGAAAAGTCGATTGGCCGTTGGATAATCCCGCTGCAAGACAACGGGTGCTAGCGCAGAAAAATCCGCGCCTCGGTGCTTGATATCGGCCACGCCGGAGAAGTCACTGCAATCGAAATAACCAGAACAACCGGAAAAGTCGGCCTAGTTTGACGGGTGGTGCTAGCAGTCCGCTGTGCGCTACGGACTGATTGCTTAAGCAGTCAGTCCAGAATGGTAGCCACGTTTTTGGGCCATATCTTTCAACGCATCGATCGCGTCGCGACCTTTGCCATCTTCAAATTCCGCCATGCTGGCATCGCATTCGGCTGCGCTCGCGGCAAGTTGTTGATCGGTGAGCGTTTCGCGCGGATCTTCGGTCGGTTCCTCAGCCAAAGAGCTGATGAAAGCAGCCACATCCGCGAATCCGGCTGCTTGAGCCGCGATCGACAGTTTTTGGTACTGCTCGTCTGCGATGGGGATGTGTTGCATGCTTTTATTTTGCCATGCTGGGTAGGTTGGTGTCAAAAAGATTGGGCTGATGATGTAATTTGACGTGCGTGTTAACGTATAGCAGCACGGAAGCAACTAACTTGCAATGCCCTCGTTGCGTAACATTTCGAGGTCTTCCATTTGGTCTGCAAACCTAGAACTTTCGGGGCATGCTACTAGAAGCACATCATTATAACCTTCATCTACAAGCCTATTAATAACGATGCTAAATAATCCAGAATTGTATGCGAGTTTGCGCCATGCTCCTTCTAAGGCCTTTTCTCTTGTGACTACAGCTGTCGTCTCTTCGCATCTCCTTATTAAACGTGATGGAATTCCACTGATAGAGAGCGATGCATAGCGAGCTTCAGAAATGTCTAAAGCCCAATCAACTGTTTCATAATATTCTGCATTCGCTTTGTCCCAGATCAGGTCAAACGAACTATCAAATACACCGAGTTTTCCTCGTATTTCGAGCGAGGCAGTTTTGCCTGAAAAAACCACGTGCTTGTATGCATTGGCTCGCAGAAATATAGGTGACCTGCCTCGTTTCAGGTCAACAACTTCGACATCCTCAATAATCGCACCGTCAAGGTACGCATTTATTGCTTTGCAGTTGATAAGTTCTACATTTCGTAGAGTCGCACGGTTTAAAGGCGTCTTCTGTGATTCTTCTCGATGCAGGATTCCCGCATTTACGAAACTACATCTATTGCATTGGTAGTCGCATAGCATTTGTCCTTCATGATCAATGACATCCTCAAACTCGATATCCTTGAATACTTGCATAACAGTCACTTGATTTGCTTCGGGATACCGGCTTTAGAGCAATAATGGCGTAGTTCCAAGGAGCAACTCAGCAGTCAATCCTACTCCCGCGACTTCAAAACCGCCACCAAATCTAACTCATCCAACCGTCGACGAACGATGAGTCCACTCGCGGCCGAGGCGACGAGGACCACTGCGGCGGCGAAGGCGTAGGTGCGTTGGCTGATCACTAGCGGAAAACGGAACAGTTCTTGGTCAAACGCGACCGTCATCCACCAGGCGAAGAACTTGCCGGCGAGTAGTCCGACTGGGATGGCGGCGAGCGTGATGATGGCTAGCTCGCCCAGCAGGATGGCGGAGATTTCGCGGCGCGTGAAACCGACCACGCGCAAGGTGGCCAGCTCGCGGCTGCGTTCGGCCAGCGAGATGCGGGCGCTGTTGTAGACGACGCCCACGGCGATCACGCAGGCGAAGAGCAGGTTGATGGTCTTCATCACGCGTAGGTTCTCGGCCACGGTCTGATCGAAGCTGTCGATGGCGTGCTGCTTGACGGTGATCGCCGACACCTGTGGGGTTTCTTTCAATTCACGATACAAAGCCGTCTGATAGTGCGGATCGACCAGCAGGTGTGCGCCGGTGACGACGGGGCCTTCGCGCAGCAGCTGTCTCAATGCGTCAAGCTCCATGTAGACCGACAGACCGGCGAAGTCTTGCAACGTGCCGGCGATCATGGCCTGACGGATCGGTTTTTTGCCTTCGAGCACTTCCAGCTGCACGCGATCGCCGACGCCGACTTCGAGGATTTCGGCCAACTTCTGCGAGACGAGCAAACCTCCCGGCGGCAACGGCACCGGACGACCGTCCATGTTCACCAGTCCAAATAGATCGGAATCTTCGCGGATGCCCATGATGCCCACGCGTCGGTGCCGCGGCCCCGCGCGCAGACGAACGGAGACGCTGCGGTTGGGCTCGCATTGCAACACGCCAAGCAGACTTTGCAGTTCGTAAATCGCCCGATCGGCAACCGCCTCGGTCGTTGATACCGACATGTCGTACCGCTGCACCCAATGAAACTGCGCAGCCATCATGTAATTGACCGAGTCCTGCATGTAGTTGCCGAGTACCAAGATCGAAACGGCCAAGGCAATCGCGACGGTCGAGAGCGTGGTTTTGAGCGGATGGCGTTCGAGTTGCCGCAAGATCATCAGCGCGACGGGCGGCACTAAGCGCCCTAGTCCGAGACGCTCGGCCAGCGTTGGTCCGTAACCGGTGGGTGGCTCGGGACGCATGGCTTCGGCTGGTGGCAGGGTGACGGCGCGCACGACGGAACCGAGCGTGCCCAAGACTGCGGCCGTCGCGGCGACTCCAGCAGCAGCCAGCAGTACCGACGGATACACGCGGAAGGAAAACTCCGGAAAGTGAAACAGCTTGGCGTACATCTCCGTCACCTCGCTGCCAAACCAAATGCCGACGGGGATGCCGACCGCTAGCGCACCCGCGACGATCAGCAGCACGCCCTTCAGATAATGCGTTCCCACTTCGAGATTCGAGTAGCCGAACGCTTTGAGCGCGGCGATTTGCTCACGCTGCGTGTTAATCGTGCGCGTCATGACCACGTTGAGCAAGAATGCTGAGACCGCTAGGAACAACGTCGGCGCGAACATGCCCATGTTGCGGTTCTGTTCGATCTCGTTATCGAGAAACTGATGCGACAGCTGATCGTCGCGATCGTAGGCACCCAGTCCGCCGTAGGGTTCGATCAATTGATCAACGCGCTTGATCGCCTCGGCGGCCGACGCTCCGCGCATCAGCGAAAGCGACAGGTCGTTGAACGCGCCGTCCAAATCATAGGCGACCGACAGGGCTTCGTGATTCATCCAAAACACGCCGAAGTGCCGATTGTCGGGCAGCAAGTCGCCCGGTTTGATCTCGTAGATGTATTCCGGCGAGAGCGCGATGCCAACGATGCGGAGTTTCTTCTGCCGGCCGTTGATCACCGCGGAGATCGTATCGCCTACCCGCAAGTTATTGGCCACCGCGAACGCTTCGCTAGCCAGCACTTCGTCATCCCGTCCGGGCGTAAGCCAACGACCTTGGCGAAAGTAAAGCTGATTCAGCCGCGGACGATGCGTCTCAGGCATCGAAATCAGTTTGCCGGAGGCCGGCTCTTCAAGGCCAGGGACGGAAATATTGACGTTCACTACGATGCGCGTTTGCACTTGGCCGACACCGGGGATTTCCGCAAGCCGGTCAGAAAGTGCGTCCGGCGCCCGTTTGAGCGTCGCGAACACGTCGGCGAAGTTGTAGCGGGAGTAGTAAGTCTGTTGCGTCAGTTCCAACGAGTGCAACATGCTTCGCGACAAGATAAACGTAGCGATGCCGCAAGCCATCACCAGCGCAATTGCGACCACCTGGCCCCGCATCTGCCACAGGTCACGAAACATCTTGCGATCAAGCGGTGTCATGATTTTTACACAGGATGATTACCACGGAGTCACGGTGAGCACGGAGCAACAATCGAACGTTAGCCGTCGGCGCTAGCCGCGAGTCAATCACGGCAGTTGCCCGCAAGTTAGGGACCCCCGGCTAGCGCCCACGGCGCCGGGGGTGTAGGTTGATTTCCTCTGTGCTCCCCGTGGCTCCGTGGTGAATCCTTCGTTACCACGTCAATTCTGAAGCCTCTCGTTTGCTCTCATTGGTTTCGACGCCGGTGATTTTTCCGCCGGAGAGATGGATCACTCGGTCTGCCATTTCGGCGATCACGGCGTTGTGGGTGATGACAGCGGTGGTGGTGCCGAGTTCGCGATTGATGCGCTGGATGACTTCGAGAACGAGCACGCCCGTC
>JBCDBK010000079.1:0-25261 GCA_039184115.1 Planctomycetota bacterium | reverse complement strand
GTCCATAGAAAATCCAGAATCCAATTGCGTACATTGAATTGACGCTTCTCGGGTGGAAACTGCTGCTCTCGGAGCTGCATCAGTGTTTCACGCCAAGGTAGACTCTGAACTGCCAATCCGCTTGCCTTCGTCGAAAATGCGACCCGATCGAAGCCGACGCCTAATCAACCAGACTGTGGCGAAGAACGGTATGCCGACAACCGTAATCGACCCAAGGTAGAAGCATACTACGTCAAACGTTGTCTGTGGGATTTTCGGGTGGTCCATTGCTTCAAGGGCGAGCAGCCATTTCGATATCGGCACCCAGCAAGCAACAAACGCCATCAGCACCAATAGGTGCCAAATGCGAAATCTCATATAGTCCTCATCACGATATGCTGTAAAGCCAGTTCTATGGTAGCAGGCCGAGTAGCGTGCAGCGAACGAAGGGGACCAAGCCAGCCTCAGTTTTGTTGACTGAGGCGTGTTTCTCGCAGTTACGATTCCGCGCGAGGAAGGACTCTTTGGCAATAGAATCTGCCGCTTGCTAACGTGACCTAGCTGCGTTTGTTACTCTGCAATTCGAGTTGCCAGGTGGCCATTTCTTCTTGCTGAAAATGGCCGACGATCGAGCTAGAATTGGCCTGGCTCGAAAACCGGTCTGCACAGACGTAGCAAAGACTCGCTCGGAGTTTTGTAACACCGTTGGCAAGCTCGATTTGCAAAACCAGTGCCGAATACGGCAACGGTGCCTACTCAACCCGCTACACGCGAAGGACTTACGAACCTCTGGCTGGATCGTGCCAGGCGAGTTCTGTCATTTTGCAACGCGGTTTTCGTTTTCGTTCGGCGTTTCAATACTCGCGGCCGCTATTTTCCGCGGTTTCGAGCACTTGGCGAGTGCAATAACGTAACACTCGATTTGCAAAACTACTGCGCAAACCAATCGCGGGCTCAACGCTTCTGCGACAGTGCGCCGATCACGGCGTCGAACGCAGGCTTGGGCTCGAGTTTTCGATCGAACAGCAGTGGGTGGTTCACACGTTCCCAGGGAAAGTGATTGAGCCAACTTTCGCCATCATGCAGATTCCAGAACGAGACACGCAAGACGACGTCGTGGTACTCTTGAAACAGCTCGAACAATTGGGCGTATTGCTCGGCTTGGCGAGCGAGAATCTCCGGCGGGCAGCCGTCTTTGTAAGGATCGTAGGTTTTCAGTTCGTCACGATGGGCGCCGCCATTGGCCCACCAGCGCCCCCGTTTGACGACGTCGATATCCAGTTCTGACACGACGAGTTTAATGTCCAACTGCCGCATCGCCTTCAGCGTTTCTTCAATACCTTCGTAAGGCACGTTGTCGATCTCGTAATGGCCTTGTAGACCAAAAGCGTGGACAGGTGCGTTGCGGCTTTTGAGCATTTTAAGCATACGAATGAGCCGCGCACGCCGCTTCGCGTCGACGTCGCAGCGGTAGTCGTTGTACATCAAAATCGCATCGGGGTCGGCAGCGTGCGCGTACTCGAACGCTTTGACGAGGAACTCTTCGCCGAGCAGGCGTGACCAGAGCGATACGCGCAAATAGCCTTCTTCGTCGTTGCCGATAGCTTCGTTCACGACGTCCCACATATCGATGCGGCCACGATAGCGCGTGGCAACCGTCTCGACGTGCGTCTTCATGCGGTGCAACAGCACGTCGGCGGTGACGTCGTGCTCGCCGTCGGTGGCGAACCATTTGGGAGTGCGGTCGTCTTTGGCCCAAACCAAGCAATGACCAACCACTTTCAAATCGAGTTGCTCGGCCAGATCGACGAACGCGTCCGACTGCTCAAACCGGAAGTCGCCCTGGCGAGGCTGCACGGCATTGAACTTCATGCAATTTTCGGCCGTAATGTGCGTGAAATGCTTCTGCAGCAAGGGCTGGTTTTCGGGCTGCCGGACAACGGCTTGATTCACGCCGACACCGACAGCGAAGTACGGAGCAGCAGCCGCCTTGAGCGAGACGGAAGTCGACAGTAACTCGGCCAGAACGGGCGTCGATGCCAGGGCGGCTACGCCCAGGGTCGCGCAAACGAGGAGATTCATGGCATGTTTCATGGAGAGATACGCATAAGTGATCGGCGGGAGAGTTGGAAACAGATCAGCACCGGCTAACCGCGCGGGGCCGGCGAGACAACTTTCTTTCCGGCACGAACGTCCGTCTGCCATTGTTTGGGCATGACGGAGGTATTGCTGTCGTCGTCATAGAATTCTTGCAGCTCGACGAGTTGCTGCTTCAAGTCGTCGATTAACTCCGCCTGGGCGGGGTCGTTGTACAGGTTCTTCAGCTCGTCGGGATCGTTTTCCAGATCGTACATTTCCCACTCGTCGAAATGATAGAAATGCATCAGTTTGTAGCGAGTCGTCCGGATACCGTAGTGCCGCGGGACCATATGTACGCTGGGATATTCGTAGTAGTGGTAGTAAATACGATCTCGCCACGTAGCGCTGAGGTTTCTATCACCGCGCAGAATCGGCAGCAGCGACACGCCCTGCATGTCCGAGGGAATGTCAGCGCCGGCGATTTCGAGAAACGTAGGTGCGTAGTCGATATTTTGGACCAACTCCGCGGAACGGGTACCGGGAATGACCATGTTGGGCCACTTGACTACCAGCGGCATTTTGAGCGACTCCTCGTACATCCAACGCTTGTCATACCAGCCATGATCGCCAACGTAGAAGCCCTGATCGGAGCAATAGATCACAATCGTGTTGTCTGTGAGTTCCAGCTCGTCGAGTGTATCCACGAGCGTCTGCACGCTCTCGTCGACTCCCTTCACGCAACGCAGGTAGTTTTTGGCGTAGCGCTGAAACTTCCAGCGCACGAGGTCGTCCCCTGACAGATCCGCGTCATGAAAAGCCTTGTCCTTTGGTCCAAAAGCCGCTCGCCAAGCGCTGATCTGTTCGGGCGTCATCCGCTTGAAATTTCGCCAAGCCGACTTATCGAGCTGGCCTTTCAGCTTGTTGCCTTCAAACTCTTTGTCGAGGTCGACGAAGAGATCGAAGTTGAGGTGCATGTGTCGATCGATTTCGAGTTCCTGAAACCTCGCACTGGCCGCGTTGTCTTCCCACTTGTCGAACAGCGTTTCGGGTTCGGGAATCGTCACGTCGTCGTAGAGATTCAAGTGACGCAGGGCCGGCATCCAGTTGCGATGCGGTGCCTTGTGCTGCACCATCAGCATGAACGGTTTGGCAGCGTCGCGTTTCTCTCTCAAGAAGTCGACGGCCATGTCGGTCACTAGATCCGTGCAGTAGCCGTCGATGCGTTTGCGACCGTCAGGGGTGATGAAATCAGGGTTATAGTACAGCCCCTGGCCGGGCAGTACGGTCCATTCGTCGAATCCCTGTGGCGTGCCGCGGAGGTGCGATTTGCCGAAGATCGCCGTTTGGTAGCCGACTTTCTGCAGCAGCTTCGGAAACGTCTGTTGATTCCAATCAAAGGAATTGCCGTTGTTCATGAAGCCGTTCTTGTGACTGTGCTTGCCAGTCATTATCACGGCGCGACTCGGCCCGCAGATCGAGTTGGTGCAGAAGCTGTTCTCCAACACCATTCCTTGAGCAGCGAGCCGGTCAATCGACGGAGTCGGATTCACCGACTTTAGCCAACCGTTGTAGGCACCAATCGCATGCGGCGCATGATCGTCGGTGAAGATGAACAGGATATTGGGTTGCTCGCTCGCACCGATCGGACGAATCGCGATAAGTGTGAGCAGCGTGGCGAACGAGAAGGCAAGCTTCATGCGGGTACCCCGTCGAGATCGATGGCTGTCAGGCCGTTAGTGAAAAGACGTGCCTTAATGGTAGCCGACGGTCAGAGCGACCGCAAATAAGACACCGCGTTGCGGAAATCTTCGATCGGCTGCCTCGACTGCCGCCTTTCGATCGTCAGCCAATCGCGGTATCCGTGTTCCTCCAGCATGCCGAGCAACTCGGGAAAGTCAGCCGTCCCGCGTCCGAGTTCGACTTCGACGCCTTTGCTGGTGGAAAGGTCGTACACGGCGTCAGCTGCGTGGACATGTGCGATATGGCGCCCCGCGACATCGACAAACTCGCTGGGTGAGTCACCGCGTGAGATCAAGCTCGCCGGGTGCAAATCAAGCCACAGAGTTCCCTCGGGTAGCTGACGAATCAACTCGTCGAGCAGCAACGCCGGCGCTGCCGATTGCGCGACGAACCGGACGCCTAAACGATTGCCCACGGAGGCCAATCTCTCGAGCGCCCCATGCAACGTGGCCAAGGCGCTCGTATCTTCGGAGTGCGGCATCGGCCCAAGATTGCCAACCAACACACCCGATCCCAATCTCGAAGCGAAGTGCATCGCTGCTTCGGTCGCCTCGAGTCGCGGCTGCAAGTCAGCGGGATCGGCATAGCCGCGTCGCGTCGGGAAAGCGACTGACCCAACCCGCAAATTCAGATCTGCCAGTATTTTCCGAAATTGTCGCAGGCCAGTTTCGGATAACTCCGCCGGCGGCAGCTCGGTTCGTCCATCAATTTGCACGCCGTTGCACCCCACCTCGGCTGCCGTGTGCAATGCTTTCTTGATGGATTGCGCAAGGCATGAGGTTTGGGCTGCAATTCGGAACCCAAGCATAGAGAAACTCCCCACTTCCTTTCTGACCGTTGACGACCGATGCTCGCAGCTTTTTCCAGCCTGCTGATTCTAGCGAGTCTGACCGCCGCTGTCAGCGATGACCGGCACATCGACGCGGTGGAAGTCTACTCTTGCGACTTCAGCACCGATGTCAACTATGACCGATGGCCAGACGATTGGACTCGACTGCGCGGTCCTAAGTGGCCGTTCTACGTGAACCTTGGACTCGAAGATGACGAGCAAGCGATCAACGGACGGTGTCTGACGGTCAACCTCAACGGTGGCAGCGCCTCGGTGTCGAGCCCCGCGATCTCAGTGTCTAGCAAGTTCAGCTACGTGCTCGAAGCACGTTTGCTAGTCGAACGCTTGCAGCATGCGCGCACCCGAGTCCGCGTCGACTTCTGCGACGAATCGGCGCAGCGAAACGTCTTGGAGTCGTATCAGACCGAATGGTTTCAAGGCACGAGTGGCTGGACGAAGATCGGAATCGAACCGTTCAGCATCGGCAACGAAAAGGCACGCATTGCCAGGATCACCCTTCTCGTCGAACGCGGCAGTCATGTCGATCTCGACGGACGCGTGTCGCTCGACGACGTTTGGTTTGCTCGCCTGCCGCGAATGACCGTCAAAACGAACAGTTCATACAACGTCTATACCAATCCGCTCGACGTGATGGTCACCTGCGAACTGTCAGGCATTCTCGAAAAAGACCCCGATATCCACTTTCGACTGCTCGACGCCAGCGATCGTCGTTTGGACGACGAGTCGATTCAACTGCAAGGTCGCCTCATTAACGAGCGCATTAGCAAGGCCTCTGACATCGTGAATCGTTCGCGGCCGCAGGTGAAAGGCTACGCTGGCAGTACCCAGTGGCGACCGCCCATTCGCGACTCGGGATTCTACCGAGTCGAGGTCTCGATGCGTACGAAACGCGGCACACTGCAGCGACGAGTCATATCACTCGCCGTCGTGCCGCCCATCAAAGAAAAAGTGCACGGTGAGTTCGGCTGGTCGTTGGCTGGCGACGACGTGCCTTTGTCGTTTGAACAGTTGGAAGAGCTGCTACCTCGGGTCGGGCTCAATTGGATCAAACTGCCAGTTTGGTATGGCGAGACGCAGGCCGAACGTGGCGAGCAGTTGGTTGTCTTTGCCGAACGGCTTGCCGCCAAGGACATCGAAGTCGTCGGCATTATTGATCGTCCACCGCTCGATCTCGATCTCGGCAAACGCGTAACCGAAGACGTGACCATCGCTGACCTGCTGTCATCCGAAGACCCCTCAGCCTGGCTACCTTCGCTCGACGCGGTGCTGACCAGACTTTCACTGCGGGTGCGGTGGTGGCAACTGGGTCTTGATCGCGACACGAGCTTCTCGGACTTCCACAATTTGGAGCAAGAGATCGGCAGCTTGCGGGCCAAGCTGTTTCGCTTTGGGCAAGACGTACGACTCGGCCTGGGCTGGCCGTGGCACGAAGACTCTTCCGACGAGAACTTGGCAACGTGGGACTTTCAGCAAATGTCTGCCACACCAGCCTTGACTGGTGCAGAGATCGCCACTTACCTCGAGCTGCCGCAACGTCAGGGTGTCGCGAGGTGGGCGATGATCGAGCCGCTGGCACGAGGTGAGTACGACCTCGAAACGCGTACGCGTGACCTCGTCGAGCAGGTACTTGCAGCCAAAACGCACGGAGCCGACGGCATTTTCGTTGCGGCCCCATTCGACGATCGGCGCGGGCTGATGACCGACCAAGGTACGCCGGGCGATCTGTTTCTGCCGTGGCGAACTACCGCGTCTCTGCTAAGTGGTGCCAAGTTTCTCGGCAAGATTCGTTTGCCCGGCGAAAGCGAGAACCATATTTTTGAGACCGATAGCGGCGAAGTGCTGATGGTGTTGTGGAACCGATATCCCAAACAAGAAGTCCTCTACCTGGGCGAAGATATTCGCGTCGTCGACGTCTGGGGACGGAGCACTACGCCTGAGCGACAGGACCACCGCCAGGTGATCGAAGCCAACTCCCTACCCAAGTTCATCGTGGGGCTGGACGCTAGCGTCGCGAAATGGCGTATGAAGTCTCGCTTGACCGAAGAGAGAATCCCAAGTGTCATGGGAATCGAGCATCCTAACAGCCTCGAAATCACCAACACCTTTAGCCAAGGCGTTGGCGGATCGGTCGAACTGGTAGGTCCGCCCGACTGGCAAGTGTTTCCCAACAAGCTGAGTTTCAAGCTTTCCGCCAACGAAAGGACACGTCGGCCATTTCAAGTGATCTTGCCCTTCGACGCAAATAGTGGCGATGCGAAGATTCGTGCAGACTTTGCATTCAACGCCGACCGTCCCTATCGCTTCAGTGTGTATCGTGATGTGAAGGTTGGCGACCAAGATATTGAGCTAGAGTTGCACACGCATATTGACGTGGACGGAAGCCTGATCGTCAATCAGCGGATGATCAATCACTCGCAGGAGCTAGCAGACTTTAAGTGCTTGCTACGCGTTGAAGGACGACGGACGCAAAAGATGCAAGTGTTCCGTCTGGGCAACAACTTCGACTTGCAGAAGTATGTGTTCCCCGATGGCGAGGAGCTGATCGGTCGAAACATCTGGCTGCGTGCCGAAGAACTCAATGGCACACGCGTACTCAATCACCGTGTGACGGTCGAGCAGTAGCAGTCGCCCGCACCTTGCGACTGAATCTAGCAAAGACTACGATAAGTCGACCAGAGTCCATAGCGTACGCTGCTATGCGATCACACTTAGTTTATTCTGTAGCGTTTGTTCTTTAGGTAGCTATGCCAACGATCGGCGATGTCGCGAATGTACTCGAGCAATTCGCCCCGACTGCGCTGGCTGAGGATTGGGACAACGTTGGTCTGCTTGTTGGCGATCCAACATGGCCAGTGCGGCGTGTGACGACATGTTTGACGGTCACACCGCAATCGGTCGCCGAAGCGGTGCGAGAAAAAGCGGATCTGGTCGTCGCTCATCATCCGTTACCCTTTCAGCCGCTCAAGTCCATCACGACCGCCACGACGCCTGGCCGGCTGCTGTTGGATCTAATCTCTGCCAAAATAGGCGTCTACAGCCCGCACACCGCATTCGATTCGGCGCCGACGGGAATCAACCAACATCTGGCTATCGGCCTGGGGCTGCAGCAAATCGAACCGCTCGTACCCACGACCGGAACGGTCGAAGCCGACATTGGTGCTGGTCGGACGGGCACGGTGGGCGGCGAGTCGACCTTGCTGGAGTTGGTCGGACGCGTCAAGAACTTTCTCGGCATCGATGCGGTGAGAGTCGTGGGTGCCAACGACCAACCGATTGGTCGAGTTGCCATAGCGTGCGGTAGCGGCGGCTCATTCCTGCCCCACGCGGTCGACCGGGGATGCGATTGCCTGGTCACCGGCGAGACGAGCTTCCACACGTGTCTGGAGGCCGAGGCCCTGGGTGTCGGTTTGATTTTGCCTGGACACTTCGCAAGTGAAAGATTCGCGCTGCTGTCGTTAGCCGAATATCTTCAGGAACAGATTCCAGGGATTGACGTCTGGGCGAGTCGTGACGAGCAGGACCCATTGCGGACGGTCTAGCATTCAGCGCATGACATTGCGGGTAACTGCTTGCCGAAAAGTTGACCTCCGGTATTGACCCTCTAAAATAAGGGCCGTACCCCGTATGGCGGTCGGGGAAGTCCTTCGCCAATGCAAGAGTTTGGGCACCAGATGAAGCAATCGACAGCAACCGGATCGGTAGTCCGTCAAGACTCGCCGCGTTTTCTGACCGCGTTGCCGGTCTACAACGAAGCCAAACATGTGACGGCCGTATTGGACGAAGTCGTCAAGCACGCCAGCGATGTCTTAGTGGTTGACGACGGTTCCACGGATGGAACTCGCGAGCTGCTGGCACAGCGGCGCGACATCAACGTTCTGCTACACGAAGAGAATCGTGGCTACGGCGCCGCGCTGCAGACCGCCTTCGAGTACGCGATCGTCATGCGATACGATGTGATCGTCACGATTGACTGCGATGGGCAACACGAACCACAGCGCATCTCGCAACTCGCCTACGATTGCTCCGCCGCCGATATTCTTTCAGGCAGCCGATATCTGCAATTGGATCAATCGACAGACCACGTGCCCTCTGACCGTCGGCGGATCAATCAGATCATTACCGCGGAACTGAACGAACGATTGGGCATGGACATCACCGACGCATTCTGCGGATTTAAAGCCTACTGCACCCGTGCGCTTGCCAAACTGAACCTCACCGAGACCGGTTATGCGATGCCACTAGAGTTGTGGGTGCAAGCGGCTAAGCACAGACTGCGTGTTCGGGAGATGCCAGTCCCGCTGATTTATTTGGATGAAGAACGTAGTTTTGGCGGCGCGCTCGATGCGGCAGACCAGCGGCTGAAGTACTATCGCGAGGTCATCGACCGAGCAACACAAGCAGCCGACTTTCGTCGCGACGACGATTCCGATCTCGCCGCCACCGACCCTGAGGCACTGCCTTGCTCATGACCGCTGCGGATCGTTATCCCAGCTTTCGTGCCCCGCAGGCTAATCGCGAAGTCCTCTGTGTTCCGCGTTGGTCTACGCTTCGCAAAACCGTGCCGCAGCAACGAGCGACGGTCGACGACGCAACGATTTTGCTGGCTGGAATTCCGCTGAACGAAGTCGCCAGCGACGCCCGGCGTCAGCTACTCGCAGACGCGCATGTCTATACCAACGTTAACCGGGAACTCGACGAAGATCAGTTGCCCGAGGTTCCAATCGTTGTTACCGGCCACCAGCCCGAGTTAGTGCATCCGGGCGTCTGGCTGAAGAACTTCGCAGCGTCGCAGTTAGCCGACGCAGTAGGCGGCGTAGCCGTTAGCTTGGTGATCGATAGCGACTTGTGTCGCGCGGCTTCGATCCGTGTCCTATCCGGCTCGATCGATCAACCGGAAGTCACCGACGTCTCGTTTGATCTCCCACTCGCAGACATGCCTTACGAGCAACGTGCGATTGCTGATCCGCCGACATGGCGTTCGTTCGGCGATCGAGTCCAAGCGGCCACCGCGCCATTGGTCGGCGATCCGCTGATCGGTGGCTGGTGGCCTGACGTGATTTCGGCTGCTGAAACCACTCCGGAGATCGGGTATGCCATTGCGCAAGCCCGACATCGCTTGGAGACTGACTGGGGAAATCGGACGCTTGAGTTGCCGCAAAGCCACGTTTGTCAGACGCGACCTTTTCGGCTGTTCGCCCTCCATCTGCTCGCTCATGCCGCCGATTTTCGCGAGTCTTACAACGACGCCCTTCGCGACTATCGACAAGCCCACCGATTGCGGAATGCGGCTCAGCCGTTGCCCAACTTGGCGGCGGTCGACGGCTGGCTAGAAACACCGTTCTGGATTTGGACGGACGAAGATCCCACGCGCCGACCACTTTATTCGCGTCGGGCCGCCAGTAGCCTACTGCTGTCGGATCGCGGCCAGTGGCAGGCCGCGTTGCCACCATACGATGCCGGTGGCAGCTCGGCGGCCATCGACTGTCTTGCGGCCTGGGAGCATTCCGGAATCAAGATTCGCACGCGCGCGTTGGCCACCACCCTCTATACGCGACTATTGTTGGCTGACACTTTCATTCACGGCATCGGCGGCGCAAAGTACGATCAGGTTACCAACGAACTGTGTCGTCGCTTTCTTGGTGTCGAGCTGCCCCAGTACATCACGCTTTCTGGCACGCTGCAGTTGCCAATCGAACACCAATCGATTCCTCGAGACAGGATGTCAAAACTCAAGCAGCTGACGCGTCAGTTGCGATTCCACCCAGAGAAACACTTAGCTAGCGGCACGCTCTCGTCCGCAGATCAAACCAAGCTCGAGCATTGGAAAGCAATCAAGAACCAATGGGTGCAAACTCCTAAAACAATCGATAACGCAGCCGAGCGACACGCTCAGATTACCGCGGCCAACGAGGCACTTTATCCCCACCTGCATGCACAACATGACAAGTACGAGCGCGAGCTTGCCGTCATAGTTTCCCAGACCCGCAAGAACCAGTTGCTAGAGTCGCGAGAGTTTCCCTTTTGCCTATATCCTCGCGACTATCTTCAAGATTTTTTGCTGGATTTCTCGTCCCGAATGCCTTAACCTCAGAGCGGACAGAGAAAAAGCACTTACGCACAGAAAAGGGTCTGCCGCTGGTTGGCTACCTGATTGATGCGCCAACTCGACCTCGCGGTAGTCGCCTCTTGATGTTGCGTACGACCGTGGAGGTACAAGAAGATGGCGACGATAGAAAAATCCATCAGGCAGCAACTCGAACGAGCTACGGCTGCTAGTCAGTCGTTAGTTCACGACAGCGTTCTCCCACCCACTGCTTGCATGCGGGAGTTGACGGGAGATACGCAGATTGTCGCCAGCAACACCGGAGACAACCCACTTGTCCTCGAGCTGCTGGTACGTGCCCATCAAGTTCCCCTGGCGGAGGACTTCCAGAGTCGACTTGACGAACCGGCTTACTCGCCTCTCGACCGATTGCTACTGCGTCGATCCGAACAGTTAATCGGTCACGTGCAGGTTTCGAAGCAGATTGGTTGGTTTCATGGTCAGCGCTGCCCGCTAGCACGCCTGCAAGACTTTGTGACATTGCCTGAGTTCCGATCGAGTGAGTTCGACGCGGCACTGCTGGAGGTTGCTGAGTCCACCGCCGTTAGCGAAGGCGCTGTTGTCAGCTTCGCTCGTACTGACCGTCCCGAGTGGTTTGAGCAGTACGGGTGGAGCCGCTGCCGTGGCCAAGGACATACACGCGCCAATACGCGGTCGATCTTGTCGCACCTCGACGCGCAGCAATCCCGCCGTCGTCACGCGGACGATGGCTTTGAGGTGAGGACCTGGCGACACTTTGAACTCGACAGCATTCTGCAGATTTACCAGCAACTCTCGACGCACATGTGGGGCGCTCGTCAGCGATCACTCGAAATGTGGCAATGGCTCGTCGGTCGCAAGGCTCACGACCAAGTCTTGATCGCGGTCGATCGACACTCTGACCGACCCGAAACATGCGACGGTTCATCCGGGTCGGCCGACTCGATGTCGAGTGAGCTTCGCGTCGTTGGCTATGCAATCGTCCGTGACTCCTGCATCGTCGAAATGTTGACTCTGCCTGGGCATTCGTCGGTGCGCGCTTCGCTGATCAGACAGGCGTGCCGTGACGCGATCGATCGCGATCATCATTTTGTTTCACTGCATACTCCAGCTGCGGACCCAATGCACGAGTTGTTGGTGACCGCCGGCGGCAGTTGGATTGCCGATAGCCCCGCCTCTGATGGTCAATGGATGCTCAAACTCTTGTCTCCCGATCGGTGGGTTGAGCGACTTTACCCAGTGCTTCACGAACGTGCGCGCGAAGCGGGTGTTTCACGACCCTTAGAAATCGATTTTGCGCTGGGTGGCAATTGCCATCGTCTTACGCTCACCCGCCGCAGCTCTCGATTCGAAGCGATCGACGCGTCGCCAGCGGCAGTGCAATGCGACTGGCGAGCCCTGCAAGATTTGCTGACGAGCAATCTCACCTTCCCCGAAGCAATCGCTCAGGGGCGGCTCCGGACGCCGCATTTGAGTATTCTGCGCGCGCTGGCAGCGTTGTTCCCGCCCAAGTTACTCTGGCACTCGCCGTTTCCACAGCTCAGGCTATAAGCTGATGAAGTTATCGACGCGCGAGCTTAGGCACGCATTGAGTGGCGAACGATGGCGTATTTATTCGTCCGCCGAGAGCGCGGCTAATCGTCCGCCGAGAGATAGCCGGCGCTCGACTGAAAATACTTGCGCCGTCGTGTCTGGGTATCGGTCGCAGCGGCTTGTGCACTCTGCTCGCGCAGGTCTTCGAGACTTGCATTGCAGTAGCGACAGCCGATTTCGTCAATGTGAAATTGCAGATACGCCGAATGATCAGGATCGAGCACTCCAAGCAGAAAACTCCCGAGTTGTTCTCGCGTGGGGCACGAAAGCCGTTGGCGGCGCCAGATTGCGCCCAGCGAATGCACTCCCGCATCGCGTCGACCGGCGATGGTAGCAAGCTGATCGGCCAAGCCCGATTCGTCACGCAGCGCAGCTTCGACATCGGCCATGCGATCACTCGACAAGGATTCGTCGAGATAAGCCTCCAGGTCGGCGTCAGAAAAATGTTGACTCATCGCGTCGGGTGTCCGCTAGGCTTCGTGAAGTTCTGGGAATACGTCCTCGCTGAGCCGTTGGCTGCGGACGATCTTGCGTAACCGCTCAAGAAAATCGAACTTGAAGTTCGCGACTTGTTGCTCGCTTAGGTCAATCTTTTCGGCAACTTGCTTGTTGCCAACTCCGACGACGAACAACAGCTCCATGCACTGAATTTTCTTCCAGTCGCCCGCCTTTTGCCAGCGCTCGATCTGCTGCTGGATTCCGTCGGCGATTGCTTCGGCTTCGAGTCCTTTGCGTTCGCCGCTGCGGGCGATGCTACTAGCCCCGCGACCTTTGCCAACCAGTTCCCAATTGCCGTCAGAGCCGTCACCGGTCGACAGCGGTATCGCAGGACGTCGCCCTTCACGCCGGAGGTAATCCGTCAGTTTGTGTGCGGCGATCGAGAACAACCAACTCTCTAGCGGACGGCGCGTGTCGTAGTTGGGTAGGCTCGTGAGAAAACCGATAAAGGTCTCTTGCACGACATCTTCGCTCGCAGCACGCCGCCGTAATCGACTCTCGACGAAGGCCAGCAAGCGTCCTTCGTACTGCGCGATCAGATTCGTCCAGGCATCGGGTTTGCCTTGACGGATCTCTTGCACCAACAGCTGATCGGGGTTTGCCCGAGGATCAGAATTCGAGGAGTCGGCCATAAGTGACGATGGCAATCAGGTCGAGGACCGGTTTTGTTTTGAGGAATTCGCCGGTGGGCAACGACTCGAATGTCTGCTGTGAAATACGAATTCCACAGGCCTCTCGGAAGCCCTATCGGCAGAGCAACGACCACGGCGAAGCGCCTAGCTTGCAATCAATGCGGTAATTGCGATTATCACTGCTGGCACGCCAAAAAACAACCGCTTCGTGTAGTAGCCCTTCGTCCACGTGTCGATTTTGAGCAGACCAAACAGCAACGCCAAGCTGCCGATACCAAGTCCGGCGAATCCGCCGACTTCTCGGATGCGGAACTGGCGTTCGTAGTCGCGATAGGCGCGGCTAATCTGCCGATCGACAGACGGATCGAACTCAAGCAACACATGCACGCGTTGCATCTCACCAACGGAGGTATCGAGCTGTTCGACCCAAACCTCGCGGCAGACCTCGCGCCAGATAAAGCTAGGACCTAGTCCCAGCCGCTCGAGCGACGGTCGGTAGCGGTCTGTCACGAACTCATCCAGGCGTCGATTGACTTCCTCGCGTAGTTTGCCATCTTCGAGTGCCTGGTAGCAATCGTCGGAGGTCGCGTAAGGATCGGAGATGACGACTCTGCGCAGTACATTGCCGACGGGCTTGTGAGCCTTTCCCACCCAGTGGGGATGCTCATCGGCATGGTGCGCAGCTAGCTTCTCTTTCACGGCACGGGCGTCTGCCTTGTCGTCTTTCCCCGGGACTTCTTCACTCAGATCAATCCGCGATCGATTGAGATGCTCCCACATTTTCTCGGTAGAAACGCCGGCACTCGCGACGCTCGCTTGAACCCTATCCGCCTCATGCTTCTGCCCGGTCACGTGTTTGCCAATGCGGTCCTGAATGTGGAAATGCACGTCGTCGACGTCGCGTCCACCGACGCTGACCGTACGAACGGTGAACAGTCCAGCGGACACAACCAGACAGAGCAACAGCAGCAGTCCCATTCCGCGCCAGCCGAGCTGTGCGCCAACAAGTATCAGCGCGAGCACCGCAGCAATCAAAGTAATTAGTGCGACAGGCATCGAACTACACTCCCTGCTCGGCGAGTTGACGCCGCTTGCTCGGCGGCATCCAGGGGCTAGACAGCTGAGTGGTAAAGGCAATGATCCCGGCGACCACAGCTCCCGCAGGTTGCGGGAACCACGACACGAATGTCATCAGAAACGCGGCCGATGTGCACGCGATGATCGACCACACGCTTACGCGATCGGGTCGGATAAACTCGGCTTGACGCCACCATCGCAACACGACGAACAAGAAAGCAAAGTAAGCGGTCGCCACTGAGAGGGTAATCGGCACGGCACCGTTACGGAACGCTTTGCCAATTTCGCTATCGTAGGAGTTGATCCTCAATACCTCGCCAGCCAAGGTGTCCCAGGGACCAACGGCCACACTTTGCGAGACAGGTAACTCGAGCGTCAGCACGTCGGCCACGCCCCAGGCCACGATACCCACCAGCGCGCCGGTAATCAGCAGTCCAAATCGCAGTGGTGCCTGGTCTTCGACGCGTCCTTCACCAAGCTTCGTCGGGATCATCACCGCCCAGCTACCGAGAGTCGCAACAATCGCCATCCACAGGTACAGCTCACCTGCAAAACCATCGGCAATGAATGCCACACCGATCAGCGCTAACAAACTAGCGATAACCGACGACACCAGCATCGAGCCAAGCAGTTCGGTAGCCCGTTCGCGTAGAGGTTTGGCGGCAACGTACTGATTAAGTTGCAACTGCCAGTTTTTTCGTCGTCGCCGCGCGTAGTGTCGTTTCGTTTGCGCCAGCGGTGGAGGCGATAGCTCGCGCGGCGTGGGAACACGCGGCGATCCTGCCGAGGCCACTGGTGCCGCTGCCGCAGCCTCGACGGTGCCGGAGGCCGGCGCAGAATAAGTTGTGGCTGAAGGGATTAGGATCGCGCGGATTGCGCGATACAGTAGATAAACAAATCCAAGCGTCAGGACCGCGGGAACCAGCGCCACTTCCAGTCCGCTCATCAGGAACAGGCAGATACCGCCGCCAACAAGCAAGGCTTTGGCGACCGGATGCATTGGGCTCTCGTGGTAACGTTGTTCCAAGTCATGCCAGCCAGCTTGTAGCGCTGCCATGATTGGCTCTTGGTTTTCATTGGTGTTCGCGCCGGAAGTCTGCGGAGACTTTGCGACGGTATTGGCCATCGCCGCCCTCGCGGCCTCCGGCGTGGGCGCCCGCAGTGCCGGTTTTTCGAACGCCACTTTACTGGCGGTGGTCGAAGTTGGTAGACGCTCGAGCATCTCGGCAACACTTTGCAATCGCGTGTCGGGATCTTTGGTCATCGCCGTACGTACGAGTTCTTTATAGGGCTCGTCAAGCACGGTGAGGTCGGGCTCGGCAGTCAGGTGCTTCATCAGCACTTCGCCGACGCTTTCGCCCTCGAAAGGCACGTGACCGGTCAGCATCTCATACAGGATGATGCCTAATGCGTAGGTGTCGATCTCTTTGCCGTAGCGTCCGTTGGCGATTTCGGGAGCCATGTAGTGGACCGTGCCGACGCTTTCGGTCTGACCACTACGGCGGCTGCATGAAATAAATTTTGATAGCCCGTAGTCACCGATTTTAACGATGCCTTCGTCAATGAAAATATTCGCGGGCTTCAAGTCGCGATGGACGATGCCATGGTCGTGCAAGTACGCCACACCCGCAGCAATACCCTGAAACCAACTAAGCGCCAATTCGATGGGCATGCCGCCGGGATGACGATCGATCGCATCTTCTAGCGACTCGCCAGAGACGTATTCCATGACGACCCATCGATCGTCGTGCTCGTCGTTGCGAATATCATAGAGTGCGACAAGGTTTTGATGCTTGAGGTTCAAACACTGCGTGACACCCCGCACTTCGACGTCAAGGTTACGACGGATGAGTTTGAGGGCGACCTCTTTGCCGGCATCGCTGACTGCAAAATAAACCTCGCCGAATCCGCCGCGCCCGACACCGCGTTTGATCTGGTAGCCTTCGAGAGGACGCGATCCGCTAGCATAGGTGAAACGCAGCGGAGTGGGCTGCCTTTCAAGCTCAGAATCGGCGGGTGAAGGATTCATCGTGCCCTTGTTTTCTGCGGGGGAGATAGCTGTTTCGACGGTGAACACGGCTGAATTGACCTACTTTCAATTCTAACTAGTGGACGTTGGAGCGGTAAGCTGCTGGCAATTGGATGGCGGCCAAGAAATTCGGCCGCGCGGCCAACTGTTAGAAGCTATTCGCTAAATCTCCTCAAAGCTTAGGGAAAAAGTTTCGGCATTTATGCAAGTTCTGTCGGTTATGACGCCTCCGCCGGCGTTTGAGCCAGTTGTCGGTTCGCCATCGACTTCAACGGACGCGGCTGTGCGGAACTGCAGCGTATCGTCGCGGCGAAACAGCACGAGATCGTCAGTCCAGCCGCGACACGAGATATGGCTCTGTGGCTGTGAGCCGAGCACGCAGCTCTCAGACATCAGGACGATGCCGTCAACGGCGGGATCGGTCTTGTGGTTGGACTCGATGGCCAACACGGCCGTGCCGCTGAGCGCGTGTGGCTTACGAAAACGCAGCTTTACTGAGTCGCCCAACTCGATCAGGACTCCGTCGGACAACACCTGCGGGCCCGACAACTCCACGCCGTCGATCCGCACACGGTGGATCGGGGCGATCACGTAGGCTTCGCCCTCGCGGCGAATCGACGCGTGTCGGCGCGACAGGTCAGCCAGAATTGGAATCTCGGCACCTCTCGATCCAGCCACTGGCTGTCCGAGCATGATGTCGTCGCCGAGGCAGATCAGGTATCCGCCGATGCCGTCGATCCAGGCGACGATTCGCTTGCTGGTGTCACGCTTCATTGATTTGGTATCCACCTGGCCTGACGACTTCCATGCGTGAGTGCTTGCCAGGCTCTTTGCCAGTCGATTGACTTTTTGGCGCGGGTTGACCTGGGTCACCTTCATTCCGACCGCGTCCCATGCACGGCTGCGCGCTTGCAAAGCAGCATTGTGCCGAGGAGCCAATTCTAGCACAGCCTCAGCTGTCGTCAGCACGTCAGTCCACGCCTCTTGCGACAGCGCATCGTGCAGTTGTCCGGTGAGTTGACGGAGTCGACCGTGCTGTTGTTCGAGCTTTGATTCTTTGGCGGCAAGCATATCAGCGAGTTCGTCTTGAGGGTCTGGCAGCAATCGCAATGCGCGCTGGGTCATTTCAACCGCACCGCCAAACTTGCCCTGCTCGGCAAGCGCTTGACCCTTCGAAATGAGATGGACAATCAGTTTCCAGGCTCGGCGTTGACTCCCGCCGAGACTACGTTGTTCGAGCTTGGCAATTTGCTGAGCGGCCAACTTTGTCTCCCCCTGGACAAGCAAATCCTGGACGTTCTGCAGGCCCTGTTTAGCCTGGTGCTGACGCAATTCGGCCACCTGCTGATCACAGCCTCCAAGGCGGGCTGCCTGTTGCAAGTCGGACCAACTGGCCATGCTGTCGCCACTGCGAAAGCGTTGCTCGGCCCGGTCGATCAGATGCTGAGCAACTTCTTGAGAGAGTCGCTTCGCTGGCAAGAAATCACGCACTGCGTCTTGCTGCAGTATCTGGCTAGCTTCTTCCGGACGCCCGGCGTTGAGGGCCGTCCGCGCCTCGCGAATTTTTAGACGCCATGCAAGCATGTCAGAGTCGTGAGTCTGGGGTCCGTCGGCGAGAATGAAACGCAGTGCCCGCCGAAGCGGGCACTGCCAGTCGTGTAATCCATCGACTGCCTAGTCGACGTACTTGGCCAATGCGATCTCGGTCTCGTCGGCCGCGTCGCTGGTACCAAAGTACTCAGCAACTTGGTTAGTGATGTCCTCTGGCGCCGGGCCGTCGAGTGGGATCTCGTCGTGGAAGTTCGTGTCGGCATTAGCCAATTTGGCGGCCACGTCGAGTTTTGCACGGATATCGGCCATCAAGCCTTTGGCGCGAGCCAACTGGCTGTCGTCCAAACGCAGGTCGCTCGACGCTTGGGCGACTTCGACAAGTTTTAGCTTGGCTTCTAAATTCTCGACCTCGACCATCAGCTGCCGTTGCGAACTCATCATCGCGGCTAGCTTCTCACGGGCGGCGTCCAGGTTCCGCTGACGTGCACCGCGCATGTCTCGCAAACTGGCGAGCGTGGCGTCAGACGTCTTGTAGCGGGTAAATCGTCGCGACAGATCTTGCTTGACCTCACCCGACGTGTAGCTTGTGCCGGCGTAGCGGAACACCGACTTGCCGGTTTGCAGATCGGACTGCAAACGCATGATTTCGGTCTTCTCTTTGCCAGCCTTGGCCTCTGCGGTTTCGATCTGCTTGTCGAGCTGTTCAACTTCGACTTCCTCTTTCGCAATCACGTGCATCGAACGACGAATTTCTGGTTCGAGGTCGCGGACCATCTTGCGTGCACGATCAATCTGGAACTCCGTCGGTACGGTGTCTTCGACCGACTGCGACACGCGTTCGTACGACGTGGTCACATAGCTCATCAAGTTGCTTCCCAGCAGCAATCCCGCTACCACTCCCATTCCTAACACACCGACGATACATTTCTTGAACATGGCTTTCGCCCTCCGACTAAAAGTGGGGCACGGCAACGTCCGGGCCTCGAAAAAACTGCTGGACCACATAGTCCTCTAGGGCCCAACTGGCTGGGCTTCCTAGAGTGGACTTCGTGGCCTGCTGGGCCATCTTGGGATTGCCAACGAAAAATTTACAAAAAAGCGCGAGTGATGCCGATTTAAGAAAGAAGCACGAACCATACACTGGCGACCGACGTACGACGTAACGGACGCGTATGGGCAAAAACTGCCGAAATACCTAGAATCGCAGGCTCCCAGCGGAATTTCCCCGCTAGTTCTCCACTTCAATAGGTGCCAGATGTTAAAACAGGTAAAGTCTGTCCCGCTGCTGCTTCTCGGACTGGCATTCTCGGTAGCCGCAGGCTGCTCGGAGTCTCAGAAAATGGACTCGCGGGCGCTCGAGGTGTACCGAACGAGTTTTATGCTCGACGACGAGCCCGACGGCGTGCAGACCGTCGCCGACGTGCGGGCGACACTGCTGGGCGATTTGAACTCGCCACTCGACCACGATCACGATGGCGACGGCCATCCCGATCATGCTCCCGAAGACCATCCGGTCGACAGTCACGATGAGCATGCACACGGCGAAGATCACGACGGCCATGATCACCACGACGACGATCACGCCCACGACGATCACGCCGAACATGATGGCGATGGCGACGGCCACCACGAAGAGGATGGCGACGGTCACGACGGCGACGAGCTTGCTGACCACGACGACCATGCCTCGCACGACCATGCCTCGCACGATCATGCCGCGGACGATCATGACGACCACGCCGAGCACGGTGCCAGCGACCGCCCCGAAGAGCATGCCGACCACGCACACGGACATGAGCACGCTCACGACACCAAATCACGGCACGTCGCCATGGTCGGCCACATCGGCGGTTTGGCCAATCCGTGGTCAGGCGTCCATCCAGAGTACCCATTTGCCAAGGCCGAAGCTGTATTCTTCCTCTCCGATCCGCAAGCGGTGATCGAGAATGAAGAGGCTGGCCACAAACATGCCCCGGGCGAAGAGTGTGCGTTTTGCGCCGCACATGCCGCTGACAACGCCGATATGATCGCGCTGGTTCAGTTCGTCGGCGAGGACGGCAAAGTACTGAAAACCGACGTCCGCGACCTGTTTCAAGTCAGAGAAAACGACACCGTTGTCGTGCACGGTGAGGCTCGCGTTACCGAAGGCGGTATCCTCGTCGTTGATGCCCGCGGACTATATGTTCGCAATTAGCTATCCGTTTACATCAAGCTGTTTCTAAAATTGCGAGGATCAATGCATCGATCTTCGCTCAATCTACTGAAGGATCATAATCTCATGTCACGTTCACTTGCTATTGCCTTGTCCGTTGCCGTTCTGTCATCCAGCGCTACGCTCGCACTCGCCGAATCGTCGAAGAAGGTCGAGCCCGCCACGACTGCCCAGCATACGCCGCCGAAGCAGGATACCTCCCTTGATTCGCTTAAGAACAAGCCGAAGACAACTCTCAAGATCGCCAAGACGGACACCGTCATGTATGTCGGCGATCTGCACTGCAAACACTGCGCGAAGAGCCTAACGAGCAAGCTCTACACCGTTAAAGGCGTAAAATCCGTTCGTGCCGACATCAAAGCGGACATTGCTGTGGTCACGCCCCAAAACAAAAAGAAACTCGACCATAAGGCACTTTGGGCGGCCGCCAAGAAGTCCGGTTTCCCTGCAATCAAGCTCATTGGGCCTACAGGCACCTACGTCATTGATGCAAAGACGAAAGAGCCGAAATTGGTGGCTGAGAAGGCCGGGCAGCCTGCCAAGAGCTGACATAGCGTTAAAATCCGCGATCGACCACGGTTCTGTGGATGCGGCGAACTGCCGACTGCCAGAAACCGCAGACTGCCAAACCATCGCGGAGCAATCATCCCATGTCTGTTGTGATCAGCAAGAACACCGACGACCGTGGCGGCTACGTCCTCCGTGCCGAGTGCATCTTGCCTCGCACGGTGGACGAGGTGTTCCCTTTTTTCGCTGATGCTTATCAGCTCGAAGCAATCACACCGCCGTGGCTCAACTTTCGCGTGCTCACACCGCGTCCGATAGAAATGCACGCCGGCCAGCTGATTGACTACAAACTGAGGCTACGTGGTCTGCCGATTCGCTGGAAGACCAAGATCTCCGCATGGGAGCCAAACGAGCGATTCATCGACGAGGCGTTGAAGAGTCCCTACAAGTTCTGGCACCACGAACACCTGTTTGAGCCAGCTGGCGACGGCACGCGAGTCATCGACATTGTTCACTACGGTGTGCCCGGTGGCGATCTGATTCACTCATTGTTTGTACGCAGTCAAGTGAAGACGATCTTTGTGTACCGCCAGCAAGTGCTCAAGGCGATCTTCCGAGCGAAGGCAGAAACCGCCGAACACACGGCCCTGGCCACGGTGTAATTCGCATTCGTCGTCAAACATCAGCGCTTAAAACGGTCGCCGTTGCCGATTCAGGACAGGCAGCAATCGTCGCCTTGGCAGTGGCAAGCTTTTCGGTGATTGACAAGGTGGCCGGCAACTAGAAACACGCCGCCGAGCGGTGATACAAAGGGAATCATCCACGAGAAATCACCATCACCTGCGACATTTTCCGCAGGGTCTCCTTTGACCGCCTCGTTGGCGTGCGCGCAGACCTGGCAATTCTCGTCCGTGCAGGCCGACGCTGGTGCTTCAGCCTGTTCGAAAGACGCACGGTTCGCTTGTACTTGACTGCTCGCCGACGCTTCGATTGAGGACTCCGAACTTGGGCAGCAAGTGCATTCCAAGCCAAACGCCGCGAGTGCGAGTAACCCGACGCCGATCGCTCCGACGGACGCCGGCACAATGCTGCCGTGTTTTTTCCAACCGGGTACAAAAGCCAGGACAGCGAACGAGAAGCAAACAATCGTCATCACCTGATGGAATGACTCGTCTGCCAGCCAACTGATTCCGAGCATTGGCAAGTAGCCGATCACAAGTGGCATCGCGGCACAATGGATTGCGCAGCCAACCGAGGCAAGCATGCCCGCCCAATCGGCCCAAGCTGTCTGTGATTCAGATTCGGCCACATCCGCGGCCAAGGGTAGTCTCGTTTCCATGAGCTAATGCACGCTTTCGTCTGTGTTGTGAAAATCTGACTGCGGTTGGCTAATCGGCATCTGCTCGACCAGCCGATCGAGTTCGCTGGCAAGCATCTCTCCGGTGGTTGGGTAAGCGGCGCGAAAAACCTCTTCCCCATCGACAAACGCAACGTACGTCGGGCACATTGTAATGCCCTGTTGCTGTGCAAAAGGTCGCTCGGTGACGAGGTTCACGCGATAGACGCTTGCCCGATTCGCTCGCGTTTCCGCCAGGTTGTCGACCTGCGGGCGCATCTCGTCGCATCGATAGCAACCGACCGGAACGCAAAACTCGACCAGCATTGCGCCGGGTTCGCTGGCTAGCGATTTTGACAAATCGGCAGAGGTAATGTACGGCACAGCCGACTCATCTTCGACGCCGAGTCGCCCAGATCGTACGCCATTGCGGTCACAGCCGACCGACAGACCTAACGCGACCGCCATCATTAGGGCTAAATTCCAAACCATCGATGTCCTTAGTCCCGCGTGCCATGCGAAGCAACTGCTTTTGCAATTCGATTGCAATAGTACGCGACCTGCAATATCATTGCAAGTAGCCAAGGTTTCCATCGTCGGCTTCGACAGACGACTGACACACTTGCAAGTCACTTGCAACAATCGACTGATCCCGCTAACGTGGGAATCTGACGAACATTGACCGTGAGATCGGACACGAGATTGACGAACCCAACACCAGACGCGGCATGGGCCAAACAGAAGCTCCGCACTGCCGCCCTGCGCGCGACGGCGGCACGCGTGGCCGTGCTGAAACACTTGGCCGAAGCGGCTGCCCCCTTGTGCCATGCGGAGGTCGTAGAAGCTCTGGCCGATTTCGGCTTTGACCAATCGACTTTATTTCGCTGCCTCAACGAGCTGGCTGACGCGAGGCTGGTCACCCGACTCGATCTTGGCGACCAAACCCGCCGCTTCGAACTGCGGAGCGAAACAGAAAACGAAGGCTTAACGCACCCACATTTCATGTGCGTCGACTGCGGCAAGCTGTCGTGCCTGAACGACTTTAAAGTGCAAATCAGCCCTACCCGCGGACGTCGCCGCGACAAAATTGGCACGATTACCGAGATCATGTTGCGCGGCCACTGTGGGCAGTGTGAGACGGGGCAATGACCCGACTTACTTCTCGCTCATGCCGATCATCGCTGGACTAGACTAGCGAGAATGCCGTCCATATCGCAATGGCCAGCAATAGTCGCTGAACCGTCTACGCTATTCAGCTAAAATTAGCCAGTCCGCGAATCTGTGAGTCGGCCTAAGCATTCCGGCGAATCGATTATTGCAAGAGTTTCAAGCCACATGTTGCAACACTGAAGTCGTTTGTGTGATAGAAGTTGCGGGTAATTCGCAGAGAGTTTTGCAACGCTTAGCTCGGCGGATTATTGCAAAACTACCGAACGCCGAAACAGGATTATGCTGAAATAGCAGAGTGAAACGGAAGTCGGAAAGCGAAATCATCGGGAAAATTGCAAAAGGAACTGAAAAGTGTTGCAAAACTCCGGCGTTTCAGAATTGCCGAGTTGCAAATCCAGCGCACAAAAAAAGCCTGAGCCAGCTAGTGGCTCAGGCTTGGATGTTTGCGAGAGCAACGCTCCCTTAGCCCCACCCTGCAGGGTAGTGAGAGATTGGACTTAAGCAGTCGCGGCGGCGTGCTTTTTGTTGTACTCCGCTTCGATCCACTGGTAGGTCTTTTCCATACCTTCACGGAGCTTAATGCCGGGTGCCCAGCCGAGGTAGCCCATGATTTTATTGTTGTCGGAGTTACGGCCGTTCACACCCTTGGGAGCCGACAGGTTGTGATTGTGGGTGAGCTTGATGCCGGCGATCTCTTGTACCATTTCGGCCAAGCCGTTGATCGTGATCAACTCGTCGGAACCCAGGTTGATCGGCTCGAGAATGTCGCTGTCCATGATCGACAAGATACCTTTGATGCAATCATCGATGTACATAAAGCTGCGAGTCTGATGGCCATCGCCCCAGATTTCCATTTCGGTCTCGCCGTTGGCCTTAGCGTTGATCACCTTGCGGCACATCGCGGCGGGTGCTTTCTCGCGACCTCCGTCCCACGTGCCAAATGGACCATAGACGTTATGGAAACGAGCGACGCGAGTGTACAACCCGTAGTCTTCACGGAAGTGGCGGCACATGCGCTCGGAGAACAGCTTCTCCCAGCCGTAGCCGTCTTCGGGCATCGCTGGATAGGCGTCTTCTTCTTTGAGCGGAATGACGTCTTCGCTGACTTGCTTATCGGCGTTGTAGACGCAGGCCGAGCTGGCGTAAAAGAAACGATCCACTCCTTGCTCTTGAGCCGCTTGCAGCAGGTGCGTGTTGATCAGCACCGACAGCATGCAGAGGGCTTTGTTGTTTTCGATGAAGCCCATGCCGCCCATGTCGGCAGCCAGGTTGTAGACGTCGCCGATGCCTTCACAGGCGTCTTGGCAGTTTTTTCGGTCCTTCAGATCCGCAACCACATTGTCGACGCCGTCGATGACTTGATACCACTGGTCGAATGGCTTGATATCGACGCTGCGTACGTCGTGGCCCTGTTCCTTGAGGTAGGCGACCAAATGCCCACCAATAAAACCACCGCCGCCGGCCACAAGAATTTTCTTACTCATCAGAAGTTAGGTCCGCTTTTAAAGTTGTGGATTCGGTTCGCGTGGCACACTGCCACCACGAATCGGAACGCCTCAGGTCTTGGCCAGGACGCGTACCGGAAACCTTCAGTATGATCCATAACTGCCCGCCGATCAACAAATACTCCCTGTCGATCTTGTCTTTCCCAGCCCGCGATTTACAACATTCGTGCGTACTCGTAAAACCCGCAAAGTCGCCCCAATTGCCACGCGCAAGCAGACGAATTGGTTGCCACACGCCTCAAATCCTTGACGGTCTGAGTGGACCGGTGGAAGATAAAGGGGCGCTGAGTTTTCCTGTGTCAGCGGTCGAATCGCGCTTGGTTTCGCCTGCTGCCGCGCTTCTCCCCGAGAGCCCGCCACTTGTGCCAGCTCCCAAGGACGCTGGACAAACCAGGGACCCCGAAGATCGTCACCAGCACGG
>JBCDBK010000078.1:0-25472 GCA_039184115.1 Planctomycetota bacterium | reverse complement strand
GGGCCCGGGCGGCCGGGCCCCGCTCAATAACTTTTTTTTCTTTTTTACACTGTTGCGCGGGGGGCGCCCGCGGGGGGTCCCCGCTTCGCCTTTTATTCTGTTGTTCCCCCCGGGCCTCCCCCCCACGGCTCGAGGAAAAGAAGCTCCATTTTGGAACTACTGAGTTTTGTAACAGGGATCGGCGGCCAGATTTTCAAAAGTAACGCCGTGCAGAGCGTTTGGATCAGCGCAGCCTACTGGAAACAAGCTACGAAACGGTCCGCGCTTGCCGAGCCTGATCGGAGTTTCGTAATTTTGAAATGCGGTTTGCTTTTTCGCGTCATTCGGTGGTGTTACAAAATCCCTGAAACGCGGGAATGAGTTGCATCGGCGCAACCAAGAATTCTGTTTTGAAACAGCGGGTGTTACAAAACTAGCAGCAGAGGCGGGCGTTCGACCCTCTCCTAGCCCCTCCCTGCAAGGGAGGGGGATTTTTGGTAGCGCAATAGACAGAATGACAAACGTTGATCCCAACGACTCACAACTGACGCCTGGCAACTGGCGCCTGGCAACTGGCGCCTGGCAACTAGCGCCTCAAAACTAGCGCCTCAAAACTAGTGCCTGGCAACTAACCACCCACTATCCCACGCCGAAAAAGTAGTTCGTCATATGATAAAAAACGGGCGCTGCGAAGCAGACCGCGTCGATGCGGCTGAGGACGCCGCCGTGTCCTTCGATCAGGGTGCCGGAGGTGACTTCGCCGCGGTCGCGCTTGATGGCAGCCATCGTCATGGCACCAGCCGAGGCCATCACGGCGATCGTCAGCGACATGGCACCGGCTTGCCACCAGTGCGGAAACGGCGTTGCCCAGTAGAGTGCCAGTCCGACAACTGCGGTGGCGACCGATCCGCCGAGCAACCCTTCCCACGTTCGGTTAGAGTCGATCGTCTCGGCGATCAGATGCTTACCGAACAGTCGATTGCACAGAAACTGCAGCAACTCCGAGAAGAGGACAATCGTCACAAAGAAGAACAGCAGTCGCGCGTTGGCGTAGGTGCCTTCCATCTGTCGACACTTGATGTAGAGCAGCGCGGGCGCAAAGCTCAGGCAATAGACGCACACTAGCAAGCCAAACTGAATCTTGGCGACGCGTTCGAGAAAGTGCTGAAAGTCGCCTGATACCGCTACGCGCGCCGCGATGAACAGAAACGCATAGACAGGAATCAGAATGCTGTAGAACGCGTAGTAGTCAAATGCGACCAGCACGAATTGCAGAGGAGTGAACAGAAAGAACACCCAGAATAGCGCACGATGATCGCCAGTGCTCGTCGGGGTCAGCGTGATGAACTCGCGCAGCGCCCAGAACGAGAGTAAGCCAAACAGTATTACCGTCAGCGTCGGCTGAAAGAAGGCGAAGCCGAGCACAATGCTAAAGAACCACCAGGCCTGCACGCGGCTGTTGAACGAGCTAACCGAGCGATCGTCGAGGCGTAGCGACGTCTGGCGTTTCAGCCATTGGCCAGCAAACGTGGCGGCGCTCAGCAATCCTAGCACTGTTCCGAGTAACGCCCAGTCTTGGACCATGATTAGCGATCCTTCAAGCTAAGCACGGCCTCACGAGCGCGAGCGAGAAAATCGAGCTTTGGTTCGCCCGCCTCTAGCCAAATCGGCGGCCCGAAGGTGAGCGAGGATAGCATCGGCACCGGTAGGAACTCGCCACGCGGCAGAATGCGATTCATATTGTTGATGTGTACGGGAATCAACTCTAGCTCGGGTCGTTTCTTGCTCAGGTAATAAAGGCCACTCTTGAACTCGCCGACATCGCCGCCAGGGCTGCGGCTACCCTCGGGAAAGAGAATCAGCGAGTGAGTATCGCCAATCTCGCGAAGCATGAGATCGATGGGGCTCTGATGAACTTTGATCTCCTTGCGATCGATCAGCAAGGCGTTGAAAACTTGATGGATGTGACGTCGGATAAATCCGCGTTCCCAGTAATCTTTGGCAGCAATCGGACGTGTGAGTCGACGGACGGGTGTCGGCAGCGCCGACCAAACGAGAATGCTGTCGAGGTGGCTGGTGTGATTGGCAAAGTAAACGCGTTGGCATGTGTCGGGTTGCGAGTCGACCCAACGCACGCTCACCCCGCTGATGAAGCGGGCCGTCCAAGTAAGTAGCGTCTCGGTGATCATGCAGTTGGAGGTAGAACACGATGTTGACCGCGATAGGGACCGTGGGAAGCGGCCGACTTCGGTCTCGCCGATCCGACGAGCGCAAACGCAGACGATGGCCGCCTATTGGCCTAAACTTCCATGGTATCCACCTGACCGACTCACCGGAAGTGTCTGCAGGCTAGCTAGGTGCCAGAATGCGAGATCGTTGTGGGCAATTTCGGCGGAATCGGATGCCTAGCGGCGCCGTGATTCGCAGCTGAGGACGCGGAGCCCTTGGCTTCGCAGAGGTTTTGGATGAGTCCCTCGTAGCCGGCGACCATCGCCTCCAGCGAATAGTGAAGCTCGACGTGTTCGCGGCCGCGTCGACCAAGCTCTTCGCGTGTGTCACAGCAGCTAAGCAGGCCGACGGTTGCCGAGACAAAGGCGTCCAAGTCGCCTGGTTCGAACAGTTCGCCCGTCTCGCCCGGGATGACGGTTTCGGGCACCGAGCCAACCCGCGCCGAAACCACCGGCACACCACAGCTGAGTGCTTCCAGAATCGAGACCGGACTTGCCTCGTTGTGTGAGGTCAGGGCAACCACATCTAAGTCGGGGAGGATACTTGGCACATCGCTGCGCGAGCCGACGAAATGAACCGCTCGGGCGATGCCCAGTTCCGACGCGATCGACTGCAACTCGTTCCGACGCTCACCATCGCCGATGATCACAAACTGTGCGATCGGCAGCGACTCGCAAATTCGTTGCGCGCCCGCGAGGAACAACTCATGATTCTTCTCCGGTCGCAGCGCTGCGAGAATTCCCACCAATGGGGCATCCATCGGTATGCCGAGTTCCCGCCGCAATTCGTTGGTGCGATTGGGAGCAAAACGCTCGGTATCCACACCGTTATAGATCGTGAAGACTTTCTCTGGAGGGAAATTCTCGCGATGGACCAGATGCTTGCCGTGTGCCTCTGCAACTCCGATGAATCCGTCCGTGATCGGCGTCAGCAGACGATTGAGCTTACCGACGGAATCGGGCCAGCCGGTACTGTGCAGTGCCGACAGCACGACCGGCACATCAGCAAGCCAGGCCGCCAAACGCCCCCAGAACATCTTGTCGCCCGCACCTACGGTAACGACCGCATCGATTCTGCGCGCCCAGAACAGACGCATCAAACGCGGCAGTACGCGCAAGTCGTACTTGCCGGCGAGCAAACCACTGTGGACAGGCAACTCGGCAGACAGGGTTTCGCCAAGTTCGCCCAGCTCTTTCAAGCAGGCAATTTCTGGTTCGAAGCGATCTCGATCCAATTTGCGGACCAGATTGCTCAGCAGAGTTTCCGCTCCACCGATCGGAAGGCTGGTGGTCAAAAACATGACACGCAGAGGCGAAGTATTCATAGTCGACATAGGATTCTTTACGCGTTACTGGCAGGTGAGCGACGGCGGTCGAACCACGGCCTGATTTTCGTGACGGCATTACTCACGACCTCGCCCAACTGGCGGCGCTCGTTGGCGCTAAGGATTCGTTCGGAAACACACATGAGCCCAATTATCACGGCCAAAGTGCCGCATCCAGCAACCGGTCCTGCAGCCAATGACAACGGAGCCAGGGCCGTCAGCCAGGTACCGAGGTCTAGCGGCATCCCGTAGTAGCGACTAAGCGGCAGAATCGTGACAAGACAGAGAAGCGATGATATCGCCGTGGCGGCGACGGCACCGTAGAGTCCCCAAATTGGGAGCAACAGAAAATTAAGGCTGATATTGGCAATCAGCCCAACAACTAACGGCAAGGTAGCCAGCCGCGCTTTTTCGGCACACCACAGATAGTTTTGACCCATGGCAAACACTCCATAGAAGACGCAACCCACCATGGTCCATGGAAGCACGGTAAGGCCACTGCTATATTTGCCTTGCAGAATCACGTCGAACAGTAATGGAGAGAACATCAAGACGCATACACTGAATGCCAACATTCCGACGGCAGTAAGTTTGAGTGAGAGGTTCAATTGCTTGCCGACTTGATCACGTCGTCCTGCCTCCCAGTCGCTACTCAAATGAGGCATGACCAGTCCGCTGAGAAGGTCAGCGAAAGAAATCAGTAGTAACGGTACGATCCGGCTGCTGTGATAGTGTCCGACTTGGGTTTGAGCTTCCAGATAGGTCATGCCCGAGTAATGCATCAACATGTACCGGTCAATCACACTGAACAGATGAGACAGCAGGTTCGTCACCCAGACGAAGAACGCAAACCGCATCAGTTGTGGCCAGAAATCACGTTGAGGAAGCTGCTCGACAGATTGCTCGAGCTTGCGTAAATCGGGCCAGACCCAGACCGTTGCGGCGATCGAAGTCGCGAGGCAGGCAACCCCATATCCGATCAGGATACTCGCGACACTCGCGTTCAGCAGCAACAGTCCGATGGCCAGCGCAGCGAAGATCAGGCTTTGCCCAAAGTTCATCGCTGAAACCACGCGAAATAGACGCAAAGCCGTTAGCAATGACGACAATGTGTGGTGGAAGATGATGGTCCCGAGGCAAAGTGCAATCCCGTAGATCAGCTGCACGTGCTCATGACTGCGAAATAGTAGGTACGAGAATGAGGGTGCCCAAAGCGTAATGACTGCCATGGCAACCAGCGTGCAAGCGCTTGTCCAGAACATCGTGCGACGCAGAAATGTGCGCAGATGCCCACGTTGACGAAAATGTTCTAGATAGCGCCCAAACGAACCGGGTACGCCTAGGACCGCCAAGGGGGCGGCCAGCAACAGAAAGCTGTAGGTCATCTCCCACTGCCCCAGCGTATCGGGATTTAGCCACCGACAAAATAGAATACCCCGCCCAAAACCAACCGACCGCTGGATGATGGTCACGGCAATCAAGATCACGACGCTCGATGCGAGCGTATCCGCACGCAATCGCGACGACTTCTCAGCCAAACACGAGTTGTTCTGAGGTGTTGAAATGGTCAGTATCCCCTTCGCGGTGACATCGGCAAAGCGGATCAGTTAAAAGCGATCGCGATAGTCACCAGGTAGGAATTGGCGCTGCCGATTCAGTTTGCGCGGATCGACGGTCAGCCAATTGCGAAATCGGCTCCACTCGGGGTCACCATGAATTCGCTGCAGATGAAACGAGTCCTCGCCGGGCAAGTTGTAACCGCCATACGCTGAGCAGACTCCCCACAAGCCGGATTCGAAAGCGATGCGAAAACCTTCCGTCGACAGGTTATCGGGCAACCCGAATGGAAATGCGAAATAGCGGACTGGCTGATTGATGATGGATTCCAATTCCCGTTTCGACCCAACAATTTCGTCGAACAAAGTCTCCTCGTCCGTAATCAGGCCTAGATCTGCATGTGTACGTGAGTGGGCGCCAATTTCGACTCCGGCTTCGGCAAGTTCGCGAATCTGGTCTACGGTATTAGGTGACAGTGGCCGTCCGGCGTTAACGTCATGCGGAAACGGCTCTCCATTGACCATGTTGCTGCTTGTCACGAAGTAAGTGAAAGGCAAGTTTTGGTCGATGAGCCACGGCAACGCCGACTCGCAGTTGTCAGCGTACCCGTCGTCGAATGTAATGCAGACCGTCGGGCGATGATTCGATTCGGAAGAGATCCTTCGCTGTGCCACTTCAAGCGAAACGATGTCAAACCGCTCGCGAAGCCAGTCAATCTGCCGTCGGAACATTTCGTTCGAAAGCGTCCAATCGTTTGGATGTTCGTCGGAAATCCGATGGTAGAACAGGCTGATGATCGGCACGCGACAGTCCTCTTGCCGAGCTGCAGCCGCCTGCCTGCGCTGCGGCAAGGTTGCCAAGTAGTAGAGGTCGAGCAGTGGCGTCTTTAAGGTATCCAGCGGCATCTTTGTCATCCCTCGTTTCGATCTTCGCTAACTGAGCAGGCTGGTCACGTGTCGTGCTGCGCGAACCGCTGTTTGCATGTAGTTAAAGGCGTTGGCACGCCATCTTGCAGCAGGCCGCGGTGCGACAACACACATGTCGACGGTCTGCTGCGCGGTAGCGCGCCACTGCGCCTTGTATGGCTCATCTCCACGCATCAGGTCGAACGTTTGGTGTCCGGAACTGATCGCGTACTGTATCGAGCGTGCGAGCGACAACCTTCCCGGTTGCTCGTCAGTTCGATCTGGCTCAATCCCTCCTTGGTAAGCCCAAGTCGAATGTTCGTTGGCGAATTGGTATTCGGCGGCGATTGGCTGGCCCGCGAGTTCCAGCCAGCTGAGTCGCAGGTGTCCCAAGTCAAGCAGCTGGCGCGCAATATCTCGATGAAAGCTCGCCCAACGCGGCGATGCAAAACATCCCTTTTCGCCCAAGCTAATGCGACGGCGTTGATGAAGGTCGACGAGAATAGGCCACGCCACCTCAAAGTCACTACCGGATTCAACAAGATGCCAGTTCGTCTGCTCGGTCGCCAACACGTCTCGCTCGAGTCGTCGGAGCTTCTTGCGGTGTGACTTGGACTGCATGGCGAGCAGCCCATCCCAATCGGCTGGTAGCTGCAGAGACCATCTTCCGACGTTTGGAGTAAGCCGGACCCGACAATCCAGCGCAGTTAGCTCTTCGCCGAGTGCCATCAGTCCGGCGCAATCCGTGCCAACAGCAGTGAACGAGGTGGCATCCCACTCCATAGCGTTAGAAGCCAGGTACTCGGCTACTGCTTTCGCTACTTGGTGCTCGTTGTTTGAGGCCGTGATCAGATCGAGATAGTCGGTACAGACTTCGCCATCCCCAAGCAAGCGAACGACTCGGCCTCGGGCGACGGAATTCTCGATATAGCATGGCAAGATGCCAACAAGGCGACCTGTATCACCCGTAGCTTCTTCGCAGTTATGAGTTATCTGACAAGGCGCCGACACGTTCTCGTTATCGAAGATCAGCAGCACGTACAACTCGTGCTTATCGCCGTAGTGCTCCCACCACGTCGTCAACCATGCCCAACTATGGAATACGCAGGTCGCGGCAAGTTCGTCCCATCTCTGTTGATAGGGACTCAAGTCTGCGAAGTTCTCGATACGCTTGACGAGCATGGCCGTACTGTCGGAGTAAGGGGCGAGGCCAGTCCACAGTGCGACCAAAAGTGGTCGTTGCGGTAGATGCTCAAGAATAGGTCAAAATTCACTCAAGGAAGCTCTGTTTACCCTGTAGTGCGAGTGTGGCACAAACGCATCATGTCTGATATTAGCAACATGCGAGGTGCCACATTCCAGATCTACAACGCGGCCGAGCCTCGTGCCGTAAGCTACTTTCACATAACGAGTAATGACGCGACTAGTGACATCGAAGGTCGGTTTCCGGCGCGAGAGTTGCCAGACTGTTGCCTGCCGCATAACGTGCGAGCGCAACGCAACTGATCTTCGATAACCTACTCGCCTGGAAAGAATCGTTATGAGCCACAATCACAACACTCGGGACACGGAAGGGAACCTTGCGGGTCTAACTCCCACCGAATGCGTTCGCCTATTGGTCGAGCATCGTCGCACTTGGCTGCTGCCGATGGCGGGATGTGCCCTGTTGGCAATAGGTTACTCGTTGTTTATGTCGCGATTCTGGGAGGCCACTCAGGGACTGATGGTACGTCCTGAGGTGTCCACATCGAATGACGCAGACCTCGGCAAGTTTGCAGATCTGTATCAGATGAGAACCTTCCAAGAGACGATTTTGGAATTAGCGAAAAGCCCGCAGGTGATCGCAGCAACGCTGAAAGCTGTTGAAACGGCAGAAACTGGCAAGGCCGGGGACGAGCCGACTGCATCGCAAATAGAGGAGCTTCGAGAGCATCTGAGCTTGCTGCCTCCTGGAGGAGCCGAGTTTGGCAAGACCGAAGTGTGTTACTTGCAGGTCAAAGACACGAATCGCGAGCGAGCTCTGAAACTCGTCACCGAATTTGGAAAGCAGATCGATTCGCGACTGCGGGCCCTACGCACCGAGAAAGCACGCAGCCTGAGCAGCGAACTGGAGCAGCAAGTTGCCCGCGCGCAAGCAACACTGGAAATCGACACTCAACGCCTCGCGGACTTTGAGTCGCAGGTCGGCGCTGACCTGGGCGAACTGAGAATGCTAAACGCTTCGTATGGCGGTCAGAGTGATTTACGGCAGCTAGCCGTCAGGCTCAACGACGAGCGACGGGCAGCCGACATCGCATCGCGACAAGCCGTGGAACTGCTCAGTGTCTTGCGATCAGCCCGGCAGGAACCAGAACAATTAATCGCCATGCCGACGAGCCTTCTGATCTCGCAGCCTACGCTGCGAAGACTCAAGGATGGCCTCGTCGATGCTCAACTTAGGGCCGCACGCTTAGAGGGCACGCGGACCGCCAATCATCCCCAGGTAAAAGCCGCCAAGGCGTCGGTCGATTTCATCCGTGCTGATCTACACAATGAACTTGAGGTGGCCATTCGCGGAGTTGAAGTCGAATTACACCTTGGTAAGAACCGCGCCGTCAAGCTGGAGCAGCAGCATCAAGCGGTGCAAGGAAGATTGACGCGGCTGGCTGAGCTGAGAGCAAGCTACGAGAACCACACGTCCGCCTTCGAGAACAGTCGCCAAGTGTTGGATCAGTCTCAGAAACGACTCGGACAAGTCGAGGTCCAGCTCGTTGCCGCTAGCAGTTCCAAGCTGATTACGCCAATCGACCTTGCCGAAACGGGGCCCTATCCGAGCGGCCCAGGACGGGCGACGGTCGTGTTGGTTGGCGCATTCGGTGGGCTGGCGTTGGGCTTAGGTTGGCTTTTCCTAACGGTCGTGCCTAGCTCAATCAATCCGCAAGATCAGAGATGGGCGGCCGAGCCTTCGTCCAACGTTCACGAGGGATCGGCCACTCGCGCGCCAGTCAATACTTCGTCATCATCCGGTGGCTCCCAGTCACCGATGCCTCTGTCGGCCGGCCCCAGCGCGCTGCCAGCGGCAGTCTCGGCCAAGATCGCGGAGATTCTCGCAGCCCGCGAAACGATCGTAACACCGGAGCCGCCCCGCATATAGTTCGGCCTGTCTCTCCATCGGCAACTACTGTCGGCTGCCAAACAACTTGTCGTCGAGTCGGTAAGTCACCATGACGCTACTACTGCCAATCTTTCTCGTGGCGGCCCTGCTGTGGGCGTTTGTCTACGCCCGTCGAGGCTCGCTTCTAATTGGCGGAACTGCCTTTGTCGCTGTCGGTTACGTATGCAACCATAATCTTTGGTCGATGAGTGCTGGTCCCGTCTCACTGACGCTGGGGCGTGTGATGCTAACCGCCCTGGTCGGGCTGTTTCTATGGCGATGGCGCACTGGCGTAATTCAGAGTCGGCCGCTGTGCGGCACGGACTGGCTCGTCGGAGTCTTCACGGCGTATTTGACGATTCGGTATGCATTTACGACCGAGCCGTTAGGTGATGCATCGAGCGTGTCACCGACCTGGCGATTGATCGCCAGCTTCTGGATGCCTGCAGCTTTATACTGGGTGGTTAGCTACTCACGGCTCACACAGCGGACATGGACGGCGATGCTGATCCTGCTCACCGGCTTGGGTACCTACCTCGCTTTCACCGGTATCGCGGAAGTCCAGGAGCAGTGGTGGGCAGTATTCCCACGTTTCATCGCTAACCCCGAAATTGGTGCTCACTTTGGTAGGGCACGGGGACCGGCGTTGATGTCCGCTAGTCTGGGCGTCTTCTTGACGATTTGCTTCTGGGCTGCATGGTTCCTCTGGGCTCGAGTCGGACGTAAGCAACAGTTTGTGCTGCTGGGGGCGATGTTCCTGATGGCGGTGGGTGTCTATTACACCTACACGCGCTCCACTTGGTTGGGATTGGCGGCTGGATTGGCCGTTGTGCCGCTGCTCCACTTTCCGCGACCCTGGAAACCTGTACTTGTCACGGCCATGGTCTTCACAGGGTTTGTGGGTGCCGTGGCACTAGGTGACAAGATCATTCACATGAATCGAAAGGATTCAAACGGTTCGGCTGAACATTCCGTCTATCAGAGAGCTTCGTTCTTGCACGTGTCACTCAATATGTTTCAAGATGCCCCACTAGTTGGCTGCGGTTTTGGCCGGTTTTACGACTGCAAGCTGCCCTACCTTTCCGACAGGAGTCAACAGATTGAGCTGGAATCGATCCGCGGTCTCGACCATCACAACACTTTTTTGAGCTTGCTGACCGAAACAGGCATCATTGGATTCGTCCTATTTTCAGCCCTGTTGTTCGCTTGGTGCCGATCGTCATGGCAACTAGCGATACACGCACCGTCGGAAGACTGGATGCGAGCCCACGGACTCTTTTCTATGGCAACAATGATCGCATATGCGGCAAGCGCCGTATTTCACGATTTGACGCTGTCGCCGAGTGAGCAATGGTTGCTGTATCTGACCGCAGGTGTTACGGTCGGAATACAAGGCAAGCTCCGAGCGACTTCGGCTGCTGGAGTGCTGTCGAGGGATGGCATTGTTAACCGTGACGTAGCCACCGTTCGATTGGCCGGTATTTGAGAGGCAGTCAGAAATCAGTGTCGTCAGTCATCTCACTATTCGGAATGCAGATTGACGCGATCGATATGCCGGCGGCGGTTCAGCGAATTGTCGCATGGTGTCGCGAACCGCGCGGCTCGCAGTGTCGCTATGTTGTTACGCCGAATGTCGACCATGCCGTTATGTTTCAAACCAACGTCGCTTTGCGCGAATCATACGCCAGCGCTTCGATGGTCCTCGCCGATGGAGCGCCCGTGGTCCTCGCATCGCGCCTCCTTCGCAAGTCGTTGCCCGAACGAGTGGCGGGTAGCGACTTGGTACCAGCACTGTTCGATCATGTGTCAGCTGAACGTCTCTCGTGTGCGACGAATGCCGAATCTCGGCCACTCACGGTGTTTCTCCTTGGCGCAGGTCCCGGTGTGGCTGACCGTGCCGCCAAGGTGATCCATGATCGATGGCCAGGGGTCGAAGTGCTCGGCACTATGTCGCCGCCAATGGGGTTTGAGAGTGACGAAGCAGAGAACGCTCTAATTCTTCAGGCGGTCGCCAAGTGCCGGCCCGATGTCGTGCTGATAGGATTGGGCGCGCCGAAGCAAGAGCTGTGGATCAGCCGTCACGCTGATCGGATCGACGCGAAGGCGGCTTTGTGCATCGGAGCCACCATCGACTTTCTAGCTGGTGAGAAAAGTCGAGCTCCGCGTCTCCTGCAGACGCTCGGCCTCGAATGGGTGCATCGAATGGCGACCGAACCGTCGCGTCTCGTGAGACGATACGCTCGAGACGCCTGGGTATTTCCGCGATTGGTCTGGCGCGAGTGGCGGAGCCAATAGATCGGGCGACTTTCGTCGACGGTTTGGCCACTCTATAGTGGTGGTCATGGAGCCACGACACGCTATCTGCCTGGTCATTGACGGATTGCGCGCTTCCGCGCTGGGCACCTATGGCAACACCCAATTCGCGACACCTCACTTTGACAAGTTGGCCAGCCGGTCGGTAGTCGCTGAGTGGATGCTTGCAGATTCGCCGACGTTGGCCGGTTTCTACCGCGCTGTCTGGGAGGGTCGGCACGCGGCAAGCGTCGCGCGCGAGGGCGTAGGACAATCGGTAGTAAATGGATTAGCCAGCCGCGGCGTCACACAGTCACTGCTAACCGACGACGAATCGATCGCTACGACTGCGGAAATGCAATCCATCGACGAGGTCATCTCGCACTCGCACGCCGAAAACGACAGCAGAGATGCGTCCGACGTAACGTTTCTGGAAAGCTTCTTTGCAACGGCGATCGACCGACTGCATCGGTGGCGCGAAGCTCCAGACGATGCGGATACCTTGCTATGGTTCCACAGTCGTGGAATGTTCGGGCCGTGGGATGCACCAATACATCTGCGCGAGCGACTACTCGACGAAGAAGATCCTCAGGCCAGTGACTTCACCGACCCGCCAGCAATGCTCGACTGCGTCGACGATCCCGACTTGCTGCTGCTCTATCGGATTGCCTACGCTGCACAGATCATGTTGCTTGACACGTGTGTCGGGGCGTTCGTTTCGGCGGTTGATGAATTATTTAATGACTCCGAGACGCTGATCATGGTTGCGGGCTCACGCGGATTTGCACTAGGTGAGCATGGTGCCGTAGGGACAGATTGCCAGCAGCTTCACAGCGAGCAGCTGCACCTACCTTGTCTGGTATGCGAAAATGGCGACTACTCTGAAGGAAGACGTGAGGTGTCGTTATCTCAGCCAACGGATATTGGTGCGTGTCTAGAGGCGTGGTTTCGCGGTGACACGGCGGCAACTTCCCATGGGCTGCCAACGCTCTTGCGCATGGTGGATTCCAACGCGGACCGGCGAGATCTTGCAATCACAATCGGCAGTCAAGTCGAACGAATGATTCGCACGCCCGAGTGGCAGCTGCGGACCTGCGGTGCAGGCGAACAGCAAGAAAACGAACTGTTCACCAAGCCCGATGATCGGTGGGAACGCAACGACGTTAGCTCGCTGTGCCCAGCCGTTGTGAGCAGACTGCTCAGTGAGCTGGACAGCTGCCAGCAGCTTGGCAGGCGTGGCGAACAGCTTCCCTTGCAACTCAGTGCGGAGTTGGCGTAGCTAGCAAGTCGATCAGAACGAGACTCTTCTGCTAGCAACGCAGGTAGGCAAAGCGGACGACCACGTGTTGGCCATCGAAATTGATCTGGCAGCATGCCAGCATGATTTCTAGAATTCGCCGCCCGATTGGCGCAGCTCGCACCCAAATTCGCTTTGCACTTACCACGGTTCTTTTATGATCGGACACCGACGTCCGATATCGCGGTTCCTCACCGACAGCCGATTTGCTTACTCGCAAATTTGGTCCGTGGCGTCGCGACTGCTACTGCACGGCTTGGCGGCGTGTCTTCTTCTGCTCGATTCTGTTTGCGTTGTGCAAGGAGCTGAGAAAACTGCGCGTGTCCGTCTCGCGTGGGGAAACGGTGCGATCTCGAAGCAAAATTGGACGGGTACCATTACTTTCGAGAACGGGAAGCTCACCGATCTACAACCGTTAGGCCTTGAGGTCGACGCGCCAGTTGCAAATCGTATCGACGGAAACCGTCTGATTGTCCAACCGTTCGTCAATCGCAATTTCGACGGTTGTGACCTAACAGTTCGTGCGGCCGAGGATTCCTTAATCCGCATAGAAATGCGAAACACTCAGTCGCCGCAGACTCAAGTCTTTGAAACGACGTTGAGTGCCGTTCTTAGTGACCAGTTTCAAGCAGTGCTGGACGACTTCGGTAGCTACTTTCTTGCTCGCCGCACGCCCGGCGACGTTCTACGTGTGACAACAAGCCGGGATCATTTGGTTTTCGAACCTGGCGAGACTTGGAAGCTCAAGCTGCGGCCCGACGTGGCGTCTGCGTTGACCGTGGGACCCGTATTGATTGACGTACGTCTTAGGCTTACCGGAGCAACACAGTCGACATGGCAAGCGAGCCAGCAGATCAGCCAAGCATGGCAGCTAGCCGATGGCCTCGGGTTTGAGGTTCCCTGTCCGACCGTCGAAGGAGCTTATCGTCTTACTGTCACTGTCAGACACGAAGAAGATTTTGCTACACGCTTTGTTCCCGGCCGGCATCCCAAACAGATCGCAATGCGCGAACTTGAGTTTGTCGTGATTGACCCCGATGCCATGCTGCCGACGCTTGTCGATCAATGGCTGCCGATGCTCTCGATCGACCCCGCCAATCCCAGCTGGTGGGAGCGATTGCCACGGTGGGCAAAAGTCACACGATTACGTGAGCGCAGTCGAGGTTCCACAGGCAACGTGCGGCCAGTCGTTCGCCAGACTCCAACGGGAGAGCTGCTCGAGCTTCCGCCTGCACCCAGCGATGGCGATCCGTTTTGGCAATCGTACACACTGCCTGTGCAGAAACCCGGTCAGCCGCATTTGGTCGAAATTGAATATCCAGTTGGAGTTGAGCAACGATTGGCAATCGCGCTGGTCGAACCAGACGCTGCAGGCAGAGTGACGAAAACCGAACAAGACGCGAGTTTCTACGACGACGGTCGATTGAGGGAGTCCGATGCTACTACCGGGATCCACCGATTCATGATCTGGCCTCGCACGAAATCGCCGCAATTGCTTATCGTGAACCAGCACAGTGAGCTTCCTGCACAATACGGCAAAATCAGGTTGCTGAAGCAGGACGATGCTTTGGTGTCGCTCACCACTGCCGAGTTAGCTGATCCTGCAGAAGAGCTAGTCGCCGCATACTTGAGTAAACCGACGATTGCGAGCTTGTTGGGAGCTACTGAGACCCTTGATGCAAGCAGCGGATTGAGTGTGCAGAGCTGGTCCACCTTCTTGCAGGGTGCCCAGAGACTGGCTCAGTCGTTGCGCTTCGCTGGGTATAACGGTGCTGTTCTGTCCGTAGCTGCCGACGGCAGTGCGATCTACCCTAGCCGACTCCTTAATCCCTCGCCGCGCTACGACACGGGGTGCTTGGCTGCCAGCGGCCAAGATCCACTGAGAAAGGACGCGCTCGAGATGCTATTCCGCATCTTCGATCGAGAAGGTCTTCGCCTAGTACCGGCGTTGGAACTTTCTGCGCCACTACCTCGACTCGAAGACGAGCTGGTGAACGAAGCCCGACTGTCAGGCATTCGTTGTGTTGATCACACGGGCACCAGGCAACGAAGCTCTGAAGCTTCCATCGACAGCATGGCTCAGTTGTATAATCCTCTCAACGATCGAGTGCAGACGGAAATCTCTAGCGTTGTCGAGGAGTTGCTCGGCAGATACGCCCACCATAAATCGTTCTCAGGTCTCGCGGTTCAGCTTGCAGGAGACGGTTATGGCATGATGCCAGGCTTAGCATGGGGGCTCGACGACGAGACGGTAGCGCGCTTCTCTCAGGAGATGAGCGTCCAACTGCCCGTTGGCGGCATCACTCGATTCGAGCAAAGAGCACAGACGCTGCTCGGCGCGCAGGCAGTGCCATGGAGACAGTGGCGACAAGACAGGCTCACAGCCATGTACGGTCGCCTTGGAGAGCAAGTAGCGAATGCTCGCAGCGATGCCGGACTGATCGTGCTGACCGAGAACTTATTCGCTAGTCCACAGCTGAGCCAAGCAATTCGTGGCGCGATTGCCGCATCGATGACGCCTAAGAAAGTCCTTGCTGACCACGCCGTCGATCTGGTTGCTATCAATGATCACCCGTCCGTAACGGTCGTATCAACCTCGCATCTGATTGATGATATCGCCACCGACGAGGCGAGAATCAACGCGCCGGCTGTCCACGCACAGCTCTTGGAAGGCTCGACCAACAAGGGTCATCTCACCTACCACTCGTCGAACCGCATCCCGATGCCCTCTTTCGATCAACGCAGCCCATTTGGCGCCGACAGTACTTTCCTGACTTTTGAGAGCCGCGACCAGGCAGTGGGCTCGGCAGCTCGTAGATCCCTAATCAGCGCGATTGCTGAACCCAAAAACATAGCCTTGATTGATGGCGGAAGAATATTGACGGCGGGCATAGACTCGAAGGTACGTGACCTGCTGCTTACTACGCGTGAGCTTGCAAAGGCTGGCACTCTGATTCGCACTCAAAGAGTTCAGCCGCTCGTAATGCATATCTATAGTCACGAGGATGCCACGGTTCTCTGCATCGTCAACGAAGCACCCTGGTCGGTACGAGCCGAACTAGATCTTACTACGCGAGATTCGGTGCCGTGGGTCAAACTGGGTGCGAATAGGTTGGCGGCGTTGGACGGCGTGGCGGGAACCACGGCAGCCGGCTCTCAGGTATGGCAAGTCACAATCGACCCTTGTGATGTACAAGCATGGGAGTTTCGTCAAGATCGACTGCGAGTTGGGGATCTCCGCGTCGAAGTGGCAGAACTGGCAAAGTCCGAGCTTCGGCAGCGCATCGAGCAGATCGAAGCGTGTGCTGGTAATCTCGGGATTGAACGCCCTTACCCACAGCTGCAAAACCCAAGCTTTGAGCTACAGGAAGGAGAACCTCGAATTCCAGGTTGGCAACCCCGTCAAGGGGCAATCGGATCGATCGGGTTGGAATCGACGGAAGCACATTCAGGCGCAAATTCAGTAAGGTTGCAAAGCGGCGACGAGACCGGCGTTGCAATTCAGAGTCATCTCTTCGCGAATCCTGATACTGGCCAGCTAACGGTAAGATTCTTTCTGCGAACTAACCAAACTAAAGACGACAGTCAGCTTGCTATCGCCATACAAGACCAGGATGGCGGACAGACCTACCAGCGCGTGGCGGCATTAAGTAGTCAACAGCTTGGCCATGACACCTGGATTGAACACGAGTTCAGCTTGGGCGATGTTCCAATTGGCGAAGACGCGCGACTACGTCTGCTGTTCCACCTTACCGGTAGCGCCGACGTGTCGCTCGATGACATATCGCTTTGCGACTTGCGGTTTGACGAGGCGCGACGGCGTTCGTTGGTCAAGCGTATCCACGGCGCGAACATCGCGCTGGAGCAGGGTCAACTGGTCGATTGTCTACGTGTTGTCGAGGACTACTGGTCCCAGTTTTTGGTCGAGCATGTGCCACCCGCAACTTCGCAAGACGTGGTCACAACGAAGCCCGCTACCGAAATTGCACGGCGCGAAAAGCCCGCCGCAGGCGAAGAACAGAAGGGGGCATCACGGCTGCGCGGCTGGGTGCCGAAGATCTGGCGCTAATCTCGCCGATTCGGTCATAATCGGGTCTGGTTCATCGATCATTGGCCAAACTCCTCGTTCATCCGTGCTGTACCAGTTCATCAGCACGTCTCGCCACGCACCTGGTTTGCTGACTTTGCAAAAGGCGTCCCGCACCAGCTCGCTCCGCGGATGCAACTTCGAGTACTTAATGCCAAACTTTCGCATCGTTGGCACGCACCGATCCTCACCGTATAGCTCTTCCGCCAGCGCGTAATGTTGAGCGATAACGTCACGCTGCTCAAACAGCGATGGTGGTCCTGGAGGAATGACTCCCGCCGCCAAAGCTCGTGCCTGCGCAAACACCCAAGGATTTCCAATCGCCCCCCGCGCTACGGTGACCCCATCAACGCCTGTGTAATGAATCATGTCCAGGCAAGCCTGGGCGTCGAACAAATCACCACTGCCAAGCACGACACGATGGCCGGCATGTATCTTGAGTTCGCGAAGAAAGTCCCAACGAGATGGGCCATCGTATCGTTGAGTGACCGTCCGTCCGTGTACCGTGATTGCGGCCGCTCCGCGACGATAGGCTCCGTCGAATATCTCAAAGAACTTATCACGGCTCTCGCTCGTATCGTCGATCCCACGTCGCATTTTAACGGTGACCGGAATACCATTCGGCACCGCATCGCGAACGCGCTCGACAATCTCAAGAGCCACGTCTGGTTGGCTCAGATGATAACCACCTCGGCAGCGACCAAGTACCTTTTTGACAGGGCATCCGAAGTTGATGTCGATCACATCGAACCCATGCTCGACCAAGCGGCGTGCTGCCGGACCAAATTGCTCTGGATCGGCACCCATCAGTTGTCCGCCGACCGGATGCTCTTCGTCGGCAACGTGCATAAAGTGATGGTTCTTGCGTCGCGGCTTGACTTCGAGGATAAACTTATCGAGCATCACCTCACAGAGTGTATATGGGGCGCCGAGTCGGCGAGCGATCAGCCGCATCGCCGTGTCGCTGTAGCCGCTAAGCGCTGCTTGCACGACGGGGAAATCGAGCTGCAAGTTGCCGATTCGCAGTGTTGATAGCTTGGATGCCATTCCGGTATTCTTGCAACTGCCCGTGCGACGTCAACACTTCCGCAGGGCGAGGGCGATCTCGTCGCATACCGTCGTGTCTTGCTCAACCTTCTGTTGCTGTCGCAGCAAGCGCTCGGCCTCCTCCGTCGCAAGCTCGCCAAGGGCCCAGGCCGACGCGCCACGGACCAGCGGCTCCGAGTCGGTTAGGCCAACCCCGAGGGCTGCGCTGGCACCTGTATATCGTTGATTTCCCAACACTATAGCGGCGTTACGCAGTAGGCCGCGTCGATGCGATCGCCAAAGCGGCGTGCGTTTGAAGCGACGTCGAAACGCTTCGTCATCCAGATCGAAGAGGCTTTTGAGTTCGAGAGGATCCAACGCTGCCTGTGGAGAAAACACCGTTTCGGTCGACGCGGGAGCATGGTCATTCCAAGGACAGACGTCTTGGCACACGTCGCACCCAAACACCCAGTCGCCAATTCCGTTGCGCAGCGGCTGGGGGATCACCTCTTGTAGTTCGATCGTCAGATAGCTGATACAACGATTTGCATCGAGTACGTAGGGCTGCACGAACGCGTCTGTCGGACAAGCATCCAGGCATGCGGTGCAAGTACCGCAATGATCCGTCGCGTGGGGAGCATCGTATTCCAGTTGTCGATCGGTTAGTAGCGCGGCTAAGAAGAAGTAGCTACCAGCCGATTTCGAGAGCAGCAACGTGTTCTTTCCGATCCAGCCCAGCCCAGCCAACTGCGCGAATTCTCGCTCTAGAAGTGGCGCCGTATCCACGACTCCGCGGGTGATTGCGCCCGGAGAGGCCGTCTTTAGAAAGTCTGCCAAGCTCCGCAAGCGGCCACGAATTACTTCGTGGTAGTCCTTCTCGCCCCAAGCGTAGCGGGAGACTCGCCCTTGACCAGCCTCTGGGTCGTTCGGTTTCACTTTCGCATAGGGCAGCGCGAGCATGACGATGCTCCGTACTCCCTCCAGCACATTTCGTGGATGAGCGTAGGCCTCGCGGCGCTCACTAAGGTACTGCATCTGTCCCGCATAACCTGCGTCCAGCCACGCGTCAAAATCGGCCAGGTTGGTCGGCGCTGCGGCCGGACACACTCCGCAAAGGGTGAATCCCTGTTGAGCGGCTTCCTCCTTCAACGCAGTGGTAAGCGATTTGGTCACCATGACCTCATTCTACCACCGAGCTCGCGAATCGGATGCCCGCGCAGATGTGGGGAAACGCCGCACCGGTCTCGTCGCTGCTCGAACATTCGACTAGAATTCCGTGTTGAATCCCCGTTAGCCAACTTCCCATACAGCTCGAGAAAGGCAATTGCATGAAAGTTTTGGCGGGAATAATACTGGCCTTGGCTATCGCCACGGTCACGGAATCGAATCCGACCAAATCGGGGATCGACCGGCGCGGCATGGACCATGCCGTCCGGCCTCAGGACGATCTGTTTTTGCATATCAATGGCGAGTGGCTGAAGCACACGCCAATCCCGGCGGATAAGTCGAGCTATGGATCCTTCGAGATTCTCGGCGATCAGTCCGAGGCCAATATCCGCGAAATCATCACCGAAGCGGTGGAAGGCGAACATCCGCAAGGAAGTAATCTGCAGAAAATCGGCGACTTTTTCCTCAGTTATATGGACGAGGAAACCATCGACCAGCGCGGAGCTCAGCCACTTCAGTCAGAGCTCGCCCAGATTGACCATCTGAACTCGCTGGAGGACATCGTTGAGCACTTCGGTTATCTGCAAACAATCGACGTTGGCAGTCCTATTGGCTTCTACGTGGATCAGGACGACAAGGACTCGACTCGGTACATAGCGGCCATTGTGCAAAGCGGACTGTCCTTACCAGATCGCGACTACTACCTTGAGGATGACAAGAAGTATCAGTCGGCTCGTGAGGGTTTGAAAAACTATGTGCAGACACTATTCGACCTGAGTGGACTACCAAACGGCGACCGAGCTGCCAACGACGTGTTGGAAATCGAAACTTATCTGGCCGAGGCCAACTGGACACGCACCGAGTTGCGGGATGCAAACAAGCGATACAACAAGTACCAGGTTGTCGACCTCGATGGATTGATTCCTGACTTTCCTTGGCGACGCTACTTTGCCGCGGTACAACTCCCGGACTTGACGGAAGTGAACGTGGTCACGCCGAGCTACTTCCAAAAAGCCGTCGAGCTGACGGGACGTGTGACGGTGGCACAGTGGAAAGACTACATGCGTTTTCACGTCATCAGCACCTTCGCGCCGGCGTTGGCCAAGCCCTTCGTCGATGCCAATTTCGAATTGTACGGTAAAGAACTGGCAGGTAAAGAACAGCAACGCGAGCGCTGGAAACGAGCTGTACGTGCCATAGCTGGCGGTCGAGGATTTGGGGCTCTGGGTGACGCGGTTGGTCAGGAATATGTGAAGCGACACTATCCTCCAGCCGCCGAAGCACGCATGAGAGTGCTCGTGGACAACCTGCTCAAGGCCTACGAAAGCAGCATCAACGACCTGACGTGGATGACTCCTGCGACGAAGAAACGCGCCCTCGAGAAACTGTCCAAGATCACGACGAAGATCGGCTATACCGAATCCTGGCGTGACTACTCGAGCCTCGTCGTCGAACCCGATGACTTGGCCGGTAACCTGATGCGTTCGGCGGCAGTCGAGTACCAGCGGATGATTGCGAAACTCGGCAAGCCGGTCGATCGTACTGAGTGGTACATGACTCCGCAAACGGTCAACGCCTACTATAACCCCGGCTCCAACGAAATCGTCTTCCCGGCAGCTATCTTGCAGCCGCCATTCTTTGACTTCGAAGCCGACGATGCCGTGAATTACGGTAGCATCGGCTCCGTGATCGGACACGAAATCAGTCACGCCTTCGACGACCAAGGCAGCAAATACGATGGCGATGGCAATCTCAACAACTGGTGGACCGACGACGATCGCAAGGCGTTCAAGGAGCTAACGAGCAAACTTGTCGCACAATACAGTAGCTATTCGCCGATCGAGGGAAAAACGGTTAACGGCGAACTTACGCTCGGCGAAAACATCGCCGACTTGTCAGGCATGTCGATCGCTTACAAGGCGTACCTCCTCTCGTTGGATGGAGCCGAGCCATTGGAACTCGATGGCTGGACAGGTCCGCAACGGTTCTTCATCGGCTGGTGCCAGAGTTGGAGACGCAAATATCGCGAGCAAGAAATCCTGCGACGGCTGCTAACCGATCCCCACTCCCCCGCCATGTATCGTGGTAATGGACCACTTATAAACTTCGATCCATTCTATGAGGCATTTGGCTTAGAGATGGGGGATGGTCTCTATCAGACCGAAGCGGATCGAATTCGAATTTGGTAGGCATTTTAGGCCATTTCGTACGTTTCGCTGATTTTGTTGCCTTTTCGCAACCTCGTAATTAGCCTGGAGATAGGGGTTGTTCGCCGTCGTTGGTGTGCTTCCCACGGCTGATTGCAACATTCTTACGAGGTGGAACGATGATCGCACGATTGAGTTTAGTGTTGGTGTTGACGTTGACCTTCTCAGTCGTCGAGGCTGACAAGGCACAAGCCCAATGTGGTTTACAGGGCGGTGCTGGTTTGTACGGTTATGGTTTTGGCGGCTATGGCTTCGACGTTGGTCGGCTCTACGGCGTGCTTGCCCAAAACGTGCCGTATTACGCTGCCTTTCCACCTGTCTATTACAGCGCCCCCGTACCACGAACCTACGGGTATAGCCCGTTCGCTTACCCGCCTGGTACTCCGACGCCAGAGATCGAGTTGCCAACGGTAGCCGCGAAGGAAATCGTCAATCCATTTGTGCCCACATCGGGTGAGACGAAGGCCCAGGATCAAAACAACATTACGCAGCGTGCAACTGCGCCGACTCCGCTAGCGATCACGAATCCTTACGTCTCGTCGCCAAAGCTTGAGGTCGAAGGACCTGTGCTGACTGCGGCCGCAGTGAATCGCTAACAGCGCACGCAATACTACTGCACGAAAACCAACAACCTCCCGAGACTGCTAGCAGTCTCGGGAGGCATTTTTTTGCCCGTATGCTACCATTCGCTCTGGACACGAGCGCGCGGTTCGCTATCATTCGCCCACCGCTGGCGGCGAGGGGGGACACGGACGTTCTCGGCTCTGTTCACGACTGTCGGATAAGGATGTTACCGATGCGGCGAACCATCAATACCTTCGCGCTAATTCTGCTCGCAGCTGCTCTCTCTGGCTGTCGTTCGCAGACCGCGACCATGACCAATCCTTTCCTCGCTCCTGATCGCGTACCTCCTCCTGCAACGCGATCGCCTGCCCTCGGTACTGCTCAGCCGTACTATCCGGGTGATCCCGTCCCTAACACGCCAGTCATCGGCACACCACCCGGCACATTCACACCGGCAGGAATCCAGACGCCATCGACGTTCTCGCCTCAGCCGGCGGGCACAGTTCCGCCTGGAGGCTGGAATACGACACCGCAACCAATTCCGAGTGGCTCTTCGTCGGTTGATCGCTGGCCAACGAATGTGCAGCAAGCCTCTGCAAACTTGCCCAGTTCCAGCGGAGCCGTAGTGCAGGTTCAGCCCGATCAACAGAGCCTGCGATTTACTGGCAATTCGTTAGCGCCGCAGCAAGCTGCTACCACCACACCAAAATCGTCCTATCTGCCGCCCGATCCTTCGATTCTGCCGACGCCTTCTCAACCGCCCGCCGCCATCGGAGTTCAGCCCAACGGCGGGCAAGCGGCAACACTCCAAGCCGCTCCGCCGATCCAGCAACTCGGTGCTGCAACCGCTCCGATTGCCGAGCCGCGAGAGGTTCGCATACGCGCGATCTCTTCGGGCAACCTGTCAACAGACGGACAGGTTCTCAGCAGCGATGGCTTTCGTCCGCAAGGGACCAGCGAAGTTCGCAAGCCAACACTCGCCAGCCGCTTTATGCCTCAGCAAATCGAGCAACCTGCCCAAGCGTCTAGTCGTTACGGCTTTGCCCCCGATTATACCTGGCTGCGTGGCCAATTGCGCTTCTCAAGCGAGACAAATTCGTGGTCTCTGCGTTATCTGCCGAGTCAAGGCTCTGCGGATGGTTTTGGTGGCGAGTTGTCGATTGCCAACCCGCAGGCACTTGGCGGTCTTCGAGGCGGCGAGTACGTTCAGCTGCGCGGTCGCGTGATTCAACCGTCGTCGGCAGGCCGCGCCCTCCCGGCGTACTCAGTCGCGGTCGTACAGCGTCAGCGAATCTGATAAGCTATTTCGCTCATCGGATTGCCTGGTGGCGTGTTTGAGTACGTGTTCTATCGATCGGTCTAACGGGCGTGTCGCGAATCCCTAGCGGAATTGGACGGAGTGTACGTGCAGTCGTCGGCGATAATCTTTCGCGCTGCGCTAGCTACCTGCCGAAAATCGCCGCCCTCGAGCCAGGTCTGAAGCAGCTTTCCGAGCATGATCTACGTAAGACGAGCCTTGGCCTTCGCTATCGCGCCCGCAGCGGCGAGAAACTCGACAAGCTGCTCGTCGAAGCGTTTGCGCTGGTTCGCGAGGCGGGGCGACGAGCGCTCAACATGCGGCACTTCGACGTCCAAGTGCTGGGCGGAGCGGCCATGCATCATCGCTCAATCATCGAGATGCAGACCGGTGAAGGCAAAACACTGACCGCAACGCTGCCGATGTATTTAGCAGCGATTGACGGCAAAGGCGCGCATCTGGCCACCGTCAACGACTACCTCGCGCGTCGTGACGCCGAGTGGATGGAGCCGCTCTACAAGATGCTGGGCATGAAGGTCGGTGTCATTCAGGGACAACAACCTCAGCCCGAGCGTCGCAAGGCCTACGCTTGCGACGTGACCTACGGCACCGCTAACGAAATGGGATTCGACTTCCTGCGCGACCGGCTGTTGATGCGTAGCTTGGACGCCGGCAGCAAAGACTTGTTTGGCCAGATGCTCGGCGTCTCTGGTCAAGAAGGCCAGGACTCACCCGTGCAACGCGGGCTAAGCTTTATGCTGGTGGACGAGGCCGACAGCATTCTCATCGACGAGGCACGCACTCCGCTGATCATTAGTGCTCTGCCTGGCGAAGATGAGAAGATCGCCGCCGAGGCCTACAACTGGGCCGCCGAAGTGCGTGACGACTTCGTCGAAGACGAAGACTTCGACTACGACCACGACGACAAGACGATCGAACTCACCCTGGAAGGTCGCAAGAAGGTTCGTGCGCTCAAGAAGCCGAGCGCCATGGATCGGCTGCCCCTATCAACGATCTACGAGTACATTCAACGCGCCATCAAAGTTAGCCGCGAGATGTTCCTCGATCGGCAGTATGTGGTGCGCGACGGCGAGATCGTTATTGTGGACGAGTTCACTGGCCGCTTGGCGGAAGGTCGCAAGTGGCGCGCCGGCATCCACCAAGCCGTCGAGGCTCAAGAAGGCGTTGAGATTACCTTCGCGACCAATCAGGCGGCTCGAATCACTGTGCAAGACCTTTTCCTGCGCTATGAACGCCTCGCCGGCATGACCGGCACCGCGTCCACCAGTCGGGGCGAGTTGAAGAAAATTTACCAAGTCAACGTCGAGTCCATCCCGACTAACAAGCCGCCCATCCGAAAACAGCTGCCCACGCGTGTCTACGGCACCAGCGACCAGCGTTGGGCAGCGATTGTCGAGGACGCCGCCGAGCAGCATGCTCTCGATCGCCCGGTGCTCATCGGCACGCGCTCGATCGATAAGAGCGAGCACCTCGCGGAGCTCCTCGTCGCGGCGGGCATGCAGCCGGTCATCCTCAACGCGAGACATGTCGCCATGGAAGCGGAGATCGTAGCCGCCGCCGGCCAGCCGGGCAAAGTGACGGTTGCGACGAACATGGCAGGCCGAGGTACCGATATCAAACTGCAAGACGCCGTCCGCGAACTCGGCGGCTTGCACGTCATCTGCACTGAACTACACGAAGCCCAGCGCATTGACCGCCAGCTCATCGGCCGTTGTGGTCGCCAAGGCGACCCTGGCACTTATCGCCAGTACCTCGCCCTGGACGACGAAATCCTGCTCCTCGGTTACGGCCCAAAGCGCGCCAATCGGCTCAAAGCCCAAGGCGAAAAGGCAAAAGGCCAGATCCCTGGCCTGGAATCCACCTTCACCAAAGCCCAACGCAAAGTCGAGCGCCGCCACTTCCGCGATCGCAAAATTATGCTGTATCACGAGAAGGAACGGCAAAAAGTACAGCAACAAATGGGCCAAGATCCTTATCTGGATACGCCGGGATAGTGGGTTGTTCGTTGTGAGGCGCTAGGTGTTAGGCGCTAGTTTTGAGCCGCTAGGTGTTGGTTGCCAGGCGTCCGTTGTGAGTCGTTGGGATCAACGTTTGTCATTCTGTCTATTGCGCCACCAAAAATCCCCCTCCCTTGCAGGGAGGGGCTAGGGGAGGGTCGAACGCCCACCTCGAGCGCTAGTTTTGTAACACCCGCTGTTTCAGAACAGAATTCTTGTCTGCGCCGAGGCAACATATTCCCGCGTTTCAGGGATTTTGTAACACCAGCGGATGACGCGAAAAAGCAAACCGCGTTTCACAATTACGAAACTCCGAGCAGGCTCGGCAAGCGCGGACCGTTTGGTGCTGGGTTTATAGTCGTCTGCACTCGACCAATAGCTCCGCACGGC
>JBCDBK010000077.1:0-25616 GCA_039184115.1 Planctomycetota bacterium | reverse complement strand
TGATTGTCGACGTCGCCATCTTGGTCCGAATCGCCGTCGCTAATGCTCGCGTTGGCAGCGCCAAAGCCGCGCTGCCAAGCGAGAAAGTCTTGACCATCGATGTTACCATCCCCGTCGAAGTTTGAAGTCTGTACGTCCTGTACTTCGTGCGAGCCGATGTCGATGACGTTACCGCCACCGCCGTTGGCGATTCGCGCAAAGCCAACGCCGCGTTGATCATTCGGCGGGGGTGAAGCAAGCGCAGGATCGCCCGCGTCGATCACGGGACTGCTCGGCAACGGTGCATGAGTTTTCGTCTGTCCACCGCCGGATAGCGGACCCAGTGCCGGATCGATGCCAAGTAGATTGGTCGCCGCGGGAATGCCGAGTCCGACTGCATCGCGAACGAGACTGAAGTCGACGGTTAGTGTTCCGCTGCCCGGCTGGATGTCAGCATTGCTTGCTCCGGCCGTGTTGTTGGCGATGATCGATCCGGTAACCGTGATGTCAGGCTGGGTGGTGATCGTTTCGCCGCCGTCGCCGAGGATAAAGATCGGCACCGCGTTGATTCCGCCGCCGGTCGCGCTGGTGCCCAACGCGGAGTTTTCGAAGATCGTGCTGCGCGTGATGTTGATCGTACCGCCGGCATTGATCCCGCCGCCCGATGCGTCGATCGCGGTGGTCTGATTGCCGGAGACGGTGCTCTCGGTCAGTTCGATACCTGCCGCCGCAAGCACACCACCGCCAGCCGACGCGGCTCCTTCGGCGCGGTTGCCTGACACGGTACTGCTGGCGAGTGACACGGAACCAGCCGCGCTGATGCCGCCGCCGCTGGCGAAATCGCCTTCGGTACGATTGTCGGCAACGGTGCTGCGGATAACGGCGACGTCTAGCTGCGCAGACACACCGCCGCCAACACTGCCAGTGCCTTCAGTGCGGTTGCGCTGGATGGTCGAGTCGACCACGTCGAGCGACCCAAACGTCGAGACGGCACCGCCGGTGGAAAAGTCGCCTAACGTGGCATTGTCTTCGAGCACAGCGTTGAGAATCGTTAGTTGATTGACCGCGAGGGAGCGAATCGCCCCGCCCTGTTCACCAAATCCGGTCGTCATACCGCCCGTCAGTGTCATCTCGCCAAAGGTCACATCACCGGCGGTTTCGATGATGTTGAATATCCGCGAGTTCTGCTGTGCATCGATAGTCAGCAAACCTCCAAGCGGACCGCTGATCAACACGCTTTGCTCCAGATCGAGTTGGCCAGCTGCGAGCTGGATAGTTCTTGGTGAGCCGAGAAACTGGACGGTGCTGAATAGAATCGTGTCGTCGGTGCCAAACGTGCCTGCAATCGGACCGATCCCGTCGACGGGCGCGCCGGTGTTAATCGCTTCGACAGCCTCGCGCAGCGACAGCTGGCCATCGCCAGACAGTTGAGCGAGCGAACCATCGCCAAGGTCGGTCACAACCATGGTCGCCAACATGCGGCGATCTTCGAGTGACTCGAGCCGCAGCGGCCGGCGCCGCGCACAAAGGTCGGCATTCCGCCGTCGGTGGTCCGTGAGGAGCATCAATATCCCTGCCTAGAAATGGACCTAGAAATGGAAACGTCGGCCGCTGTCCCTGCTATTCTGTCCCTGTCGTGACGTCGCCTCTTCGCCCGCTGAGTGCTGAACCCAGCCCGTAAATTTTAACCGTAGCCAAAGACGTCCGCAAACATTTTGGAGTGCGTAGTTCCCGCGTGGCAGAGGGGCCGAAGAGGGTGCTTCAGGCATTGATTGTGGTTATCGTCCATGCGGATTCGCTGCCGCTTAACTGCAGCACGCCGCACCAGTGCCGCCCTTCCAGCGCGATTTTGAGAGTGCTGCCCGACTCGACAAGAATTTCGTAGGTTCCCGCATCCGAGCGACGAACACTGCCGCGATCGCCGGTAAGTGGACCTTCGTAGTCGAGGTAGATAGCCCGATGATCAGGCAGCGCCCGGGCCGCAACCGTCGAAGCATCGCCATCGACGCCCAGAGCTCTTGCCCAACCTTGCGGCAGTTCGCGCAGTTCCCACGTGCGCAGGCGATTGCCCCACTCGAGCATGAAGTCCCAGTGGCTCGGCTTGCCAAAAGACGGCGGACATTCGTGACGCAGCAGGACGAATCGCGGCATGATGCTGCCAATTGTCCCAGTCAGCGAAGTGATTGGCTAGCAGCTAATCACTTTTGGTCAACATTTTGACACGGGCGATGAAGAGCTGCGCGTCTTATTGACGTTCAACGAAACAACGCTGAATTCTATCGCCCGATGATTTCGATCTCTTTGGTCTGCTGGATCGACTGCGGCATGTTGCGGCTGATCAACTCGGCCGTGACTGTGCGGCTGCCAGCTTGCAGTACGTTGCAAGGAATCACGAATCCAATCCGCTCGCCGGGACGCAAGGTATTGATCGGTTCGAAGAGTAACTCCCCATTGCTGAACTGCGCCCGGACGCTAGCTTCGTTGCGAATTGCCGTTACGTCTGGCGTCAATTCAGCTGGGAACAACACGCGGAGCTGCACTTGCTGATCCGGTGTGTTGGTATTGTTGCGAATGACGATTTGAAAGCTCGTCTGCGTGCCAGCAAGCACCGGATTGGCAAACGAGAGAATCTCCATAAGTAGCCCGCCGCTGGTCGTCCCACCTGCTCCGCCAGTCGGTGGCACGACACCTGGAAGGACGTTGCCGCCGGGGGCGGGTGTTACGGGTGGTGTGACGTCCGGCAGCGCCTGGCGAATCTCGGTGCAAGCGCGCTCGGTGGTGACTACGGCCGGTGTGAGCGTTCCGGTCTCGGCGGTTACCGAAACGATGCCGCAGGCTTCGAGCTTGGCTGCTAGGCACTGGCAGTTAACATCACGCCGCCAGGTGCCGCCGACTTCCAAGCGTTGGATGCGCCAAAACAGGCTACCATTGCGCAGCTCGGCGTCGCCCGGCTGTGGTTGCAGTTCTGGGTCGAAGGTATCGACGACTTCGATATTGGTAAGCGGCGCATTGCCGACATTGCGTATGCTGAGCGTAAACGTGGCAATCTCGCCGACATTACGTAGCCGAGGTGCTTGTTTGCTGACTTGCAGTTGGCCCTGAGCTTGCGCCTGGAGCTGCGGCACGTTGATGCAGTGATTGGTCATCGCCGCGTTGGGGCTGTTGTAGCTGACGCGGACGTTCTGGCACAGCCTGCCCGCTTTCTGCACACCAAACGTGAGAAACAACGATCGCGAATCGCCCGGTCCGATATCGGCGACTTTCCCGGGATCGGTTTGGATGACGTTCTCTCCGCGTCCGTCGCTGATATGCGTTAGGCCGGGATCGAAGTCGTTACGCACAATGATTCCCGAGGCATTCGCGTCGCCGGTGTTTCGCAGCACGACTTCGAAACGCGGTGAGCCGCCAACACGAATCTCTTGAGGCTCGGTGTCGAACACCTGCACTTCCAGCCGTGGACCAATACGGGCAGGAGCCGGTGTTGGTGGTTGGATCGGCGCAGTGGAATTGCCGCCAGGAAATGTGGATGGAGGCAGCGGTGTGCCGAGGTCATCGGGGGGCGGCACGTAGTCGCCGCCACCGTCGGTCCAATTGATAGTGGTCGAGCCGCTGGCGATCTCCAGTCGAGGCGTGTCGGTGCCACCAAAGCGCGGGGGACGAACGATTTGGGTATTGATTCGTGTGGTCGAGCCGGCGCTACCCGTGGGTGTGACATCAATGCTCGCCCGACCGTTGGCGTCGGTCGGTACTTCGACGACTTGGCCCGATTGGTCGCCGCGCAGGCTGCCACCGCCGTCGGCAACTTCGTAGCGTACGAGCCAGCCCTCGACAGGCGTGCCGTCCGTCTGACGCAGGACTGTGGTGGTCAGCACTTGAGCGCCACCGGCGCTGATGGTGGTGGGTGGAAATGTCCATTGCACGTCGACCCAATAAATCGTCGCGGTCGCGCGGCGGTTGGCCCATTCTTCGATCTCTGGTGCCACCGCCGTAATCCGGCTGACGCCTTCGACAGGCGATGTGACGCTGGCCCATGCTTCGCCGGGCTCGATTTGCACATCGTCGGTACTCGCCGCCGTGCCGCGCGTGATTGTCAGTGGTACTCTGGCCGTGTAGCCGGTGGCATACTGATTGTCGATCTTCTGCGGTCGATTCCACGGCAGCCAAGGATCTTTGCACCAGCCACGACCGCCGAGTTCGACGAATTCTCCCGCATCGTCACGTGCGACGAGCCATTCGACTTTGGAGTCGGTCAGCAGGAAATTCTCACGGGTGCAGAGGCCTGCCTTGAGGATGACCTCGCTGCCAACCGGCGCGAGCACACGACCGGGTGTGATCGTCAATCTATCTTGCGGCAGCGGTGGCACAAGGCCGCCGACTGGTGTGCTGGCCGAAGCAACCGGGGCCGGCGGAAATACCGGATCGGTGAAGGCTGGCGGGACCGTCGGATTTGCTGACGCCGCCACCGGTGTCACCTGGTCTCTTGGCCAGATGAACAAGCGTTCGCCGCTGGGGTCGATCCGCGGACACCGTAAACCGGCGCAGCCCCCCAGCACGAGCGCAAATAGCGCCAATGCTGACGGCAGCATAACTCGGTGAGGCGGGATGCTCGTACGCATGGGGAGTGGTGGGTTGGTGCGGTGGGCCGCGCTCGTTTGCTGATCGCAGACTGGGCGCGGAATTGCCTGATAAACTGTAACGCCTAGGAAGGGCTTGATGCGTTTTTTCAACACCTGTGTAGAGATTTGCCAACATCCGTGGACGGTTGATAACGGTTTTTCGGGTCGTGCGACGTAATCAGCGGTGTTGACTTGCGGCGGCGGCTGGCGTGGCTGTTCTTGCTGGAATTCCTTGCTTCTCCAGGCTCAGGGAATTAAGATCAAAGTTGGCCCCAACTGCCTATTCCCTCAGACGGGCTGCACCCTATTGGCCCGCTCTTCGAGGGTTCGGAACAGCAAACATCGCAATTTAGAGGTCGCTATGTCCATTTGGTTTCCACTCAACTGTCTGGCTTTCGCGCGTCGTGCTGGCGTGGTCGCAATGGCGGTGTTGACGATGGCCTTGCTCACGTCGTCCGCGTCGTTTGCACAAGACGATACAACGGACGATGACGAACCGGGAATCTTTTCTGGTGTTGCCGTCGACGCCGATGGCGTCCTGCGTCGCTTGACCGTCAACGATCCAACCGGACGACTAACGCGGCAGCGTATTCAAGACTCGATGGCGCGGCTCGACTCGGACCTCGCGCAACGCAGTTCGCTTCGCAAGGTTTCGCTTACGCGGCTTGCCCGCCAAATTAGTCAGGCAATTGACGAAGGGCACGGACCCGACGACGCAATGCGACATCTGGCTGGATTAACTCGCATCAAATACGTGTTCTATTATCCAGAAACTCAAGACATCGTGCTCGCTGGTCCGGCCGAAGGTTGGATGGACACGGGAGCCGGTCGGGTGGTCGGTTTGCACACCGGGCAACCTGTGATGGAATTGCAAGACCTGGTCGTTGCACTGCGGGCATTTCCGCCGAGCGAAAAGTCGAGCCCATTGGTTCATTGCTCGATTGACGCGACGCCCGATGGCTTGCAACGTATGCAACAGTTCCTCAGCGGACTGGGTCGCCAAGTTCCCAATGGTCGCGAACGCGAATTCGAGCAATACGTTGTCGAAGGACTGCGCGACAGTTTGGGTCTGCAAATGATCACGCTCGGTGGCATTTCGAGCAAGACGCACTTCGCTCAGGTGATGGTCGAAGCCGACTATCGGATGAAGCTCATTGGTCTCGGCCTAGAGCGTCCGCCAGCGCGATTTCGCAGCTATCTTTCCTTGGCTAACTTTGCCTCGATTGCTCGCAATGCGATGTGCCGTTGGTGGTTTGTACCAGACTATCAACGCATCAAGATGTCGGACGATGGCAATGCAGTCGAGTTCGTTGGCAACGGCGTCAAACTCGTTGGCGAAGATGAACTCGTGGCCCGCGATGGCACACGCACGCAGTCGGGAATGCAAAACCGTGCCAGTCGTAAGTTCACACAGAGCTTCACGCAAAAATACTCACAAATCGCGGAGAACGCGCCGATCTATGGTCAGCTCCGCAACTGCGTCGACATGCTAGTAGCCGCCGCGTTCATGCAACAGCAAGACCTGTATGGCAAGGCGGGTTGGGATCTGTCGGTGCTTGGCGACGAGTCGATCTACCCGGTGGAGACCTACAATGCTCCGCAGCAGGTCGCGTCGGCAGTCAACAGCATGTGGAAGGGCCGACATCTGGCCACTCCTGTCGGTGGCGGTGTGCAGATCCAAGCCGGCAAGGCACTCGACGCCGAGAATCTCGTCGCTGACGACAAAGGCGAACTCTCGGCTGCCCATCAAGCGGTCGACCTTAGCGAGCTACCCGCCGACAAGTGGTGGTGGGACTAAGGAAATGGTGGCTGCTATGCGGTGAATGACTTGCGTCTGAATTCATCGCTGCGGCTCATTACCGGGACTCATCGGTCGGGCTGACGGTAATCACCCTCAGGTCACATACGTTTGTCCCAGTAGGCCCGGTTTTGAGTAACGCGTCGAGCGGCTCAAGGCAGTGGTAGGCATCGTTGCGGCTGAGGTAGTCCGCGAGGTCGAGCTGCTGCTCTCTCGCAGATCCAACAACTTGCTCGTCTGCAAATGCCCCCGCAGCGTCGGTTGGGCCATCCTCGCCATCGGTGCCGCCTGATAGCAACGCGAGTCCTCGCCAGTCTGCGAGTGCATTCATGGCAGCCAGAACGAGTTGCTGGTTGCGCCCTCCCTTGCCCCGCGTCGATGCGTCGGCCAATTCGACCGTTGGCTCTCCTCCGGAAATTAGGCAGTCGGGTCCGTTGTTGGTGCGCATGGTCTGCGCCATTCCGACGAGATGCTCGGCGATCGACTCGGCAGTGCCTTCCGACGCTGTGGCGGAAACCATGGCGTGGCTATAGCCGAGGCGTTCGGCCTCGATGCCTGCCGCGTCAACGGCGGTGGCATTGTTGCCGATCAGCAGGTTTTGGACGATTGACGATGTTGCGGTCGCTAGCGGCTGCTCTCGATGGCGCTGCAATAAATCGATTGCTTCGACGCCTGCCGGATGTGCGACCAAGCCAAGTTCCCCCAACACGTCGATCGCCAGTTGAGGGGTTGGCGGACGCGTGACCGTCGGCGCCGACGCAATGACTTCCAGGTCGTCGCCAAGCACGTCGGACAGAATCAGTGAAATCAGCGTCCCAGCGCGACACGCGCGTGCTAAACCGCCTCCCTTGACGGTGCTCAGTTCGCGACGGACCGCGTTGAGCTGCTCGATGGTGCCGCCGCGTGCCGAGATTTCGCGTGTCAGTGTAATCTTCGCCTCCAACGATAAACCCGCGATCGGTGAGGGCAGCAAAGCCGAACCGCCGCCAGAGATGACGCACAAACAGAGATCGCGTGGGCCGAGCTCGCCGACGCGGCGCAGGATTTCGCGCGATCCTCGTACGCCTTCTGCACGCGGCTCATTAACGCCAGCGGGACGAGCGGCGTGCAGTGTGATGTTAGCAGTGGGCTGTGCGCAATCAGCCGGCACATTGACCCAGCCGGTCACCTGCTTGTCGGCGAGCAGTCGTTCGCCGAGAGCTGCCTCTAAAGCCAGCGTCATCCCTGCACCAGCCTTACCAGCACCGACGATGATGATGCGATCGATCTCGTCGAGATCAAACGTCAATTCATCAATCAGCAGGCAGTTGTCTTCGACGCGGACATGCTCCGGAATCAAGCGAGCCGGCTGAACCGCTTGGACACCCGCCCACCAAATGCGTCGAGCGTCTTCGCGTAGTTGTTGAGCGGTGCGTTGCATGTGGTGTATGAGATCGAATACAAACTGCTTATTCAAGGCATTGTTGAGTCTGTGGCGCGCTTTAGATACACTAAATCTAGATATGGACCAGTAGATATTCTGTCGAGCAATGTACGGCGTATGGCATCACTACCGACCAATCTACATCATGACAGTGTCGAGTACGCTTGGGATGTAGCCCGGCTCTTTCCGGCCCAAGGCCAGTGGACAGAAACGGCCTACCTTGCGGTAACCGATTCGACCAACGCGCGTATCGAGCTGGTGGATGGGCGTTTGGAGTTTCTTGCGATGCCGACAGACATTCATGAGGAGTTACTGCAGCAGATTTACCATCTCTTACTAACCTACGTGGCCGCCAGGCAATTGGGAAAGGTTCGCTTCGCTGGTACGCGAGTACGCACAATCGGCGGGAAAATTCGTGAGCCCGATGTGATGTTCCTACGGAAGGAAAACTTTCATCTACGACAAGGTAGCGCGTGGGACGGAATAGATCTTGCCATCGAAGTCGTCAGTGATGATCCCAAAGACCGTGAACGGGACTACGTCGAAAAGCTTGCAGAGTACGCCGCCGCAGGAATCTCAGAGTATTGGATCGTCGACTATCAAGAGCGCGTCGTCGTTGTGAATCAGCTGGTCGGAGAAAAGTACGAGCAACTGGGTCGTTTTGCTGAGCCCAATCTGGCGAACTCGGCTCTGCTGGAAGACTTTACCGTGGACGTCAAAGCACTCTTCGCAGCGGCAGACGCGTTGACCGAGTAATAGGCCCATCGGTAGAAAGTTTATGCGAGTAGCAGCCAGATTCGCTACTTGCGCACTACGCGTAGCGCTACATCGTCGACCTGCGCTTTGCCCAGTCCTGATAGCGCGATGGTCACCGTCACTTCCGTGTCGCTGGTAGCGGCGCGAATTAGCTTGAAGGGTTGCCATGTCGGGGCGTCTTGGATACGCAGCGCAAGATCAACGCCGCCGAGCGAATCGATGATCTGCAGCCCGTCGATACTGCCGACCACAGGTTCGGCGACGCGAGCGACTCCGGTAATCTCCAGCAAATCACCACGGCGAACCGACAAGGGACTGGAAGAAATCCAGACAGGAGCTGTCGGTACGATTGTGGTGGGTGCGGACGGATCGATGGCGCGGGCTTCGAGTTCGAGGCAGTAAGTGCCGCTGTGTGGCGCCGCTGGCGACAGTCGCACGGCCGTTGTGATGCCATCAATGGTGAGCTGCTTATGCCGCCAGCCATATTCCAGCAGAGATGCCAAGTCTTCGAAGCCGCCACCACGCAACAAGTTGGTACTCAGCGGAGCGCGCGAGAGCGTGCGCTGCAGATCGAGTTGATCGGGCAATGGAATCCAGGCATGACTGATCGAGGAGCCTTGCGGTGCCGCCCCTCTGCCTTGCTCGGCAGATAGCTGTTTTTGCACTTCGTTAATCGCCGTGCTGCCGGCGTCGGCACTCAGGTAAGCGAGGGCGAAACTGCGTGACTTGAGGTATTGATCGCACTCAGCGAGTTTTGTTTTGGTCGCGGCCAGATTGCCCATCAGGGCTGGATCGTTGTTCGCGCTGCCCAAACGTGCTGTGACGCTGGAAACTTCCTGCAACTGCATACTGACCAAATCGCGTTGGAGTCTTGCGGCGCGCGGGCCGACGCGCCGGACGTAGCCAGTTACCTGTGCAATCGCCTGCGGATCGTCTGAGAGCAGGAGGTAGCCATCGATGGGCAGCTGGTCGAGCGAAATTCGTATGCCGCCGGTCACCCGACGATGCCGTACCCTTTGGATTCCGCCGACCGTCACGAGGAATGCTTCGGAAGATTCAGCGACTCCCGGAACAACGAAAGACACTGGCCCGTCTGATCGTGGATGAGCCGAGGCTTGCATGTTCTGTTGCCACCAAACGGGTACCAACAGATGCGAACGTTCGGCCTGCAGGACCAAAGCGGAGAGATCAGGCCGCGATGCGCGCGCAGACGACACTTCTTTGCCGGCCAGGAGCCAAGGTTCGGCCAACTGGATACGCAAATTGGTGAGCGTGGCGGCCATCGCGCGGCGTTGCGTAGCAGGGTCGGTGCTGTCGAGCGATTTCTGCGACGTGAAATAGAAGCCGCGCGACTTAACGCCAAATGCGGCCGATACCAAGCCGCAGAGTTGGTGATAACTGGTCGGCCCGGCAGCTACCTCGGCGCTGCTAAGTGCCGCGATCTGCAGGCGTTGGCGGCGGCTCGGCTGGGTTTCGATTTTCGTCCAGGTAGGCGTACCGGGACGAGCCAAGTGTTGGCGTTGCGCCAGCCATGCTGAGTGTTCGCGCAAGCTCACGTCAGCCCCGACAGCTGGTCGACCGATCAAAATCACGTCGGTCACGCGACTCGCTTCGAGCGTGTTGAGTTGCGGAGCTAGGACGGTTGGGCGTGTGCTGATCGGATCGTACCGCGTGACAAGTCGCTCCCATCGCTCGACGTGCGCCAGATCGTCGACGGAAAGCTGATCGCCTAGGTTCCAGGCGAGTACGGAGTTGTGTTCGTCGGTGATCGCACCTTTGTCCAAGTCGAGGGGCGAGGGTGGCGGACAGAAGAGCGCCACTCCCAAACGCTCGGCCTGACGCAGCTCCGCATCGGTCGGCATGCGATCCATCCCGATGGTGTTGAATCCGAGCTGCTGCAAAAACTCGAAGGGCTCTCCCTGCCATTGAATAACGCGTGGAATACGAACCTTCTGGCGCTGTGCGGCACGGCGCTGCTGGTCGTTCCGCTGGAATATCGGGCGACTGCCTGTCGGTGTCTTCGCATTGGCAGAGTTAACGGCGGTCGGAGGGTTTTGAACAACCCCGTAGACTTGGACGCGATCGACAATGAGTTCTGTCACGCCCGAACCGCCCGGGGTCAGGAAAATCACATGCGAGACATAGGCACCGCGCTCGTCGAGTGCCGTTCGATGCTGAGACCTCGCGACTCGAGCATGGTTGGCTAGTTTTTGTGGTAGATCGTCGAGCGAAAGTCTTTCCCAATTGCGTCCCGCCCCGACCGACGTGCCGCGGACGAGCAGGGCGAAAGGTTGGCCTGTAGAGGGGTTAATCGAGCGTGGTAGGACAATGCGGGCTGCCAGTCGAACCCCGGCGCGGCTGGACACCAGATCGGTACGGATTTGCAATTCTTGAATCACCGGCGCGCGTCCGATTGCGTAGCCGATTTCGGCGGTGTGTCCAGCTGGACCGCGAAGATGGATCCGAGCGGCTCCCGCGCCATTTTGGTAGGTGCGGCGGTCGATCGAATTGCTCAACAATCGAAACGAATCGCCACTGCTCAGCAGACGTAGGGCCGTCTGACCATCGTCCATATTGTCGGTGAACGCAGGCGTTAAAGGGGTTGAGCTGGGCTGACTTTGGGCGCTGCTTCCGATGGCAACGAGGAACAACCACAAGACGAGCGCCGGCAGGTAGAAGACCGTCCCCCTCATGGTCAGCGCACGCTTACAGAATGGTCGCCTGGACCGTTGCATTTGATTACGATTGATTCAGTAGGAGCTGCAGAACGGTGCCCATGCGGAGTCGCTGAGGCGCGAAGTCCGGGTGTGAGAATCGCTTGCGAGTGCCACCACGCCAGCCGGGCCGATCTGGATGTTTCCAAGGATCAACACGGACCGTTGGCCTGACAAAGTGATGTAAGTCGCGCTTATAACAGCATTTCCGTCTACCAGCCAGTTCGATCTGTGGTGCGAGCACCACATCCTTATCCCGATGCCCAAACTCCCATCTAGCCCGTTGATTCGATGCAAGTCTTTTCTGTATAATAAGTTGCGTCTGGCAGGCTGGGCATGGTTTCAGATTCGGTATGCGCAGTGCTTTTCAACGCGTCGACCTTCCATTTTTCTAGGAGACGCAACATGAGCAATCCAACTGAATCTTCCATTACCGCTCCAGAGCAGATTCCGGCAGACCTCCAGAAACTGGCCATCGCACTCCACGACATTCCGGACGAGTATGCGGCTCAGTTGGCTCCGCTGGTTGACGCAGTGGTGGAAAGCACGAAGCGACGTCGACGTATTCTGACCCTGGTCCAAGACGCCCTCGGTCAGCTTCGCCTCGACATGAAGTACCTCATGTTTGACCTTGAGGCAACTCGACGTGAGCGGGATGATTATCGCCTGAAGCTTGAAGAGTAGTTCACAGGAACCTATGCAAGGTTGCCACGGGCATCGGCAACCTCGACCTCGCCGGTCGGCCAACTGTTGGGGAGCATGCAGCTAGCGGCGCGACAAGCCGGTCTTGAACCGGTGATATTCGGTCGCCGTCACGGCTTCTGCGACACCGTGGCATGGAACATTGGTTCGGGATAGTTGGATTTAGGGCGATTGCTCGCTATGGCCACCGAATTGACTGCAGACGATCTCGCCCAACGCGCGCTCGACGTCAATATCGTCACCGAGCGCGATCTGCGATCGGTCTGGGGCGAACTGGGCACGCGCAACGTTGAGTACGAGCAGTTCAAACAGCTGCTCGTCCGACGTGGCTTGATTACCAACTTTCAACTTGAGCGTCTGCTTTCTAACTATCGAACTGGTTTCTTCTACGGCGATTACAAAGTGCTGTACCTGGTAGGCGCTGGGACGTTTGCCCGCGTTTACCGTGCCACGCATCGCGACACCAACGAGTTGTTTGCCGTCAAAGTCCTACGCAAGAGCAAGTCGGACATTCCAGGAGAAGCTGATCTCTTTCGGCGCGAAGGTGAGCTGGGCATGAAGCTCAAGCATCCCAACATCGTGGCGATTCACGAAGTGGCCTCGCAGGGCAAGTCGCATTACATCGTGATGGATTTCGTCGAGGGGCACAATTTGCGCGACTTTTTCAAAGTACGCGGAAAGTTTGAACCCCTGGAGGCTAGCCGCATCACCGCCGGCATGGTCGCCGGACTGAATTACGCCTTTCAGCAGGGTATCACGCATCGCGACCTGAAGATGTCCAACGTCATCCTCTCGAGCGACGGCGAGGCGAAACTCGTTGATTTTGGCCTTGCTGGACTCGGCGGCAACGATGAAGAAGGTGATGGGGCCAACCCGCGTGCCATCGACTACGCAGGGCTCGAGCGTGCTACGAACGTACGCAAAGACGACACGCGAAGCGATATCTTTTTTGCCGGCTGCATTTACTACCAACTGCTCTGCGGTCGTCCGGCGATTGCCGAGACTCGGGACCGTGTGCAACGACTCGATAAAACGCGCTACAAAGAAATCAAACCGCTCGTCCAAGTCGAACCCAACCTCCCGCTGCCGCTCGTGCGAATAGCCAACAAGGCGCTAGAGTTCGATCCCGACAGGCGTTTCCAGACACCTGGTGAGATGCTTGCTGATCTCAAGCTCGCGATGAAGCGAATGTCCGAGCATCAAGATGATTCCGCTGAGACGGTCAGCGAAGCTGAACCGTTGGAAGGCCACGACGCCAACGGCGAGCCGCGCAAGCTGATGGTCGTCGAATCGGATACCAAGATGCAGGATCTGTTTCGCAACCTGTTCAAGAAACGCGGTTATCGCGTCTTGATGACCAGCGACCCAGAGCGGCTATTTCATCGTTTCTACGAAAACAATAAGACAGCAGAACTCATCTTGCTGAGTACAGGCCAGGTTGGGTTTCCCGTGGTCGAGGCGTTCAATCGACTTGGTACCGAAGCTTCCACAAAGACCGTGCCGGTGGTGCTACTGCTCGGAGAGCATCATGGCGATTGGGCGAAACACGCCGAAGCTGACAAGTGCCGCATCGTGCTACAGATGCCTGTCAAATCTCGTGAGCTGCGCCAAGCAGTGCTGAAGGCGCTGAAGCATGCTGAGTAGGCCTAAACGTCGATGTTAGATTCAATTTGCAGAATCTTGTCGACGCGTCTGGAGTGGCGTCCGCCTTCAAACTCCGTGTCGATCCAGATTTCGACCATCCGTTCGACGACTCGCGGGCTGAGCATATCGGCCGAGAGACACAGGACGTTGAGATCGTTGTGCCTGCGCGCGATCTCGACCGTGACTTCATCGGTGCAGGCAGCGGCACGGACGCCTGGGAATTTATTGGCGGTGATCGCCATCCCGATTCCCGTCCCACAAATCAATACGCCACGATCTACTTTCCCATCGCTAACGTCCTTGCCGACCAGTGCGGCAAAGTCGGGGTAGTCGACCGCCTCGGTGACGTCGGTACCCACGTCGGTAACGTCGTGCCCTTTAGTTTGCAGTATGTTGGTGAGCTTCTCTTTGAGATGGTAGCCGCGATGATCGCTGCCAATCGCAATTCGCATTCTTGAAAAACCTTTCTAACGAGTTCTGCACGCTTCCGCGTAGCGACTCAGAATTCTACTTGAGTTCTAGCTCATCGATCCGCTGACGCAGCGCCGTTTCGATTTGCTGAGCGCATTCGCGATAAATGGAGATTGGCCCGCCAATCGGATCGCTAATGTCTGCATGGTCTGGCCGCAACGTATGCGTTCGCGCGGCCGCATCGGGCCAGCGCCGTAATATTGCCTGGCGGTGTCCGCCAGTAAGAGTGAAAATAACGTCTGCATGGCGAACGAGCTTTTCCGTAAGCGGCTGCGATGCATGCGACTCGAGGTCGAGGGCTTTCTCCTGCATCACCGCTACCGCCTCTGCGCTGGGAGCACATCCTGGCGCTGCCGCGATACCAGCCGACGCGATGATGATTCCCCGCTGTTCCAACTCGTCGACGGTGCATCCAAGTTTCTCGGCGGCCAACTTTCTCGCGATGACTTCCGCCATTGGACTACGGCACGTGTTTCCGGTGCATACGAGTAAGATAATCATACTGGAAAGTCGCGTTAGGGCTGATTGACTGACTACGCCTTCGCGCAGACAACAAAACTCTTCGGCGGTCGCCTTGACCACCGTGGACGCCTGTCCGTAGTGGCAGTTGCCCCCGTCAAGAACCAGCGTGACATGGTCGCCGAGGCTTTCAACCGCTTCGGCTGCCGAGACGGCCGGCGGCTGCCCCGACTGATTCGCGCTGGTCAGCGCAATCGGGCCAGCCAACATCTGTAGCGTCTCGGTGAGCGCATCATTCGCCGGTACCCGCAAGCCGACGGTGCCATTCGGTGCGACTGCTTCGCGCACCTCTGCTGGCAACTGATGGATTAGTCCTGCTCCATTACCGTTGCTAGAGTGTTCCATCACTAGCGTGATTGGCCCCGGCCAACACCTGCGGGCGAGCCGCTCGGCGATTCTTCCGGGGCTGGGCACGTAGTCCATCGCTTCTTCGGCGCTCTTGATCGCTAAAGCTAGCGGCGCCTCCTGGGACCTGCCCTTCGCTTCAAAAATCTTGCGTATCCCCGCGACGCTACGCGCGCTGGCTCCCACGCCGTAGACCGTTTCGGTCGGGAAAACGACCAACCCGCCTTCTGCCAGTGTCTGAACGGCACGATGCACAACGTCGCGGCGATCGTCGGCTTCTCGGAGGTCGATTACGAGGGGCGGCATATTTTGGCGATGAGTGGTTAATCAGTGATTTTCGCTCAATACGGCAGAGGCCGTGCCGAAGAAGCAAACGCGGCTGGCCCGTCCACGCCGATCTCCCACGCTCCTGGTGTTCGCGTCGCCGCAAAAAACCAAACGAACCGCTGTATCAGCGACGCAAAACTCGCCGCAAATTCGCTATGATGGAGTCGTGCCGTCGAAGCTCGATGTCGCAGCTTCTCCCATGCACGAGGACCACGAATTCGCAACTGAGTACTATAACGCTGGCCGAAGCGCTTGGTCAAGCGACCAATTCGCTTCGGAGCACACCGAAGTTCTTCTGACATCAAGATTTACGGACTGAGAGCGGGCCGGCGACCGGAGCCGAGACAATATGGCAAACCGTCACAAGCCGTTGCAGATCCTTGCGCTACTTGCACTAAGCGGCTGCACTTACTCGCCGCAAGCGGAGGGCACTGCAGATCACATTTGGGGCAGGGCTGGCATCACCGATGGCAAGTTACAGAAACCGCGTGCCGTGGCGATTGACGATCAAGACCGATTATACATCGTCGATATGACGGCGCGGATTCAAGTGTTCGATACCGAGGGCAGATTTCTGAATGGTTGGAAAACACCTGTCAGCAAGAACGGTCGGCCTTCAGGGCTGACGGTCGATCGCAAGGGTCGTCTGCTGGTCGCCGACACGCATTACTATCGTATGCTCGTTTACGATTCGGACGGCAATCGAATCGAGTCCGACACGATCGGCGGCACGATGGGGCGAGCACCAGGCGAATTCGGTTTTGTGACAGACATTGTCGAAGACTCGCAGGGCAACTACTTCATCGGCGAGTACGGCGACTTTGATCGCATTCAAAAGTTTTCGCACGACGGCGAGTTTCTCTTGCAATGGGGCACGCACGGTAGCGAACCCGGACAGTTTCGGCGTCCGCAGAATATGGCGATTGACCAGCAAGATCGGATCTGGGTGGTAGACGCATGCAACCATCGCATTCAGGCGTTTAGCACCGAGGGCGAGCTGTTGATGTTGTGGGGCGAAGAGGGAAGCGACGTCGGACAACTCTATTATCCGTACGATTTAGCCTTCGACGGGCGAGGACACATTTATGTTTGCGAGTATGGAAATCATCGCGTGCAAAAGTTCACTCTCGATGGCAAGCCCGTCGCAAGCTGGGGACGCCATGGCCGCGGTCCCGGCGAGTTGCACAATCCATGGGCGCTAGCACGCGACAGTCGTGGCCGACTGCATGTGCTTGATTCCAATAATCACCGCGTCCAACGAGCAATTTTCTAAACTCAAGCCCCACTCGAGCTGAAGATCTCGCCCCGATCCATGACCATCGCCTTCGACAGCCCTGGCTACCTGCTGCTGCTCTTGTTGTTGCCAGTGATGTGGTGGCTTAGCTACGCGGGCTTGTCGGGCTTAGGCAAGTGGCGGCGATTGATCGCGCTCGCGCTGCGGAGCATGGTGTTTACGGCGATCGTGGTCGCACTGGCTGACATCCAGTATCAGAAACGTAGTGACAAGCTGTCGGTCATTTACTTGCTCGATCAGTCGCTAAGCATTCCCATCGAGCAACGACAAGAGATGGTCAAGTTCGTGAATGCCTCGATCGAGCAGAATCGCGATACGACGAAGGAAGATCGCTATGCAGTGATTGTCTTCGGACGCGATGCGGCCGTGGAAATGCCGCTGGTCGAAGTCGGAATCGCGCTCAATCGCGATGTTGAGACGATCCTTGATCCCGAATACTCCGATCTCTCAATGGCGATCCAGCGGGCGAAGGCGATGTTTCCGTTCGACTCGGCCAAACGGATCGTGTTGGTGACCGACGGCAATCAGAATTTAGGCAATGCGCAGCGCGAAGCCAAAGCAGCGACGGCGGCAGGCGTGAGCATCGACGTGGTGCCGGTGATGCTCACCCCGCGCAGCGAGGTGGCCGTCGAGAAAATTGACGTGCCCTCCAACGCTCGGCGAGGTCAACCATTTGAAATGCGGGTCGTGCTGGGTAACGACGCACCCGAAGGAAGCGAGCAGACGGTCTCTGGCAAGCTGACTATCTATCGCAAGACGGCAGAGCGCACACAGGCAATCGTCACGCAAGATGTGGACGTGCCGCCGGGCAAACGCGTATTCACGATCTCTGAGGAAATCGAACAGCCAGACTTTTACACCTACGAGGCCAAGTTTAGCCCGAACGACATTGCCGACGACGGCATGGCGCAAAACAACATCGCGACGGCGTTTTCGCATGTGCGTGGAAAAGGGCACGTGCTGTTGATCGAAAACTGGGACAAGCAGGGCGAGTTTGATTACTTGGTCGATCGACTTCGCACCGAAGAAATTGCCGTCACTGTCACTCCGAGCGATCGGCTGTTTACCTCGCTTGCTGAGCTACAGCGATACGACTGCATCGTACTTGCCAACGTTTCGCGAAGCACCGGCACCGACGCCGAAAATGTCAGCAGCTTTTCTGACGACCAGATTAGCATGCTAGTGCGCAACACGCGAGAAATGGGTTGCGGACTCATCATGCTCGGCGGACCCGACACGTACGGCGCTGGAGGCTGGACGAATACGGAACTCGAAAAAGCGATGCCTGTCGACTTCGAAATTAAAAACACGAAGGTCACCCCTGTTGGCGCACTGGTGCTCATGATGCACGCGGGCGAGATGGCACGGTCGAACTATTGGCAGAAGCGGATCGCTTTTGAATCGATCAAGATCCTCGGCAGCCGCGATTATTGCGGACTGGTCCAGTGGAACGGTACCGACCAGTGGCTGTGGGGACAAAGCAAAGGCGGACTCATACGCGTCGGCCCGAACCGCAAAATGATGATGGCTCGCACCGACCGCATGACGATCGGAGATATGCCGGCTTTCGATGGGGCGATGAAAATGGCGGCGACCGCGTTCGCCGGCGTGAAAGACGCCGCCGTTAAGCACATGATCGTCATCAGCGATGGCGATCCTTCGCCAACCAAACAGTCAACGCTCAACAACCTTAAAAAACTCGGGGTGAAAATCAGCACGGTGGCTGTGGGATCGCATGGTTTCTTAGGCACGCCCGAAATGCAGCGACTTGCCAACGCGACGGGCGGTAAGTACTACAAAGTGAAAAGTGCAAAGGCGCTTCCGAAAATTTACCAACGCGAGACACGTCGGATCGCTCGACCGTTGGTTTATGAGTCTGATCCGCCTTTCCGCCCCAACATCATGGCCCAGCATGAGATGCTGCAAGGCATCGAAGCTGGAGTGCCGGCGATCAGCGGCTACGTACTTACCTCGGTCAAAGACAACCCACTGGTCGAAGTGGTGCTGCAATCGCCGGTGCCCAAGACGGAGAAAAACTCCACCGTCTTGGCAACGTGGACCTACGGTGCGGGCAAAGCGGTTGCGCTGACGACCGATGCTGGCAATCGCTGGGCCAATCGATGGTCAGAGTGGGACGGCTACGACAAGCTCTTTAGTCAGATGGTCCGTTGGGCGATGCGACCGACCGGTGATACCGGCAACTTCAGTGTGGCCACCAATGTGAAGGATGGCAAAACGCAAGTGGTGATCACCGCTGTCGACGCGGACGAAGAGTTTCTCAACGATCAGTCGATGAGCGGTTCGGTGGTTGCGCCTGACATGGCTTCGCTGCCGCTGCGTATCGAGCAGACAGCTCCCGGTCGTTATGTAGGTGAGTTTCCGTCCGACACGGCAGGCAGCTATCTGATCGTCGTCAATCCTGGCCCCGGTCGTCCGCCGATTCGCACCGGCGTGAACGTGGGGTACTCCGCCGAGTACCGCGACAACGAGACCAACATGGCGCTGCTCAAGTCGTTGGCTAGCATGTCAGCGAAAGACGGACCCGAGGGCGTGCTCGTCGAAACAGGACTCGATCTCAGTCGACCCGAGCAATTATCTCAAGCCAATCCATTTCGTCGCGACCTAGAACCGGCGATTTCCAACCAGTCGATCTGGCCGTGGGTGATTCTCGTCGGCAGCTGTGTGTTCTTTGCCGATGTGTTCGTGCGCCGTGTTCAAATCAACTTTGAATGGTTGCCGCCATTGCTCGCCCGCGCCCGCGACATTATCCTGCGCCGCCAGCAGGCCGAACCCGAGCCGCAAACGATGAGCCGGTTGCAGAGCCGCAAGCGGCAGATTCAGGAACAGTACGAAGGGCGTCGCGCTGCCACGCGTTTTGAGCCCGACGAGGATTCGACCGCGACCGCCAATGGCGCTGACGCTGTCCAACAGGCGTCGGCGCCAGCCCCACCAGCTCGCCGTCCCGCGAAAACCGACGACGCCACCCAGCAGACCGAAGGCGAGTCGTACACCGAGCGATTGCTCAAAGCCAAGCGACGGGCTCGACGCGATATCGATAAGGACTCTTGAACAGACACGTCGGAAGGTTCTAAAACATTGCGATCTCTCCTAAGTTAGCAACGAAAGAAAAGTATATGAGTGTAGGTGAATCTATTGAACAACGCGCCCAGGAGTTTGCGACGCGCTACAAGGCGGTGCAAGAACAGCTAGGGCGCGTAATCGTCGGGCACAAGGACATCGTTCACGGTGTGCTAACTTGCTTGTTCGTTGGCGGGCACTGCCTGCTGGAGGGCGTTCCCGGCCTCGGCAAGACTTTGTTGGTGCGCACACTCGCGCAAACTCTGGATCTCGATTTTTCGCGTATTCAGTTCACGCCCGATCTGATGCCAGCGGACATCCTGGGTACCAACATGGTGGTCGAGTCCGAAGATGGCCGGCGCGAATTTCAGTTTCAGAAGGGACCCATCTTCACGCAGATCTGCCTGGCTGACGAAATCAACCGCGCAACGCCCAAAACGCAGTCAGCGATGCTCGAAACGATGCAAGAAAAAAGAGTAAGCATCGCCGGCAAAGTGTTTCCGATGGAGCCGCCGTTCTTCGTCATGGCGACGCAAAACCCCTTGGAGCAAGAAGGCACTTACCCGCTGCCTGAAGCCCAGTTGGATCGGTTTTTCTTCAAACTGGTCGTGGGCTATTCGAGTCGTGAAGACCTGGCCGAGATCATCGATCGTACGACACGCGGCGTGACGATTGAGCCCGACAAAGTGATGGACGGCGCCGAGATCGTCAAATGGCAACAGCTCGTCCGAGAGGTAATTGTCGCGCCGCACGTCCAAGACTACATCGTGCGTCTCACACTTGCCACGCACCCTGAAGGCCCCTTCGCGCAGGATAGCACTAACAAGTATCTGCGTTGGGGCAGCAGTCCACGCGGCGCACAGACCGTGACGCTAGCCGCCAAGGTGCGAGCCTTGCTAGGCGGTCGCTACAACGTCAGCTTCGACGATGTGCGACGCGTTTTCCTGCCGTCGATGCGACATCGGGTGATACTCAACTTCGAAGCCGAGGCCGAAGGCATCGAACCCGATCAGGTGTTGACCGACATCGTCAAAAAAGTTCCTGAAAAAGCCGAGGAAGCCAAGTCGGCCTGATCTGGTTTTGAACCACAGAGTCACGAGATTTCTTGAAGCGGTAACTCTTTGAGCACGACAACCGAATCCAAACTGTTATCTCCTGAACTGCTCGGGCAGCTCGAGCGTCTGGAGCTGGTCACGCGTAAAGTTTTTCGCGGGCGAATGAAGGGCGAGCGGCGCAGCAAACGCAAAGGGCAGAGCGTCGAGTTCGCCGACTTTCGGAACTATGTCGCTGGCGACGACTTGCGGTTGCTCGATTGGAACCTGTACGCACGACTCGACAAGCTGATTATCAAGCTCTTCTTGGAGGAAGAAGACTTGCACTTCTATACCCTAATCGACTCAAGTCTCTCGATGGATTTCGGCGAGCCCTCGAAGTTGGAGTACGCCAAGCAATTGGCCGCTGCATTGGGTTTTGTCGGCTTGATACGCACCGACCGAGTACGGATCGAAACGATCAGCCAAGGCGCCGGCGAGCGAGGTCCCGTGCTGCGCGGCCGGTCCAGTTTGTGGCGCATGCTCGACTACGTCGAATCAATCCAACCGGACGAGACATCGACACCGTTGGCGGACGGCGTCAAAAACTTTTGCCTTCGCAATCCCGGACGCGGCATTGTGGTGCTGATTAGCGACCTGATGGACAAGGCGGGTTACGAGCAAGCGCTGAGATATTTCGTCTCGCACCAGGTCGACTGCTTTGTGATTCATGTCCTATCTCAAGAAGAGTTGGAACCCGATCTGCAGGGCGACCTCAAACTGGTCGATTGCGAGGACCAAGACGAAGCGGAGATTACCGTCAGCGTACCATTGCTCAACAAGTACAAGCAGACACTGAATGCATTCGTTGCTGGCGCACAGGAGTTCTGCTCTCGACGAGGCATGCACTATCTGCTCGCGAACAATCAGATGCCTGTGCAAGATCTGGTTGCAAAACAGCTCCGCCGTCGAGGATTAGTGCGTTAGATGGACTCACTCTTCCGCAATTCGTTGGGGCCGACCGGATGGATCGTACTGGGGCTGATTCCGCCGGCGATTTTTGCGCTGTACTTCTTGAAGCTCAAGCGGCAGCCGATCGAAGTGCCAAGCACCTATCTGTGGCACCGCGTGGTCGAAGACTTGCATGTCAACAGTCTGTGGCAACGACTACGGAAGAGCTTGCTGCTGCTGCTTCAGCTATTGATGGTGGCACTCGCAATGCTGGCACTGCTGCGTCCAGGCTGGCAGGGACAGGCGCTGGAGGGGCAGCGGTTCATCTTTCTCGTCGATAAATCGGCTAGCATGTCGGCGACCGATGCCCAGGACGGCGCTACACGACTCGACGAGGCAAAACAGCGCATCGCCTCGCTGATTGATCAGCTCGACTCGGACATGTCAGCGATGATCATTACGTTTGCTGATCAGCCAGACGTGGTCCAGGAGTTCACCAACAACAAACGCCTGTTGCGCGAAGCCCTCGATCGCGTTCAGCCCAGCGCCGGACAGACCGACTTGAGGGGAGCACTCGAACTGGCCGACGGATTTGCCAACCCAGATCGAGTGATGAACGAGGAAGGCGATATCGGCTTCGAGGTCACCGAACAGCAAGATGTCGAGCTGTACATATTCAGCGACGGCAGATTTCCGAGCGTGGAGGATTTTTCGATGGGCAATCTGCGACCGCAGTTCCTGCCGATCGGCAGCTTCGTCGGCGAGAATCTGGCGATCACTGCCTTCAACACACGTCGCAACGAGGAACGCCCGACTCTGCAGCAGGCGTTCGTGCAGGTGGCTAACTTCAGCGAGCAAGAGCAACAGACGATCGTCGAAGTGCATCTCAACGATCGTTTGCTTGACGCAGCGGAGGTTACCATCCCAGCTGGCGATGTCGCGTCAGCGACATTCACGCTCAGCGGTGACAGCGAAGGCGCGTTGCGTGCAAGGCTCGACATTCCCGACGACTTCAACGACCGACTGACCCTAGACAACACGGCGTACGCGGTCGTTAGCGAACGTAGCGATGGCAGGGTCTTGCTCGTTACGCCAGGCAATACGACGCTCGAGTCCGCGCTGGCGACCGCACGCGCCGACCGATTGGCGAAAGTGGACAAGGTCTCGCCTGATGTCCTTCAGACCCCCGATTTCCAAGCCCAATCCCAGACCGACTTTTACGATCTGATTGTCTTCGACCAGTGTGTGCCAGAGTTCATGCCGCAGTCGCACACGCTATTTATTGGTCGGCTTCCGCCGATCGACGACTGGCAAAAACGGGCTGCGAAAGAATCCGTCTACGGTCCGCAAATTATTGATTGGCAGCGTGGCCATCCGCTGCTCAGTCTGCTGGAACTGGGCAACATTCAAATCGCCGACAGTTTGCCAGTGCGTCCGCCGTTGGGTGGCCGCGAACTAATCGACTCGACACAAGGGCCACTATTTGCGATTGCGCCGCGCGATCGCTACGAAGACGCCGTGCTCGGTTTCGAGATCGTGGGGACGGAGGAAGATGGTTCCAAAACGTTCAACACCGATTGGCCACGCAAGCATAGCTTTCCGGGTTTCTGGCTGAATGCGCTAGAATACTTCGCAGGCGGCGCGGGTAATTCTCCGGCGCTGAATCGGCCCGATCAACTTGTGGACCTGCGCGTTCCAGGAGCCGTCGAAGCGTTAGAAGTCGAATTGCCTGACGCGACCCGCGAGACGGTCTCACTCGATCAACCGGGGCGACTGAGTTTTCAAAACACCAGTCAGCTCGGCGTTTATCAAGTACGCGAAGGAAGTCAAGTCAAAAAGCGGTTTGCCGTCAATCTGTTTGGTCGCGACGAGTCTGATCTCAGCTTGCGCGTTAGGAAAGATAGCGAAGACGGTCTGCAAGTTGTCGAATCGCTGTCGATTGGCTACGTCGACATTGCGGCTCAGGCTCCAAACTCGCAGGTACGCAAGGAGCTTTGGAAACCGCTGCTTGTCGCGGCGCTGCTAGTCCTTATGATAGAGTGGTATATCTATAACCGGCGGGTCTACATCTAGATGCGTGTATGTGTTGGTGTGATCGCGGCGGTCTACGGCGGCCCCTCTCGTCTTTCGGCCTTGGCCTGATTGGCGAACCACGAACGGATTGATTCAACAGATATGCCAAGCACGTTACGCAGCAAGCGCCCGAACGCTCGTCGAGATCGTCGTCAGCGTCGGCGCAAGAAACTGAATCAGATTATCTCGAACGATCTCATTACGCGCGTTAGCGACGACGAGTATAAACGCAAAGTCAAGCGCGTCTATGGTGGACCACAAGGTGCTTTGCTCTCGCTGGCCAGTACGCTTTCGTTGCACATTCCGTTGGGCGAACGCTTGTTTCGCACACGCAAGTTCGACTTGCACGGCGTGCGATCGATACTTGACGTCGGTAGCGGCGCGGGTCAGATCGCACAGCATCTGCTTAAGTACTCCGACCCAGAAACGTCGGTCACTTGCACCGATCTGTCACAGCCGATGCTGCGTCGGGCGCGAACGCGATTGAAACGCGGCGAGCCACGCTTCGTCACGGCTGATCTGTCGCGTTTGCCCTTTGCCGACAATTCGTTTGATTGTGTGACTTGCGGCTATGTGCTCGAACACTTGCCCGACCCCGAACCAGGACTCACCGAAATCGCGCGCGTCCTGCAGCCCGGTGGACGGATGTTCTTGCTCACGACCGAAGACAGCTTCGGCGGAGCATGGACCAGCCGCTTTTGGTACTGCCGCATGTACAACCGCAAAGAACTGCTACGCACCTGCGAAAACCTTGGCCTCGTGTGCAAGCAGGAAATCTGGTTCACGCGAATGCACAAAGCCATGCGGGCGGGCGGCATCTGCGTCGAAGTTGAGAAAGCGGCGTGAGCGGTCGATGCACCCGCAGAGCGTAGACTGGAACTACCAAGCTCGCTTAGGTTGTGATGGCTACTCATGCCGCAGTGCTTCGATCGGGTCGAGGCGGGCAGCGCGCATGGCGGGGTAGACGCCGAAGACAACGCCGACGAATACCGCGATCGCGAAGGCCAACGGAATCGACCAAGACACAAGGCGCGGCTCGACGGTGCGAATTAGCTCAGGCAGGCTGTTCATCTGATCGGGGAACCAATCAATCAGTCTGCCACGAATCCAGATAGATAGCGGGCGGCAGAGCAAGCCACCCAGCAGGCCAAAGCCGCCGCCAGCGAACGACAAGACGGTGCTTTCGACGAGAAACTGCCGCGTGATGTCGCGCCGCTTGGCACCCAACGCCCGACGGATACCGATCTCGCGCGTGCGTTCGGTCACGGTGGCAAGCATGATATTCATAATGCCAATTCCACCGACCACCAACGAAATTGCGGCGATCAGTCCGAGAAATAGCATAAACATCAGCCGCGTGGTTTGTGCCTGCTGCAGTAGTTCCAGTGGTACCGTGACGCCAAAATCTTCCATCGTGTGACTTTGTGCGATCGTGTTGCGTACGATGTCGGCAGTCTGTAGCACGAGGTCCTTATCGGCGACTTGTAGCGTAATCTGGCTGACCTCCAGCGTGTCGCGTTGGAATTGGCCGGGCTTTGCGACGATATCCATGTCACCGTTGCGACGCCAAAGCGTCGTGACCGGGACGTACACGTCGCGAGAGTAGTCTTCAGCCGCAAGTGAGCCGCCGATGCCGGCCGACGGTGCGCGAGACTTCATCACACCAATGACGAGGTAGAATTCGGCGTCGACCATGATCTTCTTGCCGAGTGCATCGCCAGACGGGAACAGGCGGGTTGCCGTTTCGGCGGCTAGCACGCAATGATTGCTCTCGTGATCCAAATCGGCGTCGGTGAGAAATCGCCCTTGGTCCAACTTCAGGTGCGTGACCACCGCGTAGTCGGGCGTGCAGCCGATCAGCCGACCTTCGAAGTTGCGTGTGCGATAGCGAAATT
>JBCDBK010000076.1:0-26171 GCA_039184115.1 Planctomycetota bacterium | reverse complement strand
TGTTATTGTTGTTGTTATTGCGGCCGCGATATCTACCGCCAGACCTTTGCTTTTTAGCCATCAGAGAATTCGTCCTAAGTCTGCCCTAAATCAACCATGGCACCATGCGTTGGGCTGCGAAAAAGCTGTTCAGCATCGTCCAAAGCAAAGTTCTGCCTTGCCAGCTGGCTAGCACCCATGATGCAAACTCTTGCCTGTATCGGTCAGCCGCCGGCTCAAACAAGCAACTGGCGGAACGCTAACCAAGCAACTATTGCCGTTGCAGCACGCGCCGCAACCAACCCCCATTTACGTCTCGCCCCTGGTCAGAAAACGAGCCTACGCAGCGCCACGTCAATAGCGCCACATCAATACTGAATCCGTCTTCAACACTCAATTCGCTGCTTCGACTCAATTATTGAAAAGCACCGTTGGTCAGAGGCGAATTCCCTCACACCGCTCGACCTCTCCAAACACCGAACTCAAGCCGCCGAGGTGCCGCTTCTTCACTGCCAACCGCGCTACACGCGTGCCGATCATACGATGCCCATGATCACGGTCTTTCCATGATCACGGCTGCCCATCAAGTTCAGCCAAGTCGAAACCTGCCAACTGCGTAATAGGCTGAGCGACCGACGTGCTCGCTTTGTTCCCTCAAAACCGTCTCAGATTCCCGCCACCGCACCTACCTTGATCTCAAGTCTCTGGGACTTCAGATACCCCAACTGGCGCTGCCTTGGCTAGCGATCACGCGCAACCACGTGCGTGGCTCTACGACCAATAAAAAGGCGAATACCAAGCCTGGATCGCTCATGCTTGCCTGATCAAGACAGCTCCCGATCGTTACAAGCACGCCTGCGACTTGCCCGAGGCGGCTACCACAGATCCCTAACGGACTACGCCGACAAACGGCGGTGAATGGCTAACGTCGCGTTTGACGTCTATCTTACAGATTTGTTATTCGATTCGCTTACACTAAAACTGAAAAACATATCAGCCGGCCAAACCTTCCGTGAGCTTTTTCTCCCAAATCGATCAATGGCGAATCGAAAGCCCGGAGATATGTATCTGCCTATACTGCACCTGCCGGCCTACACGCGTCGATCCAGCTCACCACAAACGAGCAGAACGCTGCCGCAGCAGGTCAAGTCATGTCCGTTTGGCTCGTGATGCCGTCTGGCAGAAGCTGGCACGGAAAAAGCCAAGACATGGCCTGTAGATCCTGCCAAAAAAAGCTGACAGGGTTGTGAACACCACGGTAATATTAGTTACCGCTATCAATGTGTCAAGCTTGCTTCGACCGTTGGGCAAAAATCATCGGAAAAAGATCCCAACGAGATCTCTCCAGTATAGCCGTTTACTTAACGGACATCCCGCCGCAACCGCGAGAATGACTGTAAGCCCTTACAATAAAATCACTTACGACACCACCTGACCTCTGCGATAAGCCCGTCGAAATAGCGTACATTCGTCAAAGTCGTCGCAATCGGCAGATTTTAACAAAGTCTCGCGCATCAGCTTCCGATCAAAAGCGATAGCGGCCAGACTAGCGCAGCATAGCGCTTCGGCTACTCCTAGATGCTGCCAGTTGGAGCGGCTCTTTGACCAACTTGATCGCGAACGGAATCGCTATGTCTACTCGACGCAAGATGTCACTACGCCTCGCCATGGCCTCGGTTGCTGCAGTGCTTGCTGCTCAGCACACGCAAGCTGATCAGATTAGCTGGAGGCACAGCCTCGATGCTGCCAAGGTCGAAGCCGGGCGGACAGGGAAACTGGTGCTGCTGCACTTTTACACGCCAAGTTGCGGTCCCTGCAAAAAACTGGAACGTGACGTTTTCTCGCAGCCGCAGATTGCCGCCACGATCGAGCAGTACTACGTGCCCGTCAAGCTCAACGCCGACCAGTCGCCGGCTATCGCCAACGCGTATCAGATCACACGCGTGCCGTCAGAAGTCGTACTCAACTCGCAGGGCAACGTGCTTCAGAAACTCCATTGTCCACTCGAACCGAATGCTTACGGCGCACAAATCGCCAATGTCGCGCAACACTACCAGTCGAAAGCCGGCGTTCGTCCTGCCTCGGCACAGGCACCCATCAATTCGGCCTACGCCGGTCTGAAGATTGGTCAGTCAGCCAATCAGGCTGCCTCACCGCAACAGGCGCTCGCCGTTCAACCTCAGATAACAGCCAACCCGTACTTCAAGCCAACGCCGCCACCTGTGACGCGACAGCCAGCGCAAGCCGGGCAGCCACCCGTCGCGGCGAGCGCACCACCGACGCTGACGGGCAATCGCTATGCTCGCGTCACCACGCCAACGCCTAATGTTGCTCAGCCACCGATTGCCCAACCATCGATCACGCAATCGCCAACCACCAGCACACGTCCGCCGGTCGTTACGCCAAAGACTCCGGCAGCGCCTGCGGCTACCAGCACCGCAGTCGCTGCGGTTGCCGCGAAACCACCTACCGGGCAAGTCACGCCTCCGCAACCAGCCAAGGCCGATCCCTGGCCTCCCGAGTTGCCGGTCGGCACGCCACAGTTGGCATTCGACGGTTACTGCCCCGTCAGCCTGAAAGAGCAGAAAAAGTGGGTGCGCGGCGAAAAGGAGTACGGCGCCATCCATCGCGGACGCACGTATCTCTTTGCCAGTGACGCGCTACGGCAGAAATTTCTGGCCTCGACTTACTCTTCCGACGCCTATAGCCCGGTCTTCTCAGGCGACGATCCGGTAAAGCTGTTGGACGATAACGAGCAAGTAGCTGGCAGTCGCAAGTATGGCTTCGAGTATCGCAACGCCTTCTACCTGTTTTCGAGCAAGGAAACGATGGAGCGTTTCGCACGCCAGCCCGATCGCTACTCGGCTGGAGTACGCCAAGCAATGGCAAGGATGGAAGCAGCGGCTGGAGCCACGGTTCGTCGTTAGGGCCGACGAAGATCGATGTTTGTCTCGGTGCCGTCCGACGGCACCCACTGTCTCGAGGGCTGAGTCAGGTTTCAAGCCGCTGATTTCGCGGGAAAAACGACCTTCCGTTGCCTGGCCAAGCGGACCCACCCTATTCTGCGCGTAGAAGAGCCCTTTCGCTGAAGGCCTTTTCGTCAAGGATGTCGCCGGCTAACTGGACCGAAAACTCAGTTCAAGCGCAGTGCTTCTCGAGAGCCTGCCAATTACCGATGGCGACAAGAGCGAGAGGGCTCTTTTTCTATCGGTGCTTCTAGCCGTGATCGCAAATCACCAATCGCGCCTGTTTTTTGTGTGCACCGCCTAGCTCGATTGTTGTACGATGTCGCCAGTGGTCGACTCACGATAACCCGCAGGAATTCGCGCTTATGCAATCGCAGCCGCCTCGAATACAGCTGTTTCAATATTACGGCTTCGTCGTGCCACTCGTGGTCGCGACGTGCGTTTCTTGCAATCACGAAACCCATTCGGTGGCTGGCTACCCCGCCGACGCGACTGACATTCAGCTCGACGCGACCGAGGCCAGGCCAATGAATAACCAGCGCTTGGGCAAGTTGCTGCAAACGCACTTTCCAAAAGCCAAGATCGAAGGTCAAGCAGGACTGTGGCGTATTCCGTTGGCTGAAGACAAGCCGGCAGAGCTTGACGACGAAAACGAAAAACCGGTCGCAGAAAAACTGCAGGATGCTGCGCCAGACGAAAATCAGAATGGCCAGCCGCAGGAAAATGATCTGGCCGAGCCCGAAGCTGGCCCTGGCGCGACCGATCATCTGCCGCCAGTCATGCTGGTGATGACCGACGAACGTGCTGATCGCATGCGACTGATGATTCCGATTCGCCGCTTCGACGCGCAGAAGATGGAAGACTTGCAGCTGGCACTCATCGCATTACATGCCAACTACGACCGCGCCCTCGACGCCCGCTACGCGACGCACGATGGGCTGCTGTGGTCGGCGTTTATTCATCCGCTCAGTTCGCTCACGCCAAACGATCTATCCAGCGCTATCGAGCAAGTGCGCTCGCTACGAGACAACACCGGCACGACCTACAGCAGTAGCCAATTCATCTTTGCGCCAAAGGTGGGCGGGGAAGGGGAGGGCGATGCTCCCAGCGACGACAGCGAACCAGAAGAAGGTCCCAGCGACGACAGCGAACCAGAAGAAGGTCCCAGCGACAACGTCACGTGATCGTCGCGCGGTTGCGTCGATCAACTCGGTTCGTCCGGTCCTATTTTCCTTTGAGCGTTCGCTGCAAGTGAATCACCTGAGTGCGGACGTCTTCCATGCTTGGGTTGAGTCTTAACGCTCTTCGAAACGACTCGAGCGCAGCCACAGCGTTGCCCTGACGTTGGTAAGCCTGTCCCATGACCGAAGCAGCCAAGAAGTGATAGCAATTGATCTCCAGCGCTTGATGGCAGTCTTGCACCGCGGCATCGAATTGTTCTAACTGAAAAAACGCCTTGCCGCGATAATACCACCCTTGCGCGACCCACGGGGCATCGTCAACCAGCGCCGTCGAAAGCTGCGCCGCGCGGTCAAATTCTTGCTCTTCCAGATGTTCGCTGATTGCAACGAGATGTCGCTGCTGGGTTGGCGTGCCAATGCGCATCCACAATCGGCGAATTCCATTTTCGGCCAGCGTCCGCACACCGCGATCGCTGTCGTTGAGTGTACGCCCTAACACCGCGTTTGAACGATAGTCCGCCATCCGCGACAGCGCCAGCACCGCACCACGCCGCGCAGTGCGATCGCCCGAACTGACAACGCGTTCCAATCCACCGACGGTGTAACTGCCCGAAACACTACGCACGTAGGCACTGATGTTTTGGTCGACCAAATACCGCTCGTAGTGATAGACCAGCAGCGGACGTTGTTGGTAGTCTTCGCTCATAATTTCACTCTCGCAAGATCTCAATCCGCGTCTGAAATTCGGCCGGATTGCCACGGCATTGAGTACGGATTCCCATCCGAACTAAGCCGTCACCCCAAACCAAGTCACGCGATGTTCCGAGGTATGCCGAACTGCAATGGTCGGCACTCGCGTGCAAAGTCACTTGCATTAAGACCAATCCGAGACGCACTAACCAAGACGAACGCGATTGGTCTTTCCTTCTTTCGAGTGTAATCGCAGGAACCGATTTCTCAACGAAAATGCACGTCACTGCGGTTTGCTGCTTGCTTAAGCAGTTGAGCTAGGAATGTACTGAGGCGAAAGTTTATGATGGTGAGCTATTGACAAAAATTTGAGTCCGAGTCTCCCGACGTCGGGTGTCGGCAGCTCGCAAACGCGGCGACCTAAGCGATTGTGCCGCAGTGGAATATCTAGCGATGCAATGGACTATCAAAAGCACATCGCTATTTGATTGGCGGGCGACCACGATGACGGCGGCGACGTTGCTGTTGTTTTCCGCCTGTTCAGCAACGTCCCGAAGCCACGCGTCGCCGCTCGATCCGAAGCTCGAACGCAAGATCACGGTCACCTGGCAAGGACAGGAACTGGGGACTGCAGTGCAGCGACTCTCGACGGCGAGCGACATCTCCGTCTGGCTCGACAGACGTGTTGACCCACAGCGCAAAGTGTCGCTGCAAGTCGTCAATCAAAGCACCTGGCAGGCACTGAACAAGCTCACCAAAGAGAACGAGCTGGGCTTCTCGCAGTTGCGAGAGCTGATTTACATCGCACCTCGACCGCGAGCGCGGGAACTGACCACTCTAGTTCAACATGCGCGAAAGTCACTCGACCCACTGCCAAGGCGCGTTCACCGTCGATGGACAAAGTCCGCGCCTGTCGACTGGCCTCGCTTAAGCGAGCCTCGCATGCTGATCGAAGCGTGGCTCGCTGCCGCCGACGTTCAGATCGTCAACGCCGAGGCAATTCCTCACGATCTGCTGCCAGCGCGCTCGTTACCAACGCTCGCGATGATCGATCGCCTTGTGCTATTGCTGGCCGGCTTCGACCTCACTTGCCAAGCTTCGCCCGACGGGAGCAAGTGCCTGATTGTACCGATCCAGCGACCTCTCCGGCTAACCGGCAATACCACCTCTTCGCAATCGACGTCACGATCGCCGAATGCCAGAAGAACAAAGACGGCGGACTCGAAGCAGCTGTTCACACTGCGACTGAAAAACCAACCATTGGGTCGTGTACTCGATCGCTTCTCCAAGCAGTTAAAGCTTGAAATCACCTGGGCCACGCCAATCGAGGATGACGCACGCGAGCGACTGATTTCCTGCGACGTTACTCAAGTGGAGCTGGACGATTTGCTGGGCGAAGTGCTGAAGTCAACCGAACTACAGCATCGCCTGGAAGGGACGCGCGTGACGATCGAGCCGCGCCGATAGTAGCGCGATGACGCGGGTCGATGACGACGGGCTAATCCAGCACCGCTAGACAATCGCCATCGATGCTGTTTGCAAGTGCCGATCACTGTGTGGTTGCCGCGAAGTCTGAGAAGTTCTCCAGCGTACGCAAGCCACAAAAAAACGCCCTTCGCTATCGAGCGAAGAGCGTTTGTTTTCTTCAAGCTGTGGGTCATGGAAGCGACAGACTAGCAGCCGTGCTTCTCCAGCTTTTCTCTGAGCGTATCTGCGGTAAACGGCTTTACCAAATAGTCCGAAACACCCGCCTGAATTGCTTCCAGCACGCGTGACTTTTCGGCTTCTGTCGTCACCATAATGATCGGCACATTGGAGTCTTGAGCACGAATCTCGGTGATCACCTCCAGACCGTTCTTATTCGGCATATTCCAGTCTGTCAGAACCAGGTCGAAATCACCTGGCTTGAACTTGTCGACGGCTTCTTGACCGTCGGCAGCTTCGACGGCTCCTGGAACGCCGACTGCAGTAAGCGAACGGAGAATAATCTTCCGCATGGTGCTGGAATCGTCGGCAACTAGAACTCTCGTACTCATCGTTGTTCCCTCTTGTCGACAGCTTGATGGACTGCCGGTGCATTGTCTGGTGTTGTCTACGCGAAACTTCGCAAACCGAACTCCGCAATATCATCGGCGCGACAACGCTTGCTGTGGCGCCACAACGAAAGCTAGGTTATGCCAAACTCATGTCAAGAAAACTCGACGGGCGCCGAGCGTGATGCGGCTTACTGCAGCGCCCAACGCGTACAACCGAACTGCACGTTCAGGTTGTATCGAATATTCTAGGAAAGCGCTGGCGCAACGACCGACGAAGAGAATCAGGAGCGAGTCAGCCGCTCGAGCTGTTTTTTGACTTCCGACTCGATCTTGCCCTTGAACATCATCGCCGAAAAGGGAATGTCGATGTTTACGAGCAGTTTCTCGTCGGCGGCAGTTAGATCGCCGCCGATCTTGATGCCGAAGGTCTTGAATCCGAAGCTGAGCGTGTCGCCAACCCAGCTTTGCTCCAGATCGCTCACCTGATCTTTCGGCAGGCTCTCAGTGAATCGTTCCAATCGACTGCGCGACTCCTCCGCGGTGAGCTGATGAGGGATCTCAAGGTTGATTTTTGGCACTTCTTCCTCCTGATATGACTAGGCATCCGTCGCGAGCCACGCGGCCATTTGTTTTTCACTCTGGATAAACCACCCGTTCCACTAGCCCGACGCGCTAGCGAAGGAAGCTCCGAGAAATCTCTCGCTAGCGCGTCGGGCTAGTGAATTCGCGATGCTGTGTAATTGTGAAGAAGTGGATCACCCTGCCTCGAGCCATCTCTCACAAAACGAGCCCTGGCGATCCACCGAAGAGCTATGAGAGACTTGCCAGCGGGTCGTCGGCAGTAGCCAATTGCTGGCTACCCAACTTAATCGAGGTCGTCGTATTCGGTCCGATCGTGACCGTGCCAAAGCGGCAATCCAGCTTTCACTCGAGCGGCCAAAACCGACAGTTTCTCATCGGTCCCAGGCAGCGCATGTGTCGACTTAAACTCCGCCTCGTCTACCGTGTCTGGTTCGTAACTCCACTCACCTTGCTTAATCGCATCCAAAACAGACTTCTGCACTATGTTTCCTCCCCAACAAGCCAATGAATCCAACCAACTGGTAGACCAAATACCTGTATCTTCTCGCCCCGGAAGTTGCAGATGGCATTGATTATCGCCGGGGGCGTGCCGCGAAGTCAAGCAATTCTCGGCAGGTCGCTGGGTGAATCAAGCTCAGCTGTCCGCATCGTGAGAGGCCGACAGCTCGAACTTCGAGTACCGATCGTGCAGTGCCTGACGAAACTCGCCCACTAGCCCCGCATCGACTCGATCAGCACGATCACCGAGGCATACGGCACCTCTTACAGCGACGATATTCACTTGCTCGATCGGAAAGTATGCGATCGACTCGGTGGTGAGACTGCCCGCCAGAACGGTCTGCATACGACAATTCTGCGCGGCGTCGAGTAGCTCTCGAAGCTCGTTATCCGAGAAAAAATCAAACGTCGATCGACCATCTTTTTCAAACGTGTCAACCAGCAGGTAGCGGCAGCTGGCGTCGGCCGCACAGTTCAGTACCTCGCGAGGAGCCGGCGCGTGCGCACCTTTCCAGTCCGCATAAACGACCGCCGCGAGATGCTTGCCGTAAGCTAACGCGAAGTCGTGCGCCAAACGCCAGCGATTCTGCCAATTCGCATCGTCTGCGCAGCCGGCTAAGCCCAATTTCACCACCGAGATCGCGGGTAGACTCAACAATTCGCTGGTGGTCACCTGATCCCAATCACGCAATTCGCCGAGCGCGGCAGAGAGCTTCTTGCCTGCGGGCAACGCTTCGATCGCCAGCTTGGCCTGCGACACTTCAACTGCCGCCAATGGACCTTCGCGCGGCTCTTTCAGATCGATCCAATCAGCACCGCCAGCGCTGACAATGGCCAGTTCCTGGGCATCGCGAACACTGACAAGCAGACGCGGTGCTCGTATGGCGTGATGATTCATACTTTACCGCTACTTTCTGCCTGGGCACTGTCCTGCCGGGTCACCTCAGCCAGCCGACGATTCAGCCGACGGATCACTTCGCCATCGATTGGCTCGCACCAAGTGCCGTGAACGGTAATGTAGCCCTCGTCCCAACGACCTAACGCCGGCTTTACGTCGCGTTGCTGCCATTCAGCGTGTCGCTGCGAAAGTCGAGCGATCAGATTAACCGACTTGGCACCGTCCTGTGGTCCTGCGGGCAGGTGGGCCAAGCCTTCTCCCTGGAAGAACGCCTCGACCACCTTAATCGGCACCGCAAACGGCGCACCCGTCCTGAGAAAAAACAGCACCTGTCCATTGCGATAAGCAATACGCGGTTTCAGACTCTGCCAGATCAAACCCAGCAGCAACGCGCCAGTAGCGATAACCACCAATCCGCTTAACCAGACTGGAATAAGATCGCCACGAACGCGAAACGCATAGATTCCGGCCCCATGCAGTAGCGTTATTGGCACCATCGCGAGCAAGAGGACACGGCGATTCGGACGTAGCCACACTTCGGTCATGAGCACTACCGTCGAAAGTTCTGCGGCGCGTGTCAAGTGGCCTGACCGAGTCCGATCGTAACGATTCCACCGAGAGAATCAGCCATAGTTGCTGACAGTTTGGCTGGAAGAAATCTTCGGGCTCGGCGAGCTTGGCTTTTCCATAACCTAGTCTTTCCCAGGCGATTTCTCTGGAAATCTCCTCCTCATGCCCCAATGACGTAGACGAACCCCCTATTCGTTCTTAACCTTGGAACCTTAAATTGACGATTCGGCCTGGGGTCACCTAGGCGAAAGGGATACTACTAATGGCATCGGACATCGCAAGCATGGCATCCTCGGCACGTCGCAGCGAAGGCAACAAAGTCGTCTGGGCGATCGCAACCTTGTTGGCAGTTTACGCCGTCGCGGCGATCTTTGGACTACCCCAGCTGGCAACCGAAATGGTTGTTGACGGCCACGCTCACCACGCTGACGCTTCCGACCACGCCACTGGACACGCCGCTGCTGGACATGCCGATGGCGCTCATCATGCGGCATCGACAGCGCCGCCCTACTGGACGGTGATTCCGTTTGTTGGTCTCTTGGGCGCGATTGCGCTCTTTCCGCTCCTGCGTGTGACTGAACACTGGTGGGAGCACAACGTCAATCGATTCAAGGTCGCGGCGTTCTTGGCTTGCTTGACGATGTGCTACTACGGCTTCTTGCATCAGTCGCCCGTCGAAGCACATTGGCCGGCGCACTCGGTCGTCGAAGCAAGCAACGACGCGATCCAAACGGGTTTCGTCGGCGCTATTCTTGGCAATGCGATCTTGGCAGAGTTCATTCCATTTATCGTGTTGCTCTTTAGCTTGTATACGATCGCCGGTGGCGTCCGCATCGAAGGCGACCTGCAAGCCAACCCACTAACTAACGCATGCTTTATGGCGGTCGGCGGACTGTTGGCTAGCTTTGTCGGCACTACTGGGGCCGCGATGCTACTAATTCGTCCGTTGCTCGACACCAACGACGAACGCAAGCACGTCGCGCATACGATCGTGTTCTTCATCTTTATTGTCTGTAATTGCGGTGGGTGTCTGCTGCCCATCGGCGATCCACCGCTGTTCTTAGGCTACCTCAACGGCGTCGACTTCACTTGGACGCTCGGTTTGTGGGAAGAATGGCTGTTCGTCAACGGCCTGCTGTTGCTGACCTATTGCCTGGTAGACCAGCTGTACTTCTATCGCCAAGAACGCGTAAAAGACATTCAGCGTGACGCCGGCAACACGAAAAGAATTCGTATTAGCGGCTTAGGACTGAACGGTCCGCTGCTGATTGGCGTCGTGCTGGCCGTTGCTTTTCTCGATCCCAACAAAGCGATCCCTGGCACCGACTGGCACGCTTGGATGTACCTGCGCGAAGTGATCCAGCTCGGCTTGGTAGCCGTGGCACTGTACTTTGGATCGAAACAGATTCGCGAACAGAATTCGTTCAACTATCACGCGATCGTCGAAGTCGCGGCGCTGTTCATCGGCATCTTCATCTGCATGCAACCCGCATTGCAGATTCTGGCCGAAAAAGGCACGGTGCTTGCCAACTCGCTCAGTCCGGCAGGATTCTTCTGGGCAACCGGCGGGCTCTCGTCCTTCCTGGATAATGCACCCACCTACCTAGTGTTCTTCAAGTCTGCACAAGATCCCAGCAATCTCATGGCAACAACCGGCTTCGTGCCAGAAATGGTCCTCAGAGGGATCGCCATGGGTGCTGTGTTCATGGGCGCTATGACCTACATCGGCAACGGGCCGAACTTTATGGTCAAGGCCATCGCCGAGAAGTCGGGAGTCAAGATGCCTGGCTTCTTCGGCTACATGGTCTATAGCTGCGTGATCTTGCTACCGATCTTGCTGCTGACGCACTGGCGATATTTGGGGGCGAGTAACGAATCGCTACAAGCGCCGACAGCCCAACAAGCCGCCAGCGAGGTAGTGGCTCCCCACAGCGACGAAGCGACGCCGGCACACTAGACACTAGAGGCATCCGAGGCAAGGCGGTAGGCTGTAGGTTACAGACGCGGCATTGCAACGCGACTGAATGCCCATCGACTCGACCCACTAATTCAGCCCACCACTCACGTGCCCACGCCGACTATCACCGAAGCGAGTGATCTCGACCAATTGTGCCAGCGGCTCAGCACCGCCGAGCTCATTGGCATCGACACGGAGTTCGTCTCGGAAGACACGTTCTTTCCCGATCTGTGCTTGATCCAGATCGCAACCGACGACGAACTCGCGGTGATCGACACCAATGCGATTGAAGATCTCAAGCCGTTTTGGAAGATGCTTACCGGCGGCGATCACGTGACGATCTTGCATGCCGGTCGCGAAGAGCTGAACTTTATGATGCGGGCCGTCGACGCGAGACCCAAGCGTCTGTTCGACGTGCAAATTGCGGCCGGCTTCTGCAGTAACGAATTTCCCTCCGCTTACGGATCGGTCGTCAGCAAGTTCTTAGGTCACAAGGTCGCCAAAGGCGAACAACGAACTGACTGGCGAAAACGACCACTGACAGCAGCGCAGATCGACTATGCCTTGGAAGACGTTCGCTACCTGCTGCCGCTTTATCGCCGGCTGGTCGAAATCATGGATGAAAAAGAACGACGCAGCTGGTTCGAAGACGAAATGGAAAGCTGGCAATTGGAAGTCGAGTCGGCTCTCTCACGCAAAGACTGGCGGCGCGTCTCAGGCATTGGCAAGCTCAATTCTCGTCAGCTGGCAATCGTCAGAGAACTGTGGAATTGGCGATACGAAGAGGCACGACGACGCAACCAGCCACAGAAACGTCTGCTACGCGACGACCTCATCGTCGAACTCGCCAAGCGCAAGGTAGCCGTGCCAGAACAGATCATGGCAATTCGCGGCATGGAGCGCAGCGCTGTCAAACGAAAAGCCGACGAACTAGCCGCGTGCGTGCGGCGCGGACTTGAAGCACCCACCGAACGCATGCCGAAGACACCGCGGCAAAACACTCCGCCGCAACTCAATCTCCTTGGCCAATTCCTAGCTCCTGCGCTTGGCACGATCTGCCGCCGCGCAGAGATCGCCACCAGTATGGTCGGCACCGCCAGCGACGTGCGCGAATTGATCGCCCATCGCATGGGCTACGCAGACAATGGCGCGGTGCCAACGCTTGCCGAAGGCTGGCGGGCAAACCTGGTTGGCAACGTTATCGACGATCTGTTAGCCGGCAAAAAGTCGATCCGTATCGTCAATGCCAAAGCTTCTGACCCGCTGGCGTTTGACGAAGTCGACTGAGCATCTGCCGGTAGCGCCGAGACGAGTCACGAGCAGCGCTGATACCAATTTCGTGCATGATTGCAAGGGTTTCCCGCAAACGCTTGTATTTCTCGGGCGAATCTTCCGCACTTCGCTTGCGAAGTGTTACCCAGAACCTAACTTTCTTTAGGTCATCCTGGGCAGAGGGTGATTCCCACCAACACGACCCACGTCACGGCCGTTCTCATGCGTCCATCTGCCCAACGTACTATCGCTCTAGTTGTATTTGCCGCGACCTTCGCAATTCGCTGCCAAACGTTGGCCAACTCAAGCGACTTCAACTTCGACACCCGCGTCGACGCAGCGGATCTTCAGCGCTGGGAAACCGTTTTTGGTCTCGATCAGAGCGCGGTCAACAGCCTCGCCGACGCCGATCTTGATGGCGATACCGACGGAAACGATTTTCTTATGTGGCAGCGTGAGTTCTCGGACGAGTCGCTCCTGGCGCCAGAACCCGCGACGATCGCGCTGGCCGTGCCGTTCGTGATTTTTCTTGTCGTGCGCCGCAATCGTTCGGTCAACTACCATCGCATCGATCAGCAACACGCTACCTTTAAACCCTCGCGGCGGCTGCTGGTAATCTTCGCCGCCAAGCGCCGCGGTCTTCGTCAGAACGCCACGCAAGGTAGTCGCCGATCAGATTCGACGGCTAACGCTGAAAGATAGGTAGCAAGTCGTTGGGAGTGCCAAGCGTAATCAGGCAGATGGCCGACGAGTAGGCGCTGCCGTAGGCGCCATCGCGGTGGTGACTTTCGCGCGGCCACGACCCGTCGGGAAGCTGACTGCCGACGAGGGTAATCGCCGTCGAGGGAAAGAACTGCTGCCAATGCCGACCGCCAAGCTGGTACATTGCTTGCGAGCAAGTGAGCAGCCCGTAGTGATAACGCTCCAAATAAACCGGATTATTATTGTATTGATCGAACCGGTTTTGTAGTAACCAGTCTCCCGCCTGTTGCGACTCCGGCGTGTCATGCAGTCCAGCGTGAGCCAATGCCAAGATTCCCGCGCCCGTCACACCGCGACTCGTGTAATTGCTGTACATCGGCGACTGGGTATAGGCGAAAGTGCTTGACCGTGGCCGAAAACAACGACGCACGTAACCCACGGCCTCGTCGATCGGCTCCTTCGCAATATCGAAGCCTGCGTTCTTCGCTGACCTGAGAAACATCAGGTGCCAGCCGGTGATCGACACGTCCGAGTCGTCCGCGTCCATGTCGAGCACGTAGCGCCAACCGCCTAGATCATTCGGATTATCTTTCCGCCACTTCTGCATCTGTAAGGTCACGTCCAAAGCTCGGCGAATCGCGGGTCGGACCTTGCTCGCGGGCCGCTCACCTTGAATGCCATACGTCTCGCTCAAGACGAGGCCAGAAATCGCATGATTGTAGGCCGCCGTGCTGCCGACGACGTGTGACACGTTGCGACTCAGCTTCACGCCATTCGGACTGATGAACGCGAGCATGCCGCTGCGCTTTTGGCAGCCAAGCACGTAATCGACTGCGAGCTGCAGCTGGTCGCCGTAGGGACCCTCACCCGGCAAATGACCGTGGCTGAGAAAAGCCATGATGCACAGACTCGTCACACCAGGCTGTCCTTGCGGCAACGTCGGGAACGATCCATCGCGCTGCTGTTGTCCGGCCAACCAACTCAGACCGCTCTCGACCGATCGATCGATCTGCTGCCATTGCGATGCTTCCAGCAAGGCACCTGCGCTTTCAGACTCTTGCGCATGCAAAACTCCAAATCGCGCAAGCGCAAACACAGCCGTCGCGCCGATCAACAATCCCTTTGCCAACGATCGCCCGTGTATCATCTTCTGTCTCCCCTTGCATTGCGCACGATTCCAAACCCTAGCTGCTTCGATTTGTGTCGTTTCCGCAGTCCTTTTCACGCGAATCGATTCTAGCGAATCTTGCGACGCAAGCCGACAACTTGCCGCTTTCGGCGAATTCAGCGCTACTGGCAGTGGAATTCGTGAGCTAAAATCGCGCTCATGATTCACGCCCTGCTAGTTCGTTGCTCGCTTACGCGATTGACTCTCGCATTAATTTTCCCAGTCACCATGCTAGCGGATCAGGCAGCCGAAGCCGCGCCGCCCGAAACTTCGATCGTCGGCAAATCGCTCGAAGGCCGACCAATCGAGTGCCTCGTCCACGGCCATGGTGCCGACGTGTTTATGGTTATCGCCACCATTCACGGCAACGAAGCGGCTGGCACGCCGCTGGTCGCTGCCTTTTCGAAATGGCTGCTCGCACACCCCGAAGAACTGGATGGCAGGCAGGTAGTGATCGTGCCGGTTGCCAATCCCGATGGTTTCGCGGCAGACAAGCGATTCAACATGCACGGCGTCGACCTGAATCGCAATTTTCCTGCCGGCAACTGGACAGAAGAAGAGGTCAACTTGCACGGCACCGCGCCGCTGTCGGAGCCTGAATCGCGCGTGCTGATGCAACTGGTCTGTCGCTTCTTTCCCGCCCGCGTCGTCAGCATTCATCAACCGGTCGACTGCATCGACTACGACGGCCCGGGGCAGCAACTCGCCGAGGCGATGGCTGCCGAGTGCCCACTCGAAGTGAAAAAGCTCGGCGGTCGGCCCGGTTCGTTCGGCTCGTTCGTCGGTGAGACCCTCGGCAAGCCGATCATCACTCTCGAATTGCCCAAAGACGCGGGAATGGACGAAAAAGTGCTCTGGCAGCAGTATGGCCAGGCGCTGATCGCAGCCCTGCGCTTCGAATCGCCGACGCCGACCGAGCCTGCCGCTGTGCCGTAATCGTCTCGATTGTAGATTCTAACGGCACTGCCGGTGCATTTTGTTGCACCGTCGGCCATCTGCATTACACTGAAAGCTGGACAGGGCAAGCTGGCGCGCGGTCGTTTCTCTTCATTCTTCTCACGCATCGCCTGGTAGCTCTCATGGCTCGCAAAGTCTCCGCCTGTCTGGCAATCGCCATCGCACTGCTCGCATTTCGTCCAGCGGCAGCCCTGCAAGAAATCTACGTCGACTTCGACAGTGTGTTGATGGCCGTCGACGGCGGCGCTATCCCAGGCGAGATGGGCATTCCTCCCGCCGACGAACTCTACGACTACGACCCGCTGCAACGCGAAGACATTCTGTTCTACCTCAACGACATCTACGGCATTCACGAAGTGCTGTTTTTGGAAGGATTGCCAGCGGTCCCCGGCTCCACGTCGGTGGTCACGCTCAACAAGGGCTCAGGCGGCGCGGCCGACGGGATCGACTTTCGCAACCTCAACGACGCCGACAACGCCGAAGCCAATACGATCGCCACCTTCAAGTTCCTTGGCAAAGACCCCGTCACCGACCCTTGGACGGACGACGACGTGACGATCGCCACCGCGAACATCGTCGCGCACGAGGCGAACCACCTGATGGGTATTCGACACCAAGACGCGTTTGGACCCATTTCAACGGGTATCGGCACGTTCCCCGATGACTACGCGCCAACGTATCCGTTTCCTGCCGGCGCGCCGGATACCTCCGAAGCACTTTCGTTTCTCACGACGGGCTTCGGCCTGTCGTTTGGCAGTCTGACTTCTCCCTCCTTCATCTCCGAGCGCTCGGCGATCAAGCTCGAACTGGCGAAGCCATCGTTCACCGATCTGGTAGTCTTAGAAATCAGCGGCAACCAGGTGCTGGGCGCAGCCCAGGCGGTACCGCTAGCCGACTTTGTTATGCCTTACCCCTACCGTCCGCTGCCGGAGCTGACCGATGTACCCGTCGAAGACTTTCCGCTGATGATTCGCACCGCGATCGAAGGCCGGGCCCGCGTCGTCACCGGTTCGCTCGATGCGACCGACAGCGAGGGCAAAGTGCTGCCCGACTACTTTACGTTCGAGGCCGAAGCAGGCTCGTTCGTCACGATCGAAGTCATGTCGGCGATTCTCGAAGACGGCGATCGCTACTCCGACCACGTCGACGTGGGGGTCATCTTGCTCGACGGTTTTTCGGGGGCTTCGCTCCCCTACGGACCAGGCACTGGCGTGGCCGCCGCTAACGACGACGACTTCGACACCTCGGAGCGTGGCGCGACGCTGATCGACGTCGAACTGCCGGTGGTCACCGATACCGATCCGATCACCGGGCTAGGCACCTACGCCATCGAGATCATCTCGGCCGATGAGGTGCTGTTTTTCGTCGACCCCGAGCCCGGCCCAGGCAAGACCGGCTTCGACACGGGCGATTACGAACTGCTCATCTATCAGGCGAAGGTGATTGACGAGCCGTTTCCGCCTGGGTTCGCCGACTTCAATCTCGACACCGACGTCGACGGCAAAGACTTCTTGGATTGGCAAGTCGGCAACGGCATTCCCGCCGATGCCACCAAGGCCGACGGCGACGCCGACAACGACTTCGACGTCGACCCCGATGACCTGTTCCAATGGATTATCCAATACGGCCTCACCGGCTTGCCCGTACCGCTGCAGAGCAGCCAGAGTGTCCCCGAGCCCTCGACGATGCTACTGCTGAGCGTGGGACTATTTGCCAGCGGTCTGCGCCCGCGCGCTAAACGCAGCTAGGCGGCAAAGCACGCAGCGCGTGCCTGACCGCCGCTGGCAGGTTCGAGACCGATACGAACGTAGGGTGCGTGTAGCGAAGCGTAACGCACCGATGCCAACACGCTGCTACAATCAAGGCATGAGCCACTACCTCCGTATCCGCAGCGGACAGATTTACTTTTTTACCGTGGTTACTGCTCATTGCCAGCCAATCCTGACAACCGACTTGGGGCGTTCAAACCTACGCATGTCATTTCGCAGCGCGTACGAGATTGGCCCTGGTCGTCGTTTCACCGTTACGTTAGGCAAGGTGAATACTCGCTAGATTGAGGGCAAGCAAGCGATTGGTACGGAGATGAATTTGAGCATTCCGAATAATGCAAACGGTGCGTTCCGCTATCGCTGCACGCACCCTACGGACTTGATTTGAAGGACGCTTTTCAATTGATAAATGGTGCTTTGCACTTGTTGCCACTCTGTCACTGATCTTGTGGCACGTAACCATGCCGAGTAAGCACACGTAACATTTCTTCTGGGCATGTAGTACAGTTCAATACCAACGATAGATCGTCGTCGTGATATCGAACGTTCGGATTTGCCCCATGTTTAAGTAAGAGTTCTGTGAGGTGCGTAGAATTCATCTGACACGAGTCGAATAGCGGAGACCAACCAAAATTCGGTGTGTCAATTGGAGCACCACGTTCCAACAGTAAGCGTAGGATCCCGTCGTTCTTTTTAATAGAGTCAGCATGCTTTGTTGGATCATCATAATCGTCGAGGGACAGCTGATCGAAGACAGCGATCTTTATTGTTGTCACAGCGTCAAGTACCAGATCGTTCGGGAAACGAGAATTTGCAATAGCATCGGAATCATTAGTGAGTATTTGTTCTACACGCTTCGCGTCGTGGAGGCATACCGCTAGGTTTAGATCGACATCTGCTCCCGCATCGACAATCATCCTGGTCACTTCCACCGACTCATTCTCGCGGCCTCGAATCCCGTAAAATGCAGGCGAAAAGGAGCTATCGTCCAAGACGTTCAAGTTAGCCCCACACGGTCAATTAGGGTTCTTGCGGCTGCGGGACTCCCTTCACGTGCTGCATAGTGCAGGGCAGTCTGGCCACTGTCACCACGTGCATCGATATCTGCGCCTGCATCGACCAACACATCTATGATCTCTCCACGATTCTGCCAAGCGGCCAAATGAATCGGGAGTTCGTCGTATTCGCCGACATGCGTTCTAGCGATATTGGGATCGTTATTCAAAAGCTCTGCAAACTCCTCTGGAGTTGATGAAGAGATTGCCTCGTAAACGATGTCGAAAGCATCCATACTTGTAGGGCTTCCACTGGTTTTCTCGTTACGCTTCGACTTACTATTCAGCAAATATACTATCACCACCAGTGCGAGTACGGCGGCGAGAGCTAGTAGATATCTCACAGAATAGTCGGCGCCATTTTGATTGTGGGAAAGACTCTTTGCATCTCAGTCCTGATAACAAGTGACTATCAAGATGTAGACCTGATTGTAGCAAGATGGCACAAAATGCTCGACGTGACGTCGAACTGAGTTTCCTCTGTCAACGATATTGCACTACGACGGGTTTTGCATGAAATCGACATACATTTAGTATAGTCGAATCGTTCGTGCTGCAGCTTTCTGCCATGCTTCTTACAAGATCAGATTCCACCATCGGTGCAACTCGCCGATGTTGGAATCGATCGACTATCTGGCATCGCCACTAATGCACGCACGTTTTGCGTCGAACCGTTATAACGGTGCCACGGCCTGCATGAAGACGCCGCATAGATACGCGCCGTAGGTGCCCAGCACATAGCCCAGCACGGCCAATAGTACGCCGACGGGGGCAAGTGAGGGGTGAAATGCGGCTGCGATTACCGGAGCACTAGCGACTCCGCCGATGTTGGCTTTGCTGCCGACCGCGATATAGAAAAACGGCGCGCGAATCAAGTAACCGACCAGCACCATCAGGCCGACGTGGAAGACCATCCAGATTCCGCCGACTAAGAATAGCTTCGGATGTGCAACCACAGCACGAATGTCCATCCGCATGCCGATCACCGCGACGAGGATAAAGATAAACACGGTGCCCAGCTTCGACGCGCCCGCGCCCTCAAGCTGTCGGACGCGTGTGAACGAGAGGCCCAACGCAAGCGTCGTGGCGAGCACAACGACCCAAAAGAACTCCTTATGCAGACTGAAATTCCTGAGCCACTGATAGCGGCTCGGATCTTGAGCAACAAACTCGTCGACCGCTGGTGCGATCAGGCCGGCAAGGTAATGGCACATCGCGCACACGCCAAAGCCGACCGCGGCGATCACCATCAAATCTGCCGTCGTCGGAATGCGAGCGGTCGACTTGGTGTAGTGCTCCATCTTCTGCTGCAACGCGCCAATCGCCGACGCATCCGCCCTGAGCATTCGATCGATCGCCTGATGTTGGCCCACGCCCAGCAACAGGAAAAACATCCATACTTCGGCGATCACCACGTCGACGGCGATCATCGCGGTAAACAAGCTTTCGTTCGCGAACTCGTCGGCCATCCAGATTTCTTTCATCGCGAGCTGATTCGCACCTCCACCGATCCAACTGCCCGCAACCGTCGACAAGCCACGCCAGATCGCATCGGCTCCTTCGCCACCCACTGACGAAGGATCGAACAATGAAAACAGGAAGATCGCCAGCGGGCCACCAATCACCACGCCGGCGGTGCCGGTGAGAAACATGATGAGTGCTTTCGGTCCTAGCCTTAGGATCTCTTTCAGATCGACACTAATCGTCAGCAGCACCAGACTAGCCGGCAGCAGATAGCGCGACGCTACAAAGTACAGCTGCGATTGTTCGGGATTGACGATGTTAAACAACGTCAGCAGCGAGGGCAGAAAGTAGCACAGCACGAGCATCGGCACGAACTGATAGAACTTTTTCAGCGCCGGCGATTCGCTACTGGCGGTGTAGAAAATCAGGCCGAGAATCGCCATCAACATACCGAAAACAACAGCGTCGCTTTCAACCAACGGCTTCGCGCTGTTCTCGGCGGCCGCTAAGAGCAGTGACGGCATAACTTCCAATGTCGAACCTCGTTGGTTGCACTACGCCGCCTACTGCCACAGACGTTTGCCGAACGCAAAGCTCTTCGCGCGGCGCTCGTCATAGTCGTCGTGATTGGGATTCAGACTGCGAATGTTCACTGCCGGCATCTCCGCCTGCAGGTAGCGATCGCCGCCTAGGTAAAGCGCGGTGTGCCGGATTCTACCGTTTTTTCCCAGAAAATACAGTGTGTCGCCGCGCTGCATGCCGCGGCGATACCACCGTGTGCCGGTCAGCCGACCCAGCAGGAATTGCTGATTCGAGTCGCGCGGCAGATGGTAGCCACAGGTGGCATACGAAAGTTGCACAAGTCCCGAACAGTCGATTCCGTCGGAGGTTTTGCCGCCCCAGTGGTAAGGTGTGTCGAGCAGCTCCTTGCCGACGGCCACTGCCTGTTCGATGTCGTCCGTCGGTGGCTCGGAGAGTTCGCAGATATCGGCGGGCAGACGAGGCGTTTCACCGGTCGGCAACGCGACGAGAACTCCGTCATCTTTGTTGGGCAGCAACTTGAGAATCGCTCCTGCCGGCACAACCAGTCCGCTATCCAGCTCGTGGTTCTGCACGACACGCACGCACTTGGTTGTCGGATAGAGTGAGAACGCCTTCGCATCCACCCGATAAACATCCGCAGCCGCGACGTAACCCAAATAGCCTCCGCCGCTGTGAACCAGTAAAGACTCACCTTCTTCGCGCAGCACAAACAGCGGCTCGCCTAGCAGACAATCGGTGACAACGCTGCGGGGCTTGCGCGGACGCGAGTAGCTAAGCGTGTGCGTGGTTTTGACGAGTGCGAATCGCTTGGGTCCCAGCGCTTCGCTGGGCAGAATCTCGAGTCGATCGACCACATCAAAGCCGAGCGCCTCCAAATAGCCCACCAAGCCGTCGCGTGTCTGGGTGAACTCGACATACCCGTCAAGGAAGACTTTGCCGTCCTCGGCTAATTGCGCCGTCACGTCGAATGCGAACAGCCGGGTGTCGTTGGCCAGCTTCAGGCGAAAGTACTCGATGTATTGCGTCAGACGTTCGGCCTTGCCCGCCCGCCCGGGCTCAGCGCGTTCGGCCAACTTGACCAAGGCATCTTCAAAACTGGGCGGCGCAACCGTTTGCGGTTTGGCCAGCGAAAAGCTCGCAGACAACAGACTCAGCACGATTGCAAATAAAAAAGCTTTCATGAGTTACCACCGACGAAACTTCCGGAGTTAGTGAAGTCGGGCCTATTGCACAGGAAAGTTGAAGTATTGATTCGGATAAGGTTCGTTTTGCAACGTAAAGTGCCACCACTCTTTTGCATAGGGTCGAAACCCGTGCTTCTTCATCAGCTCGCGTAGGAGCAGGCGATTCGCCTTCTGCTGCGCGGTCAGCCCTTGGTGATTCGTCCACGACTCGCGACCGAAAAAGTCGAACGGCGTGCCCATGTCGAGTTCGGCAGGTTCCGCGTTGGCGAGATCGACGAGCGTGAGATCGACGGTGCTACCGCGACTATGACCGGAGCGCGAGGCGATGTAGCCATCGCGAAATAGATGCTTCTTGTCGACGCGCGGATAATATTGAGATTTTCGCTCAAGCGCCGCTTCGTCGCCTGCCCAGCGGACAAAGTGATCGACCGCCTGCTGGGGACGATAAGCGTCGAATACCTTCAGGCCCAGGTAGAACTCCGCCAAATCTAGCTGCACAAGTTTGAGTGCCTCGGCTGCTTCGCGTGTCAAAATGCAGCGCGGCTTGAGGTATCCATCAACGGGCTGACCCACAAAGTTTTCTTCGCCGAGGTACCGCAGCTCAACCACCAGACGAGGCACCACGGTCGACACGTCGACGAATCCACCAGGCAATGCCTGCTCAGCCGTCACGGTTAGCCCGCCCGTCAGCAGCCAGGCCACAACACCCACTCGCAGCGCAACATGCCCAGCGGTAGCAGCGTCGCCAATGGTCGATGCGGGCCTCATTCAATGACGAACTCCTACGCGCGAGCAAGCTAGCGCCGCAGATGCCAGCAGCACGACCACTAAGGTCGATGGTTCCGGCACACTCGCCACAACCGAAGCGGCGACGTTCGCGCCAAAGTTCGCCTGCCATGTGTTCAAATCCGTCGCACTGAGCGGATTCGGCGAGCTGCCGCGCTGCCAAACGAGATAGTCACTCGCATCGACTTGGCCGTCCAAGTTAAAGTCGCCGGCCAGGTCGGCCAAGCCACTGACTTGCGCGGGGGCTCCAACATCCCAGTGAAAATGACTCAGATGCACACCATCGTCGTCGAAGTAAGTGCCAATTCCCGGCCTGACTGCCGCGATCGCGTCGAGCACGTCCTCGTTGGAACTGATGATGCGTGTGAATCTCCCACTGTTGGGTCCCGCGTTGGTGCCCGCATCGATATAGGCGGTGGCAATCCTGACGAGCTGACTCTCTGCTCGATTCAAAAAGCCATCTCCGAAATTTTGTGTCGCTACGTTCACGTGCATATCGACGTCCATACCGACGCGATGCGTGTTGTGCGCGAAAGACGACCCGTACCCGTCAAAGGTCGACATCGCGTTCATCAGTTGCGTTTGACCGGTCTCGGCTTTGGCTAGCGCAGAACCATTTCGCCATAGTTCCTGCGCCCAACTCGTGCCCCACCGTTCGACCTGCGGCGTCAAACCCGTGCGCTGACCCGTGCCAGGATCGCGACTCGGGAGAATATCGAAATCGCCCATCATACCGCCCAAGCTAAAGTTGCCCGGCACTTGCGGATCAGGATCGATCAGCTCCTCCCAAGTTGGTGCGTTGGCCGCATTCAGCCAACCTGCGGTATTCGGTCCGACGATCCCGTCGACATTCGATTGCCCGGTGTTCACACCAGCGATAAACGCCGCCTGAAAAGTGCTAATTGCCGAGTCTGTGTTTCCCCCAAAAATGCCGTCGACGACCAGTTGTCCACCGCCTTCCGGCACAAACCCGAAGTAGTTCAATCGGTGCTGCTGCTGCGCGACGAACAACGGGTTGTTTGCGCGTCGATTCACGCGTTCGCCACTCTGCCCAACCGATCCTCTCCCCGCGCCGGTATAACCGGGCCGCACGTTGACCGCAAAGTTTTTCGTCTCGCCATCGATCTGAATCGAACCCTCTAGTCGTCCCTGAAATCCACGCTCGGCGGTATTCGTATCGCCCGTTGCTGTGGTGTCGCGTGCAGGGTTGGGAAACACCCACAGCCGTCCGTCAGAAGCGAAGGTGCCCTGCGCGAGATCCGAACTTGTCAGCACTGTGTGCCCGTTGAAACCACTGAGCGATAGATTGTCGAACATCGCGCCAGACGGCACACCGGGAAGGGCACCAAAGTCGAGCTCAATGGCGTTGCCTGATCGCCCATAAAACTCCTGCGTCGCCGCAGGCAAGCTGCTGACCGCAAACGCAGATACCAGCGCCAACGCCGCAAGTAGATTCCGAATTAGCAAGGGATCGTCTCCGTCCGGTCAGACTGCCGCTAAAGTCACAACTTCCAACCCACCTCACGTCCATTCATCCTAACCCGAAATCGTCATTACATCGACGTTCACGTGCGCAGTCGATTCTCGAAATAGAGCAGACATGTCAGAGATCAATCGTCACCAGCATCTCCGCGGCGGCAAAAACTACCAAGCTGGCCAATCAGACGGCTCACCGCCTGCGCCCGCACCTCGCGGCCGTACCGTAGAGTGGCAATCCGCCATTGCACTCACTGGCCGAGTCGTCATATCGCCAAAAGACTGGTGTCGTAACAACACGTCAAGCGCGACGCCACCTAACCCACGCAAAGTGACTGGCAGGATTATCCAATACGGCCTCACCGGCTTGCCCGTACCGCTGCAGAGCAGCCAGAGTGTCCCCGAGCCCTCGACGATGCTACTGCTGAGCGTGGGACTATTTGCCAGCGGTCTGCGCCCGCGCGCCAAACGCAGCTAGTCCGCAGAGCACGCAGCACGTGCCTGACCGCCGCTGGCAGGTTCGAGACCGATGCGAACGTAGGGTGCGTGTTGCGAAGCGTAACGCACCGTTGCCAACACGCTGCTACAATAATCAAGGCATGAGCCACTACCTCCGTAACCGCAGCGGACAGATTTACTTTTTTACCGTGGTTACTGCTCATCGCCAGCCAATCCTGACAACCGACTTGGGGCGTTCGACCCTACGCATGGCATTTCGAAAAGTGCGCAGGGTGGCACCGACAGCCATGCGCGTTGGACGTGGCCACTTCACAGACTGCTTTCGCATGGTTGTCGGTATCGCTTGCGACAAGAGGCACTCCGGATCAACCTCTTGGGGTTCACCCACCGACAATCGTTCGATCAGCTTCCCATCGATGGCAACGTCAACCGCTCACGACTGTCGGTGCCACCCGCGATTTTTCAGAGTACAGAAACTTCGAGCTACGTTTGACTCGACGTTAAAGCTATTCCGAAGAAGCGGCGAAACTGCGCATATCTGACCTAGGTACTTAGCCGTCGTTCTCTGAACCCCACTGCCATCAAAGCAAACAGCCCAAAGCACACAAAACCGCTCGGCTCAGGAACCGAGATTCCGTTAAACGCAACCTCTTGCAGGCCTACGAGGTTGGGAAAGCCCAGCCCAGGATTGAAGTTAGAGAGAATATTGAATCGAAAATGGGAAGCAGTGACTTGATTAAAGGTGAACACCTCCGCGGCTTGCTGAGAATCGGTTGAGATTCCGTTGCCTTGTGTGAAGGAACTTGGGCCGCCAACCAACGCGGAGAAGTTCACGCCGTCCGTCGAGGTTTCTACAGAGATGTCATTTACGCCAACTTCGTTCGGAAACGTGGTATTCCACACAGCAAAACTATCTATGCTATATAGACCACCTAGGTCGAAGTCTATCTGACCGTTGATATCTGGTTTTGGAGTCGCCTGAGGGGCACTTACCCAGGCATTGTTAGTTCTCGGCCCCTCATGAAGGCTAGAAAATGTAAAACCCGATGGGAGGCCGCTTCCATCGACTATCCGGCGTATTGGTCCGCTACCACCTCGACCTAAGGTTGTGGAGGCCGTAACACCAGTCACGATATCGGCGTAAGCGGAACTAAACGAACTCATGAATAGAACGAGCAAGACGAAACGCACCCTGGACGGCCGCGAACGAAAAAAAATGACTCGATGCACAAACGTTGTGAGCAGCAGCCAGATAAGAGAAGCACCGAGACATCTTGATGTTATTACTGTTGTCATGAGATCTTACTGTTCTGGGTGAGTCGATGTACGTTGTCGTTCGGGGCACTCAAGGTTTCTCGGGAGCGAAGAACTGGTCACGGTGATGATAGCCTCAGCGGCCACTTTACCTTCGATTTTCTTCAAGTAGTCGATGGACTACAGAGTTCGGTACGAATCGTGATTGGGAATGACGTCGACAGCGGCCAGCTCGTGTTGAGCTGGTGCTCAGATCGCTGCATGTCGAAGCGGCTCCAGTGCGTGGTGGATGTTCTCAGCGAAAGAGCGGAGTCGGCACGGAATTAAAGCATCATAGATCAATCGTTCGACGCATTCAAGCAGAGCCCCACTTTGTGCAAATGAAGTGACCCACTTGGGCATTTTGGGCTTCGAGTATAAGCTACCTCGGATTCATCGACTTGTGCGGTTTTTTCGGAATCCAGATTCCACCAGAGGATTGACTCGCCGACGCTGGAAACTGCTCGAAAATAGCGAGCCGCTTAACGCCGAAGGAGTGACTCACATTGGGCTATTGGCGTACTGGCCAATAATCATCGCGGCACTGTTGGTGCAAAGCGACTAAAATGGTGTTGCCAGGTCTGCCGTGATACGGCAGGCAGTGCCAACAACGCTGTTGCCTGATTGGAGTTTTGTAACGCGCTCGACAAAATTCATGCGTGCGTAAACTGCTACCGACAAGGGGT
>JBCDBK010000075.1:0-26333 GCA_039184115.1 Planctomycetota bacterium | reverse complement strand
TGCGAAGCTCTCCAAGCCGACTTCCGACTATCTCGAACGTCTGGTCGCAGCCCTATCCCACGGTGTGTTGGCAGTGCTTAGCGATGGGCTGCTGTCGGAAGCGAAACTCTATCTGTCGATGCTCGACTACCCGATCGTATCGGTCGAAATGCTCGAGGCGTGCGAACACGATACCTCTTCAATTATCGATTGCGCATTGCAAACTCATCAATGCGCACAGCGACTGCAGATGCGCTCGCGTGGCGCGATTCGATTAGGTGCGGCAGCCGACTTGCTGCTAGTCGAGCGCGCCGCAGACTTCGATGGCAGCGCTCCGCTGTCGGTTGCTGACTTGCATCGTGTGATCGTGGGGGGTAACGTGGCGTGGCAGCAAGGCGAGTTGGTCGATGCGAGCGCCGGCACGCTGATGCATCGGCCGCTAACTCGCAAATGAACTGGCCGCATCGGCGGCTCTGAGACCACCCGAGGATGGAATGCTCAACAAAATCTGGTTCGCACTCCTGCTAGTCGGCATTCTCTACGCGGCCGGCCGTGGCACGGTCAACTCGCTTACCAAGCCGGCATTGCCGACAGCGGTCGAGCGAGAGGAAGCGGAAGGCGCTGAAGAACCAGCGCCAGTCCCGCTTGGCGAGCGCGATCTAATGCAGATGGGCAAAGACCTGAACGCAGCCGCGATTAGCGCAGCGGAGGTGTCGATCGAAATCTGCATCGGTCTGATCGGCATCATGGCGCTCTGGCTCGGCCTGTTAGCTGTCGCGCGCGATGCGGGTCTGGTCGATGCACTGGCTCGACTGCTGAGTCCCCTTATGCGTTGGCTGTTTCCCGAAGTCCCTGATGGGCATCCGGCCCAGGGGGCAATGCTGATGAATATTTCGGCCAACATGCTCAACCTCGACAACGCGGCCACGCCGCTCGGACTGAAAGCGATGCAGGAACTGCAAACGCTTAACGACGAAAAGGACACGGCGACGAACTCAATGGCGATGTTCATGGCAATCAACACGAGCAATGTAACGCTAGTGCCATTCACCATTATCGGCTATCGAGCGATCAGCGGCAGCGAGAACCCGGCCGAACCAACGCTCGGCATTATTCTCGTGACGACCGTCTCGACCATCGTCGCGATCATTGCTACCAAAATGCTGGCCCGCTCCCCGCGGTTTGCAACGGTCAGACCTACAACCTCAGACGATGCCAGGGAGGGGTTGGAATGACCACGTTCTTGGAGATCACCAGTCTATTCAGCCAGTGGGCCGTTCCACTATTGGTTCTGACAATCATCTGTTGGGCCGCTTACAAGCAAGTGCCGATGTACGAGTCGTTTGTCACGGGCGCGAAAGAAGGTTTTTCGGTCGCGATCATGATCATTCCCTACCTGGTTGCGATTCTATTCGCGATCAAAATCTTCGTCGCGAGCGGCGCATTCGAAGATATCAAGTTCGTGCTTGGCTGGATGATGGAACGCGTTGGGCTGGGCGAATACACCGAGTCGTTAGAACTCGTCCCGCTGGCATTGACGCGACCGCTCACCGGCAGCGGCGCTCGGGGCGTGATGATCGAAATCTTCGACACGCACGGACCCGACAGCTTTCTAGGCAAGACTGCGTCGATCATGATGGGCAGCACCGAGACGACTTTCTATACACTGACGGTGTACTACGGTTCGGTTCAGATCAAGAAGCTGCGTCACACGCTGCCCGCCTGCTTGATCGCCGACGGGGCGGGTATCGCGGCGGCTATTGTGGTGGGTTATCTGCTCTATGGATAAGCCAATGGATGTCGTCCGTCCGCGTGCCCTGCGTCGAGGCGATACGATCGCCATCGTGGTGCCGGCGAGTCCCGTGCCGCGTGAACCGATTGAGCGCGCAATCGCGAAACTGCAGGCGATGGACTTTCGCGTGAAGACGTATGGCGATCTCTATCGCGAGCACGGATACCTCGCCGGCGACGACAGCACACGGGCAGATGAGTTGATGGCTGCGTTCGTCGACGCCGAAGTGTCCGCGGTGTTTCCGGCGCGCGGTGGTAATGGCGTGACGCGTCTGTTGGATCGACTCGACTACGACGCAATCGCTGCCAATCCGAAAATTTTAGCCGGCTTTAGCGACATGACAGCGCTACATTCGGCGCTGCAGAATAGGACGGGACTGGTCACTTTTCACAGTCCTCACCCGAAAGACGGTATCGGCGCGGACGATGGAATGAGCGACTTGACCGCCCGGACCTACTGGCGAGCGCTGCTCGCCGACGAGTACGCCGATGATGCCGTCGGGTATGAGATTCCTCTGTCAGCAGCAGAGCGTGAAGCAGTCGTGACCATGCGGGGTGGCAAGTCACGAGGACGGCTGGTTGGTGGCAACCTGGCCCTGGTCTGCGCGATGATGGGCACACCGTACGAGACATCGACCGCTGGCAACCTGTTGCTATTGGAAGACGTCAACGAGCCGCCGTACCGTATTGACCGATTTCTGGCGCAGCTCAAGCTGGCAGGGAAGCTGCAAGAGCTTGCGGGTGTCGTCCTCGGTCAGTTCACCGATTGCAGACCCGCCGCAGAGCAAGCGAGCCTTTCGCTCGACCAGGTCTTTGACGATTATTTCGCGGACTTGAGTATCCCGATCGTACGAAATTATCCCACCGGTCATTGTCGCGACAATGCCACGGTGCCGCTGGGGGTCGAAGCCGAACTCGATGCAGACGCGCGCACCATTCGACTCCTCAACAATCCTGTTCTCTTGGATCCCTCATGAAACTGCACGCGCAAGAACCCTCGCGTCTGACACTCGCCCAATTGCCGACTCCGCTGGTCGAGCTACCGCACTTGGCCGAGCACGTTGGTGTAGAACGGATTCTACTGAAGCGTGACGACCTGACGGGTCTTGAGATCAGCGGCAACAAAGTCCGCAAACTCGAATACGTCGTCGCGCACGCGCTCGACGAGGGCGCGGATAGCTTGGTGACGCACGGCGGCTTTCAGTCAAATCATTGCCGCGCAACTGCCGCAGTGGGCGCGCGGCTGGGGCTGCGTGTGCGGATGATGCTGCGCTCCGACGATGCGGATCCGCTGTGGGATGGCAACTTATTTCTCGACCGCCTGTTCGGCGCCGACGTAAGCTACCACGCGCCTGACATCTATCGCGCCGAGCTGGATCAGATCGTTGAGCAGACGATGCTGGCCGAGCGAACCGCTGGCCGCAATCCGTATTTCTTCCCTGTGGGAGCAAGCGTGCCTTACGGTAGTTGGGGCTACGTGCGGTGCATTGCCGAGCTGGTCGAGCAACTGGGTCGCGAGGCGCCGGTTGACGTCTATTGCGCGACGTCGTCGGGCGGCACGCAAGTCGGTTTGATGCTAGGCAAGGCGCTGCTCGGCTGCGACGACTGGCGCATTCTTGGAGTACCGGTCAGCGATAGCGTCGAGTACTTTCACACGTCGCTACGCGAGCTGGAGCGCGCGACGGTCGAACAGTTCGAGCTCGACCTTTCCCCAGAACAAACCCCGATCGAACTGATCGACGGCTACATCGGTGACGGCTACGCGATTCCTTACGCCGAAGCCGTCGACACGATTCGACTGCTGGGCCACACAGAGGGAATTGTGCTCGACCCAAGCTACACTTCCAAGGGTCTGACCGGTATGCTCGGCAGTTTGAAAGCATCGGCGGGCCGACTGCCCGTTTACATTCACACCGGCGGCTCGTTCGGACTATTCGCGCGACGCGACCTGCTCGACCCGCGTGTCTGACGCGGCGAATCACGCCGCAGTTGGAACGTCGGCTGCGAGTTAGCGGTAGAGCAAAAAAGGTTCTCGTCGGTCAAGAAACTGCCGCAGATCATCGCGATAGAGAGGCTGGAACGAACCCGCTTTTCCGTCGGTGACCGCCTCGAATATTTTTTTGCTGATGAGTAGCCGATTGAATTGCTTGGTCTCCCAATCGTGAGGATACAGTCGACGAATCGTCGCGGCGATCTGCAACCCTGCTTCGACCGGCCTAAAGACGGCGCGATCGATCACCGTGGCGTTGACGCCGCCGCACAACTGGTTGGCAAACTTACTCGCGTCGGGTGTGAACCGAATCGGAATAAATCGAACGCCGGGTAGATGCAGGTCATTAAGCGCCGACGCCAGTGTCAGCCCGTCGATCCACGGAGCACCAAACAGTTCGAACGGCGTATCGGTCCCGCGCCCCACAGAGAGATTCGTTGTTTCGAGCAGTCCAATTCCTGGGTAGAGCACCGCCTGCGCGAGGCTTCGCATGTTGGGAGACGGATTGATCCAAGTCAGTCCTGTCGCATCCCAGTAGTCACCGCGACGCCAGTTTTCGACGCGGACAATCTTCAGTTTCAGGTCCAAATCACGTTCGCGACAAATCATTTCGGCCAGCTCGCCAAGCGTCATGCCGTGACGGACCGGAATGTCGTGATGTCCAACGAACGATCGCCCGTCGGCATCTCGAACAGGCCCTTCGACCAATACGCCGCCGATCGGATTAGGTCGATCGAGAACGACGAACTTCAATCCACGCTCGGCCGCCGCTTCCATGGCATTACCCATCGTGGATAGGTAAGTGTAAAACCGCGCGCCGATATCTTGGATATCAAATACTAGAGTATCAACTTCGCTGAGTTGCCCCGCGTTGGGCGTGCGCGTCTTGCCGTAAAGGCTGTAGATCGGCAAGTCGGTCGCCTCGTCGCGCATGTCGCTGATATTGGCCTGGTCGAGTTTTCCTTGCAGTCCGTGCTCGGGACTAAACAAGCAGACGAGGTCAACGTTCTCGGCTTGATGCAGCAAATCGATGGTGCGCTCGCCTACTCGATTGACGCCAGTGTGGTTCGTAATCAATCCAACCCGCGTGTCAGCCAGCTGTCGATAGCCATCTCGCTGCGTCACGTCGATGCCGGTCAGGACAGCGTGCGAAGCCGTCTTTACGCCTCCGTCAGACGGAGCACTCGATAACGCGGCCGTGGCGATCGTGCCAATCCGTCCGGCGAGCGAATTGACGCTCCCTTTGCCATCGGGATGTACGCGATTGGAGAGGAATATGACAAACAGATCGAGCTGCGGATCGATCCACATTGCCGTTCCTGTAAACCCACCGTGGCCGAAAGCGCGCTCGCTCATCAATTCGCTACGGTTGCTGGAGTACTTGCTCCGCATGTCCCAGCCCAGGCCCCGACGATGGCCGGCGACGTCGCGAGCGGTCGTCATCTCGTCGACCGTCGTCGCACTCAGTACTTGTCGGTCGCCGGACATACCGCGTGAAAGCATCATATCCGCGTAGCGAGCCATGTCTTCCGCTGTCGAAAACAGACCGGCGTGTCCAGCGATACCTTCAAGCAATGCGGCACGCGGATCGTGCACCACCCCGCGCAGCCACTCGCCATTGCGCTGCTCAGTCGTAGCAGCGCGGGCCTGACGACTGGCGTCGGGCTGAAACCCGCTGTCTTCCATTCCGATTGGCTTGAAGATGTTCTCTGCGGCGAACTCAGCCGCGTTCTGCCCGCTCACACGGTGCACGAGCTCACCCAGTACAAGAAACCCGACATCGGTGTAAATGAACTTCTCACCGACGGGACTGCGCAGCTGCAAGTTCCAAATACGCTGCCACGCCAGCTCGACTCCGTCCTGGTAATCAGCCAGTGGATTGTCGGGAATCAAACCGCCTTGGTGAGTCAGCAGATCTTCGACGGTGACTTTGCTTTTGCCGTGCGGAGCGAATTCAGGAAGGTACGTCGCAACCGGATCGCGCAGCCGCACCTGTCCGCGCTCGACCAGCAACATGATGCTCGTCGCGGTTGCCGTCGGCTTGGTGAGCGATGCCATGTCGAACACCGTATCGAGGGTCATCAGCTCAGCCGTTGGCTGCAGGCGACGATGTCCATAGGCGCGCTCGAATGCGATCTTCCCGCGTCGACCGATCACGACGACGCAACCTGGGAGTTTTTTCTGTTCGATCTGCGCAGCGACGATGGCGTCGATCCGTTCGAGATGCGCACCGTCGAGGCCGGCATCCGCGGGGCTGCATCGCTGCAGCGGTGCCGCACTCGCCAGCGTTGCGTAGCAAGCTGCAGCAATCGTCCAAAACAATGCCGCTGAGCGATAGCAAGCGCAGCGGCAACTCACAACGTGGCTAATCAAGATTCAGTACTCCCGTGTCCGACTTGGCATCCTTTGGAACCATATAGTGAAGTAGCAGCCCGCTAACAAACGTCGTCAGCGCCCCCACGCTCGCATACCAAGGCCAATAGAGCGAAGTATTGATCGCCAGCACCGACAAAACACTGGTGCCGGCAACAAAGCCAGCGAGTGCAGCAAACTGTTTCACTTGCTGGGCAAACACCGCGAGAAAGTAGAGGCCCAGCATCGGTCCTAGCGCGAACCCGGCAATCTTCAACACACCGTACACCGTGCTTTGATCGACGCCACGTTGATAGCTGATCCAGGCGATGCCAATCTGTAGCAACCCGAAACATACCGAAGCAACGCGACCAAGTCGCAGCTGCTGCTCGTGACTCACCTGGTGATCTCTCAGCGGCAGATAGATGTCGTTGATCAGTGCCGTTGCAGACGAGTTCAGAGAACTGGACAGCGTCGACATTGCTGCCGCGAAAACGGCAGCCAAAGTCAAACCCACAAGACCCGTCCCCAAGTGATTAACTACAAAGTGGGCCAGTACGCTGTCGCTACCCGCGTCCGCAAAGTCCGTGCTTGGTGGAAAGACCTCGTAGAAACACGAAAGTCCGACGCCAATCAGTAGAAATAGCGCGAACTGTAGACACACAATCACGCCGCTAAGCACCACCGCCACGGTCGCGCCGCGACGGCTCTTCGCGATTAGGTAGCGCTGCACCATGAGTTGGTCGGTGCCGTGCGTGGCGGTCGTTAGAAACATGCCCCCGATTAATCCCGCCCAAAACGTCATCGCTCCTTTCGCCAGCCCTAAATCAAAGTCAAGCAAGCGAAACTTCTCTTGCTGCTGGCCATGTTGCATTACCTGAGCCAGACCGTCGGGAACCCGCGCCGCGATCACCCACAGTATGGCCACGGCACCAGCCATATAGATCACAAACTGAATGCAGTCGTTCCACACAACGGACTTCACGCCACCTAGAAACGTATACGCGATCGTTATCAAGCCGAGACCGACGATGCAAAGCCACATGTCCAATCCAATCGCTTGCTGCAACGCCAGTGCGGTTAGAAACAGCCGCAAAGCATCACTCAGATTGCGTGTGATCAAGAACAGGGCGGACGTCAGTCGCCGCGAGGCAGTACCGAACCGACGTTCCAGCACTTCGTAGCATGTAAATGGTTCGCCTCGGAAGTAGAGCGGCAACAGCACCGTCGCAACGAGCACACGTCCAACAACGTAGCCGAAGGTGATTTGCAAGAATCGGAAATCGCCGCCTTTAGCATACGTGATTCCGGGAATGCTCAGAAATGTGACGGTGCTCGTTTCGGTCGCGACAATCGAAAGCAACACCGCCCACCACGGTAGCGATCGTCCGCCGAGAAAGTAGTCAACGGTGCTGGTCTGCCCACGACCAACCCATAGTCCAAACGCCAACACCGCAGCCAGGTAGCCAACGACGATCGTAGAATCGATAAAGTTGATCGAGGCGTCCAAACGAGCTGCGATCTATTTTGCCTCGCCCGAACGAATCTGTCGGCGGATGCTTGTGCGAAACTTTCTTCTCTGCTTCGCAAACACCCGCCAGATTGGCTTAGGCAAATCTTAACGGGAGGAGAAATCGTCGAACCATCGAATGCAATTACACTATCTTAACCGAAAACAAACCGATAGCAGGTCGAGCGCAGGTTATTCTCTTTTTCGCGCATCAAAGCTGTCTCGCGCCGCGCGTGCCGACTAGAATACAAACCATGCTCGACAAGCTCACTACCGAAGCAAGAAACCCAGCGTCTGAGAACTTGGACGAGCTCTCACCGCGCGCGATTGTCGAATTGATTAACGCCGAAGATGCCGGTGTGGCTGAGGCAGTCGGGCAAGAAGCGGCAACGATCGCCAAAGCGGTCGAGGTCATTGCTCACCGGTTGGGCACAGGTGGTCGATTGATCTACATCGGCGCCGGAACGTCCGGAAGATTGGGCATTCTCGACGCGGCAGAATGTCCGCCGACGTTCAATTCTGATCCTTCGAAGGTCGTCGGCATTATTGCCGGTGGACCAGGCGCGATGCTCAAAGCCGTTGAAGGAGCCGAAGACTCCGAAGAACTCGCCAAAGAGGACCTTCGCAAAATCGACTTGTGCAGCCAAGACGTCGTCGTTGGCATCGCCACCAGTGGTCGTACACCCTACGTGCTAGGAGGCTTAGACTACGCTCGCAGCCAAGGCGCTTACGCGATCGGATTAAGCTGCAATCGAGACGGCGCCATTGTTTCGCGCGCGGATATCTCGATCGCGCCGGTGGTGGGGCCCGAGGTTGTCAGCGGCTCCACACGGATGAAAGCCGGCACCGCCACCAAGATGGTACTCAATATGCTGACGACAGGCGCCATGGTGCTGATGGGCAAAACCTATGGCAATCTGATGGTCGATTTGCAAGCCACAAACACAAAGTTGACTGAGCGGACGAAAAGAATCCTCAGTCAAATCACCGATCTGCCACCCTCCGACGCAGCCATTTTGCTCGATCGCTGCGATGGCGAACTAAAAACCGCGATCGTTGCACAGAGCCTGGATCAATCTCCGGCGGACGCTCGTGAGCAACTCGCGGCAGCCAAGGGCCATTTGCGGGCCGCCTTGGAGAATGGAATGTCAAGCAACGGTCGCCAATGACTGTTTCTTCGTCCGACACCGTCGTGACCGCGACTGACACCCCAATCGTGCTGGGCGTCGATGGAGGCGGCACGAAGACACTCGCGCGAGTCGCGCAGTTGGCCGGCGATGGCCACTTAAAACTGCTTGGCGAAGGCACGGCCGGCTCGTCCAATCAAGTTGCACTCGGTGTCGACGCGGCATTCGACAATCTGAGGCAGTCGATCGATCAAGCATGTTCCAATGCAGGCGTGCTGCGCGAATCGATCGCTGCCAGTGTGGTCGCCTTGGCCGGTTCCGGTACTGAATCGGCGCAGCGAAAGATTCTTGGCTTCGCCGCGAAGCAACTCAAACTCGCTCACACGCGAGTCGCGCATGACGGCGAAGCGGCACTTGCCGCTGGCACGCCAGCTGGTTGGGGCGTGGCGTTGATCGTAGGTACGGGTGCCGTCGCCTTCGGGATGAATCAATCTGGTTCGACCGCAATCGTCGGAGGTTGGGGCTACTGGTTTGGTGATGAAGGTAGTGCGTATTGGATCGGCCTAACCGCGTTGCGCGCTGTCGCGCAGGCCGACGACGGCCGGGCCTGCGAGACGAAACTGACGCCAGCGATTTTGCAGGACTTGGAAGTAGAAAGTGCACGCGAGCTACTCAACGCACTTCGCAAGCGTGGCGACGTTCGTCTGGGCATCGCCAATCTCGCCCCACTGGTCTGCGACCAGGCCGAAAGTGGCGACGAAGTAGCCGTCTCGTTGCTCGACACCGCGGCCCAGCATTGGGCGCGGCACGTCGGCTGCGTTGCTCAGCAACTCGACATGGCGTTGCAGGTTCCGCTTGCCATTGCCGGCGGAGTGCTCTGCGGGAGCGAATACGCGAGAGCCAAACTAGCGCAGCGGCTAGCCTCGACAGAATTAGCAGTCGAATCGCTCGAGCTCGTCCAGGCCCCAGTGGACGGTTGCTTGAAGCTGGCAGCTCGTGGTCTCGTCAACTTTTGATCAACGAAAGTTGACGGACACTCCGCCGCTCATCGGCTGCGTACAGCCCGTTGTTTCCGGGATGGTTAGAGGCAATTGCTGCTGATGCCGCACAGCAAGCCAGGCAAAGCATTCCGCTTCCAATGTGTCGGGATTTAGGCCCCGATCGCGAATGTTCTTGATCTTCCCAAAGCGGTTTTCCAAGAGTTTCATAATCACCGGATGGTGTACGCCGCCGCCGGTAACCCAAATGTGCTCAGGCATGGCTGGCAGGCGTCTGACGGCTCGATATACGGCCTCGGCGGTGACGGCGCACAAAGTGGCCGCTCCATCTTCGATGCTGAGGTTAGAGACATCAACGTGATCAAAGTCGTAGCGGTCCGCAGCTTTGGGTAGAGGCTGTGAGAAGAAGTCGGCGCTGAGCGCCGCTTCGACGGTTCCGACGTCGACCTTGCCAGCCAGCGCTAGTCGGCCATCGCGGTCGTGCGGCAGATCAGCCATCGCTTGAGCCCATTCGTCAATCAAGCCGCAGCCGGGACCGGAGTCCCCCGCAATGATCTCGTCTTGCTCGCCCAGCCACGTCACGTTGGCCACTCCGCCCAAGTTAAGCACCACCGTCGGACGCGGCTCGTCGGAAAACAGCGCGCGATGGAACATCGCGACTAAGGGCGCGCCTTGTCCACCGGCAGCCATATCGCACCGTCGGAAATCGGAAATGACCGGAATATCGAACTCTTTGGCAAGCTGCCAAGGATTTCCGATCTGCAAGGTTAATCCGTCACCTGGCACATGCCGAACCGTATGGCCGTGGAAGCCAATCACTTCGACGTCTTTCGACTCGGTCGGATACTGCTGACGAAGTCCGTGCACCGCTTGTACGTGTAGCGCCGATATCTCCCGCTCCAGACGCAGCAATTCTGTCAGCGGTACGTCATGCTGCGAGGCTTCCTGCAGACGAGCGCGCAACTCGCTGTCATAGGGCACCGTGAGCCCGCCGTAAAAGACGATGTCGCTCTCGCCATCGGTTTTCAGTAGCGCAGCATCGACGCCGTCGCAAGACGTGCCGCTCATCAAACCGATTGCTACTTGAGTCATGGCATCGAATTCAGATTCATACAGCCTGGCGTCAATTCGTCACGAACCGCAATATGCGGCTCCGGATAGCTTAGCAGTTGCCCAGAATTGCAGAAGGGAAAAATTCGTTTCTTCCTATCGAAATTGCGCAAGGCCTTGACTAGAATCGAAACTGTAGAGGCGGGGCACGATTCACTCAAAAGCGCACCAGATCGCAAATCATGCACATCCGCCAAGTCGCCGTACTCGTCGAGACTGAAGATAGCTGGGGCTGCAGCGTAATCCGTGGGATCGCGGACTATTCGCAGAATCACGGACACTGGAATCTGCTGATCGATCCCCGCGACCACGAACAGCGATCGTCATTGCCCGATCTATGGAACGGCGATGGCATTATCGCTCGAATTGGCACGCGTACGCAGCTCGACCAGATTCGTGATCGCGCGATTCCGACTGTTAACGTTGACACCGTTTTCGAGGGACTCGACGGCGTGTTCGACGTGGTCACCGACGACCGCGAGCGCGCCGATATGGCGCTGACTCATCTGCGCGATCGCGGCTTCGAACATTTCGCCTACTTCGCGCCCCCGAGTCGCAAGTATTCCAACAAGCGCGGAAAAGAGTTTGTCGCAGCCGTCAAGCTCGCGGGGTTCGAGTGTCGGGAGTACAAGCCGGGCTACCGCATCGGACGCAAGATCGGCTGGGGCGAACAGCAACGACGCGTCATTCGCTGGCTATCGTCTTTGCCAAGACCTGTTGCCGTCTTTACAGCCGATGCACAGTGCGGACAGCAACTTGCGGAGATTTGCTACCTTAGCGAGATACGGGTACCGGATAGCGTGGCGATTCTTGCTGGAGACACGGACGAACTGTTGTGTGACGTTTGCACGCCGCCACTTTCGAGCGTTGCGGTCGCCGGGCGTCGCATCGGATACGAAGCCGCGGCGTTGCTCGATCGAACCTTGCAAGGTCAGCAGCCACCCACCAGTGCGAAGCTCATTCCGCCAGAAGGCGTCATCAGCCGCCAGTCGACCGACATTTTGGCAATCGACGATGAGGTGGTCGTGCATGCACTGCGTTACATTCAGACGCATGCATTTCACGACATTGCCGTGAAAGATATCCTGCGTGAAGTGCCCGTTTCGCGGCGCAGCTTAGAGATTCAGTTTCAGAAGTATCTGGGCCGTTCGCCGGCCGAAGAGATTCGTCGCGTGCGATTAGATAAAGGCAAAACAATGCTGTCGCGCACCGACTTGCCGATCGGCGAAATCGCACTGGCTTGCGGCTTCTCAAACGCGACTCGCTTTGGCGTGGCGTTTCGTAAACGGTTCCAGCAGACACCGCTGGAGTACCGCAAGCAGCTGGTGCGATCGACTAGTTAAACTGCGCAACTTCGATAAAGAATTGCGCGTTAAATGTTTCGCGAATATTTGCTGGTGCGTATATGATTAGTGTTAGGCGGTTGGCATGAGCGGCGGACTTAACACGGTTCATTGTGCCAGAGAAATTGACTTGCAAACAGTCGGTCGGCACCTTCTTGCAGCGCCAGCAACCTAAAGGAAATACACTTGTCCAAGTACCGAGGGGAGACGAAGTCGATGCTAGTCAGGTCCATTTCTGCTCTGTTGCTTGCGGTGATTGCGCTGCCGCTGGCATACGCCGATACGACAATCGTTGACGATAACTTTGATTCGTACAACAACGATGGTGAACTCTATGCCGTGTGGGAACCGCGCAACGGCCCTGGTAACGATACACCCGCGTTGCCAGACGATGGCATTCTATCGACGGATGACGGACTGTTCCCGGGAATTGATGTGCAGGCGGTCGACCACATCGGCGGATCCGTCTTACAACACACGGCGTTGACTCCCGCCTCGCCGATTGAGCCTTCGGCGTCGCAAAGCATTCACTTGCAGGGAGATATCTTTGTCGGCAACGACGGCAACTCTCGAACAAGTATCGGCCTGCGAAATCGGACGAATACCTCCAGCATTCTGGAGCTAGGCACGTGGAATGCTGACGCCGTCGATCCAACTGACGGAGTGACGGTCATCCCCACGACAACCTACGCCTATCGCCTCATTCTGTTCGGCCCATTTGGAGGTGATCTCGTTCAGGCACCGAACTGGCAGTTCTTCCCGCTCGACTTGGCCCTCGACACCACACCCGTTGATGGCGAGGCTGACGGAGTTGTCAATCCAGTCGATATTGGGGCTGGCTGGCATACCTATTCTGCAACCATCACCGATACGACCGTGACCGTTGAACTCGATCTCTACCGCGATGGCCTCGACAACGGCGCGACGATTACTGCCGGCAGTGATGTGGCAGGTATCGATTCCAGCGTCACCTGGGAAATCGAGACCTTCCCAGGCGGCTACGACTCTTTCAGGATAGGTAGTCCCTCAGGCGTCGGTTCCGCCAACGGGGTTGCCTTTGACAACGTGTCACTCACACTTGTTGACGAAGTCTTGGCAGGTGGCACCGACACCGAACCTGACGGCGACGTCGATGGTGCCGACTTCCTCGCCTTGCAGCGCGACAACTCCGCTTTGATCGGTCAGTGGCAGTTCGACTATCCCGTCAACCCGGCATTGGGCGCTGCAGCAGTACCCGAGCCGACGAGCATCGCACTGATTCTGCTGTCTACGGCAGGTTTGCTCACTGGCAGACGTCGTTAGCAGACAAATTGAAACTCAAGAGTAGATTCCTTCCCCGTGTCGTGGCAATAAGGGCAGTCCGCGACACGGGTTTCTTTTTCTTCAGTTGCATCTCCGTCAGCGCGTTAGTCGAATCTCATGCCCAAGTTTGTACTAGGTTTCGCAGTCGCACTGCTCATTTCGGCGGCCAACCTCAGCCACGCGCAGTTCGACGCACTCACGACGATCAACGTCACTGGCTCGGGCAACGTCGCCACGGAAACCGACTACGTTCCCAACGTCGTGAAGTGCGAGAATGGATTAGCGAGTTTTGAAGCACTCAAAGCGCAGGCAGTCGCGGCACGTACGTTCGCGTACTACAAAATGGACCTGCAGGGCTTTATCAATGACGGCACCAGCGATCAGGTGTTTAGCTGCGCTGGCAGCGCCGGCACCATCCATCAGCAAGCCGCGCAGGCGACCGAAGGTGAGATTCTGTGGGTCCGCGACAACATCGGAGCCCAAAGCGATGTGCTTATCGCTTCGTTTTATGTCGCCGGGTCGATTCCTAACGCCAACCAGACATTCGATATCGACGATCCAGGTATTATTGTCGGTCGAGGCGACCCCGATCCGACCAACACCGAGCGCTTCGTCACGTACACGTATGCCAATGATCTTACCGGCGGCTTCAACCAAGGTTCGACACTCGGTTTTCGCGGCACCCCGACCAATCCCAACTGGCCGAATCGCGGCGCGAAAAGTCAAAACGGTGCTGACTTTCTGTCCGACAACAGCGTTTCGTATCTCGACATCTTGAAGTATTACTACGGTGCCGACATCCAGTTACGCACTGCTGAGACGGCTGGCACCAACGTCACCTACGGCACCAAGACACTCGTCAACTTCGACGACTATACCGGCAGCACCGATGGCAATATCGACGGCCACGAAGGAACCTTTCATCGGTCGCCCACTTTTTCTGGCAGCACGACGCCGAACGTGGCCGGCTCGACGGCAGAACGGTCAAACGCCGAGGCACGAAGCGGTTCGCATTCGCAACTGCTCGATATCACCTACGACGAGAGCTCTGGCACCGACTTCTTAGTCCGACATATTTCAGGTGCGCGCTATGGGTTTCAAGACGGAGGTTCGAACACTGCGGCGCGCATCGACAATCTGCAGTTTGAGTCCATCGGCTCAATCGGGTTCTGGCTGAAGACAGACGATCCAGGATTGGAAGTAAGTATCGCGCTCGACGATCCCGAGACCGGCGATCGAGGAGTGTTGCAGTCAGTCATCGCCGACAATCAGTGGCACAAGTACGAGTGGTTCCTCGACGAACCGAGCGAGTGGGAGGCGTGGATCGGCGCCGGCAACGGGCAGATTGATGGGACCAATGTCTCGATCGATTCAATACAGTTGGTCGGCAGCTCCGACGCGCAGGTCTATCTCGATGATATATTCTGGGATCCGCAGGCCGTGTTTGTACCACCTATACCTGGCGACTTCGACGGCAATGGTTTCGTCGACGGGGCAGACTTGGACGCCTGGCAGACGGGTTATGGAATCACGGCCGCAGCGTCGATTGCAGACGGCGACGCGGACGGCGATGGCAATGTCGACGGCGCCGACTATCTAGTGTGGCAACGAAATTTCGGCCCTGCCGCCAACGTTAGCGCGTCGGCAGTTCCCGAGCCAGCCACAGCCGCGATGTTTACAATCGGCTGCCTTTCGCTAGCCGTAACAGTTCGTAGGACTCGCCGAAGTTCACCGCACAAGCCAATTTGGACTACTAATTCGGTGCGCATTATGGAGAAATAACTGCGCTGGATTCACTTTGTAGATTTCACGATTGATTCTAAAATCAAAGTGTAGACGATTCGCTTCTCCCGCACCGGAATGCTGTGCTATGAACATCATATCCTTGTCGTCATCGGTCAGTATCAGACGCACTCCAACCAAACGTACTGACGGATTTACACTGGTCGAATTGCTGGTCGTAATCGCGATCATTGGAGTGCTCGTCGCGTTGTTGCTGCCTGCGATTCAGGCGGCGCGCGAGTCGGCGCGACGCATGACGTGCATCAACAACGTTAAGCAGATCGGGCTGGCTTGTCTCAACTACGAGTCGACGCTTGGCCGATTGCCCGAAGGTGCTCGGCCCAATGCCTCTGAGAAGGCGGGCCAATACTTGGGGCGCAATGGATTGTCATTTCATGTGACCATCCTACCGTACGCAGAATTCGCGAATCTCTCGGATGCGGTCTTAGAGATTCTCGATCGCAAAAGCACGACCGAGACGGCTCGTCGTGGCAACCGAGAGTCTTACCAGGCGGAGCCCGATATTTACGACGATCCCGAGCTAGACGCGCTGCGCCAGATTGAGGCCCCCGTTTATCAGTGTCCTTCCGACCCCGACAGTTTTGACGACTTCGAAGATGATGAGTTCTACACATCGCGGTCGTATGCCGGTGTGACAGGCTCTGCATTTAGTCGTGGGGTCGAAGACGACTACATCAGTTCTGGCGACTGGGCCATGAACCAAGACGGCGCACTCTACTACGGCAGCGAAGTCGAGTTGCGACACGTAACTGACGGCACCAGCAACTCATTCCTGCTTGGCGAGCGCTGGTATCAGACGCGGTCGTGGATGGTTGGTGGCCGCGCGAATAGCGCGACCAGCATTGTGCTGTACTCATGCAAGAATGTTGATGGTCGCTATCCGATCAACGCACCGCTGCACCCTAACAACTACTACGTTAGCCACGTCGCGTGGGGCAACAACCCAGAACTGCTACCTGGCGGCCAAGAAGTTGTCGGACTGCACAACCTCCATTTCGGCAGTTACCACCCGGGCGGTGCCCACTTTGGCTACATCGACGGTAGTTCGCACTTTCTCGCCGATGATATCGACCCCGATCTGTATGTCGCCTTGGCATCGGTCAATGGCGAGGAAGTGGTCTCAGCCCAATGAAACCTTGCTTCGATGATCTCAATCAGGTAGATCGAGTACCTCCATCGAGCGAATCTTGCGCAGAAAGGGTAATCGGATGCGCGAAACACGTTGCTTGATTTCAACCCTCGAATTATCCTAGACATGTGAAGTTGCGACTCGCAGTTTAGATGATTCAGCGGAGCCAACGAAGAGCGCACGATATGATTGCCAGTCGGCATTACAATATTTATTGAATCCTAAGACATTACGAATCACCATCCACATTTTAAGTGACTTGTCTCACTAGGGGAGTAGTACTAATGAAGATCTTGAAAAGGTTTGGTTTCTTCTCAGTTGCCTTGGTGGCAATTGGCGTGGTGGCCAGCAGCTCGGCCAATGCCACAACAATCTTCAGCGATGATTTCGAGTCCTACGCTGACACGGCTGCCATGCAAGCCGTTTGGGGCAATGCGGGACTAGGCACGCTTGACGGTGCATTTGGGAATCCAGGTCAATCAATGGCTCATCCCGGCGGCGCCGATAATATCGTTACCGTGCCAGTTCAACAGGCTTCGGCAAGCACCCCGCTCATCTACACGGCCGACATCTACGATGACGGTACCTCCGCGAACAAGCGGCTCACAGCTGGCCTGCGCTTTTCCGGTGTTGCAAATCTGCTTGAGATGGGCATGTACAACTCACCAAATCACTATGCGGTTCGCGTAGTACTGCCCGGCCCAAGTTGGGTAGCATTCGACGACCTCACGGACGATGGGGGGACTTCGATTGCCAATGAGCCCATCGCAGGCTGGCATCGCTTTCAAGTTGTACTCGATGGTTCCACCGCCACTTTCACCATTGACCTAGGATCCACGGGCATCATCAACGGCACCGAAGTGGTAGCGGCCGCTTGGAACGCCAACGGCGTCGACTCGATCCGTCTTGGCGGTCCTTCCAACCTTAGCTCCGCAGGCGGCGGCGGCTTCTTTGACAACGTTTCGCTTGTGAGTATTCCCGAGCCGACCTCACTTGCTCTCGCCGGTTTGGCCAGCATCTGCCTGCTTGGTCGACGCAAGTAGAACAGAAACCTACGAGTGGTGTCCGCAAGGGCTCACCGCGTGACAAAATCGAAGCCGCGTTAGCAGAAATGCTAAGGCGGCTTTTTTTGAGCGCACACAACGCGGCGACAGAACCTGATCGAGTGACGCAGGGTTCGCAAAACAGCGAAAAAACCACGCACAACGAGCAGTGAGACTCGCGTTGGTCGCTTGTTCTCGACTCGGACGCGTGCAAGAATGAGTTGCGACTGTCGATGCCCAGCAAAATCGGGAAGCTCCTCCGTGCAACCAATGGCAATCTCTGCTGCGAAGACTCAATGCCTCGCCATTTTTTCTCTAGCATTGCTCTTCTCGTATCACTCTCCGCCGGTCAAAGCCGCTGAAACAAAGATGCCCACGCCACCGCGCGAGTTTCGCGCTGCTTGGGTCGCGACGGTCGCGAATATTGATTGGCCGTCAAAGCGAGGACTGTCGACTGCGGATCAGCAAGCCGAGCTGTTGGCAATCCTTGATCGAGCCGTCGAGCTAAATCTCAATGCCATCGTCTTTCAGGTGCGACCGCACTGTGACGCGCTGTATGCGTCGGAGTTGGAGCCCTGGTCGGAGTATCTGACCGGCACGATGGGAGAGGCGCCCGATCCCTACTACGATCCCTTGGAAGTTGTCGTCGAGCAGGCGCATCGTCGCGGACTGGAGCTTCACGCCTGGTTCAATCCTTACCGAGCACTGCACCCAGGCTCGCAGGGCCAGCTTCCCGCCAATCACATTAGCAAGACGCAACCCGAAATCGTACGTGAATACGGCAAGCATCTCTGGATGGACCCAGGGGAACCTGGTGCTGCCGATCACAGCGCCGCGGTAATCCTCGACGTCGTCAATCGCTACGATGTCGACGGGGTTCACTTCGACGACTATTTTTATCCGTACAAGATCAAGGATGACGACAAAAACACCGTCCCGTTTCCCGATGACAGAAGCTGGCAACAAGCGGTGGCAGCCGGTAACCAGCTCGATCGAGAGGATTGGCGCCGCCAGAACGTCGATCAGTTTATCCATCGCGTTGCGACGGAGGTGCACGCGGCGAAGCCCTGGGTGAAGTTTGGCATCAGTCCATTCGGGATTTGGCGTCCAGGCAATCCACCTCAGATCAGTGGTTTCGACGCGTATGCTTCACTTTACGCCGACGCGAAAAAGTGGTGGAATCTCGGTTGGGTGGATTACCTTACTCCACAGCTCTATTGGAAGGTCGCGAGCCCCGGCCAATCCTATCCGTTGCTGATGCAGTGGTGGCATCAAGAGAACCGACAGCAACGACACCTATGGCCAGGCAACTACACTTCGCGCGTCGCCAACGCATCGAAAAACGCGTGGACAGCAGATGAAATCACGCTGCAGATTAAGCATACGCGCGGTCATCCGGGTGCCACAGGCAATGTTCACTTTAGCATGAAAGCACTGATGGACGACGAGCGTGGCGTCGCGCCGGCACTGCGGGAAGGTCCTTACCGCGAACCAGCGCTAGTTCCAGCGTCGCCGTGGCTCGACGATCGGCAGCCCGCGCGTCCCGAACTTCAGCTAGCGCAATCAGCCGATGGATCGACCCTGACGCTGGGGGTATCCAGTGGCGACGCACCCTGGCTGTGGGTGGTGCGAAGAGAACATGCCGATGCTTGGTCGACGGAGATCTCTGCCGGGCACATCCAGTCGGTTTCCGTCGATTCCGCCGACGATAGGCCAACACGGCAGATTGCCGTATCGGCCGTCAGTCGCACTGGAATCGAAGGTCCCATCGCCACGATCAGCGTAACCGAGTAAGTTAAAGCGTCACCACCTCCCTCTTCTTTCGATTGCGCGATGTCAGCCCGCGATTCTGTAGTAACAACGCGTAGTCCTTGGATTTGGGTGCCGACGCTGTACTTCACGCAGGCGATACCCTACACGATGGTGATTTTTGTCTCGCGGGTGTTCTACAAAAAGATGGAGGTTTCCAATGCGGAAATTGCCTTCTACGTCAGCCTACTCGGCTGGCCGTGGGTGATTAAGCCACTGTGGAGCCCGATCGTTGATATTCTGAAAACGAAGCGATGGTGGATTCTGATCACGCAGGTGTCGCTATCCGCGGGACTCGCCGGCGTCGCTATGGTGATTCCAACCACCGAGTTCTTCTTCTGGTCGATCCTGCTGCTTAGTGTCGTCGCGCTGGCATCCGCCACCCACGATATCGCCTCTGACGGCTTCTACATGCTCGCCTCCGACAGTCACGAGCAAGCCTTCTTCGTAGGTATTCGCAGTACGTGCTGGCGTCTGGGCATGATTGCTTGCCAAGGCTTGCTGGTTATCTTCGCGGGCTATCAAGAACGCCACCTGGAAAGTATTTCCGGGGCTTGGAGCATGACATTCTTACTTGTGGCTGGATACCTGCTGCTATTGGCATTGTTCCACAAGTTCGCCCTACCCAAGCCTGCCCGCGACGTCCGAACGCAGACGACCAGCAGCAGTGAGCTGATTCGCGAATTCAGCACAACGTTTACTTGCTTCTTTCGAAAACCGAGAATTGGAATTGTTCTCGCGTTCATACTTCTCTATCGATTCTCAGAAGCCCAACTTGTGGCACTCAAAAGTCCTTTCTTTCTCGATTCCGTCGAAGAAGGTGGATTGGGACTTTCTACCCAGCAGGTCGGATGGTTAGACGGCACTGTCGGGGCGGTGTTGCTGCTAGCAGGCGGCATCCTTGGCGGCACCCTAGCCGCTAAGCAGGGGCTAAAGGCTTGGATTTGGTGGATGGTCGTGTCGATCAACGCTCCAAACCTTGCGTATATTTACTTGGCGGCCGTCCAACCTGATAACTACCTTTGGATCTGTGCGGCGGTGGCGATCGAACAGTTTGGCTATGGCTTCGGATTCGCAGGTTATATGCTCTACCTGCTTTACATTGCTCGCGGCAATCACGAAACGGCCCACTACGCGATCTGTACCGGCTTTATGGCACTTGGCGTGATGGTCCCCGGCATGTGGGCTGGTGCTATGCAAGAAATCCTAGGCTATCGAGACTTCTTCATCTGGGTGATGCTCGCCACGATTCCAAGTTTCTTTGTGTGTTGGCTGATCCCGCTCGATGCGGACTTTGGCAAGAAAGTAGAACCAGAGGAATCGACAAGTGCTGAGGAGTCCACCGTTTGAGTACCACCGACACACAACTGAGCCCTCCAACCTCGCTGCGAGAAAAACTCGCACAGCTGATGGTCGTGCGTATCGGATCGAATCTGCCGCCAGTGCGCACCGTCGAGCAAGATGCCGAGCGCATTGACCAGCTGCTGACCGAATGCCCAGTTGGGGGACTCATCGTATTCAACGGCAAGCGAGATCAAACACCCGCCACGTTGGCCGAACTGCAGGCCCGCTGCGACGTGCCGCTGCTGGTCTCGGCAGATATCGAACGGGGCGTCGGCCAGCAGTTGCACGGTCCCGAGTTGTTCCCGCACGCGATGGCGTTCGATGCATTGGGAGATCAAGCAGTCGAGGCCGTCGAAGAGTTTGCCAGGCTGACCGCTATCGATGCGCGCGCAAGCGGCATACACATCGCTTTCGCACCAGTTGCCGATGTCAATGTCGACCCGCGTAATCCGATCATTGCAACGCGTGCTTTCGGCAGCGATCCCGAGCGAGTCGCGGAACTTGTGACGGCATTCGTGCGAGGTTGCGCAGCAGGCGGGCTGCTAAGCACGGTCAAGCATTTTCCCGGCCACGGTAACACGCACGAAGATTCGCATCACGCGTTACCGACTATCGTTGGCGATCTTCAGCAATTAGAAAGCTGCGAACTCGTGCCGTTCCGTGCTGCGATCGACGCGGGCGTGCCGCTCGTTATGAGCGCACATGTGCGCTATCCCGCCTGGGACGATACGGGCGCGCCGGCGACGCTTTCGTCGTCGATTCTCATCGACTTACTGCGCGAGCAGATCGGGTTCAGTGGCGCAGTGGTCAGCGACAGTTTACTGATGGAGGGCGTCAAGTCCCGATTCAACAGCGAAGGCGAACTTGCGGTCAATGCGATGTTGTCTGGCGTCGATATCTTGTTGGACGTGGCAGAGCCCTCAGCAACGCTCATCGCTCTCGAAAAAGCCGTTGATGCTGGCGACCTGCCTGAACAACGCGTCGACGAAGCGTTTGCAAGACTTTGGCAACTCAAGAGGCAGATATACGAAAACGATGCCGACCCCGGTCGAGTAGCCGAGCAAATCACCTCGCTTGTAGACCAAACGGCGGAACGCGCGATTCGTGTGGTTAGCGGAGCGAACGGCTTTTCAGGATTTGATACTAGCCAATCGTTGTCAGTGGTGCTGGTTCGCCCCTACCAGTCGCACCTGGACCCTCCCGAACAGCCACTGGGGGAGGCGATCCGCGAGCGAGCGCCAGGTGCCGATTATTTCGAGTTAGGTCCACTCAACGAAGAGCAGGACTATCAACGCGTGCTGGAACAAGTCGCTCATGTCGAGCAACTGCTGGTCGCGATCATCGTTAAGCCAGCCGCCTGGCACGCTTTCGGACTACTGCCTCAGCAACAGACATTCGTCGAACACTTGATCGGCCAGCAGCCTTGCCTGTTAGCTTCGCTTGGCACACCTGAAGCCCTCGAGAAGTTCGCGGACGCGACCTTCAAGATTTGCACCTACAGCGATGTGCCTGCATCGCAATGTGCGCTTGCCAAATTCGTTCTCCAATTGCCCGAATGAATTGAGTGCGCGTAACTAATAGCATCATGCGCGAAATCGCGAGGTCAAACCCATTGCAGTCGTCCTAGGGATTGCTTGCTGTTAATCACGGTCAAGTTGGTTAACTTTCCGGCGGTCGTCTGTTGAAACTATGGCGTTTATCGTCGCGCAAGGCTTTTACGCCTACAACGCTGGCATTACCATAGACTTGTTAATCAAGCCGTTACGGAATCAGCTCGCTCGCCGCAAGACAAACGTATGATCGATCAAGCATCTGACCACCGATTAGACGCAAGCGCTCGGCGCTTGATCATATTGACCGAAGGACACAGCGAGCCGATCACCGCCAAGACGGCCGCGTCGGTTTTGCGATACAAGCCACAAGATGTCGTCGCGCTGCTCGACACGACACAAGTCGGCAAGACTGCCGAGCAGCTGCTCGGCGTTGGTGGTGCGATCCCAGTCGTTGGCAGTTTGGATAGTGCACCTGATGCTAATGCACTAATGCTTGGTATCGCGCCTCCTGGCGGGCGCATTCCAGAGTCGTGGCGAAGCGTTATTTTAGGTGCCATCGATCGTGGGATGAGCGTGATTTCAGGGCTCCACGACTTTCTTTCTGACGACGCCGAGTTCAGTGCCGCCGCAACGGCTAAGAACGTCCAGCTTGTGGACGTGCGAAAAAACTCGGAGCGTGACGTAGCTAATCGCAAGGATATCCGAGAGGAATGCCTGCGTATCCACACCGTCGGCCAAGATTGCAGCCTAGGGAAGATGTTGGTCGCCTTAGAGCTGACGCACGCTTTGCAGCGAACCGGACTCAAAACGAAGTTCGTCGCGACCGGTCAGACGGGCATTTTGATTGAAGGCGACGGCGCGCCGATTGACTGCGTCGTGGCCGACTTTGTGAGCGGAGCGGTCGAAAAACTGCTGCTCGCCAATCAGCACCACGAGGTGATGGTGATTGAAGGGCAGGGCAGTCTCGCTCATCCAAGATACTCCGGGGTGACCCTAAGTCTGCTGCATGGCTGCATGCCGCACGGCATGATTATGTGTTACGAGGTCGGTCGCAAAAACGTAAATGGCATGGAACATATCCCGCTCCAATCGCTGCCGAAGCTGATCGAAACTTACGAAATGATGGCGAATCTGATGGGTCCCTCGAAGGTGATTGGGGTCGCTATGAACAGCAGCTTCGTCACGGCTGGCGAAGCGGATGCGGAACGCGAGAAGGTTCGTCGCGAACTCGGTCTGCCGGTGTGTGACGTCATCCGGCACGGTAGCGACGAGCTTGTCGAGGCGATTCAGGCAATGTCGCCGCTGGTGGCATCCACTTAAGACGCAGCATCCGTGCCGACCCTCCGCCCCCGGTTGCAAACTCCGCAGTTATTCGCAGTGAAACTCTCGACCCACACGTTTAATCTTCCGCTCCGGCACACCTTTACGATTTCGCGGGAGTCGATCGACGTGCAGCCGACGTTAATCGTCGAACTCAGCGATGGTCAAAGCTCTGGCTACGGCGAAGCAACAACGAACGCCTACTACGGGATGACTCTCGAGCGTATGCAGTCTGCGCTCGAATCGGTTCGCTCTGTTATCGAATCGCACGAACCGCTTGAACCCGAGCGTCTTTGGGCCAATGTCCACGAAGCGCTGCACGACTGCCCGTTTGCTCTCTGCGCGCTTGATCAAGCAGCTTATGACCTTTGGGGCAAGCAGCAAGGAGCTCCCGTCTATCGACTCTGGGGGCTCGACAATAGCCAGGTACCCGCGTCGAACTACACGATAGGCATCGACTCGATCGACGTGATGGTTGCAAAGTTAGAAGAAGTACCGGATTGGCCGGTCTACAAGATCAAGCTAGGCACAGCCCACGACTTAGAGATCATCAAAGAGCTGCGTCAGCACACCGACGCCAAGTTTCGCGTCGACGCGAACTGCGGCTGGTCGGTCTCGGAGACGATCGAAAACTCTACCGAGTTGAAAGCACTCAATGTCGAGTTCATCGAGCAACCATTACGTGCGGACAACTGGGAGGGCCACAAGGAGGTTTTCAAAAACTCAGCCTTGCCTATCGTCGCGGACGAGAGTTGCATTCATGAAGCGGATGTCGAGGCTTGCCACGGATGTTTTCACGGTGTCAACATTAAGCTCGTCAAGTGCGGAGGCCTAACGCCGGCACGACGGATGATCAGCACGGCTCGCCGGCTCGACATGCAGGTGATGGTCGGGTGCATGACTGAATCGACCGTCGGTATTTCGGCAATCGCGCAGCTACTGCCGCTGCTGGACTTCGTAGACATGGACGGTGCCGCCTTGCTTGCCAGCGACATTGCGACCGGTGCCGTCGTCGAACGCGGCGTTTGCCATTATCCGAGCGCCAACGGCAATGGCGTTGAGCTGTTGACGACTTAAGTCCATCTTCGATTCTGCAAGGGCTGCCACCAATGTACCAACCAACGACGTTCCGCCGACTGACGGTCATATCGAGAGCACTGACCTACTCCGCACTCGTATCGATTCTCTCGTTCGTGTTGGCTTGCGACGCGGCCGCAGACTTGGCTGGCAAGCTGCGACCGCTGATCAACGGACACGACGGCGACGTGGGCGTCGCGATTAAACATCTGCCAACAGGCGAATCGTTTACCTATCGCGCCGACGAACCGATGCCAACGGCGAGCCTGATCAAGTTTCCGGTGATGATCACTGCCTACCAGGCAATCGCCGACGGCGCACTCGATTTGAAGCAATCGGTCACGCTAACAGAAGCCGATAAGATTCGCGATTCGGGCACATTGACAGTCGATTTTTCGCCGGGGACGACTTTCTCGTTGCACGATACGATTCGACTGATGATTGTGTACTCCGAGAATACCGCGACCAATCTCGTTGCCGATCGAGTTGGCTTGCCAGCCACCGCCGCGATGATGGAAAAGCTCGATTGCCCGCACACGAAACTGCATTCCAAAGTGACGCTTCGCTCGACCTCGGTATTTCCCGACCGTAGCAAGCAGTTCGGATTAGGTAGCACTTCCGCAGCGGAGATGGTCAAACTGTTCACAGCGCTGCACAACGGCGAGCTTGTCAGCGCAGCGGCATGCGAACAAATGAAAAAGCACCTGTACGCCTGCGCCGATCGTTCGATGTGTGCCCGCGATTTGCCGCCCGGCACCAAGTTCGCGCATAAGACTGGGGCCGTCTCTGCGGTGCGAACCAACGCTGGAATTATCGAAAGCCCCAGCGGACCGATCATTGTGTGCGTGTTGACTGCGAACAACGAGGATCGGAGTTGGTCTTACAACAACGCGGCGCAGGTGTTGTGCGGCAAGGTTGCACGCATTGCCTACGATCACTTTAACACCGAGCCGACCTCGGAGGACTTGGACGAGTCCAAACCAATGGCCATCGGCGCAAGCGGGCATCTGGTAGAAGCCCTGCAACGAACGCTCAACGCACGAATACCTCGTCTCGATATTGGCGTTGATGGCGACTTTGGTCCGCAAACCGAAGGTGCCGTCCAAGCGTTCCAACGCGCGAACGATCTTCCCGATACGGGCGCAGTGGATGCCAAAACCTGGGAGGCACTCGGTGCGCTCGTCACCGAGGACCCTGACCAACCCGACCCGGCGGAGATTAACGCACGGAAGATCGATCGCGCTCCCGCCGATGCGCTGATCGGCCCGCCTTTTGTTACATGCAAGGCGTGGGCGATTGGCGACGCGTCGACCGGAAAATTTCTGTGGGGTCAAGACGAAGATCAGCCTCGCGACATGGCAAGCACGACAAAGATTATGACGGCCTTTCTGGTTACGAGTTTGGCTGAGAAGGATCCGGCAGTTCTCGAAGAGGTCGTCACGTTTTCGCGACGCGCGGACAACACGATCGGATCGACTGCGGGCGTACGCGTCGGCGAGAAGATTTCTGTCGGCGAGCTACTCTATGGCTTGCTATTGCCATCAGGCAACGACGCGTCCGTCGCGCTCGGCGAGCATTTCGGCGATCGCCTCTCACCAGACGGCAACGATCAAGGCGATAGCTACCAGAGTTTTATCGAGGCGATGAATCGCCGGGCAAAGCAACTCGGCATGTCAGATTCGAGCTTCGCCAATACGCACGGACTGACGGCTGCCGGGCATCAGACCAGTCCGAAGGATCTACTCACGCTCGC
>JBCDBK010000074.1:0-26482 GCA_039184115.1 Planctomycetota bacterium | reverse complement strand
TGCTACCCCCCATAACTTGTGTCATTAAAATAAATTTCGTTTGTCCAAAAGGCCGCGGGGGGCGCTCGCGGGGGTGGGTCCCCCCCCCTATTTTCCTCGTGTTTCCCCCCCGGGCTTGCCCCCACGGCTCACATCTGAACTATCAAATTTGGAACCACTGAAATTACGTCGTCTTTGAACTCCGACAGGTCGCTCAGCGATTCAATCACCGCAAGACGAACCTGCAGCAAACTTTGGCGCAACAGGAGCGCAAAGAATTCGGCATCAATGCGAGATTGCATGTTCCGTGCAGCAGAAAGAGCGCGCAGCCTGCGTCTCTTGTATGCTTTTGATGAGAGCCCCGTCTCGGCGCAATAAGCCCCCTCAACCTCTATAAAATTAGGCTAAACGCCTGTGGTGCTAGTGTCAAGAAAACCGGCTCACCCGCAATAGCCTTAGCGACGAGTCAGCAGTGGTTTGCGGGGAATACCTAGCTTTGCCCCACCGCACGCCCAACTAAACAGCGGGACGACCCACGCTGTGATAGGTGAAACCACGATCGCGCATCCGATCGGGCTCGTAGAGATTGCGACCGTCAAAGACGTTAGGGGCAGCCATCAGGCCGATCATTTCATCCCAATTCGGACGCTTATACTCGTTCCACTCGGTCATAATCGCCAACGCGTCGGCATTGCGAAGTGCGTCCGCACTAAGATCGCAAAAGGTAATTTGCTCACCATAAATTTCTTGCACGTTTGGCATTGCTTCCGGATCGTGCGCTTGCACCGTGGCGCCTTGTTTGAGCAGATGATCGATCAATACGAGCGCCGGCGCCTCGCGTATGTCGTCGGTGCGTGGCTTGAAGGCCAATCCCCAGATGGCAATCGTCTTGCCCGACAGTTGTCCTTCGAAGTGGCCATCGATTTTGGCGATCATGACGCTCTTCTGCGCTTCATTGACGTCGTCGATCGCATCGAGCATGCGCGGTGCCACACCGTGATCGGTCGCCATCGCCGACAGTGCCCGCACGTCCTTTGGAAAACAGCTGCCGCCGTAGCCCACACCAGGGAACAAGAACGCAAATCCAATGCGGCTGTCGTGACCGATGCCTCGTCGCACATCGTTGATATCGCCACCCATTCGCTCGCAGAGATTAGCCATCTCGTTGATAAAGCTGATCTTGGTCGCCAGCAACGCATTGGCGACATACTTGGTCATCTCAGCACTTTCAGGTGTCATCACCAAAAAAGGGCGTTCCGTTCGCAAGTACGGTTCGTAGAGCATTCGCAGAACTTCAGCCGTTCGCTCGTTTCGTACGCCGACGACCACTCGATCAGGCTTTTCAAAGTCGTCGATCGCTGCGCCTTCTTTGAGAAACTCGGGATTGCTCGCGACGTTGCATTCGCGCCCGGTTAGCTCTCGCAGTCGCGAGTAGATGCCGGCGTTGGTGCCGACGGGCACCGTACTCTTGGTTACGACAATCGCATCTTCGCGCAGATGCGGAGCGATTCCAGCGACCACCGACCACAATGCCGAGAGATTGGCTGATCCATCATCGCCTTGCGGAGTTCCGACGGCCAGATAAATCACTTCTGCTGGTTTGACGGCAGCGGCCAGATCGGTCGTAAAGCTCAGGCGACCGGCGGCAATATTATCTTGCACCATTTCTTCGAGGCCAGGCTCGAAAATTGGCACCTTGCCCTCCCTCAGCGCCTCGACTTTTGCCTCGTCGATGTCAACGCACATCACTTCGTTGCCGCTATCGGCAAAACAGGTCCCGGTGACCAGGCCAACATAGCCGGTGCCCACAACTGCAATTTTCATAGATGTCCCGTTTCAACTCCAATTCTGGCGGTCCGCCTTATCGTGAACTCCGCACGACATCCTGCGTTGACCGCGCCAAGCCCTAAGCATAATTGGTCTGACGAGACAAGCAACTCGAATGGCTGACTGCCCACGCATCTAGGCAGATTCGTCTGGCTCATAGCCATAAAATGCCACGGCTGGCGCATCAACGCGAAGCCGAACTTGCGCGACAATGCCATCGACTTCGGCGTCGGTAAGCGGCGTCACATAGCTCTCGGCAGGCCGACGCGCAATCGTATAGATCTGCACCAAACTCAGCCGACCGCCCACCTGCAGAAACTCGCATAGCCGATCGCAAAAAGCTCTGATCTCGTCATCTGAAGGAGGCGCTCCGTTCACACGCATAAACAGCGATTGAATCACCAAGGGACGAACCTGCGCCGCCGCGGAAATGTTGTCGAGAATACGCTGAAACGGAATCGGGGTGCGCTCGATCAGTTGATAGTAATCGTCGGTCCCTGCATCGAGTTTTGCCCAAATCTCACCTTGATTCCCGGCCAGTGTTTCTAAGCCACGCTTGACGTGTGCGCGGTGGAACATGCTGGCATTGGTAATCAGGACCATCTTTACGTGATCGAGCCCTGCCTCGCGCTTGACCTCGGCACAAGCGGCGATAATCTCATCAAAGTTTTTGTAGGTCGTCGGCTCGCCATCGCCTGAAAAAGCAATGTCGTTCAATCGACGCAGTTCGGTCGGTACCGAGCCAAACTTCTCCGTTTTGTAAATCTCGCCTGAAGCCACCAGCGGCAAAAGCTCGCGCAGCTCGCTGAGCAGCTGGTCCATACCGACAAATCGGGTTTCGCTTTGCGTTGTGCGATCCACCTGACAGTAGATACAGTCGAAGTTGCAAACTTTGTCGGGATTCAGATTGACGCCGATCGACATTCCGCCCGATCGCCGACTCAGCACCGGATAGACAAACCGGTAGTCGTCAAACGTGCGTTGATGCTCAGAATGTAGTTGATGGGTCGACATCGGCGGTGTCGTTAAGACTCAGGAAAGAACAGAAACGTTCGCTCGCTACCATTTTAGGTGCCGCATCGCAGAAAGAAACCGCTGGGCGTCCTGGTTCTGAGCTTGACTACGCGCTTTCGCGGAAATCGAGGTGCGCGAGCCGGCGGAAAAGTTCGCAGCGGGCAGCTAGCTCATCGATGTTGCCGACGTCGACGATCCGACCATGATCCATTACGACAATGCGATCTGCCAATTCTAGCGTGCTAGGACGGTGCGTAATCATAAATGTGGTGCGATTGCGCACAAACTTCTCCAGCACATCATGAATCAAGCGCTCGCTCTCGACGTCGATTTGACTGGTCGCTTCGTCGAGAATCAGAATCTCTGGGTCCCGGAGAATTGCTCGGGCTAGGGCCAAGCGCTGTCGTTGTCCACCAGACAGTCGCCCGCCACCCGGCCCGCACTTCGTTTGGTATCCGCTGGCAAGCTTGTCGATGATGAACTTGTGCGCATGTGCCTGACGAGCCGCTTGCTCGACTTCTTCATGCGTCGCACCCAGTGACCCGTAGCGAATGTTATTGGCCACGGTGTCGTCGAATAGCAAGGTTTCTTGTGTGACCACACCCATGCGGCTACGCAGCTCGCGGAGCCTGACGTTGCGCAGATCGACACCGTCGACCGTGACGGCCCCTTCGGTAGGATCGTAGAATCGCCCAATCAGGTTCATGAGGGTGGATTTGCCACAGCCATTAGGGCCTACGATCGCGATCGTCTCGCCCGGTTCTATCTGCAAATTGATTCCGTCGAGAACGAGTTCTTCGGGCGTGTAGGCGAATGACACGCTACGGAAGTTCATCCGACCCAGATGCAAGGGCAACTTGTCCGGCACCGGCGGATCGGTCACGCCTGAGTGTCGATCGAGCAATTCGTACACGCGATCACTAGCGGCGGCCGCGCGCTGCAGATTGTTGAACACGCCCGATAACCGACGAAACGGGTCGATCACGCCGAGCATCATGCCGTAAAACGCAGTGAGCATCCCATGCGTCATGGGCTCTTCGCTGATTCGTAGATTAAACAGATGCGTTTGCTCGTTGAGTACGAGGTAGCCGCCCGCCATCACGACCAACATCACCACCACCACGCCGATGGTCTCGGTCACCGGACTGACGAGCGAGTTATAGAACGCAATCTTGATGGAGCGGTGATAGTACTGCTTCGAGGCTTGATGGAAGCGACTCCGTTCGCGAGACTCCATCGTGAACGCTTTGATGACTTTCAGACTGCTAAAGGTCTCTTCTAGGTGCTCGTACAGCGACGAGAGTTCCTGCAGTGCCTTACGATTGGCACGCTTGAGCGACTTGGCTAACCAGTGGATCGCATAAGCTGCCAGCGGAGCAAATACGGCAGTCATCAATAACAATTGCCAGCTGATCATCGCCGCCACGCCCAGACAGGCAAACATCTTCAGCGGTTCGAGAATGGCGATACCAAAGAGCACATGCGTGCCGATGGCAATTGCTCCGATATCCGTCGTAAAGCGATTCATCAGATCGCCAGTCGAGGTTTTGCCGAACGTCCCTAAATCGAGACCTAGCGTGCGACGATAGAATTCTTTGCGCAGCTCGAAACTCGTGATGTGACCCAGTCTCGCCATGAAGAACAGACCGGCGACCCGAAAAACGCTTTTGATCGCTGTGCTGAAAGCCAGCCCAATACAGATGGCCACCAACGTCCCAAACGGAGTGATCGGCAGCCAATCGCCAAAATTCGCTAAAACGAACTCACAGAAGCGCACCATGTAGGGCGTCGAAGACCGCTCCTCGTTGATACGTTCCAGTTTGCGACGCAGTCGGAGTTCTTCTTTAGCATCGACGTCGACACTGGCAATGTGACGATTGTAGTATTCTGCCTTCTCGGCAAGGCTCACGAGATGCTGCTCGTGCGACACGATCTTCTCACGGCAAAGATCGGAAATCGTCTTGTTGCGCATCACCCCGTCGACAATCGGCATAATGGCAGCGATATTGCCTGCCCACAAAACGGCAACACATACCGAACACAACACCGATGCCACGACCGTCAGCCGGTGCTGAATCGCAATACGAATAACGCGGACAAAGTTGCTCACAGATCGTCCATGATCGAGGGCGGCAATGCTTCGAGAGTGCGAAACCCGGGCGACGCATCCTGCGACGCCTTGCCGATCTGATCGGGTGACAGCACCGGATCATCCGCGCAAGGATTTCTGCCTACGGGCGGTTGGTTGTATCAGAAGGAAGGCCAGCAACCAAGAGCGCGTTTCGTGACGGCGCGTGCTCGCGCGGTAGAAGTCATGCTAGCACGCCCCCGGGGTCTGCTTACCGATTTATTGGATTTTGCGGATTCTGCCGCCGATACCAATTGCACGGGCAAGCCTACGCACCCGCGCCCACAGCATCGCGCCCAGCGGTGACTCTCGTCTGCGAAGTGAAGGCTCGACCCGACTACCAATTCCAGGGGGGATATCTGATGAAACACATCGCAATATGTCTGGCCGTATTGGGCTTGGCAGCCTCCGGTTGCGCCCAAAATCAGGTCTTTGGACCAATGGCGCGCAAGGGTGCTGACAACCTCAAAATGGCGCTGACCAAGAAGTCAAACCAAAAGAAGAATATCCGCAGCGAGCTCGACGCGGTCGGCATGTCCGACAGCGAGATTCAGCTAACTGCGTTCGGCAAGAAGAACAAGAATGACTGTTGCTGTGGCGACAGTTGCTGCTGCGGTGACGACTGCTGCTGTGGCGACGGAAGTTGCTGCGGTGACGATTGCTGCAGCTCTGGAAACTGCAAATCTGGTGGCGGAATGCGCGATCGTTGCCGACGCATGTGTGGTCTAAATCCGCACGCCGGCGGCTATCCCGAAGCACAGAATTTTACTCCCAGCCCGCCATCGGGTCAGGTCGCTTATCCGTACTACACCACACGAGGGCCTCGGGACTTTCTGCTGAACAACCCGCCGACGATTGGGCCCTACTGATATCGTCAAGAAGCTAGCGTGAAGGGAAGCACGCCTCAGCCAGTCGTCCGTGCACGGAAGCACCTCACGGCGACTGGCTTTTTTCATGCGCCGCCGATGCTGCGTGGCAATCGGCTGCTATCAGCCGTCTTTTTCGGCACCGCTGCATAACCGGTGTGCAGCTCCATGTGTCTGAGGGTTCGTTCGTGCCGGTGGCAGTAAATCCTGTATTGCTGAAATATTGCCGATTTACTATATCGGCATACGATTTGCGGATACTTGTTCCGATAAAAATTAAAGCGAGCTTAATCCGAACTTCCTGCGTAGCAGCTAGAAGTAGGGCCTGACTCGCGACGATTATCGTTCCGTAGACTGAATGGGCAGAAGAAGCAGAGAGATAGAACATGGACTTCAATCCAACAGACGACCGTGCGAAACCGCCTGAAACCGCCGCAGAAGCCGTACTCGAGCAGGCCGATGAGCTGATTTGGGCGCTTCTCGACGACCGAATCGAGACCGCCGACGTCAAGAAACTGGAAGATTTGCTCCGCGAGAGCCAACCAGTTCGCGATCGATACATCCAGTGCGTGCAGATGCACTGCGAATTGTATCAGCACTTCGGCGAAGACTTACCCCCCGCAGAACTGCCGAAGTCGCCAGTGCTTGGCTCCTTGGGCGACTTGCGTCCCGGCACCGACACGCTGCCGCTACGCGATTAACCCATCGAGATTCGAGCGATTTTGATCCGCTCGATCCGACCTCCGGCTGCGACCTCCGTACATCGCCGAATCACGGCTCAATCACCGCTGCCGGCGCGCTCCAAACGCGCCGGTGGCGGTTCCTTTTGCGCACGCTGCCAGCTATTCTGCATGGATGGCAAAGTCGGGCAAAAGCAAAAAGGCGGCGGCAAAGGACGCAGCGAAGGACGATGACAAGAACCAAAAAGTCATCGCTCACAATCGTCGTGCGCGACACGACTATCAGGTACTCGACACCTTGGAATGCGGCATCGTGCTCACCGGCAGCGAGGTCAAGAGCCTGCGCAACGGTAATATGTCGATGGAAGAGGCCTACGGTCGTGTGAAAGGCGAAGAAGTCTGGCTCATGGGGTGTGACATCCAGGAGTACAGCTACGCCCACCAGCTCAATCACATCCCCAAGCGTCCGCGCAAGTTGCTTCTTCACCGCCGCGAGATCAAGAAGTTCGCGTCGCAGGCACTCGAAAAAAACCTCACACTGGTACCACTCAAAATGTACTTTAACCGCGGGCGAGCCAAAGTGCTGATGGGCATCTGCCGCGGCAAGAAGAACTACGACAAACGCGAGTCGCTCAAAAAGAAAGACATGCAGCGCGACATCGACCGCGCCATGCGAAGAAAATAACGTTTGCTAGGCCTTGTTATGAGCAGACTACTGCGCGAGCCACTAGCGCCACTGATCGTATTCGCTTGCATGATGACTCTGTTTTTCGTCGCGTATCTGGTCGAAGCGAAGGACGTCTCGCTGCTTTTTGAAACCACCACTAGTGGGTTTTGGGGCCTGCTGCTCGTCTACTGGATCATTGCGGACACACGCCAGCGCAACGCTTCGTCATGCACCGACTTCGGCTTCCTGTGCGTGATGTTCTTTCCGCTAAGCGTCCCCTGGCACTGCTTTCGCTCCCGAGGTTGGCGTGGAGTATTCACGCTCCTGCTACTCTTCGTGATATGGATCCTTCCGTACCTAGTCGCCATGACGATCTGGATCACCGTGTACGGTCGCTAACGCGAGCGAGCTGACAGTTTACTATTGCTCGACAACTAGTGACACCGCCTGGCCGGTCAACTTGTGATTAAGTGCCATCACATTCGAGGCGCGGACTGGCTGAGCTGAGTTCACCACGTTGATGGGGCACTCAGGGTCAGGCTCGTCGTAGTTGAGCGTTGGCGGCACGACACCTTGCTGCAGGCCCATCAAGCTGATCGCAAGCTCGGCGGCGCCACTAGCAGCACCGATGTTACCGAAGTAGCTTTTGGTCGCCGTGACCGGCACGTCACCGAGGGCCTGGGCGATAGCCTGAGCCTCGATGCGATCGTCGTCGACGGTGGCTAGACCTTCCGCATTGACGTGGCCGACCGCGTCGGGAGTTAGGCTCGACATCTCGAGTCCACCTTCAATGGCCTGACGAATCGATTGCCCCGTCGGCTGGAGACTAGCAGCACTGGGCTCGCAGCGACGCGCGTAGCCAAGAATCGTCCCCTGAACGGTCGCACCGCGCTGCTCGGCATGGCTGCGGCTTTCGAGGATGAACATCGTCGCACCTTCGCTGGTGGCGGTGCCATCACGCGACGCTTCAAACGGCCGACAGGCACTCGCGGGATCGTCGATTCTTCGCGACAGACCGTGCGCAGCATGCCAAGCCAGATCGACGGGCGAGAGCATAGAGCTTGCTGCGCCCGCGATCATCACATCAGCATGTCCGCGGGCGACCACGTCGGCAGCTTCGATAATTGCCAACAAGCCCGAGACGGCGCCTTCGACAATCGTGTTGATCGGGCCACGTGCGTCATGCGCGATTCCAATATGGCAACAAGTCATGTTGGGCAGATACTTGAGCATCCACAGTGGATACATCTCGCGAATCGACTTCTTCCAGCCATCGAGCGTGAACTCGCCATCGGCGCTGGCGGTCTTGTACAGCTCGATCATATCCGCCAACTGCGAACGGAACACACTGGTTCCGACGACGACGCCTAATCGCATCGGATCGACGATCGCATCGGTCAATGCCGCGTCTGTCCAAGCCAACTCGGCCGCCGTAAAACCCAACTGCGTCTCGCGACACATAACCTTCAGGCTTTTGCGCGGCTTGACGTACTGCTTGGGCTCGAAGTCGGGCACCTCGCCGCCGATCGGTGTCGGATAGTTGGCTTCTACCAATCGCGGAATAGTGCGTATGCCACTCTGACGATTTTCAATGGCCTTCCACACCGCATCGCGGCCTATGCCCAATGGGCAGACGATTCCAAGTCCGGTGATGACAACGTCTTGCATGGGGAAATGACGAAGGTCTGAATGACGGATGACGAAATTGCTAAGCCTTGCGCGGCGACGGCAACCGACACGCTTTGCGGCGTACGGTTATCGTCCTTCGTCATTTACTCTTCAACAGTTTATCTTCGCTGGGTTGGCACAACAAGCATTCGTTATCGCGTGACCGACGAGCTTGGCTAACCCGCATGATCGCTACGTAACCACTCGCCTAACCGGCGCATCCCTTCCGCCGTCGAGACTTGCGGCTCGTAGCCGAAGTCGCGACGTGCTGCCGAGATGTCAAACCAATGGGACATCGCCAGTTGGGCAGCGACGAACCTGGTCATGGGCGGCTCGTCCTGACGGAGTAGCAAGCGATAGACGAGTTCGAGGACGCTGCCAATTCCGAATGCCCCCATGTATGAAATCGATTTCTCCACGGGCGGCAAATCGGCAAGCGCCAGGATCTCGTCAATCCACTGCCAACAGTTCACCGGCTCGCCTTGACTGAGGAAGTAAGCGTTGCCCGCGACGCGGGAGTTTTCTCCCGATAGCGCGTCCGCCACCTGCAAATGGGCTGTCGCAGCGTTTTCGACATAGATGATATCAACTAGGTTGCTGCCATCACCTACGCGACGCAGTCGACCAGACTTTGCTCGTTCAAGCAAACGAGGAATGAGATGCTGATCGCGCGGCCCCCAAATCAGATGCGGACGAAGGGCACACGTTGCCAATCCATCCCGACCGTTCGCGTCAAGCACCTTTTCTTCGGCGTGCAGCTTCGAACGTGAGTAGTGTGCTCTGTGGTCCCCCAGAACATCCATGTTGTGAGGCTCGCGATGCAAGTGTCGAGGATCTAGTTCGTCAACGCCGCACTGGTCTTCGAACATGAACGTAACGCTGGGGCTGCTCGTGTACACCAACCTCGGCACCCGCTTCGCCTGACAAGCATCGATGACATGCTGTGTGCCCTGGGTGTTGATCTGATAGTACGGCTTTGGTTGAACCGAGACGCCCGGCCGCGCGGCTACGTGAAACACGCACTCGATTCCCTCGCAGGCACCGCTGATCGCAGCAGCATCGGTAATATCGCCGCGAACCACTTCGACGCCCATTGACTCTAGTTCGGGATACACCCCGCGCCCAAAACTGCGCACACGATCGCCGCGAGCGATTAGCTGTTCGCAAATGTAGCGGCCAAGAAAGCCGCCGCCGCCAGTTACGAGTGCGTGCATGGAAATGGTTAGTGGCGGGTTGCTGGTGGGGAGTCACTCTTCAGGCGTTTAGTCGCCCACTCTGCCAGCTGCTCGCGATTGATTTTGGAGTTGTGGCGAACGTCGACGGGAAGTGACGGGTGGAAAAGAACTGGACCGAAGTCGTGCAATGCGTCGCTCGATTCGACGAACTGTTGAATGACCGAAGCGGAAGCTTGCTCCAAATTGGGATGGCCAAGTACGTCCTCCATCAGATCGAGTGCCTCGTCCCACGAGTATCCAATTTCGACGATGATCTGCGGCCGCTGCGAGGGTGAGTTTCCAATGCCAACCAATGCCGAGCGACGTACGCTCTGCATCGCGTTCACCTGAGCCTCAATCGGAATCGTAAACAACGTCCCATCCTTCGTCACCACACGCTGTGCCTTCCGTCCGCAGTACCAAAAGCGACCTTGCTCGTCCAAGTACCCGACGTCGCCCATGCGGTGCCAGGATCGTTCTCCGTCGCGAATCTTCGCCAACGCGTTATGCGAATCCGCACTACCCGTAGCCGACGGACTATTGCCGACGAAGTACTCTGGCGAAACCTGCGGTCCACGCACAATCAACTCACCGATTTCGCCGGTTGGTAGTTGTTCCGTTTCATCAATATTCGCGATTGGCTCGTCCGTGATGCGGATCACTCGCCAGTCGACCGTGTCGAATCTTCTGCCGACGCACACGCCGCCGCCTTGGTCGGTTTTCTCGGCCGTTTCGCCCAGCACCTCGGCGGCTTCGATGGTGGCGATCGGCAAACTCTCGGTCGCGCCGTAGGGCGTATGCATCTCGGCGTCAGCGCTGACGCAGTCGAGCGTTCGTTTCAGCACTTTGGCTGGCACCGGGGCACCGCAGGAAAACACCTTGCGGAGCGTGGGTATCATCTCGCCGGTGCGCTGGCAATGCAAACTCAACTTGTCCCATACGGCTGGCGACGCGAACGCTTGCGTCACTTGCCAGTCGTGGGCGGCGGCGAGCAACTTCTGCGGATCGGCCGACGCAGGGCGCGAGAAATCCATGTCCGGAAAGACAGTTGTCACGCCCATCGCGGAGTTGAACAAGCCAAACAGCGGAAAGCATGCCAAATCGAAGCCACCCGGTTGAAGATCATAGTGACCGGCGATTTCTGCGGCCTGCGTATCGAACATCTGGTGGGTGTACAGCACGCCTTTCGGTGGACCCGTGCTGCCGCTCGTGTAGATAATCGCCGCTGCGTCATCTGCAAGCGTCAATGGTAAGTCAATCGACGACTGCTGTCCTAGTCGCAAAAGTTGGCCATAGGTTTTTCCTCTCCAGAACCATCGTCGGCCTACGGTAATGTTGAATTTGGCTTTCGAGAATCGATATCGCAGCACCGTTCGCACCGCGTGCGCTGGACTGATCGCGACAAAGCCCTCCGGCTCGACAGACGCTAAGCAATTCACTAGATGCTTGCGACCCATACCAGGATCGATCAGCACCGTTGTGGCCCCGCTCCGCAGCAGTGCAAACACCAGCTTGACGAATTCGGTACCTGGGCGAACCATCAGCACCAAACGAGTGCCAGGCAGTACGCCCATCTCGACAAGCCCACGGGCCAGCGCCGTCGCGTCACGGTCGAGTTCGGCAAACGAACAGGTGCTATACGTATTCTTCCCCGCCACGTCGCCTCGCCCGGGAGCTGCAACCGCCACGGCGTCGGGCATCTGTCGCGTCACGCCGGTCAGCCGATCTGCCACGTTCACACGTGGCTGACCACTGATTACCGATTGCTGATCATTCGTCAATGACATGTCGCTATTGTGAAGCAGAATGAGGTCCTTCGATAGCGGCCACAAGATAGTTTCTCTCCGACTCTGGACAAAGCCTGCTCCACGACTGACACTAATTTGTGCTACTGTCCGACCAATTTCACGGCCCGCGATTCAATCCACTCGGTTTGTCAGCCATGCGTAATGTTCTGCTCATCTTATTGTTCGCCGGGCTGCCGATGTCGACCGCTGCGGCACAGGAGGCAACGACGCCACCCACCGTGGCTCCGGCAACCGTAACGCCGTCGCCCGCACTCCGGAGTCCCAACGCCACGCTGCACACGTTTCTGCGTGCCATGCGTGACCAAGAGACTGAACTTGCTACTTCGTGCCTCGATTTGGGCAAGCTCACCAGCGAGGCCAAGGCGACCAGCGGGCCCAATGTGGCCTACCAACTGCACGCGTTGATCAAGCAACTCACCGAGCTGACGCTCGCCGACGAGTGGATATGGAACGACATTCCCGATGACATCGAGCGACTCGACCCCTACAGTCTCGATCAGATCGCAGGTGCCGATGACGAAGCTCGCGAGCTTGTCCTCAAGCGTAGCGACATCGACGGCAACTGGCGATTTAGTCGAGAGACCTGCGAGCGCGTCGAATCCCTGTACAACTCTCTGGAGCAAGAACCGGCCAGAGCACCGTCCAAGGCAACGGACGAACAGCAAATTGTCGAACCAATACCGATTCGTCTACGCAATCTGTTTCCGGTTTTTCTGCGGAATCGGACGCTGATCCTGCCCGACTATCAATGGCTTTGCCTGTTGGCGTTAATCTTCATCGGATTGGCCGCCGACTCGCTAACTCGCTGGCTCCTGTCGGCCATCGGCACACGATGGTTTGACCAATACGTCGAAGACGAAGAACTCGACGCCCGCGGACGCATCTGGCGTCCGATCGGTCGACTGGCGAACGCCGCCACCTGGTACGCCGGTACCAAACTCATTGGCTTGCCGCCAGCGACACTCAACATTCTGCTGGCGGTACTCAAGCTGTTTACGATCTTCGCCGCCGCCTGGACTGCATTTTCGATCATCGATGTGACGGCAAAATACTTCGCTCGCAAGGCCTCCGGCACGGAAACGAAGTTTGACGACCTCATTATTCCGATGATCTCCAAGTCGCTCAAGATCCTCGCCGTTTGCATCGCGCTGCTTACGACGGCGCAAACGTTCGACGTGCCGATTCTCGGGCTGATGGGTGGACTGGGCATTGGCGGAGCGGCACTGGCTTTTGCCTCGAAAGACGCGGTCGCCAACTTCTTTGGTTCGGTGACGGTACTCTTCGATCGCCCTTTTGAAGTCGGCGACTGGATCGTCACCGACGGCGCGGAGGGTACGGTCGAGATGGTCGGTTTTCGTAGCACTCGAATCCGCACTTTCTACAACTCTCTGATCACCTTGCCCAATAGCCAGCTCACCATCTCCGCTGTCGACAATATGGGCCGGCGACGCTACCGCCGGATCAAAACTACGCTCGGCGTTCAGTACAACACCACACCCGATCAACTCGAAGCGTTTTGCGAAGGCATTCGCGAACTGATCCGCCGGCATCCCAATACGCGCAAAGACTACTTTCATGTTTACTTCAATGACTTCGGTGCCAGTTCACTCGACATCATGTTGTACTGCTTCGTACAGTGCCCTGACTGGGGGGCTGAGCTGCAGTCTCGCCATCGGTTGTTTGCCGACATCATGCGTCTGGCCGAGCAACTGGGTGTACAGTTTGCCTTCCCGACGCGCACGCTCTACATGTCGGAAGTAGGTGCCGACATTCCACCACCAGAATTGCAAGCTCCCAAGGACACGGCCACACAGATCGCCGAAGAAATTTCGCTGCGCCCCAAAGCAGACTAGCAGGCGTATTGCAACGCGCTAGTTTTGAAACGATTCTTGCTTTCGTTTCCAAAATTCACTGCCCGGCGGCGGCTCGCTGGTCGGCTGGAGTGCCACTTTTGCAGCTTCCGTGGACTGTGCCTCGAATTCACCAGGCCCGACTTTTGCAACATCGGCTTGATGCGACGTTACGAAACTCTCGGTGATACCCGTTGCCTGGATTGGCGTGGAGAGACCGCTCGAATGGGCCAACTCGAAGAGCGATTGTTCCAATTCGTCCCACGGATCGGCGGCCGGCTTCGCGGCGTCGAGCGAATTGAATAGTTGCATCGCCCGGCGCAGCGATTTACCCGTCCGTCGCCGGTCCCAGGCGTGATGCATGGCATAGTTGACGGTCGCTTGCACCTGTTGACTAACCTGCTCGCGCAGCTCTGGTCGATCAATTGCGTCATCAAAGATCGCCATCAGATCGCTTGCCAAAGAGCGGAGCTCGCTAGCCCCAAACGCGTGAGGTCGACGACGGCCAAATTGCTCGGGGTCCAGCCTTTCCAACAGCCACGCAGCAGCCCGCCAATGGGTCTGCGCCGACTGACGCATCATTTGCAGCGGAGCCAACTGCCGGGTCGCTTTCGCGCGCCCCAACGCGTTGCGAAACTCGTCGTCGCGTCGCCGTTCGCGATAAACGGTTACATACGAGCAGCCCACGTATTCGGCCGCCCGCCGCAACGAAACGCCCGCCGATATCAGCGCGCAAATCTCCCGACGCTTAGTTTCGTCCAACACCCGCGGCCGTCCGACTCGCCCAACTTCCTGCTCCACTAACGCCATCACAACACCTCCGCAACCTGTTCCCGGGATAGAATCTGGTACTTTCGTTCTATCCAAAGAGGTGGCCAATTTCACCAACGATTATTGGCCGCGGCAGACGTACTGCAGCACCAGACGACCCACGTCGACGGTAGTTACTCGCGACAAGGCACGCCAACCTGGGACAGCGTTCACTTCGATCGTGTAGAGCTGCCCGTTTTTGCCAGGCAAGAAATCGACTCCGGCAACCTCAGTGCCGACAGCATCGCGTGCGCGGCGGGCGAGCGCTTCGAGCTCGGATGAAATCTCAAGTGGCTCGGCGTTCGCACCAAGGCTGATGTTCGTGCGCCAATCGGTCGGATGCCGTCGACGCATGCCCAAAACCCTCTCGCCAATGATCATCACACGCAGATCGTAGCCTTGGTGCGCGACAAACTCTTGCAGATAGATGACGGCGCTAATCTGCTCCAAGGTTTTGAACACGCGTTGCGCGATTGCTTCGTCATGGACGCGGGTAATGCCGCGACCTTCGCCGCCGAACAAGGGTTTCACGACAACGTCTCCGCCGAGTTCGGCAAAGCACTGCATCGCCTGTTCCCATGTTTGACACGTCGCCGTGCGTGGCACCAACAGTCCAGCGGCCTGCAGTTTGGCCGTTGTCAGATACTTGTCGACGGCGATTTCGATCGCGCGGGGCGAATTGACTACGCGGACGCCGGTTTCGGCCAGCTGAGCAAGCGCGTTCATGCGAAAGACGACTTGTTCTAAGCTGCCGGGCGGCATCGATCGCACGAGTAATGCGTCAAACGCTCGGCAGTCGAGCGCACCGGAGTGCAGTCGCAGACCGACTGAATCGATCTCTGCGGTTAGCTCGCGGTAGGTGATCGGTACGACTTCGTGCGACGCCTCAGCAGCGCGCTTCAGATCGCTGACATACCAGCTGGTCGGGGCACCAAGGACGGCAAGCTTCATCTCAGGAATCGCCAAACGACCGACGCAACACTTCGGCATTCACCGCACCAAAGGTTTGCTCGCTGCCGGTCTCGATATTACGGAAGGTCACTTCGGCGGCGCTAAACAGCAGCGGATCGACTTGATAAAAGTCGTGATTGTAGCTCGCTAGCACTTCGCCAAACGGCTTGCCATAGTCCTTCGATGCAGAACTTGGCACCTGCGTTCCAAGCTCCGACAAAGAAGCGTCGTCGCCGGTCACCTCCAAGGTCACACGTCCGCCGTACAGAATCGCGTCGTTGGTGACGCCAATCGCGGTGAGATCGTCTTTCGCTAGTTGGGGCAGGGGAGCCGACCCTTGGCCCGCCACAACGCGCGATAAATCGAAGCCCAGTTCGTGCAGCTTGTGCATGGCAGTCTCAATACTGCGCGCAACGACTTGCAGCGTGCCGGCCATGCTGGCAGTCGGCGCGACGAGCAGGGTGAGGTCGGCAGGCTCGATGTGACATTTTTTCGCAATATCGACGCACACCTCGTCTGGCGGTAACTGCGACGACTCGAGCACACCCACGCAGGTGTTCGCGCTTTCGCGTAGGCCAAGCTCGTCAAACAGCGGTTCGCGTGCTGCCGCCGCGCGCATTGGCCCCGAACCCATAGCAAAATAGCCGGCGTGCTTAACTTCCCAGCCAGCGTACTGCGAAGCCATGCACGCCAACAACGGTTGGCGAGTCGTTACCTCAATCAGCGGCCACTCACCCAACACGGGATCGGGGTCGCGGAGCAGGATCTCGGCGGCGTCGGCCATGCACACCCGCGCCAACATTTCTCCCGCTTCGACACTGCCGACCACGTCGACGCCAAAATCGAGCAGCGTCGTGCCACAATCCAACGTCTCACGAGCAATCCGCAGAACGTCGCTTTGTGCGACGATATCTGCGCAGAGTTTCGCAGCACGTTTGTTGAGTTCGATTCCGGTCGACGACATAAACGTCTAGTTTGGTGAGAGCCCTGGCGACAACAGCGTCGAAAACGCAAGCTTGCCAGCAAGATACTCGACAGCAGCCCCCAATGACAGCGACGATTGGCTTCGCGTATCGCTATTTTTTGATGAGATCGCTAATCCCAAGCCTGCCACCGAGTTTCGGCACGCCGCCTGGCAGACTTGATGGTTGTCCGCCGGTGAGAGCCGCCAGCTGTCCGAGCAACTCTTGACCTTCGCCGAGTTGGCCAAGGAGTTCTTGCTGCGCTTGCTCGCGAAGTTGTGTCAGTTTTTGCAGCTGAACGTCGACCTGCTCGCGACTGCTGGCCAGTAATCGATTCGTCTGATCCTGCAGAGCGCGTTGGAGCGAGGAATTCAGCCCCTGGGCAACCTGCGAGCCGATGTCGGACTCGATCTTGAATTTGGGTTTCGTCAGCGTACCGCTCAGCGCTACCGATGCTTCCAGACGATTCACTTCTTGCAGCGCCCGTTGCAATGTCTGCGCCAGCTGACCCTCTGGCGATTTCGGCAACCGCGGCGTCAACTGCAAGGCAGGCTGCTCGAAACGAATCTCGCCCTCGAGTTGATCGTCTTCCAGCCGCAATTCGATCTGAAAGTTGGCAAGACCGTCAGCCATCTCGATCGCAAATTTATCGGCGTTGCCCAGGCTGCGGCCGGCCATCGCCCACTGAGGCACGTGCAGGTGCAGCGCATCTTTTGCCACATCGTCCCGACGATCCAGATCGACTCGCAGGTTGACCACGCATGCGCCCTCGCCACGCAGAATCAATTGTGTCGGCTCCGGCAACAAACGAGGCGCGCTACTTACGTTGGTCAGCGAACCGGTCAATCGAAGCGGTTCGCCTTCCACTTGAGCGGTGCCTTCGAGCATTAGCAATTGGATGACGTGATCAGGCTGTGGCGGCGTGAACACGACCGTCGTGCCGCGACTGCGCGATGCCTTTTCCTTCGCTGGATTGGACGGCACCTGTTGGCGCACCCAGCGTACCCATTCAAGTGCCGATGCGAGCCCTTCGGTAACGGGCTGACCTAGCAGCGTTTGCGTGAGACCTTCGCCATCGAGTGTGCCAATCTGCATTTTTTCGCGCAGCAGCGCTTCGTCTTGTTCGCGTGCTGCGAGGATCGCCTGTTGGTCTTGCCGGGCTTGATCGGGCAAAGCGGCGATCTGCTGTTGGACCACTTTGACCTCGTGCTGGATACTCGCCAAGTCTTGTTGGAGTTGCGAGAGTTTCTCAAGGCCACGCAACGGATTGCTTTTCACTTCGCGAATCTGTTTCTCAAGGGCTTTGCCGCGTGTGCGAATGCTTTGGACCTGCTGTTGTAGCTCAGCGTATTGCTCTGGCCAACGCTGTCGCAATTCCTCGGCCAGTTGGGGCGATTTGAGTTGGCTAACGACGTCGATGTCCAGGCGGTCGCCCAGTTGATCGAACCACTCGCTGCCCATCTCGCTGGCCCGATCGAGAATTGGGTCGAGCGGCGACGGACCGGTCGACTCGTCCGACGACGTCTCAGCCAGCGCACCTGACGTGTGACGATCGGTATCGAACTGCAGCCCTTTGATGGTTCCGTCGGTGACGACGATTCGTCCATGCAGCAGCGCGTTGACGTCGATTTGCAACTGCGAATCCGACGCCTCCAAGAGATTGCGCATCGGAGACTGAGGATTGGCAATCGCCAAGTTAGTGACCGTCAGCTGCCCACCCAATAGCGACGTTCGTACGTCGGTCACATCGATTTTCGCACCGAGAGCCGATTCTCCACTGGCAACCAGCGCCCACTTTAACGCTGGGTCTAACCCGAATCGAATCGTCACTGCCACGACCAAAACGATCGCCAATCGAGGCAGCACGTACTTCCACCGTACGATCTTCATACATCGGCTCCCAAATGAGCGCCTAACTCGGCTCCGCGCAGCCAACGAATCACCCGATAGCGTAGTAGCCATTTGCTCAGACGACGTTGGATGCGATTAGCAAAACGAAACACGAAGAAATAGACGGGAAAAGCGAAGTACAGCGCGAGCAACAGCTGCCCCACGACGACGGTGTTATTCAAGCCCAGCCAAGGACCGAGCGGCATCTCGTACAACCACACATGCACCGGCCGCGCAGGTTCCCACAACAGCACGATCGATCCAATCCGATGCGCGAGACCATCGAAGGCAAATCCGACGATCGAGAAGATCCCTGCCGCCAACATGCCTGCCGATTTGTTAACTCGCAAGGCACACAGCAGTACCGTTAACCCGACAAGCACCAGATTTCCTTTCGGCAGCAAACCAATCATCATTCCTAGCACGAAGCCCCAGGCGATTTGGCGAGCCGAGTCATTGGCCGTCAGCGCCTGCGCAAGTTGGCGCACTGGGCGCAGCAAGAACGAAGTCATGTTTGAAGTCCGCGCAGTGACCGCGCATTGGCGATCAGACAGTTGGTAGTAGAGAAGAGTTTGCCATGAGCAAGTGTCCCGACTTGCCTGGAAAAGTGGACGGTATATAGAAAGGTTATCGGACAGCGCCAACGGCGAACTGCAATGCGACCGAGCATTGAGCTAGCAGTGCTGGCTGCTACTGCTGCTCACGTGCCTGTCGAATTCTTTGCAAGATGGCACGCACGGTCGGATCGTCGGGACGGATTTCGTTCATCTTTCTCAACGCTTTCGCAGCCTGATTCCAACGTTCCTGCTTCTCGCAAATGAGTGCTAGTGCCAGCCAATTACCATATTCGTTCGGACCGAGTCGACAGGCCTGCTCCAAAGCGATTCGCGCCTCGTCGAAGTCCTCAAGCAGGTACAGGAGCATGCCGCGCTGGTAGCGAAGCATCGGATTTTCTGGCATGAACGCATAGTTGCGTTCCAACAGCGCCACCTCTTCTTCACGCAGCTTGCGAATTTCGGTCGGGTCGCCGTTCTGACTTTCGAGAATCTGAGCGAGTTTGTCGCGGACGCCCGAGAGATACGGTTCCTGTGTCATGTCACGGCGTAGCGACTGCTCGGTCGCTTTGCTATCGCCCAGTGCTGCGCTAAGTGCGGCCAAGTTCAGCTGCGCGGCCGCTCGCTCCTGCATAACGAGCTGCGCCGCGCGATATTCTACGACCGCTTGGTCGAGCGCATTACGAAATTTGTCGTCCAACAGCTGTTCGATTTGCCCGACCAATCGCCTTGCCGCTTCTAGACGAACCAGCCGAATTCGGTCCTGCAGATTCGCCGCCGCTTGCTGCGGAAAGCGCGCGAGAAAACTGTTGGAAAGCGATCGCAGTCCAGCGGTGCGGACCAGTGGGCTGGAGTCGTCGATCGCCTCGCGCGACATTCTTCGCGTCTCGGCTGAATCGTAACTGCCCAACAATTCGACGGCTGTTGCCCTGACGATGTCCGGCACGTCGCGACGGCGCAACAACTTCTGCAGCAACTCCTCGCCTTCGGGCTCGCCGCGACGGGCTGCGGCAAACGCCACTCCATAATGCGGATCGTCGGAACGTTTGTCGCCGTACCATTGTCGCACAGCCTCAGCCGCCCATTGCGACGTTTCCTCCGGTTTGGTGTGACAGCTGTTGCACGCGTTGGGCGTGCCAAGCTGAGCGCTTAAGTCGGGACGAGGAATGCGAAAACTGTGATCCCGCCGCCCATCGATCACCATGTAGTTCTGTTCCATCATGTGACAGTTCACACACTGCGTTGCGGCTGTGTCTTGGTGATGATGATGCGCCGGCGAATCGTACTTACCCGGTTGATGGCATTGCGCGCAGAGACGATTGCCCTCGAACTTGAGTTCGAGCGAGTGCGGATTGTGACAATCGGTGCAACGCACGCCCTTGGTATGCATCTTGCTTTGCAAGAACGAGCCGTAGACGTACACCTCGTCAAGAATCTGTCCATCCGCGTGGTACAGTCCGTCGCGGATCGTGGACGGATCGAAGTGGTCGAGGAATTTATCACCGGCACGGTAGTCTGCGTGAATCTGAGAGCGGCGTGAATGGCACGGCGCGCAGGTTTCGATCTGCTTCTCGGATGAACCGCCTTTGAGTTTTACGAGACCGTATCCATGCCGGCGATCCCAGAACAACGAGTTGCTCGTCGCCAGTTCGACGTGCATGCTGGCCGGTCCGTGGCACATTTCGCAACTCACATCGATCTCAGAATACGTCGTGTTGTAAGTATTCGCGTCGGGATCGAAATTCTTGTGCACGTTGGTCGAATGACACTCCGCGCACATCGTATTCCAGTTCTGGCCAATGCCGGTCCAGTGCAGCGGATCACCTGGCAGAATTCGCTCGTCCAGCACGTCAGGTGGCGTCACGTAAAACCACTCGTTCTTCACCGTGTCCCACGAAACCCGCAGCACTTGGACACGGCCGTCAGGGAACTCGACCATATATTGCTGCAACGGTTCGACACCGAATGTGTATTTGATTTCGAAATCTTGAAACTCTCCGTCAGGACCTTCGGTGTTGACGAAGTACTTGCCATCGCGCCGAAAAAAACTGCTCGTCACACCAAAACGCGTAAAGCTGCTATCATCGAAATCGCCCAACATCGATTCCTCGCTTGGCAACTCCATCGCGCGATCATGATGCGAACCATGCCACTGATCGACCTGCATAGCATGACACTCCGCACACGAATTGCGACCCACGTAATTTGCCGTCGCCGTGACCGGCTGCGCCGAATACCAATCCGCAAAAATGCCAATCGCCAGACAAGCACCGATGCCGCCGACAATCAACCATAGACGTCGGCGATTCGAAACCATGTCGACAGGAGAGGAGGAACTCATACGTGTGGGCAGTGCAGACAGCGTCGATTCAAAATACGACAAACTGCCAGTGTAACTGCTGACTGCCCGCAACGGTATGGCGTGTTGCCGCGAGCGATCGCGATCTTCAGGCAGTGCGTTCTGCGCGAGCGATCTCGCTAAGCAGATAATCGTGAAAAATGACGAATGACTCGTTGGCAATCAGTCGCTCGGCCATCAGTTGGTCGAACGCGCGCTGATGTATGGCATGTAGCGCAGTCAATCGTTCATCACCTTCCAGGTGCGCCGCATCACGCACTTCGCGATAGAAGGCATCGATGCGTTCCTTCTTTACGTCTGCCAACCACCGCAAGAACAGTCTAGCAATCGACCATATTCCGACCAACAGGGTAATTCCCAGCGCAATGACCTCGGCGTAAACCACCAAGAACGATGGATTCTCGCGGTGATAGAACGCCTCGGCACCGGCGTGCAAGGGAATGGAAGAAGTGGTATTCGACGCATTCTGCGACAACTGTAGCGGCGTATCCTCGCCTACAAACAACTCACTGCGATGAGCAAATAGTTCTCGCGTTACGCGCCGCACCACGTTGAACTCGACATCTGCGGAAGCCACCAGCAGCGCGCTGACGCCGATGGTCTGAACGGCTTGCCGCGGCTGACGACCGTACAGACGCGCTGGAATGATGCAGGCTTGAAAAGTCGGATGCAACAGCGCAAAAGCGTCGACGGGCGCTCCGCCCAAAGTCCCTTGTCCCATCGACAGCAGTCGCACACTTTCGCTATCGAGCAGTTCCTCGGTGTGCCTCGAACCGGGCGCCGCCAGGACAAACGCGGCGTCTAACTCTCCGTCGTCAAATAGCGTCGCTAGTTTCGACGTGGGCGCATGTAGCGCGGGCATTTTCAATTCGACTTCAAAATGATCGAGCAACATCTCGGCCACTCGATTCGTTCCGCTACCCACCGGCCCCAATGACACACGGTCGAACTCTGCTAACACTTCCAGCGGCAAGTCTCGCGCCTTGATACTGTCGTCAACGAGGTCCGCGCGAACCAACACATGCAAGACTTCGTCATACAACGTGGCAATCAAACGAGCGTTCGCTGAGGCATAATCGTTGCTCTGCACAAAAGCAAAATCCGCATCGCCGCCCCCGATTCGCTGCATGTTCTCAGCACTGCCAGCGGATTGCGAGAGTTCAAAATGCTGAGTGGGGCGGAGTTGCCGATTGAGCATCTCTGCCAGCTGACTACCCAGCTGATGGTAGTTTCCATGCGGCGCGCCCGTCGCGATCGTCCACAGACGGTCTTTGTGAAAGTAGCCGAGTTGCCAGAAAACCGCGGCACACAGTACTCCAGCGACCAACAGCATTGCAGCGAGCGAAGCCAATAGCCGATAGTTTTTCATGCCAGCCTCTCGTTCGCCGTGATTGACAATTCGACCCTCTGGTCGTACGGGGAATGACGGGGTAAACTGCGTAACTTAGCATTTTTCTCGCTCGGCGGAGTAGCTCAGTTGGTTAGAGCAGCGGAATCATAATCCGCGTGTCGGGGGTTCGAGTCCCTCCTCCGCTACTCTTGTTTTTTAGTGTTTTTAGATTCTGGGGCGTTTGAAAAAACGCCCATGTCAGAGAAGTTGTCAGAGAAGTTGACTTTCAGGGCTTCGGCCCTAGCATGAAAGTCACATGAGTCCTTCGGCCCGCTCTGGGTTGCACCATGTCCTTGGAGCCGAAGGGAAACTTCTCATGCCTCATTTTCCAAAACCGTTCTATCGTAAATCTCGCGGCCTCTGGTACGTCGAGTTAAACGGGAAACAGGTCAATCTTGGGCCCGACCAAGATGACGCTTTTAGTCGTTATCACGAGCTTCTCGCTGCCAAGCAAGTGCAGCAAATTGAGGTGTCGACCTCTGACAGCTCCGTGCTCGTTGCCGTTCTCTGTGGCAAGTTTCTTGGCTGGACTAAGAAACATCGTGCAGAGGACACCTACGAGTGGTACCGGCGATTGCTACAGCAGTTCGTTTCTCGCAACCCAGAGCTTTTGGTTTACCGACAAAGCAGCAACAATTTGTGAGCGACTAGCAAGAATCAATCCATCGGGACCTTTGTTCCGCAACTCAAACGGCGACCCCTGGAAAGTAAGTGCTGTCAATTGTGCGTGGCGTCGAGTTCGGATTCGTCTCGGAAAACAAATCATGAAAGAAGAGGGGATTGAAATTTCAAGCGATGCTATCGCAGAAAGAATGCTAACCCTAGAGAAGCACGTCACCAAAGGTGGCAAGAGAAAACCGAAAACAGAAACCGACCTTCGCTTTGAAGCAAAACACAAGCTCACGTATCTTTCCAGCAAGAGAGCTTTTTGCTAATAGCCTCGGTTGATTAGCGATATCGCTTTGGCTCTCGATTCGAATAACTCGGCATCTTCGTGCCCAAGCTGTCTTTTTAGCTTGGCTAATAGCGCGATGCACTTGGGCATTCTGGGGGCCTGCGAAGCACATACTTCCAGCGCCGTGACGGCATCTTCGTTGCGACCGGCGGCGGCTAACGCTTCGCCCAAACGTAGGTGCGCTTCAGGAAAAACGTGAATTAAACTGGCGGCGTGACTCGCGTGATCGATTGCCTCTTCGGCATTGTCTCGCTGCAAGGCAATCTTAGCCAACCCCAACCAGCCGGGAGCATGATCGGCATCGATATCGAGAATTTCACGATAGGATTTTTCTGCCTCATCGAAGCGCGCTTGGAGCGACAGCGCGTCGCCCAGTCGGCAATAGATTGCGGGGATCGTCACGCCACCTGCAAACGAATCGATGATCTCATGAAGCAGCGAGACGGCAAGCTCGTAATCTTCCTCAATCATCGCCGCCTCGACGAGCAAAACCAGCACCGTCGTGTTTCTGCCGTCGATCGCTTCGCTCCGCTGAGCGTGTCGGCGAATCTCGTCAACATTTCGCTCAGCCAACGCCAGTCGAGAAGCGACGCTCAGAATTAGCGCGTCATCTGGATACTCCTCTAGCAGCTCTTCGACAATCGGTCGTGCCGTTTCCACGCGATTGCTACCAAACAATGACAGGATGAAGTTGATTCTGTTATCCCGCAGCGTTTGCTTGATGGTCGTTTCGTTGTCTTCGCTGAGTGGTGCCACGTAGCCCAATTCGACCAGTTGCTGCATCATGGCCAACGCACTTTCAGGGTCTTCTCGAAGTTCTTCGCGGTGGAGTCCCGCGTCGCCTTCGACTTCGTCCCAGCTGTCGAGCTGTTTCGCTGGGGTGGGCGGATCCATGATCTCTAACCACGGCCTGCCGTCCATATCGCGACCGACGGACAGCCCGAGCAAATGAAGTACGGTTGGAGTGACATCTAGGACGCTCGCGCCATACAACGTTCCGCCACTCTCGATCCCAGGTCCCGAGGCGACGGCGATTCCCATTTGCCGGTGCCAGTCGACCGGCTTCTCCCAACCATCTCCTTCCGGACGGAGCGCATCGCTTTTGAAGCCGTGATCGCTGACTAGTACGACGGTGGTGTCTTTGCCTGCGTGCGCCAGAATCGCTTCCAGCATCATGTCAAAAAAACGGTATCCGCCCGTCACCACGTCCTTGAACAGCTCATACTCGCGTTCCTGCACTCCAGGACGGTGCGGAGGATGATAAGGCATAAAGCAATGGCCAAGATGATCGAGGCCATCGAAGAACAAGGCAGCAAGATCCCAGTCTTGCGTCTTTAACATCAAGTGTGTGCTGATCGCCTGCACGGACGCACAATGAGCAAGAATCTTTGCTAGGTCATGCAGCCGTTTGCTGTCTTCGTTGGTTGTCTCTGCCAACTTAGGCACGAAGGCGACCAAGTCTTGTGCAGTAATCTCACTGGCCGCTACGCGAAATTGGGAGAGTTCCTCTTGCATGCCTGCAGGGCTGACGGCGTGTTCGATTTGATCTTCCGTACTCGCAAAGAACCGCTCGCTGACGACGGCGCCATCGATTGGCTCTGCCGGATGGCTGGCATACCAAGAGACAATCATTGACTTCAAATTGTTCTGGTGGGCGATGTTCCAAACCGCTTTTCCATGGCGACTGGTGCTGCTTACAGGCCGTACGCCAGATCCGTCAGGTTTGGGCTCCACGAACCCGTGAATTCCATGCTTATCAGCACGTTTTCCCGTCGCAATCGACGACCACAGCATCGGCGACAGCGCTGGCTGGATCGTTGCCAGATTTCCTCGTACGCCGTTATCGATAAGTTGCTGCAGCGCTGGCATCTTGCCTTGCTCAAGCAAGGGATCGATGACCCGCCAATCGGCAGCATCCCAGCCGATTACCAATACGCGTTGGGCCAGTCGCTTGCTCATCGATAAGTTCGTTCGTGTTACGCCGATAGCCAATCGGGCTCTATAAAACGAAAAACCGGTCGCTCCCTGTGGTGGTAGCGACCGGATGATATTTCGACAATCAATTTTCGATCAAGTCCCTTCGGCCCGAATGGGCAGAAGCTTAACGACTGTACCGCACCCTCTGTCGCCCAACTCTGCCGGCGACAGAAGTCAAACTAACTTGCCTTCCGGCGACGACGAGCCGCAAGGCCAAGCGAACCCGCAGCAAGCATTGCCAGGGAACTTGGCTCAGGAATCGCGAATGTTTGAATGCCCGCCCCGCTCGTTTCGACCGCCCAGCCGTGGATAATCAGCTGCAGATCAGGACTACCGTTGAATCCTGCATCAGGAACGGTAACGGTTTCGACATCCATAAAGCCGAAGTAACCCAATGAAGTCTTAAAGCCCAAGAAGGCACGGCCATCATCGAGCGGGGTTGGTCCTCCCATGGGTCCATCGCCGTCTTCTTCCTGAATCACCGCGACTGCGGATACCGCCACGTCAGAGCTCGAATCGATTGTCGCACCCGCGGCAAATGCAGTTGCGTAGTCGTAGGGATTGGGAGCGGACGTCAGGATCATGCCAGCCGTGTTAGCACCATCAAGCTGAGCAAACGCGGACGCATAATTACCTGTGCCCATGAAGAAGTCGCGGGAACCATCGCCGTCGATGTCAAACGAGTTGCGATATCCGTAGGAGACAGGATCTATAATAATAGGCAGCGAAGGACTAACGTCGTTGTGCGTTCCGCCATTCACTTCAATTGCGGCGTCGGCTGTGCCAGCGGCGCCCATGGTCAACGCGCCAACGCCAGCGGCCTTCGCGTAGCTTGCCCATCTCGACGTGGAACTATCATTCTGCTTGTCAGTCTTGGCACTCATTCGCATGGTCTCCCAGTTAGATTCTCGGTTGATGCACTCAGCAACGAGT
>JBCDBK010000073.1:0-26872 GCA_039184115.1 Planctomycetota bacterium | reverse complement strand
GGCGCTGAGTTTTCCTGTGTCAGCGGTCGAATCGCGCTTGGTTTCGCCTGCTGCCGCGCTTCTCCCCGAGAGCCCGCCACTTGTGCCAGCTCCCAAGGACGCTGGACAAACCAGGGACCCCGAAGATCGTCACCAGCACGGCGTCTGCTGTGCGCTTACGTGCCCAAGGTACGGAACTGTGCAGATGGCCAAATCGAAGTTCACATTCCTCTGTCAGACGTATTACCCCGACACTCAGTCCACAAGCCAGCTGTTCGGCGACTTGCTGGGAAAGCTAGCGCAACGCGAGCATGAAATCTCCGTCATCTGCGGCTACCCGGTCGTCGTGCAAGACCCCGCGCAGCTCAGCGTGGGCAAGTATGACGAGCACAAGAACATCAGCATCACGCGTTGCGGCCTGCGAATCCAGAACAAAAAAAACCTACTACTCCGCGGCCTGATGTACTTGTCATATGTTGTGAGCGGGACGATCCAAGTGTGGAAGCACCGCAAAGACGATTTCATCTTCGGTGTGACCAATCCGCCGTTTACACCCGTTTGGCTGTGGGCGATTCAGAAACTGTTCGGCTTCAAGTACCGGATCATGCTGCTGGACATTTTTCCTGATGGACTGGTGGCACTCGATCAGATGTCCAAAGGCGGGATCGTCGCCCGATTGTGGGCGTGGGCCAACCGTCACGCCTTCGCGCGTGCCGATCAGGTGTTGGTCCTTGGCCGCGACATGTCCGAGCTGATCCAAGAGAAGTACGGCGTTCCCGAGTCGAAGATCGAGTACATTCCGCATTGGAGCAGCTTCGAAACGAGCGAAGCGATCCCAGCTGATCAGACGAATATGTGGCAACAGGAGAAGCTCGACGGCAAGTTCGTCGTGCAGTACTCAGGCAATATGGGCCTTTGGCACGACATGGAATCGATCGTCCGAGCGGCCGCGTTGCTCAAGGACTCGCCGCACATTCAGTTTCTGTTTATCGGCGAAGGCCGACGCAAGGCAGGGGCCTACAAACTCGCCCAGGAACTCGGCTGCGAGAACATCAGCTGGCTACCGTTCCAACCGAAAGAGACGCTCAAAGACTCGCTGTCTTGCTGCCATATGGCGATCATTTCGCAACGTCGCGTTGTGAAGGGGGTTGCTGTGCCTTGCAAGGTCTACGGAATTCTGGCATCCGGCCGACCGATTCTCGCATTGGTACCGAAGGACTCCGAAGTCGAGATGATCGTCAACGAAGAGCAGTGCGGTGCAACCGCTGAACCCGACGATCCCGAAGGCATTGCCGCCGCGATCCGCCAATTCGCCGAATCGCCTGAACAGATCGTCGAGATGGGCAAGAACTCATTCAATGCGTTCTCAGAGAAGTACACGATCGAGTCGGCCGTCGAAAACTTCGAAGCCGCTTGGCCAACGACTTGACCTCGCCTATGAACGCCGAATCCAATGCCACAGGCAATCGCGTGCTGATTACCGGCGCAACGGGTTTCTTGGGAAAAGCAGTCGTACGAGTTGCGAACGAACGAGGCCTCACCATCCGCACGACGGGACGCTCGCCGAAGCCAACTGATCTCGGCATCGAGTATGTACAAGCGGACTTACTGAGCGACGATCTTTCGGTCCTTGTGGACGGCGTCGACATCGTGCTTCATTTGGCCGGGTTGGCCCACGTGTTCGACAAGTCGAAGAGCGAGCACCAGTTCTTTGCGGTAAACGCCGACGCGACCGGACGTCTAGCGGCGGCAGCGGCCGATGCAGGCGTTCGCCACTTTGTGCTCGCCAGCTCGGTGGCAGTCTATGGTGGAAATGTCAATGGTCCCTGTCCTGAGTCGGCGCCTTGCCATCCGCTCAGCGCCTACGCCAAGAGCAAGCTCAGGGGCGAGCAGCTTGCCACGGAAGTCGCAAGCGATCTCATGGCGATCACGATTCTTCGTCTCGCCACCCTGTACGGTCCGGGCGATCCAGGCAATGTGGCCCGGTTGCTGTCGAGTATCAATCGTGGCAAGTTCATTTGGATTGGGAAAGGAACCAATCGCAAGAGCCTCGTCTACCGCGATGATGCTGCCCACGCATGCATCGAGGCGGCGCTAGCTCAGCCCGAAGCTCCGGCAACCTACAACGTGTCGGCGCCACCCGAGTCGATGCGCAGCATTGTCGAGGGACTTGCTCACGAACTCGAAAAACCGGCTTCCCGAATTCGCATACCCACTTGGCTCGCTACTTCTAGTAGTTCGATCGCCGCCGCTCTCTGCCTCAATCGTGGTCCGGCGGTCTCGATCAAGCGGATGATCAAAACCTGGCTCGCCGACGACGTCTATCCTGCCGATCTGATCGAATCCGAACTTGGTTGGCGGGGGCAAACGCCGCTCGCAGCTGGGCTGGCCAGCGAGGTCGAATGGTATCAAAATACTCAGTCTACGAAGTCTTGAATTTCAATTTTCACCACGGAGTCACGCAGTACACAGAGAAAATGTGCAAATGAGTTTTGAGGAATGAGTACTCTGCAAATTCACGCAGGCTAGCCATTCTCGTTCTTCAAAGTTCTTGCTTAGTTACCTCCTCCGTGTGCTCAGTGACTCCGTGGTAAATACAAACTTAGGCATATTCATGTGGGACGCAACTGACGATATTTTGCCGATTATTGGCCGCGAGCAAACGCTCTTCGAGCAAGACCTCGCCGATAACACCGAAGCGCTCAGCGAACTGGTCGAGAAGAGTTCCTTCCTCGTCCTGGGCGGAGCTGGCACGATCGGCCAAGCCGTCTCCAAGGAGATCTTTCGCCGCAATCCGAAGCGGCTGCACGTGGTCGACATCAGCGAGAACAACCTCGTCGAGCTGGTTCGCGACATCCGCAGCTCGCTGGGTTACATAGACGGCGACTTCCGCACGACGCCGCTCGATTGCGGCAGCCTCGAATTCCAATCGATGCTCGAGGGCGAGGAGCCTTACGACTATGTCCTTAACCTGTCGGCGCTCAAACATGTACGCAGCGAGAAGGATGCCTTCACGCTGATGCGGATGATTTGCACCAACGTGTTGAACACCGAAACCACGCTGCGTTACGCGATTGAGTGCGGCGCGACCAAGTACTTCGGAGTTAGCTCGGACAAAGCTGTCCGTTCGACCAATGCGATGGGCGCGACCAAGCGGGTCATGGAACTCTCGATGTTTCGGGCGAGCAGCGAGATTCCCATCTCGACGGCTCGCTTCGCCAACGTCGCCTTTTCCGACGGCAGCCTGCCGTTTGGTTTCTCGCAGCGCATCAACAAAAAGCAACCACTCTCGGCACCCAAGGACGTGCGGCGGTACTTCATCACCGCTCGCGAGTCAGGCCAACTCTGCTTGATGTCTTGCCTGCTGGGCGATAACCGCGATCTGTTCTATCCCAAACTGACCGAGAATTTCCAACTCACGCGTTTCGATTCGATTGCACAACGCTACCTCGAACAGCTCGGCTACGAGCCCGTCATTTGCGAGACCGAAGACGAAGCGCGTGCTCGCGTCGTCGAACTGGCCCCACAGAAGAAATGGCCCTGCTACTTCTTCGCCAGCGACACCACCGGTGAGAAGGACTTTGAGGAATTTTACACTGACGACGACACGTTGGACTTGGAACGATTCCAAGGCCTAGGAGTCGTGAAAAACCCAGCGCTCGAGCCTGCTCAGTTGGACGCGTTCGGCGAGTTCCTGACTAAAATGAAAACACTGCGAACCAGCGGTGCCTGGACGCGAGACGACCTCCTTTCTGCCATCAAGGCAACGGTGCCTGACTTCGCACACAAAGAAACTAACAAGTTCCTCGACAATCGAATGTGAATGAGGCGCTAGTTGTTAGGCGCTAGTCACTAGGCTCTTGAGGCTCTACGGACAACATTCTTTCACTCACAACTAGCGCCTGGTAACTCGCAACTTTCCCTATGCTCAAACGTCTACTCGACCTCGTGATTGCTGGGGGAACACTCCTTGCATTCCTGCCAGTTGGACTGCCGATCGCGATCTTGCTCCGTTTGACCGGCGAGGGTGAAATCTTTTACGCCCAGGAGCGAATTGGCAAGTACGGCAACAAGTTCGGGCTGCTCAAATTTGCCACGATGCTCAAGAACAGCCCCAACATCGGCACCGGCACGGTGACAGTGAAAAACGATCCACGTGTGCTGCCGGCGGGCAAGTTCTTGCGGAAGACCAAACTCAACGAGATTCCTCAAATCTTGAATGTTCTCAAAGGCGACATGAGCATCGTCGGACCGCGTCCCTTGACGCAGCAGACGTTTGACTTTTATTCGCCTGAGGTCCAGGAGAAGATCAAGGAACTTCAGCCGGGTCTGACCGGCATCGGCTCGATCGTTTTCCGCGACGAGGAGTCGATCATCGCGGCCAGCGACCTGGAGCCACTCGAGTGCTACGAGCAGGTCATTTCGCCCTACAAAGGCCAGCTCGAAATGTGGTACCACCAGCATCGCAGCTTTGGGGTCGATCTCAAGCTCATCTTTCTGACCGCCTGGGCGATTCTGTTCTCAGGTTCCCACCTGCACACCAAACTGCTCAGCGATCTCCCGCCACGACCGTTTGATTGACGGTGCATTTTCCGGGGTCCGCGAACCGTCGGCCGAAATCCTTCCCTGTGGAATTGACCGTTGCTGCTCCTAGCCGAGCAGGCTACGCATTCTGTAACGCCGGAGTTTGGTAACACTTTCCGTTTTCTTTTGCAAAACGCCGGCAATTTTCACGAGTACGTTCTTCGCAATCTGTTACGCAGCAGTGAGTTACATAATTCCGAATCTCGTGCGAGTCGCTAGTTTTGTAACACTCGCGTGTGGTGGGTGTTACAAAATGCACGGTCTGAAACTCGTAAGTCGTATCTACCCCGGGGTTTGCAAATTGAAACGCACGCTCGCGAATGTTGCAGAATTTTAATCGTGGGTGAATCTACCCAGAGATTCCAGCCGCCAGATTATAGCCGATTAAGTGGCTGAAATTCAGTGGCGATTTCTGGCCAGTCACCCAAGTCGTTTTGCGTTTCACGCGTGGGGCGCCTGGCGAGAGGCTCTTCACTCTTATTCATTCACTGAAATCTTACACTTTGGCAAGGTCGCCCTAATCGTATTCAAATCGGCTGGTGAAATGCCACGCCACAATCGAATCGACTGCAGTGTCTTTAATCGGGCCAAAGCCTGAAAGCCCTCTGCGGTTAAACCATCAAACAACGCATCGATTTCGATCTTCGCCAGCGCAGGCATCTTTCCGAGGGTTGCGAGTCCCAAGTCAGTCAAGTCCTAGAGTCAAAAGAAATCTCTGTAAGGTCTTCGCATTCCGATAGCCAATCCAATAAAGCGTCAGTTCCACGCGTTTCATACAACGAGACAACATTGATTTTTGAAAAGTCCGCCAAATGAGAAAAATCAGGCGAGGATACATCCTCAGAACTGATGACGAGAATCGTTAGGTTCTTCACGACCTCAGTATCTTTTGAAATCTCCTCAAGCATCGAAGGAAAAGGATTCTGCAGACCGCAACTTGCTCCAGACCTTATCTTCGACACTTGCTCATCGGTGATTCGCCGGCGGTAGGCTGGCTCGTCTTCGCAGCCGCAAGAGATGAAGCCAGTAAGAATCGCGAGAATCGGCAAACAGCGATGTCCGAAGTAATTCACGTATAACATCGTCTTTCCCGTTTATGAGACTTGGCTTCAAGCACCACTTGTTGAAGAACCACAATCGCAAACCATAAGTCGAACTGAGCCCATATTCATGCGTATTGGCCAAAACGAAATTGTGGCCCATCGAGCCGTTGGATCTCGGCTGCCTGAGGCGATGGGCGTAGCGGCTCCATCCTACGTCGGTTTGGCTTGCCAGAAAACTACTTCCGCATCCACTGGCGACCGATGATGTGTCGGCGCAGCCGCGCGCGGGCTAATCAGAATGGGTTTGGCACCCCGCCGCGCGACCGACTGGGTGATGCTGTTCAAAATCTTGCGCAGCGAGCGATTCTCCATGTGACAACGCACCGCTGGCGGCGTCCGGTTCACCGAATTGTGCGGCAAGGACCGTGGCGATGTTTCTCAGTGCGTGTACGGCAAGGAAGAATGATGCAGGTCGATAACTATCTTGCCTTTGCGGCGCCGATAGCCAAACGTGTACTCGACCTTGATGAACTCGCCGTCTAGTTTCGTGAAGAAATAGTTCCCCATAGCGATCGCTCGCCCACTACCTTCGATAATATGAGCGTTCCTGAAGTGGACGGCAACGTATGGGGCGATCGCAAAACCTTGATCTTCGCTGAAACCAAACTGCGCGAACTGATCGCCCACAAAATACGAAATCGCGCCTTTGATAGTTGGTCGAAATTGGACTTTTTCACACTTGGTCGGTTTGAATAGCACTTTGCCATTGCCGCCGTAACCGTACAAGTTCTTGATGTGCCTTTTGGCGCACGCAACGAAATCTTTTCCCTTCATGTATTCACAGCCGATTTCTACAATTGCTTTCGCCCAATCATCCTGAGCCGCCTTGACATCCTGCTTGGTAATCTTTGAGTTCTTCGCCATAATGTTACCTCTTGGTGCTTGAAAGACCTTAACTCGGATCGATCCGGCGACTTCGTATTTGCGGGGAATCTCACCAATTGAGCTTGTCTAATTGTAGAATTCTAGTCTAGCACCTCACACTACGCAATCTAGGCAAGGAAGGCCAGGCGTTAATGTTCTGTCTCCTTGGACTGCCAGAGGCAGGTGTGTAGACACTAATCTAGCTTGAGTCATTTCTCATGATCTTGGGTAATGGACACTACATTGGCGCCAACCTGGTTCTCAGCCGCCAAATCTGGGCAAGAGCTCTCTCGTTGATCTCTCACTATTCAGCGACGTCGTCGTCGAGCTGCTCGCCACGGAAATTGACCTTCTCGAACCGAACGCAGAATCCGCGAAAAAGTCGTCGCATGGGCCACAGCGAAGCGGCGGCGCATCAAAAGGTCGAATTCGGACTGCCCATAAGCGATGGGCCTAGCGGCGCCAGCCTCCGTCAGTTCGGCTTGCCAGGAGACTATCCCCGCATTCGCAGACGATCTTGGTTTCGCAAGCGCGGGATGACGCCGATCGATCAGGTTGGCGTGAACTTCCGGCGCGCAAGGCCGATTAGGTATGCCTGTGAAAGGGATCGGACGGTGCCGAATTTGCCGATCGCAGGCGTGCTAACGCGTTGTTTTGTTGTATCGACTTCCCGCGCAGCCAAGCACTGCGCGGTTGCGCGACACGGCCGCATAATTACTGGGCAGTTCGTGCTGAGTGCTACCAATTCTCGGCGAAAAAAGCGCGACATCAAAGACTTCTTGTGCTGCACTGGTCGTCGCAACGTGCTGCTCGTGCTGGCAGTGACGACCAACTTCGACAATGGCACGTGAGTTGCCTTCCCCGTTTGTTCGTAGGCACGACAGGGAGTCGTGCTTGCAGCTGTGCCGCAGCCGCGGCCAGCTCCCGCCAACTTCCCCCCGCCAACTTCCCCCCGCCACAATCCGAGTTGCACGCACGCATCGACGCCGTTGTCGATGGAATTCGTGTCGAACCCACGCGACTCACCCCGAGAACTTTGGAGAGATGAGAGTCATGTACCCCCAAACGATGTCCCGCCTTGCCCATTTGACACGCATAATTGCCGTCGTCACTTCGGGAGCTGCCGCGTTACTGTTTGCGGCCGCGCTAGCGACCGAACCACAACTCGATTACCAACTGGGCCAATATCTCGCCGGGAGAGAAACGAACCCGGTGTTGCCTGGCTTGTTGGCAATTCTCGCGGTCACCTTTCTTGGCTATCTTGCCGCCACTCGAACTAAGTCTGCGCGAACCGGAGGTCTGGTTGCGCTCGGAGGTGTGCTCGCCTTGTACGCATGGTGCCAGTTCAGCTTCGACCTGACGCTGAGCCCGGTCGTGCTGACAATCGCGGCGCCAGCCGTGTTCCATCTGCTGTCCGACAAGCTGCGACGAGCGAGCTTGCAGTCTGAAACAGACCTTGCAGGCGAACCATCAGCCGACGAGGCTGCCGAAATGCCAACGTCGGAAGCGCAAATCGAGTCTCAACCCGAAGGCGAACTGGTTGCCGGCGCAGCCTAGAATCGCAGCGGTAGCAAGCAACGACGGCACCCGCGTTTGGTTGACCAAGCGTGGGTGCCGCGTCATTTCGAGCCCCCGTTTTTGCCGGATTTTCGGCAAAGTTGGACGCCAGCGGGCGAAGGAGCTTAGAACAAGCAGTGGAACAGGAAGGAGGCTTCTCTCCGCGAGTGCGTCGTGTGATCTTCCAAAAAAAAGCGCGACGCATCGTCGGATTGCAGTCTGCCGGCACCTGTTGGACCACAACTCTCGCGAACCGCTGGAGACGCATCATGCCGCAGGTCGTCAATCACGTTGCTCAATCGACGGTCACCAACCAGTCTGGAGTTGCCCGCCGAGTTACACCCTCGCGGGTCGATCCGTCCACGACCAAGCCGTTTACCCTTGAGCAAGAACTCGAATTGTTCGGCAGTTGGTCGAGCAACCCGATTTGGGTGCCCCCCAAAGACGCCAGCAAAGCGATGGCCGAGTCAATGCTAAGCCGAACGCGTCCGTTCGCGGCTAAAGAGGCACGTTGGCAGACGGTCGTCGAACATCACCGCAGCCAATTTACTCAAGTGCGAGAGATCGACCTCGTCCGAGCGTCAATCCGTCTGCCCAAGGGTAAGTTCTTCGTCACGGTGACCGAGCAGCAGAACTTTGACACAATCACCGACACGGTGCCGGCGTGCGTGCAGACGCGGCTGGACGAGTTTTTGGCTGGCCCCGGCAAACAGCGCGGCGTGAAGGTCTACTATCTGAAGCCGCTGTGCGTGGAGGTCGACGATCAGCTGATTCTCACGACGACGAAAGATCTGCAAGCGGCGATCACCAAGATCCAGAACGAAGTGTTCGCAGAGTATCGCAAAGAGGCACCTTGGTATCGATCGATCAACGCACTGTCGGCTGCTGGCAATGCAGTCTTGGCGTTGCCGCGCAGCTTGGTCAACTGCTACGTCAACCGACGTCAGCGAGCCATTGACGCGTATCAAGCGAAGCTTGAGTTCAAACGGCGCAAGACAGCGCTTGGCGCCGCTCGGACGCACCGCAGGTGTCGCACCGACGGATGCACCTTCGACGAAATGCTCGAACTGACCAACCCGATCAAGCGAGAGGACGTTGTCGAGCAGTATGCGGTCGAACAGGAACTCTCCAAGGCCCAGCGCGATCACCTCATGCAGATCGCCGTCGACGGACTGCCCTGGTTCATGGCGCTGTCGTTCGGCCTGTCGCAGGCAATCGCCGCTGGCTTCATGTTGACCGTAGCCACCGCACCGCCAGTGGCGGTCTGCGACCCCGCATTTGTCGCGGAGATGCCAGACTCGAAGGGCAAGCTGCTTAAGATCGGTCACTTCGGCGAAGTGGCCGGCGTGACGCATGTCGAGATCTAACGCGTGTTGCTAGGCGAGCTATCGTGTTTCGAGAACCTCGACCGAGGATTCTCGCTACTGCTCAATAGAAAAACCTCACCACCGTTTCCGATGGCGAGGTTTTCTTTGAGCGGGGAAGTGACGACCTGTCCGGGAGAGAACGGGTCGTCGCGCAGCCGACTCATTCGACCGCCCCTATCTTGCTATCATGATCCGCTGGCAGTTTGAGCCCCAACGGTTTGTGCTTTCAGAGAGTTGCTAGGCGCTAGTTACTAGTCGCTAAATGTCTAACGCCTAGTAACTAGCGCCTAGATTCTTCCTTACACGAGCTCTTTCTTCGCACCGATCAGCGTTCGGAGTCGTTCGGCGAGCAGGGCGCTGTCGAACGGCTTTTTGAACGTTTCGTTGATCGTCGAACGATCGAAGCTCGCGGTCGTGCCGTCGTCGGGCAGTAGAGCGATCAGGATCGTTTCGGCGAAGTCACTGCTGCGACGCAGATTTTGGCAAATCTGCAACGCTTCGACCTGTCCGATCGAGAAGTCGACGATGATGCAGTCGGGGTGGAAGCTTTCGGCTTGGATGCCGGCTTCGAAACCGCTGGCGGCCATCGACGTGCGGAAGGATTTTTCGGCGGGCAATTCACGCTTGAGGTTTTCGATCAACACCTGATCTTGAGCGACGATTAGCACTTTGGCCATCGCTTCGTCCTCGAGATCGCCCAGCGGCATGCCGTGCTCTTTGAGGAACTTGATCAGATACTCACGAGGGATTCGACGGTCCTGGGAACCGGGAATGCGATATCCCTTCAGTCGACCCGAGTCAAACCATTTGCTGACTGTGCGGGGAGCTACTTTGCAGATCTTGGCGACCTGACCAGTGGTAAAGACCTTCATCACGGGTACTCCAAATCTTGTCTTTTGTTGACGCTCGTCAAGTTGCGAGTCGTGGGCAACTCGCATCCTGGGCGCCCCTATTTCTCGTGTTTCAGCCTGGCGTTGGATTCCCTTTGGCCAGTTGGGTCTTGCGAGTTATGAGTTGCGAGTTCCGAGCCGCGAGATTGTTGGAAGGTAAACCTTCTGCAACTCACGACTCATAACTCACAACTCGCAACTCAACGTGCTGAAGCACTCCTGGGTCGGGGCACTCCGTAATCGCATGGTGGTTTGGTTCAGGTCCTTCTGATCCACTCCGTCATGTCTTCACGAATAAATAAAACTTGGTGCAGTGACTGGCGACGGGTGCCAGCACTGCTGGAGTCTTATTGAGACGCACTAACATCTATCGGCAGTGCAAGCACTGGAAGATTGGCAAAATTCGTTAGATTGGCGACTTTAGGAACAAGTCAGACCAATCGCTACGTTCGCCATCCTTCGCAGGATGCAACACCTGAAAGTTACGAGTGGCGAGTTTCGGGTTGTGAGAGAGGGTGCAGACGCAGTGGCCAGGAACCCGCTCACAACTCGTAACTCGCAACTCGCAACTCCTTTAGAGCATGTCTTCGAAAGTGCATGGACGTTTGCCAATCACAAACGACCTGCACAACGCTGGCAGGCTCCCCCCTTCTTTGGCCGAGCCGTCATCGTCGTGCTGACGAGACCAACCCTTCCGATACTTAGTGTCGATTCAAACGGGGGTGCGACTTTAGAAACTTTCGCCTATCAGGCGGACAAGTCGGGTTATGCGGGTAGTGACGAACGGCGGAATGATAAAACTAGGAGCGATGCGATGAGCGGCGGCGAGAGGATAGCGCCAGCGCTGCCAAGGTAGCGAGCAACAGGGAGGTCGGTTCGGGCACGGCCGCGATAGCTGACGCCGCAGGCACACCGTTGCCAAACTGCCGTTGCCATGCGAGCACGTCATTGCCATCGACGTCTGAATCGTCATCGGAATCGCCTTGGTAGTGTTCGGCCGAACCGCTCAAGCCATAGCCGTTCTGCCAGGCAGCCAGGTCGGCGCTGTCGACATCGCCGTCTTCGTCGAAGTCGGCGGCGTCGGGGTTGGCGACCCGAAACCAGGCATTGTAGAAGGCGATACCGAAATTCTCGCCTAGTGTCTCGTAATACGAGAGCGGACGGTTGTTGCCGAACTCGGTTTCGAAGGTGATGTCGACTTCAGCGTTGAGGAACGCCTCGGCGAAGTTTGCGGCCGTCCAGTTGGTGCTGGTGGAATCGACCTCGTCAACGTTAGGTTGCAGGTTTCTGAATTCGACCCAGAAGTCGGCGAGGTTGTCGCCCTGATCAATTTCGATGAAGCCGAAGTCGTCGAGACCCGTAGGGACGGTCGAGTGGAAGTCGATGTAGGCGTCGACGACCGTACCTGGCGTGGATTGCACATCGGCGATCATTGCCTCACCGTTGACCTGGATAACTTGGTCGTCGCCCCAGAGACCGGGGTTCCACTGTCCGTTCGGCTCGACGGTAGGGTTTTCGACAGTGCCTCGGTTGTTGCCCGCGAACCGGCCGGCGGAGTTCATCGTGGGGTAGGCGAAGATCTCGACGTCCTCTCGTAGTCGTGCCGCGCGGGCATCGTCGGAGATGAACCAATCGACCATAGCCTCAAACGTATGAGTGCCCAAGACCTCCCCAGCATGCATGCCGGTCGAGATAACGATTTTGCGTTTGGGCGATGCGGAATCGGTCGCCGGGTTGGTGATGCGGTAAGCGAAGACATCACGCTTCGGGACGAGCCGACCCAAGTCGTCGAAGTTGAGCGGCGTCTCGCCGATCACCCCATGCGCGTCGCCCGAGACCGTCGGCATGGCCCACGGCGAGGCGAGCACGTGCGCGGTGTGAGTTGCGGACCGCTCGTAGGAATACGGCTGAGCATAGGCGACCCAAACCGTGTCGGACGTAAACGCCGCGTTGTTGGAAAACGTGTAAACGTTGCCGCTGCGGTTGCCGTTATCGAAGAAGGCCCAGTTCTCGTTGTCATATGAGTAGACCATCCTGTGAGTGGTGAGCCTCTGGTTACCCCCGGCGAAGGGCTGGTCAATCGTGAACACCGGCTGAGCGCCCTGCACGCCGGACGCCTCGAAGTACATCCACCGCCACTCGTTGTCGCCGTAGTAGTTGTCGCGCCCGACCAGGTCGATGTCGTTAAGGTCACCGCTCCAGCTCTGGAGCGAACCATGGTCGAAGTTGCCGGTAAGATTCAGCACCGCGTGAGCGGGTTGCAACGCAATCGTTGCCAACACCACAACAAACACGCTGACGATCGCACTGTGAATAGCCCGCCTTCGCCGTCGACCACTGCGACGAGCCGCCGCCGCGGTGATCCCGCCCACGGCTAAGAGCAGCAATGCACTGGGCTCAGGAGCTTGCGTTGAACTGCTCGAGAGGCCGCTGAGGAGACCGTCTGTAACTCGGACATTGTCGAACAGCGCGAATGCCAAATCGAGATCGGTACCCTGGCTGGTGAAGTAGTCGGTAATAAACAAGCCGACGCCGCCCTCCAGGTTCACAGGCCGTTCTTCGCTGTTGATTCCATCAAACGGGTCGTCGGTGATACTGTTGTCGATCGTGCCCAGCGTGAAGGAGTTACCTGAGGCATGGCTTTCGAGTGAGACCGTGGCCGTACCAAGATTGCCATTGGTGCCACTGCCGACTGCATCCGGATCGACTTCGATCGTGACCGTCACCCACTGAAAACCCAGCGCGCCGGCCTGATTGGTGCCGGAGCTATTCAGACCACCGGTGGCCGTCGCGATATCGATAGCGGGGAAGAGTGCCTGGAGATCGAGATTGCCGTTGCTATCGGAGTGGTTGTAGCCAGGTCGGTTTCCCGTGCCGAAGCTACTTTCTTCATACTGCCCACTCTCGAGGTCGAGTCGAGCGCCATCCTTTAGCAAGATGTAGTCGCAAATTCCGGAAGTCGAAGCACTGCAGCCCGCGAAGCCATCGCCGCTGAAGGCAACACCCGCTCCGTTCTGCGCTGGCGAAAAAGTGAACTGGGCGTCATCGAGATCAAAGCCAGCCGAGACGCCAACATGCTCGGTCGTGCCATTGGAGTCGTAATTCATCCAGACATCCACTTGCAGTGTGTATTGCCCTGCGATCGATTCATCCTCATACACAGCCGCTACCTGATCACCCGGCCAACCGCCCGTGAGATTCGCGGCAAGGCGCAGGCCCGATGTGCTCGTATCGTTCGGCTCGCTATTGGGCGCTTCGGGGATTCCGAACGCAGAATAGTCGAAGCCAAAATCAGCCGAACTGATGTCGCTTCCATCCGGTTTGTCGGTGCCACCATAATGCGAATACTGCCAGCCTGCGCCGGTACTGAGGTCATCAGAAAACAGCACTGTCTGACCTAGCACTTCTGGCGAATTGGTGATGGACGACGTAATCACCAGAAAGCCAACGGTGAGGGTGATCAGATGAAAGCAGGAAGTACGACTTGATCTTCGTTGAAGCATGAAAACCCTCAGAGAGATTCGGCGCATTGCGCGCGAGGTTGGCAGCCTACGTTGCTGCGTTCAGCAGGCGTTCCGTATCTTAGGCAACTACCTCCAATTTAGTAGCTGGAGGCAATTTCAACAAACTGGAGTGGCGAGATTCTCCGACGATGCGATTCGAAGGACGGCGTCTCGGCAAAATTCTCTCTCAAGCGAAATGGCCATCACGCATTAGCGCAATTCGGTCGGGATTCCCTAACTAGTGAAGCAAGGAACCGTCGTCGGGAAGCCTTCGAAGGAAAGCGAGTGATTCCAATCGCACGGCACCGCGGTGAGTCGACGACTCTCCAAGTGCGTAGCGTCATCGGTTGTTGCAGTCGCTCCGAAAGCCAGTTTCCCATGAATGAGGAGTAACGCGCTCGGTGGCCAGACCTGCTTAGATACTCACTTAGACGATGGTCGGCCGACACGCATACGGTCGCGGAACTCGAATGATGGCGATCTCGCGCGGTGTTTGGCTCTTTCGCCCGCTTTCTGTTATTCTGCATCCTTGGGTCGTGCAAAACTCCCTCGCGACGAAGTTCTCCCACGATTCTTGTTACCGGCCTTGTTCCCAGGCTGAAAATGCCCATGTCAAAACGCCTTCGGAATTGTCTCACGGTCTACACACTGCTGGCTACGGTCACCATAGCGCCTGTCTGGGCGGGCCCGTTCAACGAACTGATTATTTTCGGCGACAGCCTGTCGGACATTGGCAATGTGCAGCGGAGATCGTTCAGTCTTCAGCCGGGTTCGCACTATTTCGCGGGTCGGTTTTCCAATGGTCCGGCCTGGTCGGAGCTTTTTGCTAACGAGTTGGGTCTAGCGCCATTGATTCCTAGCGAGGAGGGCGGGGGAAACTTCGCTTTCGGCGGTGCCCAAAGCTCGGGCACGGGCCTGTTTGCAGGAATCGTCATCGACGACGTCGACGATCAGGTCGACGACTTTCTTGCCCGCGGACCTGTGGACCCCGACGCATTGGTCGTCGTGTTTGCCGGAGCGAATGACCTATTCTTCGGACAGACGAATCCCACCGTGCCTGTCAGCAATCTGGTGAATGACATCGAGCGGCTGATTGCCGCCCAGACGCGCAATCTGCTGGTGATGAACATCCCACTGCTGGGCCTGACACCCAGGTTCAACCAAAACCCGACCGAAGCTGCGACGATGAACGCACTATCGGTCGACTTCAACACGCAGCTGGCCGCGGAACTCGACGGTCTGGAAGCGTCGCACACAGACGTCAACTTCTACCGCCTGGACATTGCGGCTTTGATCAGTGACGGCGTGGCGAATCCGGCATCTTACGGACTGAGTAATGTGACCGATCCTGCCGCCCCCGGACTCGAGTCGGGACAGGTGTTCTATAACTCCAACAACATCGTCAGCAATCCGCACGAGTACCTGTTTTGGGACGACATCCATCCCACTGCGGCAGCTCACGCCGTGCTCGCCCAACAGGCGCTTGCCGCCGTGCGCCGTCCCGGCGACTTCCAATTCGATGGCGAGGTAACGGGCGAAGATTTCTTGTTTTGGCAAACAGACCCAAGCGTGGGATCGCTCACCGCGTGGGGCGCCAACTACGCACCACTGGCAGCGGTCGCTACCGGCGCGATCGTGCCGGAGCCGAGATCTCTCGTGCTTGCGTTCCTGTTGATGGGATTAGTCTTCGTTAGCGGTGCGCCGCGTGATCGAACGGCTGCGGCCTGACTACCCTAGCGGTCAGTCGCGGGAGAGCGAGCGCCGAGGTTCTTTCGACTTATCGTCAGATCCCGCTGCCAACCATTCAGCGCCCCTTGTCTCAATTTGAAACTTTGCGATCAATTCGAGACTTTCTAGTGAATCGCGATTTTTTTCTTGCACAACGATTTGGATCGCTTAGTGTAGTCACTGGGTTGGACCTATTCGTTAAGCAAGGTTAGTCGCTACGTCTTCTTCTCGTACGCTAATCAAGCCTTAGGCTTAGCGGAGGGGACCAGTGTATCGTTCTTGGGGTTTGTCTTTTCTTTCTTCTTTTGCCGCGTTGGCGGTCTTGCCAATCTCGCAAAGTGCGGCGAACTTAGTCGTTTTCTCAGACGACTTCGACACGGGACCGGTCACGTCGAGTGGCGTGTCGGGCAGCTATTCGGGCGAGGTGAACGTCAATCCGGTCGGAGGCTACGCCGGTGTTGGTTCGGGTGCGAATCAGTTTGGCGGAAACTTCTTGCAGAACATGACGGGCGGTGTGCCGACGATAGGCACCGCCGGTCTGCAAACCACGTTGACGCTGACGAATCTGCCGGCGCATACCTCGATCGACCTCGACTTTCTGTTGGCGACGATCGACTCTTGGGACGGCATTGATGGCGCGTCGGGTGTGACGGGCGATTACTTCAACGTGCATGTCGATGGTCAGTCAGTATTTCGCGACACGTTCGCTCAGTCATCGGGGTTTCCGACCAACGCCTATCAGGCACCTTCGGGCGGCAAGCTGCTGCCGGGCACGTCGCACGTGTTTGGTATCGTCACGCCTGACGGCGCTTGGGACATGAGCTTGGACCCGCTGCTGTCGAACATTCCGCACACGGGTTCAACGCTGGTGATCGACATTTTCGCCGATGGGCCAGGCTGGCAGGGGGCACGTGACTTCAGCCAAGGCGTCGGCGGGCCCGACGAAGGTTGGGCGATCGACAACCTGTCGGTGACGATCGACGCCGTGCCCGAGCCCTCGGCGGCAACGTGTTGTCTCGCGATCTTGGCACTGGCTTGCACGTGTCGCACGAGTCGGACTGCGTGAACCGTGGAAGAGGTAGCGATGGGCGGCGCCAGCCAACCGCAGGCTCGGCGCTGCTCGTCCACCTCAACAAGTGGCGACGCTTGGTCAAGCCGCCTTGCGGATATGGCCGTCGGCGGTGACGGCTGTGAAGTATGCCGATCGGTACCTATAGTCGCTTTCCCCTGTTTAGGTTCTAATTGTGCGAATCACGTCAACAGAGCGTGTACGTATGCATGCCTCGAGAGCAGATAAGCCATAAGGGTTCGACATGAGTGAGTCTATCTTCAACTCCGACGAATCGAAGAATCCAGACAGCATCGACCCCCGGTACGATCGGCTGCGCCGAATTGCCACATACCAACGATGGGTACTCTTCTCACTACTAGCTAATATTGGAATGAATGTGACACTCATGATGGACTTGGTCCCTGATGATTCTCCGCTTGATCTCGCTGAGAGCATTCTGGCAGTATGTGTGCTAATTTTTTCGCTATTCGCGCTGTTTAAGTTAGCAGCCGAATTTTATAGCGTGCCGCGGTCTGTGCTATGGGCTGCGTTGCTAATCGTTCCGTTAGTCGGATTAATCACGCTGTTGATTGTTAATCAAAAGGCGTCCACGTTTTTGCAGCAGAACGGATACCCAGTTGGGCTATTTGGAATCAACCCGAATGAAATCTAGGCGATTGCGATCAAACTGATTGAGCGAGAGAAGGCTCTGAACAAACAATCGGTGGCTACGCGGCCTTGCGGATATGGCCGTCGGCGGTGACATCTTCGAATCTTACCGAGACGCGTTTCGAGACGCCCGACTCTTGCATGGTGACGCCGTACAGCGTGTCGGCACAGGCCATCGTGCGTTTACTGTGCGTGATCACCACAAATTGGGTCGTGCTCATGAACTCTTTGAGCACCTCGACGAAGCGATCGATGTTGGCTTCGTCCAGCGCCGCGTCGACTTCGTCCAGTACGCAGAAGGGGCTGGGTCGGCTCTTGAAAATTGCCAGCAACAGTGCCACGCAAGTCATCGTTCGTTCGCCGCCTGAGAGCAGCGAGATGTTTCGCAGCTGCTTGCCTGGTGGACGGGCTACGATTTCGATACCGCATTCTAAAGGATCGAGGTGTGCGGATTTAGGATCGAGCTTTGTGGAGCTTTCATTTTCTCGCTCCTCGCTCCTCGCTCCTAGTCCCTCTAAAATGATATCCGCTTCGCCGCCGCCGAAAAGACTGCCGTAGAGCTCTTGGAAATGACCGCGAATCACTTCTAACGAGTCGACGAAAATCTGTCGACTTTCGGTGTTGATTTGCGTAACCAGTTTTTGCAGCCGAGCTTTGGCTTCGCGCAAATCGTCGTACTGCTGCGAGAGCGATGCATGGCGATCTTCGACCGCTTCTAGTTCTGAGAGGGCTTCGGTATTGACCGGTCCAATGCCTTGCAGTCGTCCTTTGAGCTTTTGAATCTCGGCGTCGATGTTTTGACGACGTTGGTTGTTGGCGTCGGCGAGATCGGCCTCGTCGTCATGGGGCTGCAAGTCGGACTGCGTGGCTAGCACGGCCAATTCAAGGCCGTAGTCGTCCTTCATGCGAGTCGTCAGATCGGTCCGACGGTGTTCGAGCTGCTGCAAGCTAAGCTCGACTTGCTGCAGGCTGCCTTGGACGGCCAATAGCTCGTCGCGGAGTTCGTCGACGTGACCGACGATCTGCGCACGGCCTTGCCGGCGCTGTTCGTGTTGGCGACTCTGCCGATCGATTGCCTCAGTGAATCCTTCTTTGTCGTGGTACAGCTCTGCCAGTTGAGAACTGAGCGAGAGGATCGAAGACTCCAGTTCCGCGCACTGACCGCGTGATTCGAGTTCGCGACTGCGAGTCTCGTCTAGCGCTCGATCGTGTTCTTGTCGATCGTGCAACAGCTGATCCGCTTGGCGGCGCAGACCATCGCGCCGCTGCTCGCAGCGTGCAAGATTGACACGAAGGTCCGTGACCGTGCGCTGCAAACTGTCGACCTGCGATTCCAGATGCAGTGCTTGCTGGGTACTGGACTCGATCGTTTGGCTAAGCGATTTCTGTTCGGACCTGAGTGCAGCGAGTTCGTCTCGCATCGCGGTGGTTTCGGTCTCGGCTTGCGAAGCTTGGCGTTGGGCTGCCTGCAGATCGTCGGATGCCACCGTGAGTTGCCGATTCGCTTCGTCGAGGCGCTCGTTTAGTGCGGTCGCCTTCAGTTTCGACTCGTTGTGGCGATGCGATATCGATTTATGGCGTTCGGCAAGCTGCTGGTGCTCCAAATCGGCCGTTTCGATTGTCTGCTGAAGTTCCGAATTTCGCGCGTCAAGCTGTGCGTAGCGAACTTCCATCGCCTCGATATCATCTACGAGCGCACGCAACTCACTTCGTCGCGACAGCAAGCCAGAGGCCGATTGACGAGGACCAACCGTCAACGTGCCATCGGCGCCAACTACCTCGCCAACAACCGTCACGTAGCTGAGGCCGCGGCCAAGCCCATTGGACAGCCGTACTGCCGTTTTAAGGCTATCCACGAACCAAACGCGTCCGAGCAGTCGGCGGGGAAGTGATGCCAGATCAGGAACTGTCTCGACGAACGAGTCCGCGCGGCCGACAACTCCCGCTTCTGCCGAGATATCGATTCGATCGACGGCGCTCGCCGCTAGTGGAACGTCGAGACGTAAGAAGCTAGTGCGTCCTGCCCATTCATTCTCGGGCATTTCGAGCATTGCGTGATCAAGCTGATCGACGACCAACGCGTTGGCCATCTGACCAAGTGCCGTCTCGACCAACGAGGCCGTATCGGCATCGACATGCAACAGATCTGCGACCAGACCGCGGACATTGCCAAACGCGCCGTGTGGCTCCTCGCGAGCCAAACGCAGAACTTCCTTCGCGCCGCCGCTGAGCCCATCGAGGCGACGTTCTAGCTCTTCGAGCACGGTGGCACGCGCCTGCGCGGCAGTCAGTCGATCTTGCACATCGGCACGCTCTGCGCCGGCCTCGGCAAGACCGTGTCGCGCCTGACGAAGATCTGCATCGGCAGACTGCAGGCGCTGCTGCGACTCCTCGAATTCTGTCTTCGCGGCTCCCAACTCTCGCTGGGCAGCATCCACTTGCGTGACGAGCTGAGCCCGCACGCCCTGGGCATGCTCGACTTGCTCTGCGGCACGCTCGATCAGTGCATTGGCCCTTGTGCTTTGCGACTCGAGCGTGTGCAGCTGCGTTTCGAGTTGCGAGGCTTCGCTTATCGACGCGGCGTGTCGAGAGCGCCCTTGCTCGAGTTTCGTCCGATTCGCCTGCATCGCCTGTGTTGCATGGTCGAGCGTAGCCTGCTCGTCAACGAGCGTCTGTCGAAACTCGTTGAATTGTTGGTCGGCAGCTTGTAGTTGGTTGTTCGTCTCGGCTACCAGCTGCTGCGCGTCGCCCACCTTCGAGTTCATCGTTAGCAACTGTCGTTGTAGTCGGGCCGACTCCTGGCGCAGCTCGTCACTGCGGGCCGACTGACTACGACGCGTGGACTCGGCTTGCGCGATACGCTCGCGCACAGCCGCCGCCTCACTGTGCACCTGCTGCAACTCTTGTTGCATCTGATCGGCAGCCTGCTCAGCAGCGGCTAGTTTCTCGTCGCACGAAGCGACCTGTTGCTGGATGGACTGACGCTCGACGGTCAATCCAGCCGCTTGCTGTTGTTTGTCTCGCAACGTCGCGGTGGCTTGCCGCCAATCGACCAGTGCGACTTGCGTACGCAGGAGCTTAAGGCGATCGGATTCTTCTTTAAACTTGCGTGCCTTCCCTGCCTGCGACCGCACACTACGTAGCCGCGTGTCGAGTTCTTCGACGATATCGGACAGACGCAGCAGATTCTGGTCGACGCGTTCCAGCCGTCGGGCGGCCTCTTGGCGTTTGAGCTTAAAGCGGCTAACGCCGGCGGCTTCCTCAAAGATCAGCCGTCGCTCTTTGGGCGACGATTGCAGCAAAGCGTCGACCTTGCCTTGCTCGATAATGCTGTAGGCACCGGTCGCGACACCCGTGCCGGCAAACACTTCGCGAATATCGCGCAGGCGCACTGGCTGACGGTTGATGAGGTACTCGCCTTCGCCGCTACGGTAAACGCGACGAGTGATGTGGACTTCGTCGGCATCGAATTCGAGCACGCCCGCCTGATTGTCGAACACGAGCGTAACTTCGGCAGCATTCGTCTGCGCTCGGCCTCGCGCCCCGCTAAAGATAACATCGGTCATCTCTTTGCCGCGCAGCGCCTTCGCGCTCTGCGAGCCGAGCACCCACTTGATCGCATCGACGACGTTCGACTTGCCAGAACCGTTTGGCCCCACGACTGCGGTGATGCCTTCGGGAAACTCAAACCGTGTGCGATCGGCAAAGCTCTTAAATCCGTTGAGTTCGAGAGCTTTGAGCATGGGAAAGCGGAATGGATGCGTTACAAAGGATGCACGATAGGCGATACTCGAGCGATGCTCATACTCACATGCTCACGTCATCACCCCGCGTAGTGAGCATTCTGGCATTTGAGATCCTAGTTCGAGCTGGCAACTTTCAGTTCATCTTTCAGGAATTCTCGGCCGCCTTCCGGAAGGGCATTGACGCGGAAGCGGCTTGTCAACGCACCTGTCGAGTTGGCCTGTTGCAGCATTTGGACGACGTCGGGGTACGTGCCGCCCAACTCGACGACTGCGCGAATCACGGCTTCAACATCATTGGGAACTGTGCGTTGGTCGGTCGCGCCGTCGAACTGACTGACCTTAATCTGTCCGCCAGTAAGTCCATTCACCAGAATTTTCGGCCCCGCGTCGAGCACCAGCGGCAGGTTGAGTGCATGGTGCTTGCCAAACATAACAATCTCTGGACGATGGCTGCTGGTAGCGTGAACCATTGGCGGTCCCGCGACGTCGAGAACATGGTAGCTAAACATGCCACGCATATCTTCGCCGTGCGTAAAGCTGTCTTTAGGTGCCATCGAAGTAATCGCTCGGAACGCACCGTAACGTGTTTCCGCACTCTTGACGCTCAGCAAAGTGCGGAGGCTGTCATACGCAGATCCGTCATCCATTGCGCTAAGCGCTGCCAACGCGTTAACGCGAAACGCCGGCTCCCGTCGGACCACCTCGGAAAGCACCGCGACGGCCTTGGTCTCGTCGAGATAAGCCAATGCCTCGGCGGAATAGAACCGCACTTCGGCGTCAGTCGACGTCAGACCTTCGCTAAGGACTTCGACGGCCGCGTCGCCGCCGATTGCCTCCAGGCGCAAGGCTGCGGTGGCGGACGTCACTGGATCGAGTAGCTGAGCCGTCAGCAGTTGCAGGCGCGCTTGGCGATCCGTGGCTGTCTCGTCGATGGCCAGATTGCGGACAACCCGCATGTAGCGCCCAACATTGTCTTTGTAGCGAGGATGCAGCACTAGCTCTACGAACTCGTCGGTCTTAGGCGTCGCGACTCCTTGCTTCTGCCCATCGATGTAGCTGTGAAATCGATTGTTAATCGCTTTGCCAACTTTCTGACTCAGACGAATCGACTGCCGATCGTGATCCAGGATCAGCCCGAGGTTGCGAGACTTCATCACGACCCCGCCGCCTAGCACGCGGCCTTTGGTTGATAATCTGGGCTCCTTCGACGCATCGGCAGTCGGGTCAACAAGGACCGCCCCATTCGCCATTGCCATCAAGTGGCCAGTGCGAAGCTGTTCGCCGAGGACGGCGGTCTCACTTAAACGAGTCTCGAGCAAGTGGCCGCCGCGCAAGCTCGTCGCCTCGCTTCGCGAACTCGTGCGAACTTCGACATCAAAACGATCACCTGCTTGGATACCTGGCCTCAGAAAACCACGTACCAGCACTAACGCCGTATCGGGCGAGGCGAGCACTTGGTTTGGATCTTCGACCTCGCGACGCTGCATCTCATCCATGAGCGCCGCCCGCTGTGGCGACGGAGCTGGGTCTTCTCCAGTTCCTGCTAAGCCCGTTGCCATCGAAATCGCCTCGACCTTGATGTAACCTAAACCGTAGGGATGGGCTACATTGCTGATTAGCGTCGTTGACGAGTCGGGCTCGCTCTCCGCCGACAGTATCGTACTTGCCGGGCGCACGAACAGCGACGAGCACCCATTTGCTAAGCAGATTGCTAGTGACGCGAGTGCAAGCCGATACGGGTTCCAAGTCAATCCGATCATGAATTGTCGCTTCGCAAAAATGGGAGACGAGTCGATTGCTGAATCTAGGGCGCAGCACGGCCGATTTGGCCACAATATTGCTGGCGGAGAATACGAAGCCGATCTAGGTCGGTCAATACAGGAGAAGCCCACCGCGCGACTGCGGCTAGGGCGGGTCGTATCCGCTAGCACCCCAAGGATGGCATCGTCCGATTCGACGCAGCCCGCGTATCGACCCAGAAACCGCGCCGTACTTTCTCACCGCCAGAATAAAGTAAGTACTGCAGGTCGGCTGAAAACGGCAGCGCTGTCCGAGCCAGGGACTAATCAGCAATTGATAGCATCTAATCGTGCCGATCAGCAACATGGCCGGCAAACCCCGTAACGCTGACCATAGCCAGTTCACAACGTAGTCCTCGGCTTTGCGCGGACTTGGGCATCGAGTTTGGATGCTAGCTGGACGAGCGACCGCTTTAGCCGCGCGACGTCAGGCGTGGCGGCGCGTTTGGGTAGCACCACCAGATCGAGCTGTCGCGGCAACTGATGCTGGACCAAGCGAAAGGCCTCGCGGAGCGATCGTTTCCACCGGTTTCGCTGCACGGCATTGCCGCACTTTTTCGAAACGACCAGCCCCAGACGGGGCCGGTCCTGATCAGAGCGATCGCCGTAAACGACGATCAACCCATCGCTACGTGAGCACCGCCGGCGAAACACACGATCGAAGTCCGCGGACTTGAGCAACCGAGCCTGCTTAGGAAAGTCATTTCGAGTCATGATTCGAGCTAATCACATCACCGTCGTGTCACTGCCACCGCTGGTGTCGCTGTCGTTGGGCATGCTGTCGTTGTGCATGTTGGCGTCGACCTCCGGAGGCGAAGTCGACGCACGCGGAATCATTACCTCGGGCGGTAACGTGCGCCGTCGCACGCCGTTACCCCACCGGCGCACCCAGTGGCCGCCCAACAAAGTGGCAACGATCATTAGCATGCCAAGCAGCGCTATGCCCAGTAGTGCCATGTAAGCGATTTGGCGGACAGGCTCAGGCAGATTGGTCGACTTTATGGGCGCTTCAGCTGTTACACTTCCCGCGGCCAGTGACCAGCAAGATTGCGACCACGCACTTACCATTGCAAGTCAGCCCGTGGATTGTCGGAGTACTGTTTGACGATTGCTTCCAGCTGCTCACGATCAGCTTCCGTAAGGTCACTTGGCAGCATAACTTGCAACTCCGCGAACAGATCGCCAGCCGCGCCTTTCGCTGGCTTGACACCCTGCCCTTTCAGTCGCAGTTTCGCACCGCTGGACGTATTGGGCGGTACGGTCAACGTAATCGTGCCGTGCGGGGTGGGTACGTCAATCTTGCCGCCACCGATTGCCTCGGCCAAGGTGATTGGCACCCGCACATCGAGGCGCTTGCCCTGTCGGCGAAAGTGTGGATGTGGTGCGGCGTTTACCTTGATGAGCAGGTCGCCGGTAGCACCGCCATCGGGACTAGGATTGCCTTGGCCGCGCAGACGAATCTTCTTACCGTCTTCGATCCCGACTGGAACCTTTACCTGTATGGTCTCCGTCCGACCGTCGGGGCGCTGCACCGCAATCTGCGCTTCGCCACCGAGAATTGCGGTCGTGAAGGGAACCGTCAGTTCGTACTCAATGTTCGACCCGCGCTGTGGGGCCGTCGGCCTCGCCTGGCGCCGACCTCGGCCACCCAGATTCTTAAACAAGTCAGCGAAACCGCCGCCTGCACCGCCGCCACCGCCAAACAGGTCGTCGAGGTTGATGTCGACATTCGGCCCACCACCAGCGTTTCCCCAAGGCGATGGCCCGCCTGGCCCAGGTCCGCCGGCACCAACGGAATCGTACGCACTCCCATAGCGATCGTACAATTCTCGTTTGCTCGAGTCGCTGAGCACTTCGAAAGCGTTTTGCACTTCCTGGAACTTCTGCTTGGCTTTCGCGTCGTCTGGATTGAGGTCAGGGTGGTACTTGCGAGCAAGTTGACGATAGGCCTTCTGAATCTCGTCTTCAGAGGCTTTTCGTCCGACGCCCAATGTTGCGTAGTAGTCTTCTGCCATGCGACGCGCTGAATCGTTTCGGTTTGCTTGGACGGGTCCATTCGCTCGAACCCCCATTCTACCGCCGATCGTGGCGATGGGTAGCCGCGGCAGTCGCGCCCGAGCCGCGTGTGCTAGACTTGGGTAGCCCCGGCATAGTCTGCCAATTCGCTGTATTTTGGCCCCAACCTCGGTACCCTCAAGTGACTCGATCCGTCGTATTTCTGGTGTTGGTTGCCTTCTGCGGATGTCCAGCGCAGCAGGTGCTGGCCGCACGCTACGACGGCAAGCTGACCATTCGAGTATTGGATCAAGACACCGGCCAACCGATCCCGGCGAAGATGGAACTGCGTAATAGTCGCGGCCGCCCGGTTCGTGTACGTCCCAGCGAAGCGGTCGCTCAGGACAACTACTTCGTCTTCGACGGGCAGGTCACTCTGGAACTACGTCGCGGTGAGTATCAGTTCCTCATCGAGGCGGGTCCCGAGTATCAGACGCGTCCGGGAAATTTCAGAATTGATAAGCACGCTGAGGACACGACCGCGGTCACCCTGAAGCGACGAGTCAACATGCAAGCAGAAGGTTGGTGGGCTGGCGACTTGGATGTGCGCCTCCGCGCTGACGTGCTACCCGAACTGATGCGTGGGACACGCGTCAATCTCGTGCCAGTGCTGCAGCGAGAAAATATCCGCGGAAAATGCAAGGCGACCCGACTGCCACGAAAGTTCGTAGCGCCGACATCTGGCGTTGTGCAGCTAGGGCCACGTTCGGCGCTTGACTACCGCCGCGGTGGTGGGCTGCTATTGTTCGACGTGACGGACAATGAGCAGTTGCTGGCTGTGTGCGGATTGACAGAAGCCTCCGCCGAACTGTCGGTGCAGTCCGCCGAGGATCCACAGCAAACCGTCGTGGCAATGACACCTTTCGCGTGGGATCTACCAATTTGGATCGCCGCAGGAAAACTCGACGCGGTGCAGATCATTCACCGACACGCACTCGTCGACGACGCCGTCGACAACGAGGGCTGGGGACGAGAACGCGACACGACCTTTTACCCTGGCAAACCCGGTAACGGCCGTTGGAGCGAAACGATCTATCACCATCTACTCAACTGCGGGTTGCAGCTACCGCCCGCGGCTGGCAGCGGTGCCGGCGCGAACGAAAACCCCGTCGGAACCAATCGTGTCTACGTTCAGTGTGGGCAGGACTTTTCGATCGCCTCGTGGTTGGAAGGCCTGCGAGCTGGAAAGGTCATCGTAACGAATGGACCATTGCTTCGAACGCGCGTCGCAGGCGAGCCACCAGGACACCAGTTCAATCTCTCTGGAAACGAAGTTCGCGACTTTCAAATCTCTCTCGACTTGGCGTTCTACGAAAAGGCGCCCGTCGAGTATCTAGAGATTCTAAAAAATGGCCGTGTCGAACACGAGATTCGACTCGACGAATTGGCCAAAAAGCAGGGGCGCCTCCCGCCTCTCCAATTCGACGAGAGCGGCTGGTTCGTCGTCCGGGCAATGACGAGCACCTTGAAAAACTATCAATATGCCACCACCGGGCCGTATTATGTGGTTGCGAACAACCAACCGCGGATCAGCCGCAAGAGTGTGCAGTTCTTCCTCGATTGGCTCACCGATGCCCGGGAGCAATTTGCCGATCTATCCGACGTGGTGGCATCGATCGACGCGGCGGAGAACTTCTGGCGTGAGCTGCTCGACGATGCGACTACCGATTGACCTGCTCAATCGTCGACAGAAAGTGAATTCACTCGGTTCGATTTCGCAGATTTGCCATTGCTCGACTCCGATAGTTTGCTCGTTGACGCGCTGGGTTGGATGCTCGCCGTACTCAGCAAGTCGTACTGGGAACGATGCTCGGGTTCGCCATTCCAAGCCTGGACGCGCTCGTAGCTGCCGTCCTGCTGCAACACACGCGCACGGCTATTGTCATTCAGGTAGATCGGCACAATCTCTTTACAGATGCGCTGGATGAGTGCGGGATCTTCAAGCGGAAACATCACCTCGACGCGCCGCTCGAAATT
>JBCDBK010000072.1:0-26961 GCA_039184115.1 Planctomycetota bacterium | reverse complement strand
GTCAGAACGTGGCGAATTAGACGCTGCCGAGCAGCAAAGCGTGGCCCTGGCCGCCAACCGGCAAGCAACTCTGCGTGAGGATGTCGCTGAGCAAGCAGACACGCTGGAAGCACTGCCGGTCTTTGCCTTCTTGCTCAACCACTCGACGAGCACCATGCGGCAGATTGAAGAGCAGCTCCAACTCGGAGAGTTAGGGCAGGCCACGCAGGACAGAGTAGCAGAGGCGATCCAGCAACTGTTCAAGATTGTCGAGTCTCTGCAAAAAGAGCGACAGGCGGTCAGCGACGCAAAGCAGCAAAGTGGTGGAGGTGACGGCCAGAAAGCGGGCGACACGCCACAGGCCCAAACGCTACAATTGGCATTAGGGCAATTAAAGTTGCTTAGAACGCTTCAGGCGGACTTGCGAGATCAGACTGATGCGATGGAGCGGGCAGTGTTATCAGGCCAACGGCCCGAACGCTCGGCCGCCGAGTTGGCTCAGCGTCAACAGCAATTGGCGGAGTTGGCCGAACGCCTCGTCTCTGAACCCCTCGATCCACCTGCTGAAGCGATGTTCCCGAATCTCGAACAGGAAATCGAACGTTCATTCGATGATTTACTGCAAGAGGTTGAATAAAAAAGGTGCTAGCCATGCCGCGACTACTGACACTCATGATGGTACTTGGAAGCTTGACCACCAGCATGCCCTCGGCGGCTCAACCGCTTGATTCGGTCGACCAAGCATTGCTGGAAGACCTTGGTGCCGATTTGCTAGAGGCAACTGACGAGTCGAATCGCGACGTGCTCGACCAAAGTCTGTTGGCGGAACTGGGTGAAGATATCGGAAGGAATCAACAGGCAGAGCAAAACGAACTGGCGAAGGTCGTCAAGCATATGAAGAGGGCTCACAGCCGATTGCAGCGAGTCGAGCGGACGAATGAGGCCAGTGCTGCCCAGAGCGAGGCCTTAGTTGGACTCGAGGTCATGATCGCAGAGATTACGAAGAGAAAAAGTCAGTGTCAGGGTGGCAGTTGCCGGCAACCAGCGACACAAAAACCTGACAACAAGAAAGAGGCTGGTGGCAAGACGGGCGACAATCCGGCTGAGTCCGCGACGAGTGCCGCTAGCGACGATGCCAATCTATCGACAGAGCTTTATGCAACTGGAAATCTGGTGAAAGATTTGTGGGGAAAGCTTCCCGCACGTCAAAGGCAGCAAATCTTGCAGCCGCTGAGCGAAGAGTTTTTGCCCAAGTACGCTGCTGAGATCGAAGCCTACTTTCGCGCGTTGGCACAGCCAGAAAACTCCGCCAAAGAAACGCCATGAGCCGCTGGGTAGTTTATCTTAGTTTCGTTTTCGTATTGCTTATCACGACGGCAGACGCGGCCGAAGGTGACGCACTCGCAAAACTAATGACGCCGGCGACCAATCAGGCGATTGAGCGAGGATTGGACTACCTTGTCGCTCGACAATTGGACGACGGCTCGTTTGGGACAAGCGGATATCCACGCAATGTCGCGGTCTGTGCGTTAGGTGGTATGGCGTTTCTTGCCAACGGTAGCACACCGACACGTGGCGCGCATGCTGAGCAGATTGACCGTTGCATCGACTATCTATTGGAACACACCGGTGAAGACGGATTTATCGCGGCACCCGACGCAACCAGTCGTGGGCCGATGTATGGACATGGTTTTGCCACGTTGTTCTTGTGCGAAGTCTATGGCGTATCCGCACAAACCGAATTGCGCGATCGCCTCGGGCAAGCGGTCGAAGTCATTGTGGGTTCGCAGAACGAAGCAGGTGGCTGGCGTTATCAGCCACGCCCTAACGACGCCGATCTTTCGGTGACGGTTTGCCAGGTGATGGCACTGCGGGCGGCACGCAATGCTGGAATTGCCGTTCCACGCCAGACGATCGATCGTGCGATCAATTACGTAAAAGCGTGCCAAAACGATGATGGCGGCTTTCGCTATATGCTTTCAGGCAGCGACCAGCAGAGCCAATTTCCACGTTCAGCTGCGGGAGTGGTCGCATTATACAACGCTGGAATCTACCAGGGTGAGGAGATCGAGCAAGGCCTCGACTATCTCAAGCAGTTCCAAGCCGACACCGAGCAGCCGCGGCGCGAGGGGTTTTACTTCTACGCCCAGTACTACGGAGTGCAAGCCATGTGGCACGCTGGTGGAGACCGTTGGAATCAATGGTTCCCGGCAATCCGCGACGAGTTAGTGGCTCGGCAGCGTGCTGATGGTTCGTGGGTCGATTCGATCTGTGCTGAATACGGCACCGCCATGGCGTGCATCGTTCTGCAGGTGCCAAATAACTATCTACCAATCCTACAGCGTTGAGTACTGCGTTGCCGAATCGTCAATCGCTGCAGTTGGCCTGCATGATCAGCCTTTGCGTGACGTTGCAATCGGTGGGCGAGCCGTTGATGCTCGTTGGCCAACCGACGCTCGAGGCGGATTTCTTTCGCTCGAATGATGCGGGGTCGCTGACGTTTCGCGTGGGCGATCAGACACGCGATGTCTTGCTTAACCAGCTAGTCTCGTGGGCAACAGTCCGTCCCAACGTCACACGCGGCGAGATTCTATTAGTTGACGGCAGTCAAATTGTTCTTGCTGATTCGTGGACCGGAAAGCCAACTTGGGAATTGTTGTCGGATGTCGTCAACGTCACGACGCATAGCTTTGGCAGGATAAACGTACCCAGAAATCTGGTGCGTGCGATTCTGATCAATGCGCCGAATGGGATCGTGCCGCGATGGAGGTTCCTTGACGAACGGATCAAGCCGATGAGATCTTCCTCTAGCTTGCTTCTAAATAGCGGTGACCGCTGGGATGGAAAGCAGATTGCGTCCAAGATCTCAGCCGCAGGACAGCACTTGATCAGCATCCAGTCGAACATTACGAAGCAACGACTAGAATCCCAATTGACGGAGCTTTCCGCCATCGTCCTCAATCCTTCTGACGCGAACGGGCGTGAGACCGTCGACCTTTGGATCGGCACACGCGACGGAAGCCTACTCGGGGCCAAGTCACTGGTCGCCGACGATTCTGAGCTGCGGATCGTTCTCTCATGCGGTGTTCAATTGAACTCCAAGAGACGTAATGGCGACGTCGCTTATCTGCGCTCGACACGGTCGCCGATTGAGTATCTGTCCGACCGCAACGATGCCAAGTATCGACACGAACCCTATTTGAGTGTTGAATGGCCGTATCGTCGCGATAGAAACGTGTTGGCCAGACCGTTGCGGGTGGGCGGCCAGATCTATGCGAAAGGTCTCGGCGTGACGACAGCCACCCGGCTCTCTTATCTGGTCGATCGCAGTCAGTATCAGCGCTTTGTCGCTTCCGTGGCGATCGACACAGCAGCCGCTGGTCGCGGGAGCGCTATCTTTCGCGTCTATTTGAGAAGTGGCGAGTCGTGGAAGCTGACCTTTGAAAGCCCCGTCGTTCGCGGCGGCGACCAGCCACTGCCCGTCACGGTAGATCTCGAAGAAGCGACCACACACTTGGCACTTGTCACCGACTACGCAGACCGCGGCGACGAGCTCGACTACGCCAACTGGCTGGACGCGCGCTTAGAGTAAGCATCACGACGGCTGCCGAAATCGCTTGTCGGACCAGAATCGAGCTCGTTTCCTGCGTTTTTGCCACGCGACCCGGTTCGCAATTGCGAGCTATAGTTTTATGGGCGCCTTGGTGGCGAATTGAATGTTTCAATGCAACGAGATGAGGTGAAGTTGTGACCAGCAGACAAGATTGGTACTCGTTATTTAGCCGCTGGCCAGCATCACTGCCGCGAAAAGGGGTGTTGGTCACGTCGTTGAACGAGACTATTATCTTTAAGGACTTCTGGCTCAAAGACGAGTTGCTGCTTGTCGAGCGGTTGACGCCGGATTCGATGGGCGCGCGATTCGTCATCTTGAACTTTGAAGTCATTAATGTCGTCAAGTTCACCAACCCGCTAACGGCCCAAGAAATCGCTTCCGCTGGATTCAGCGCTGAAGTCGTTCGTCGTCAAGCCGAGACCGTTAAGGCAGCCACGCCGATCGTGGCAACGGCCGTTACGGCAGCGCCTACTGCGGGAACACCACGCACACCGGTTGCGGAACGCTGACCTGATAGCCGGTTGGCTTCAGCCCTCCCGTCTGCGGATCGATTCCGAAACTGACCAGGTTGTTCGCATCGCGATTAGCGGCGATTAGAAACTTCCCGCTTGGATCGATACCAATAAAGCGGGGATGGCCGCCTTGGGTAGGCTCAATCTCAATCAACCGAAGGCGGCCTGTTTCGCCATCGATTGCGAAGGCTGCCGTGCTATCGTGACCTCGATTCGAGATGTAGACATAACGACCACTCGGGTGCACGACAACTTCGGCGGTCGTATTTGGCGACTGGAAGTCCGCGGGCAGTGTGTCGATGGTCTGTAGTTCGGTCAGAGTGCCGGTCTGCCGATCGAAGCTCAGCACAGTCAACGTTGAGTCTAATTCGTTGATTGAATAGAGCCATCGTCCGTGGGGATGAAAAGTCAAGTGTCGTGGGCCAGCACCCGGTTTAGCATCCCATGCCGACACGCGTGCGAGCCCCGAGCCTCCGACGATTCGATAAACGATCACTTCGTCGGTGCCCAAGTCTGCGACACAGGCGAAGTTGCCGTCGTGGTCAATGGCAACACCATGGGCATGTGGCGCACGCTGTCTCTGTTGATTGACGCTTGCGCCCTGGTGTTGGATCAACGATGATAGTGGGCCAAGTTTGCCATCGCCGTCGAGCGGCAGCAGCGTCGTGCTGCCCCCAGTGTAATTGGCAACAATGATCGCCTCGCCGTTAGGGCAGACCTCGAGATGCGTCGATCCTTCGTCGCCAGTTGATTCGCGGTCGATTAATTCAAGCCCGATTCCGTTTGAGTCGATTCGAAATGCCCGCACACCACCCGCTGGTTCGGACTGTTCTTGCGTAACGGCATACAGCAGGGGTAAGCGAGGATGCAGCGCCAGAAAACTCGGGCGCGGGGCGTCGCCAACGGCGTTCGCCGGTGCAAACTCGCCGGATTCGAGATTAAGGCTGCTAGCATAAATGCCTTGCTCTCGCGCGTTGGTGCCAATGAGCAATACCTGTTCTTCGGCTACCACTGATGCTATCGATGCCGTCAGAGCTAACACGATTAGGCAGTTGGTCGTTGCTTTGCGCATAATGATGATCCGATTGCTTGCTTGTTGATTTTTTGCGGATTGCCGTTGCGAACGGGTAGAGAATTAGCTTCAATCTGCAGCCCACGTTCATTGCATACTCAGTGTATCAGATATCTCTGCGCAGATTGAGCACATGTCTACCTACAGAAACCACACAGCTAAAACGTTATGTCTGGCGATAGCCTGTACTGTTTTTGGAGCTGGCGATCATTCGATGGCCGAACAGAAGCGCGCGTCGCCGGCCGTCGAGAAAAAGCTGATAGGACCGACAGCCGTTGTCGAGGAGACGGAAAGCGATCTAGAGTTTCCCGCACGCGTCGACACCGGTGCGACGACTTCTTCCATCCATGTCGAAGCCTGTGAGATCAAAAATGAAGCAGGGCAGATGGAAGAGAATCTAGGAAAAACCATCCGCTTCAAGATCAAGACACCACGCGGCGAGTCCGAGTGGCTCGAACGCAAGATCGCAGAGATTAGTACGATCAAAACGTCGGAGCGTGAAGAGACTCGCTATAAGGTTCCCATCACGCTCAACTACCAGGACGTTAAGAAACGCGTGCTGGTGTCGCTCAACGATCGCTCGCACATGCGATTTCCCGTCCTGCTAGGACGGAACTTCTTGCAGGGAGATTTCGTCGTAGATGTCGATCTGCACTCGAAACCACAGACGACGCAAAGTGTTTCAGAAAGTGATCGCACCGCGATCTCTGATGCGAAAGATGGGAAGCGTGCGGAAAAACAATAGCCGCAGCGATCGCGGTGCTTGCTAAGGGGTCTCTGACTCGGGTGGATCGGTCTCGGTGAGACTACTGATCATCAAAGATGCGTAGCAAGTGGTTGTTGGAGCGTTGGCCAATGTAGTTGGCCGGGCGGGAAGGTTTGCGGTTCTTGCGAAGTGGCTTGCGGCGTTTTTTCTGGCGCCGATTGATCTTTGACGGTTCGTCGTCGGCGTTGGACATTTCCATCCAATCGTCGAGATCCCAGTTCTTGGAATCAAAACTGTCGGAATCGTAATTGGTCGCGTTATCCATCGCACAACCTCCAGAGGACTAATGATGGTCATCCAGATCACGGCTCTCGCGTTCGAGGTTGCGTGATCCTTACGCAATTCCCCCCCGATCTTTGCAATTCTTGTACTCAACTCGGATGAAGGCAAGATCAATTTTGTCAAGAGATTGGTAGTTTAAATGCCATGTTTTTTCTGGCGTTTCGGTTAGTCAAACTCTGAGGCGCAAGGCTGGGGAATTGCGGGGAGTTTGCAAGATAGACGAAGCGTAGGGCGTTTCGATTAGTTGGTGCTTATGACCGAAAACATCTTGGACACTAAGTCGTCAAATCAAAGATAAAGACGCATCTCGGTTCGGCATTCGACCAACGCACGTCGCACCAAGATCGTAAGAACCATCGCAATAACCGCACACGAAGTGGCAGGCTCAGGCACCGTCGAGATACTTGCCTGTAGCGGACCCTTGGCGCCGTAGTTCGTGTGCCAGTCGGCCAAGTCGCTGGCGTCGTACGACGTGCCGACCCCTTGTTGCCACTCCAACAGATCAGCGCCATCGACGTCGCAGTCTTCGTCGAAGTCGCCTGCCGGTTCTCCAGCAGTCCCCTGATAGCCTGTAAAATTTTGCCCATTCTGGGCGATCAAAGATGTCTCGTATTCGTCGGCTGTGCCGCCAAAGATCGTATGGCCGCCCCATGCCACGCTTGTGCAACCGCTCCCTGAAGTTTCCAGGGTAAGCACTTCCACGGGATTCCCCGCGGTGAAGAAATCGCTCAAGAGCGATGCATAGAGTGTATCACCGGCGAGATCGAGGTTCACGCCCGTGGTGACTGTGCCTGTAAACGGATTCTCACCAGCGGTATCCAGCGGCCAGTCGGTGGCGTTGACACTGACGCTAAGCAAGTCGGTGTTGCTGACTTCAAAGGCAAGTTCGACGGCGAGAGAACTTCCTAAGCCGAGGTCGGTTAGCGAGAATAACGTTGGATCGGGCGTCACTTCCACCAGCCACTCAAGGTTACCTCCGCCATTGGCTCCTTGACTGGTCACCGTTAGCGTCGGCGCAGCAATTACCACGCTCGGAATCGCCAAGCACAACCATCCGTTGACAACTAGGCTCCACCGTCGAATTGGTTGCAGTAGGTGCATCCAGATCGCCTTGTCGATTAGTGAGCAGCGCTGTCGGCGGAAGCATTGCACTTCGCTTTTCCAGCCGACGCGTCCCATTATAGATTCCTAAACCGCCGCTGTCGGCGAACTCTTCAAGAAGTTGATCAAGAAATCAGAGGCCTGCCCGACAGGCGGAACTGTGCATATTCGTCATCCGACTGATCTCACTCGGCGGTGGGGGCCAGCGGGAAAACCGTTTATACTCGAAGTAGACAAGTCACGATTGCCGGCGAGATCCTACCATGCGCAGCAGTACCGTCCAATCTGAACACCTTCCACTCGACTTGCAGCAACAGATCGACACCTGTTGCGATCAGTTTGAGGCAGCGCTGCAGGATGGACATGCCCCGGACGTTTCGACCTACCTCGAGCGTGTTCCCGCGGCGGGCCAGTTGCCGCTGCGACGCGAACTTGCCGCGATCGAACTCGCCTACCAACGGACGAAGGCATGCGATGATACCGAGGGGCTGCACCTGCGCTGCCCTCATTGTCAGAATCAGGTGGAACTGTTGCCCGAGGCTAAGCTCGAGGACATTACCTGCAACTCTTGCGGCGATACCTTTAGCCTAGTCGAAGACGACGCGGGGCAAGGCACTGGCCATCGTCTGCAGCGCATCGGTCACTTCGAGCTGGTCACGCGCTTAGGGACTGGAGGATTTGGGTCGGTCTGGGAAGCGCGTGATACAGAACTCGACCGACTCGTGGCGCTCAAGCTGCCGCGCAAAAGCCAGCTCTCTGCACGCGAAGCGGAGCAGTTCTTTCGCGAAGCGCGCACCGCCGCACAGCTTAAGCATCCGAACATCGTTCCCGTGCACGAAGTTGGCAAAGATGATGGTACGATCTTTATCGTCACCGATCTCATTCGTGGCGCCACGCTGTCGGACCGGATGAAAGAAGAACGGTTGACGCCCCTCGAGTCGGCGATCTTATGTGCGACCATTGCAGACGCCCTTGCTTACGCACACGACCACGGTGTTATCCATCGCGACCTTAAGCCTTCAAATGTCATGCTCGATGGCGATGGTCTGCCCCACTTGATGGACTTCGGCCTGGCCAAGCGCGAAGTAGGTGAAATAACCATGACTTTCGACGGCACGATTCTCGGCACGCCTGCCTACATGTCACCAGAGCAAGCGCAAGGGAAAGTGCATTGGGTTGACCGCAGGACCGATATCTACTCGCTGGGAGTGATGCTCTTTCAGATGCTCACCGGCGAGTTACCGTACCGAGGTACTGCCCAACAGCAGTTACAACAGCGCATCGTCGACGATGCGCCCGATCCGCGCAAGCTCAACGCTCATTTGCCAGTCGACCTCGTGACGATCTGTCTCAAGTCGATCGAGCGTGACGCGAACAAGCGTTATCGCTCTGCGACGGAAGTCGCTGCTGAGCTACGCCGATTTCTCGCCGGAGAGCCGATCAGGTCGCGACCGATTTCAACCGTCAATCGTCTGGCGCGCTGGGCAAAGCGTAAGCCTGCATTAGCGGCTGCAGCGGCGCTGACTTGCTTTGTCGCAATCGCAGGTCCGTTGGCGGCACTAACTATCTACGGCGACAAGCAGGAGATCGAGTCACGGCTCAACGAACGCAATCAGTTGTTGGCAAACAAGAACCAACAGATTGACGTACTCAATCGAGATTTGGACGATCAGCGTGCAAAGCTGGATAGTATGCTTGAGGCTCATCCTGGGATGGAGGAGTTATCTGACTGGCAGAAGCGAATAATCGCTCAGTTCGTCGTAGCGAACCAGCCAGCACGAATCCAGCTGCTTGAACAGAGCGTTAGTGGGAGCACAGCGGCCAGCGCAGACCACGTACGCGGTCATCTGGCTTGGGCCTATCTGCTCAACGCGTCTCGGCAACCGCAGCAGGCGGAATTGCATGCGACGAAGGCGACCCAGCAGATTAGCTCCTTACGAAGGCAGCAGCCAGACTCGATCAGTTTGCAAATCTTGCATGCAGAATGTTTAACGGAGCAAAGCGAAATCCAAAAGCAGCTGGGCCACCAGACACTTGCTGTCGAGGCAAGCCAGCAGGCGATTGCGTTGCGAGCTGCCATTGCTGAGTCAAATCCCGACGTGCTGAAATTCGAATTGGAGAAGATGCATGCAGTCAGCGCACGTCTCGCTGTGGGGAAAGGCAGCGATTCCGCCGAAGGCGTGCTGCGGCTTGCGATTGCCGACCTGGCAGCGATCAAGGATCTGGCGCTCAACAAATTAGCCGTCTCGCCGGACGAATTTTATTCGCTCGCCTGCTATCTTACTCAGCACGAAGCGCACCTAGGGAACGATTTCCTCGCCATTCCGACTGGCAAGCGCCTCAAACAGGACGAAGTCGATTGACTCGTTGTAGAAGTGGACGCTACCGTCGACCATCGCAAAGTGCGCTCCCCCTGGGTGCTTGCTGCCATAGAACAGATCGTTGGCGGTGATCTTTCGCAATGACGCATCGGTCACTGAGTAATCTGACAGGCTGTAGCCGAACTGAGCGTGGCTGGCGTTAATCGGGTAGCGCACATTGCGTGTCGAGTAAGTGCAAAGATATTCGTCCGGCTCATCAATCCATTCTGATCCCATCGGCCAGCTATGCATCCAGTAAGTGCGTTCCCCCAGCGCCAACGTGTGAGCTGTCCCATCGGTGACGCGCTCGAGGCGAATATCGCTGTCAGGAAAAAAAACACCGTCGGTAAACACGTCGCCGCAAATCCGATCGTCCAAGTCCCACCGAAACTCTGACGAGTGACCCGAGCCAGAAATCGCATCGTAGTGCGCCGGCAGTCGCCCCACCTCTGGTAGGTCGGGGGCCGAAGATGGACAAACAAACGACGCAGGAATCTGCTCAGCGACGGAGTGATGCTCGAAGCCGCCATCGGGCAATGGGTTCAGCGCCTCGTACATCGCGTTCTCTTCCATGTGCGGCAAGATCAGCACGCGCCAACTGATACTCTTCGAAAACTCGTTCACATGAATTCTCGATCCCGGCGGAAGATGATTTTCCTGCGCTTCGTAGTTGAGAATCGACAGCATCTGCTGCTTGAGATGGTTGCTGCAAGTGGTCTTGCGGCTGGCCTCGCGCGCCGCCTGGACGGCGGGCAGTAGCATACCGATCAGCACGCCGACGATAGTAATCACCACCAGCAGCTCAACGAGCGTGAAACCGAACTGATCTCTTTGCAGTCGCACCAAGAACCTCGGTTGCTATAGGTCATGCGGACGGAGCGCAGTCTCTGGAGCGGAAAGGGTATCAGAAGCGAATACGACGACCCAGACCCAAACTGAACACGACAGACGCGAGCAACAATGTCGACGGCTCTGGAACCGCCTGTGCCTGGATCGCCGCGATAATTGTATCGCGCGAGGCAGCCACGCCGCCACCGTTGAGTAGGTTCACAAACCAGTCGATATCGTCGAAATTGAAGTCGCTGTCATCGCTGCCACGCGTCGCGGGGGACTCGCCGAAGTGAGTAGCAGCGTAGTCCGCTGCGTCGTGTATCGCTTGGGCGAAGTCGTCAATATCGTCCACGTCAACGTCGCTGTCGAGGTCCATGTCGCCGGGCACTTCCGTCAGAGAAATTAGCTGCATGTTGTCCATCGCAAACCACCAGTCATCGCCAGCGTCTTCCATGCCAAAGATGATCTGGAATCGAGAATGGTTGGTAACCTGCAGCAACGGACTAAGATCGATAAACACGAGCTCATTGAGATTGCTACTCTTGAAGTCAGGGTTTGGAATGTCCGCCGGATCGGTGCTGGGCCGTTCTATTCCAAATGGATCGATAAAGAAGAAAGGGGCAGACTCCCAACGGTCCAAGGCGACTTCGGTTCCGTCTTCAAATCTAGCCGTGAATGACGCGGTTTGGTTATTGCCAGCAGGATCAAATCCATCGCCGTCATCGCAACACTGTGTGCGCCAGCTGCTGTCAAACTGCAGTTGCAATCGACTGCCCGTCTGCAGCAAGTTGCCAATGTCGAAGAAAGGGGTCTCGAGAAACGTGTTGTAGAATCCAACGTTATTCGCCGGATTACCTCGGTCGTTCCACTCGTCAGGATCAGCGACCGCCACAGTGCCTTGGCCGCGCGTAAACTGGCTACGACCCTCGTCCTGGGACACATCAATCCAAAAACTCTTGTTCGCAAACGACCAACCTTCCCATTCGACGACGCCAACACTCGGATTTCCAACCCCGGGCACGCCGCTGACGTCCAGTTCCCAACCGCTGGGCGGTTGGTGCGTGAATGCTTCTGGGAACGGTGTAGTTGGATCTTCGTCAACAGGCGGCCGAAGTTGCAGTTGGTCGAAGTTCTCTTGGAAAAAGATCTGCACAGCCAGCGTGGTACTGGCAAACATCGTCAGCGCCGCGCAAATTGCACACCCGACTTGCAAATAGCCTTTCATTTAGTCATCCCCCCATTTGGGGCCCGTTTTACTACCGTCAGTTTCACTCACTCTAACTGACTGCCGGGCCAAGTCGAGGTCAAGCGATTTGAGAATTGGACTGTGCGTGACTATCGGCGGCCGACAAATCGTTGGACATCTGTCGGTTATCAGGTAGGCTGAAGACTCGGAGGGGTTCTTTAGCGGTCGGGGATGCTGTTCATGCGACAGACGAAGTGGGCGGTGGCGCTTGCCATCGCCGTAGGTGTCAGCCTTGCTTTGAGTTTTCCGGCAGGAACCGCGGCTCCTGCGCACTTCTGGATCACTGACAATGCCGTCACGCCACACGGCCCCGACACACCGACCGACATCAGCATTGAAGAAGGTCTGACGGGCACACTCTACATTTGGGGACGGGCGGAAACTGGCAAGAAGCTGCGGAACTTCTCGCTGAATCTGGTTGCCATGCAAGCAGGTGTCGACTTTATCGACGGCACCTACACGGTGCAGAATGACGCGGGTAACGGTCTGTCGAGGTACGAATACACCAGCGATTCCTCGTCGGCGCCAGCGATTAACTCGGAGGAGTCGCTCTTCGACGTGCGTTTCAATTCGCAGACCGACGCGGTTGAGGGCTTGCAAGGATATTCGATCACGGACTCGTCGGCAACGATACGCGGTGCAGGCGGCACGTGCGTGGACAGCGAAACCGGCTGCATCACCGCAACCGATGGCCAGCCGGCATGGCTGATTGCTTCGGTCGAGTATAACGCCGTCATTGGCGGTCCCGTAACCGAGTTGCATTTGCAGATTGGCAAGAATGGAGTTAATCACGAATCGTTGGTTTCCGGTGACTATGACTACAATGGCGTTGTCGATACCGACGACTTCAATCAGGTGACGAGCAACTTCTCGTCGACGTTGAACTTATGGGCTGATGGCAATGGCAGTGGCCTCGTCGATGCCGCTGACTATACGATTTGGCGTGACCATCTTGGTTCGGTTTCTGAGTTTGAGGTTTCGTCTCTGACTTCAGTCAGGTTTGGCGCGGACACGTCAGACGGCGTCGACGAGCCGATCTACAATGGCGACACGGACAAAGAGACTACGCTCGCCATGGACGACCCCGACGCAACGATCACGATCACTGCTGCTGGGCCGATTGAGGCTCTGCAGTCGGTACCCGAACCGTCTTCGGCAGTGCTGTTGCTAGGCTTGATTGTCCTCTCCGTGCGAACATTTTCTTGTTCGCCAAGGTAATCAACTTCCGACGATTGGGCCCGACAGACTTGCGGAATTAGATTTCGTCTTTGGTCGTAAGTTATTTTCAGGAAATAGGTTACGGATTGGCATTGTCATCCAGCTCCGGTAGCCAAGTGCAGCGGATAAGGCTCAGTTTGCGTTCGACCGTACGCTCGACGACGCCTAGTTCCTGTGCGATTTCTTCGTTCGTATGTCCCTCGAGCTTGCGATGCGCAATCAGGCGCAGCTTGTCGTCGGGCAGACAGTTCATGAGCTCTTCGCACTGCTCGGTTACGGCTGCGATGAAGTCGGGCGTCAGTCCATCTTCGACGAATTCTGCCAGTTGCCGTTCGTCCATCGAGCTTGGGTTGGCAATCTGACCTTCTGACAGGACGCGCCCACCACCGCGCTTCTGCGCCAGCTGTCGATTACGCTGATTGATCGCTTTGCAGGCAGTAATCTTCGCGAGAATGGCCCACAGGTTATGCCGGTCTTCAAGTCTTGGATAACGGCCAGCGGCTACGCCTGAGTAAAAGCTGCGCAGCGCACTCACGGCAACGTCTTCTTCGTCTTCGGCACCGCGTGGGGCGTCGCCGAGCTTCATGCGTGCCAAGCCGACCAGCCGTCGGAAATAGCGATCCCACAGCTCATGCTCGGCCTTATTCGCCTCGCCGATTTGCAATTCAGCAATCCAAAGCGTGACAGAACCTTCAGGATCGACCGTCATCAGGTAGCCCTCGCTAAGCCATATCGCAGAGTGAGTGAGAAGTGTGAGACCGTCATCCTAGCATCCACAGATTCACGGTGAAAGAGTTTGTCCGTGGCCGTGCGATCACCAGATCAAGGCGGCGAGCGTCTTCAGTCCGAGCGTGCAGGCGATAGCGACGACGAATCCTGCCAAGAGGTTGCGTTGCCAGGTGTTGCGATGATCGCGCATTATAAGTTTGCGATTGACGACCCAGATTAGGAAGACGGCCACCAGCGGTAGCAGTAGCCCATTGGCTGCCTGAGCAACGAGAATCGTGAGCAGTGGGCTCTTGCCAAAGACAAGCGCCAGCGAGCTTCCCACGAGGACAATCGAAACCGCAGTGATCTTCGCGACACGGGGCGACGCATTGGGAAAAACTCCTGCAGTCACATAGCTGGCCGCTAAGGGAGCAGTGACGGCGCTGGTTAGGCCAGCTGCAGTCAGACCGAACGCAAACAGGTACTTGCCTGTACTACCGAGCACCGGTTGGAGTTGTTCCGCGAGTTGGCCAGGATTTTCGAGCTTGGCACCGCTTTGAAAAAAAGTGGCTGCGGCCGTCGTGATGATCGCCATCGTAACGAGACCGCCCAAAGTGATCGCGGCGATTGTATCGAGCCGCGACGCGCGTAGCGCCTGGTGGAGATCGTCTTCCATGGGCCAACTACGCTGAACGGCTGTGGCATGCAAGAACAAGTTGTAAGGCACAACCGTTGTCCCAACCAGTGCCAACGCGGTTAGCAATGAATTGTCTGGCATCGAGATCGTGATGATGCCGCTCGCCAGTTGCGATACGTCGGGGCGCGCAACCACCGCTGTGGCCACGAAAGCGACACTCATCGCAATTACAATCGTAATCAACAGCGATGCCAGCTTCGGACTTTCGCTTCCAACCGCAATGGCTACCGAGATGATCAGTCCTAGTGCCGCTGCGCCGGTCTCGCTGGGCAAGCCGGTAATTGCTTCGATTCCAATGCCAGCTCCGATGAGGTTTCCGGTTTGGTAGGCGGTGTTGCCGAAAACGATTCCGATAAGCATCATCGTTAGCGCGAGTGTCCGCGCCGTAGGGTTGCTGATTGAGTTACCGATCGCCTCGGCGAGTCCCACGCGTCCGACAAGCCCAACGCGCGCGGCCATTTCCTGTAGCACGATCGCTGCGACGATGGCGAATGATAAAGTCCAAAGTAGCTGAAATCCAAACTCCGTACCCGCCCGACTGGCGGTCGTTACGGTTCCTGGGCCGATAAAGGCCGCGGTTACGAGCAGACCGGGACCAAATCGCCAGCCTGCGCTCCTCTGAGATGACGCGGTGCGACTCATCGCTTGACGCCTACTTCGGTCAACGCGTAGACAGCGAACGTGGCTAACCAATGTTCGCCTTCGTAGTGGCCACTGAATACGTAGTCGAGCCCTGCGCGCAAATGGGCAGTGGCGCACGCTGTCAAAATCGCCTTGCGCGGATCGTCCTTTGGCAACGCGCTGGCCACGCCGTTTTGCGTCCAAGCACGCGACAGATTGAGTCCGGCCAAATGCACTAACTTAGGGTCCGACGGGTCGGACACAATCGCGGGAGTTAGCAGCGATTGAATCTTTGCATCGCGCGTCGCTAGTCCGGGCAAGAATTGTTGTAGCCAGTCGGCAAACTCCGTAGGCGATAGCACGCGCCGCATTAGATCGGTCTCGTTCCACGACTGTGAGAAAAAGTCGTGGCCCGAGGGTTCGTAGCTGCCGGGATAATCGGCGTCCTGCAGGTACTTTTCGCGGCAAAAGGCTTCGATTTGGCCAGCAAGAGCTTTGTCGTTGGCCGCGCGGGCGTAATCGAGAATCTGCCCCAGCGCGAATGCGGTATCGGTGTGCTCGCCGATTCGAATTGGATACGTTAGCCGCGGGAGATAGTCTTTGGTAAGCGAAACGATTTTACCTTCTAAGGGCCGCAAATTCGTCGCCCAACGCTTCGCATCCGCATCTTCCCACGTGTCCAATTCGGCAACTAGGCGAAGCAGCCAAGCCCAGCCGTACATGCGCTCAAAAGTGCGATTTTCTGTGATGTCGAAATACTCGGCCTCTTTGGCAAGTTTCTCAGCCGTAAGTTGCTTGTCGAGCAGCTGGCGAATCTCAGGAACGACTGGAGCCTCCGGATATAGCTTTGCCAGGCGGACCAACATCCAGTGACCGTGTACGGAGGAATGCCAGTCAAAGCTGCCGAAGAATACGGGATGCATTTCGCGCGGGCTCCGTACCGACTCGGGTCCGGTCATGACGTTGCCCGGCTTGTTGGGGTACTCGCGCGGGATGCCTTCGAGGGCGAGATTTGCGAAGCCAGCGACTTGTTCACTGCTCAGTTTTGCGCCTAGTCGCAAGTCAGTTTCCGCGACCGCCGTTTTTGTCAGCACAATCAGCAGCAGACCCGCTTGAAGTAAACGAATCATGGCGTTGCGACCGTCTTGAGGTGCTGCTCGCCGAGGCCTTCGACACTGAGGCGAAGCGTCTGTCCGGGTCGTAGGAACCTTGGCGGCTTCATCCCGAGCCCAACTCCCGGCGGTGTGCCGGTCGAAATGATATCGCCTGCATGCAAAGACATAAACTCGCTGAGATAGCTCACCAGTTTACGCACGCCGAAGATCATTTCTTTGGTCGAGCCATCCTGGTAACGCTGTCCGTCGATTTCTTGCCACAGGCTCAGGTTCTGCGGGTCGTCGATTTCGTCACACGTGACGAGCCACGGTCCGAGCGGCGCGAAAGTATCGCAGCTCTTGCCTTTCGTCCACTGACCGGCCCGCTCTTTTTGATACGAACGCTCGGAGATGTCGTTCATCACGCAGTAGCCTGCGACATAGTCGAGTGCGTCCGCCTCAGACACGTACTTTGCAGTCTTGCCGATAACGATCGCTAGTTCGACTTCCCAGTCGGTGCTTTCGGATCCGCGTGGGATCATCACTTCGTCGTTGGGCCCGGTGATCGCACTGGTGGCCTTCATAAACAACTTGGGTTCGGCAGGGATTGTCCCGCCGATTTCGGCCACGTGGTTCGCATAGTTCTGACCAATGCACATCAACTTACCGACAGCACTGACACACGGGCCGATGCGGACGTCGTTATCGACAAGCGGCAACTCGGTGTGATCAAGCGCTCGAAGCATCTGCAGCGAGCCGGGGGAGAGTGCCTCTCCGGCGAGATCATCAATCACCTCAGCCAACGAGCGGATGTGGCCTGACGAGTCCAGCAGTCCAGGCTGTTCTCGGTCTGGTTGTCCAAAACGCAACAGTTTCATAGTTCTTGTTCTCACGGGACCGCAGTTGCCGACCCGTGCGAGAATACCGTGAAACGGCTTGCTTTGGCAAGCAAGTGGACGACCGGTTGGTGGCTGGATAAGCTAGTCGATTCGAAGCTACCCACCAGGCAAGTCATTCGCGGCGTGAGATAAATGAACGACCAAGGCACGAAGAAGTCCAAGAATTCGGTAGGCGACGCAGTTATTTCAATCATCCGCGTCTGGCAGTTTGGGCACGTCGCTCGCAAGGCTGTGCTCGCAGTCGGGCTTGTTTTGTTCGCGATGGTGCAGTCGCGCATGTGTGTTGGAGCGCGGCCCAACGTCATTCTGATCATGACCGACGATCAAGGTTACGGTGACGTTGGCATCCACGGTAACACGATGCTCAAGACACCCAACCTCGATACACTCGCGCGACAAGGTGTGCGGATGACTGATTTCCACGTCGATCCAACGTGCGCAGAGACACGTGCTGCCCTCATGACCGGTCGCTACAGCTGTCGAACCGGCGTCTGGCATACGATTAACGGACGGTCCATCCTGCGCGAAGACGAGCTAACCATGGCCGATGTATTCGCCAGCAACGGCTATGCGACGGGCATCTTTGGCAAATGGCATTTGGGCGACAACTATCCCTTCTTACCGCAGCATCGAGGATTCCAAGAGACGCTCATCCATGGTGGTGGTGGTGTGACGCAAACACCCGATGCTTGGGGCAATGACTACTACGACGACACATACTTCCGCAACGGCAGTCCAGAGCAGCAGGCGGGCTACTGCACCGATGTGTTTTTCGACGCCACGCTCGACTTTATCCAGCGGCATCGCAATCAGCCTTTCTTCGCCTATTTGCCCACGAATGCCGCGCATGGACCCTACCGGTGCCCGCAGGAATATGCCAAGCCGTATCTCGACCAAGGTGTTGAGAAGACGATGGCCACCTTCTACGGGATGATCGCAAACATCGACGAAAACTTAGGCAGACTGCGCGAAAAGCTTGCGGAGTGGGATCTCGAAGAGAATACCATTCTCATATTCAGCACTGATAATGGGACGGCACGCGGAATGCTAAAACCAAATGCCATCGGAAAAGGCTTTGAATGGACCGGTTTCAACGGTGGTCTGCGCGGTACGAAGGGCTCCAATTTGGAAGGTGGCCATCGTGTACCGTTCTTCGTGCATTGGCCGGCAGGTGGCGTCACTGGTGGCCGAGAGGTCGACACGCTTACTGCACAGTTTGATTTGTTACCAACATTTGTCGACCTTTGCGAGTTGAAAATGCCACGTGCGGTTGAATTCGATGGTCAGTCACTTAAACAGCTTTGGCAAGAGTCTGACACCGAGACCGATCTCGAAAATCGCACACTGATCGTGCATTCGCAGCGAATGGAAAACCCCAAGAAGTGGAATCGCTGCGAGGTAATGAAGCAGAACTGGCGATTGGTCAACGGCAAGTACCTTCACGATCTCGATGTCGACCGCTCGCAGGAAAACGATGTGGCCGACAAGTATCCCGAAGTCGTTCAGGAGCTGCGAGCGAGCTACGATCAGTGGTGGGACAGCGTGTCCACCAGGTTTGACGAGTACGTGCGCATCCCGCTCGGCGCAGACGAAGCGCCGACGGTAGAACTCACTTGTCACGACTGGCACGCCACGAAGGGAGAAGTGCCGTGGAACCAGGGCAAGATCAGGGCCAACCCACTCGCGAATGGCTATTGGGCGATCGAGGTGCGCAAAGCCGGCAAGTACGAGTTCATCCTGCGTGCGCGGCCAGCCGGGGTAAAGTACGAGTTCCCAGCTGGTGAAGCGAGGCTAAAGCTTGGCGAACAGGACCAGACGGTCACCGTGGAGCTAGGTCAGCAGTCGATCTCGCTTATTGCCGACTTGCCCGCCGGTCCCGCGCTGCTGCAGACGTGGATTTCAGACACCGATGGTAAAGAGCGTGGTGCCTATTTCGTCGAAGTAAAGCGTCGGTAGTAGGTTGGCGATCTAAGGCTTTTCGAGGCGTTCGAATAAGATCTTCTGAGTCATTTTTTGCCTCATCAACTGGCCACCGACGAGTACTTCCATTTCGATTTCTTGTTGCAGGTTGCTCGATTCGAGTCTGCCTCGCTGACGGTCAAATAGGATTTCGCCGCTGGAGTCCTGATCCACAACTGTAATCTGCACTCCATCGATTCCTTCGCCGAAATCGGCCTTCATGTTCGCGCTGAATACTTCCAACTCGGTGTCATCTATTTCACGTGGTCCCAGATACCGATAGGTTATCTCGAATTTTGCGGCGCCAAGTTGCGGGCTCTTCAGTTCCGACTGAGTCGTCCATTCGTGTCCGGGCGACAGTTCCTTTGGCTTGGGCAGAACGAGCGAGTTTTTTTGCACCATGGCGTTGAAGCCTTCTTTGCTGAACATGTCGCCCATCATTCGCGCGCCTGGTACCCCTTCGATCGCCGTTGTCAGCGTTTCCGGAGTGCTTACGTCAAAGATCTTGCCACGGGAAGTCATTTTCATCTCGATGGCTTCGTCCCTCATTGCCTTGTACAGCGACGAAAGCATGGCCGCAAAGCCCGTGGGGTCTTCGTCCGAGTCGCTGTCGTACTTCAAATCAGGCTGGTCGGGCGATTGCATGTTCATTCGCACACGGTCGAACGTTTGACGAATCGTCGCTTGGTTGCCCTCGACTTGCTGGACCTGCCATGTCATATCGATGACCTGTTCGACGCCAGTGCCCAGGGTCCGCTGGGCGGCACCTAGCGCCATCTGTGTGTCCATGCGTTGAGTCATGCGGTAGTGGAGTTGCTGGCCTGGCTGAAACTTCCAGACGAGCGGCTGGTCAGCTGCCTGAGCGCGAGCAGCGATCAGTAACAAGAGCAGGTGGTAGCTGATGCGAACGGTGCTCATGCGATTTACTTTTGCTAGACGGTGAACGGCTCGCCCACGGTTGGAACCATGGGTTCAGCCGCGGTATGCGAACGCACGCGGTCTGCCCACTGATTAGCGTCCTGTTCGATCGGCGGCCAGGTATTGTAGTGACAGGGGACGACTTGCTGCGGGTTGAGTAGCTTGATCGCTTCGATCGAGTCGTCAGGCCCCATCGTAAACAGATCGCCAATTGGCAGCACGGCCAGATCGAGTCCGCCGATACCGGTCAACTTCATGTCGAGTGTGAGTGCCGTGTCGCCGGCGAAGTAGATACGCCTGTTGCCGAGCTTCAATACAAAGCCACCTGCCACGCCACCGTAGGTGCCATCGGGTAGGCTGGAACTATGCACGGCAGCGGTCATCTTCGCGTTTCCGAAGGGCAAGTCGGCCGCACCCCCGGGATTCATCGGAATGACCTTGTCTTCGGCGATGCCTTGTTTCTTGAGCCACTCAGCGATCTCATAGTTGGCAATCACGGTTGCTCCGGTCCGCGTAGCAATCCCGACCGCATCGGCCACATGATCGAAGTGTCCGTGGGTGAGCAGCACGAAGTCGGCCACGGCATCCTCCGCCTTGAATGGCGCGGTGGGCGAATCGTTCAGAAACGGATCGATCAACAAACGGTGTTTGCCGGCTTGTATAGCGAAGCAAGAATGACCCAGCCAGGTGATTTCGACGTCCATTGGTTAGCCTCTCAGAATCGCGTTCATGTTCTTCTTGTACGCTTCCACGCCTGGCTGCCCGTATGGGTTGATGCCGATTAGCCGTCCTTCAACCACGGTGGCTAGCATCAACATTTGGAATACTTGCCCTAGTACATGTTCGTTGAGCTTAGGTAAATGCAGGTCGGCGGTCGGACGACCGTCTTCGCGGTAGGCCTGATTCGTGCCCTGCGTGGCCGCCGTTAGAATATCGGGCAGAGTCTTGTCCGCGAGTTCATTGAGTTGATCGTGGTTGTATTCGCTCTCGCCGACGGCGATGGCGTCGCGCTGATGCGAGCCAATCGTCACGTTGGTAATCAGCTTGTCACGCTTGCCTTCTTGATGCTGTTGGCCGCGTGAGTGCAGGTCGCGTGTGTTGACGACCGTCAGCGGCATCGCGCCGCGTTCTTGCTTGCCGAGGCTTTCGGACAACAGTTGGTCGTACCAGAGTCCCACAGCTTCCAGATTTTTGCCCCAGGTGGAAAGCAAGCGAATGTCGCAGCCACGTCTTTCTTCCATCAGGTGACTGATGCCCACGTAGTCGAGCACAACATTCTCGCCCACCGGCGCATTCTGGAAGTGTTCGTTCATCGCGGCTGCGCCTTCGAGTAGGCTCACGATGTCGAGTCCCATGATGGCAGCTGGCAACAGACCCACGGCCGAGAGCACCGAGAAGCGACCGCCTACTCCGTCGGGAACGTTATAGATTTCTTGGCAGCCCAGTGCGGTGGCCAGATCGAACAGTTTTCCGCTCTTGCCGGTGACGGGCACAATGTGCTCCGCGACTTTGTCGCCGTAGGCTGCCGATAGCTTCCGCGCGAGAATGCGAAACGCGGCGGCCGTTTCAAGCGTGCCGCCGCTCTTGCTGATCACGTTGATGGCCCAGCCACTAGCTGTCTCGCCGTCGAGTAAGTCGAATAAGCCCTGCATCGCATCGTTGTCGACGTTGTTGCCTTCGTACGAGATGCGTGGGCGGCCGCCACGGGCTTCGCGCGACAGCTCGTTGTAGTATGGATGGCAGCACGCTTCCATGCACGCCCGCGCGCCCATGTAAGAGCCGCCGATGCCAAGCACGACCACGCGATCGACGGCTGAGGCAACGCGATCGGCAGTGCCGAGGATGCGTCCGACTTCGCTGCCGGCTCCCTGCACGCCATACTCGCTCAGAAGTCGGTTGGGCAGTTCGTGAAATCCAGCGTCGAGCGGTTCCTTCTCGCCTGGCACCTCGCCGCCCGCGGCCCAAAGTTTCGCGTCGGCAAGTACTTCGTTACGGGCAGCGTCCAGTTTTGGCGCGAGTGCCGGCAAATCATCAGTCGATAGGCCGTGGTCGGCGAGCATGACACCCGAGGGATCGTAGGAAATAAGATCTGCGGACATAGGCGACAACGGCTCCGTTCAAAATGGCAAGAATGTTCGGGGAGATCGCAATTCTACAGGCCGTAGTCGTCTGGCGTTAGACCCTTGCCAAAGCACGCCCAGATCGGAGAATTAGTGGCTCGTGGCGACGCGGGTCGCCGCGTCCACAGACCTTCGCTCATAGCCCAAAGCCAATCGCAAATGCACGACCTTACACGCCAGCTACAAGTAAAGAACGACTCGAAAATTGTCATGCTCGTCGCCGATGGACTGGGAGGCCTGCCTCAGCAGCCAGGTGGCAAGACTGAGCTGGAGATCGCCGAGACTCCGAATCTCGACGCGTTGGCTAGAGAAGGCGTCTGCGGTGGCAGCATTCCCGTCAAGCCGGGCATCAGTCCGGGTAGCGGGCCTGGTCACCTGGGCTTGTTTGGCTACGACCCGCTCGAGTACTTGATCGGACGTGGCGCGCTCGAAGCGACTGGCATTGGCTTTAAGCTCGAAGAAGGCGACGTGGCAATCCGCTGCAATTTTTGTACTCTCGATGCAGACGGAAATATCGCCGATCGTCGGGCAGGGAGAATTCCAACCGAAGAAAGCGCGCCGTTGGCGATCAAACTGCGCGACGTTGCGATCTCAGGCGTGGAAGTGTTTGTCGAGCCCGTCAAAGAGCATCGTTTCGTTGTTGTGTTCCGAGGTGAAGGCTTGGGTGGCAACGTGGCCGATACCGATCCACAAGCGACCGGTGTACCCCCACTCGACCCAGTGGCCACCGCCGACGACAGCCACAAGACCGTCGAAGTTGCAAAAGAGTTTGTCAAGCAAGCACGCGAAATGCTCGCCGACCAGCCCAAGGCCAACTGCTGCACACTGCGCGGTGTTTCACCCAAGCCAAATCCGCCCAGTTACGAAGACGTCTACGGACTGAAGTCTGCGGCGATCGCCGTTTATCCGATGTACAAGGGCCTCGCTCAGCTGGTTGGTATGGATGTAATTGGATCCGCCCAAACGCTCGACGAGCAGATGACGGTGCTCGAGGAAAACTGGGACCAGTACGACTTCTTTTTCATCCACTTCAAGTACACAGACAGCACGGGCGAAGATGGCGACTTCGAGGCCAAGGTCGCGAAGACTGCCGAGGTTGACACTTGTGTGCCACGCATCATGGCACTCAACCCCGATGTGTTTATCTGCACGGGCGATCATAGCACACCCGCGATGCTTGCTAGCCACAGCTGGCATCCAGTGCCGACTCTGCTGTGGGCCAAACACTGCCGTACCGATCCCTGCCAGAACTTCGGCGAAGCCGAATGCCTTAAAGGCGGACTTGGACAATTTGAGGCGAAGTATCTGATGCCACTTGCGCTCGCTAACGCTGGACGATTAGGCAAATTCGGGGCGTAGTGCACGCAAGGCGAGCGGATATTGCGGCTACGATGTCTCGCCTTGTCGGAGGCTAGGCCTTCGCCGGTTCCGCATCCGACTTCTCGGCAGGTGCTGCCTTGCCGTCGAGCTTGTCGAGCTGTTGCTTAATTTCGTTGAGCCGCTTGTCGGCAGTTTCACGCTGCTTCTTTGCCCGATCGTACTTTGCTTTCACGTTCTTGAACTCTTGCTCGGCCTCTTTTTTGGCTACTTCAGCTTGTTTGAACTGTTTGTCTAGTCGCTTCCGCATGACGACGGGGTGGTCGAATCCAAGATCCACGCTGAGACCGGGGCGAGCTTTTTCCATCTGTTCAGCCAGGTCATAAGAAGCGCCGGTTTGCCAGAGATAGAGCTTCCGCAGATTCTTGAGTCCGCCAAGTTGCTTTAGGCCCGCATCTGATACTTGTGTGCCGTAGAGATTTAGATACTGCAGGCTGTGGAGTCCGCTCAGGTGCTTGAGCCCACTGTCGGCTACCGAAGACTTTTCCAGGTGGAGCTTGGTAAGGTTCTCAAGTTGCGATATCGCCGCAAGCCCCTCGTCGGAGATTTGTGCCTTCGCCAGGTTCAACGAGTAGATCTGTGGAGCTGCAGCTGCCAAGGGTACTAAATCAGTATCGGTGGCTGGCTCGCCACGCAGCGCATACGAGACGGTGAGCAGATTGCTGCCGCTGAATAGGGGCATCACCTGTGCTCCGGCGGCCTTCAGCTGCTCGACGGTTGCGTCCGGTGCGGGGTCGACTTCGGGCAGCGGAATTTCTTGGGGCGCATCTACGCTAGTTTCGTGGTCGTGGTCTACCGAGTGCGACTCGGCAGCTTCGGCGTCGGAACCCCCGGCTGCCGCAACTTCGAAGACCGCTCCTTCCTCGATCCAAGCTCGGATCAAGTTCAACTTCTCCTTCGGTAACGGCTCACCTTTCTTGGGCATGAACTTCTTGTGATCTGCCGGCAGCACCAGGCGCTCAAAGAGTTCGCTCTTGTCGGGTTTGCCCTTGACGATGAGGTGCTCATCGGACTCCCACTTTTCGCGAATGTCGTCTACCGTGTGTAACCGCAGTCGACCAAGTCCTTTGGATTCGCCATGGCAGTTTGCACAGTGCTCCACGAATATTGGCTGCACTTGTGTTGTGAAATCCACAGCAGCTACAGCGGAATCGCCCGTTGACAGAAACAAGGTGAAGCAAAGCATCAAGCTGACCGATCGAAGCATTCTGGGGTTCTCCGCAAGCAACAAGTTTGGGTTCTGCGTGCCGAATGGCATCTGACAAGGAGTTTTTTGACGCTTCGTCAATTTTAACTGATTCACACCCGAATTGATAGCGAATCTGCGTCGCCACGTCTGCAGAACGTGCAATGTGACTTGTTTTTGACTATCATTGTTTTTTGGTGGCGGAAGCAGAGAACAGGCAACATACATCGTCGGCAGCTCGCCTTTGCGGAGGGTCTACGGGAGCCTCTCCTTTCGGTAGTTGCGACGTTGTGTGTGGGTGAAAGGATTTCGATCAGACAGTGCAGGAGTTCTCTGGTAATGGCTGAATTGATTGCTATCGGCAAAGACGAAAAGCAGCAGTGGTGGCAATCGATCCCCGAAGGCGAAGAAGTTCTACTCGGTCGGGCTCCGCGGACAGGCTGGAGTGTACCTTGGGACCGCCTAATTTCGCGCGAGCATGCCTACGTCCGGCTTGTCGACGATCAGCTGGAAGTTCGCGAACTCGACACGGCGCGAAACCCAATCTTCTTTGAAGGCGCCCAGCGGAAGCAGTTTTTTGTCGACCCGGACTGTGAGTTTCGGATAGGTGAAACCACGTTCCGCTTTGAACTCCATCAGCCCGACCCGTCGCACAAGCCGACCGTCGTTGAGCATACGCTAGCTCGCGAACATGTTGCCACGCCGATGTTTCAGAACGCGTCTTCCTGCTTGGAAGCACTGTGCAAGATGCCGAAGATGATTCAGGGAGCGCGGACCGACGTCGAGTTCGCTTCGCAGATTGTTGACCTGCTGCTCGAGTCGCTTGCGGGCGCGGTCGCAGTGGCAGTCATGCAGTACGAAGTGGACGACGCTGCAGAAGTCACCGACCCTGTGCTGATGCGTTGGAACAGTCGCGAGGGTGCCGTCAATCGATTTAGGCCCAGTCGTCGGCTTGTGAATCGTGCCTTCGACAAGAAGCAGAGCGTCATGCACTTGTGGACAGAAGCTGCCGCAGACAATACGCAGTTCACCATGAACGACGATTTAGATTGGGCATTCTGCACGCCGATTGCAACCTGCTCAAACGAGCGCTGGTGCCTGTACGTCTCGGGGAAGCGGCAGTTCACTGGTATCCAAGATGTGGAATCGCCAGAAGATCTCATGGGCGAGCTGCGGCTTGCCGAGTTGATGGCACACTTCCTCGGCGCCATTCGCAACCTGCGTAGTCTTGAGCATCAACATAGCTCGATGAAGCAGTTTTTCTCTCCGGCCGTTGTCGAAACGTTGGTCAGCAAGAAAGCCGAGCTGGCCTTGGAGCCGCGTGAAGGGCCCGTCAGCGTCCTATTTTGCGACATACGCGGTTTTTCGCGCAAGGTCGAACAGTCGCGCGAGGAGCTACCGCTATTGCTGAGCCGTGTGAGCGAAGCGCTGAGCGTGATGACGCGTAGCATTTTGAAGTTCGAGGGTGTCATCGCTGATTTTCAAGGCGATGCGGCGCTCGGTTTCTGGGGCTGGCCGACCGAGATGGACGACTCCGCGGTGCATGCCTGTCGGGCGGCGTTGGCGATCCAAGCTGCTTTTCATGAAGCGGCCGACGATCCGTCGAATCCGCTTCACGGCTTTCAGATTGGGATCGGCGTGGGACACGGCAACGCCGTGGCGGGACGGATTGGATCGCAAGAGCAGATTAAAGTCGGCGTCTTTGGGCCAGTCGTCAATCTAGCTTCGAGGCTGCAGGATTTGACCAAGGCGATGGGCGTGCCGATCTTGGTGGACGAGCAGACTGCGCAGGTAGCGTGTAAAGCTCTCGATGCGTCCGAGGCCTACTGCCGACGTGTTGCCTACTTGCGTCCCGCTGGTGTGCAATCTTCGGTGAACGCTTACGCGCTGATTCCAACCAGTGACGAGGAACTATCGCTCACCGGCGAACAGCTTCGTAATCATCAGTCAATCGTCGAAGCAGTTATCGCTAGCGAATGGGAAACTGCCAAGGCCTTGCTTCAGCAGATGCCCCTGACCGATGGCCCGTCAAACTTTCTGCGTAGCGCGCTGGAGTGTATCGGCGATACCCCTGAAGACTGGGATGGCGCGATCAATATGCAGGATAAGTCAGGTCATCAAATGATGGCGTACCGGCGAGGGAATGACAAGTGATGAACGATGGTTGATGAATTACGAGTCCATGACCATGGATATTCAACTTATCACTTCCGTCCGCCTTCCCATTCTTCAATCGTCGATGGCCAGTCATCTTTAAGCAGCCGCGACAGCGAACGATCGGCGAGAACCTTGCCATCGGTTTGGCAACGCGGACAGTAGTTCGTCTCGTTGCTCGCGTAGCGAATTCGCTGGATCGCGGTCTGACATGCGGGACACGGTTGTCCGAATCGACCGTGGACGGC
>JBCDBK010000071.1:0-27035 GCA_039184115.1 Planctomycetota bacterium | reverse complement strand
CTCGGCAGCGACGCCACCATCGACTGGAAGCATACTGCTACAAGTCTGACGATTGACCTGTCGAGCGTAGCTCCTCAGCCCAACGCGTACGTCCTCAAGGTGATGACGAAGTAGTGCGGCGGATGCTGCCCGCAGTAGAGCAGGAGACATTAGGCGGGAAACACGACTAGCATTCCTATCAGAACTAGTTTCTTCTCCGGCATTTGCGTGTGGTGCACGACAGTGGCCTAAGTAACAGCAAGGTGCGGGCCCTAGCAAGAATCAAGTACGGCATCGCTCCGCCGGAAGTCTAAAAACTATGGCGTGATCGTCGCAAGAGTTACTGATGACACTTGAATAGCGAAAGCATAGCCCCGACAGGGGAACAACTAGCGCAACATGAATCATCTCTCTGTTTTCCGTCAGAAGTTCCAAACTCAGAGGCTGAGGGTTTGTTTCCTTGCCAGATCCTGCGCCTGGGTCATGCCAGTCGCTGCCATCGCGATTGTCCTGATAGCCGTCGAGTGCGAAGCGGAAGAGATCTCGTTCAACAGACACGTTCGACCGATTCTCTCTGACCGCTGCTTTCACTGCCACGGTCCCGACTCCGTCAATCAGGATTCCGATCTGCGACTCGACGATCCAATGCTGGCCTTAGCTGACCTAGGTGGATACGCAGCGATCGTCCCTGGCTATCTCTCTGCTAGCGAATTACACCACCGTATTCGCAGTACTGGCGACGACCAAATGCCGCCACTCGGTTCCAATCGAACCCTTACAGAAGATGAGAAAGACATACTCGACAAGTGGATTTTGGCCGGAGCAGAGTACGAGAGGCATTGGTCGTTCGAAGATCTACCTGAACGAGTGGCACTGCCCGCCGTCGATTGGTCCGATTGGCCAAGGCTACCCTTCGATACCTTTATCCTCGCGACGCTGAAGCAAAAGAATCTACAACCTTCGGACGAAGCACCCCCGTTGCGCTGGCTTCGCAGAGTGACGTTTGATTTGACGGGATTGCCACCGTCGAGCGAAGAGGTGCGCGCGTTTGTCGCGACCGTTGGCCGCGACGGTGAAGCAGCGTACCAATCGAAAGTCGACGCGCTTCTGGCCTCGGCGGAGTACGGCGAACATATGGCAGTCGCGTGGCTTGATGCGGCCCGCTACGCGGACTCCTACGGATACCAGTCTGATAAACTTAACACGCAGTGGCCCTACCGCGATTGGGTTGTGCGAGCGTTCAACGAGAATCTTCCGTATGACGAGTTCCTAACCTGGCAGCTTGCCGGCGACTTGCTGGATACGCCGACGACCGACCAACGCCTTGCTACGGCATTCAATCGGATACATCGACTTAATAATGAGGGAGGAGCGATTTTTGAGGAGTGGCGATTGGAGAATGTGGCCGATCGGGTGCATACGTTTGGTACAGCAATTCTCGGGCTAACACTAGAATGCTGCCGCTGCCACGACCACAAATACGACCCCATCTCGACGCGTGACTACTACGCGATCTCGGCGTTCTTCAATTCGATCGACGAGAACGGCCTGTATGACAGAACCGAGAAGGTTCCATCTCCAAGCCTGTTGCTTCCAACCGCCGAGCAAAGCAAGCAGCTTGAGCATGCCAAGGAGCAATTCGCAGCTGCGAAAGTTGCTCACGAGCACGCACGGCGTTCGGCGGAGCAGCGGTACCAACAATGGAAGCGGTCTGACTCTCAGGGTCCGATCGATATCCCCGACCTACTTATTGCTCTCGGGTTCGACGATTCAGACAGACAACCGCAAAGTGACCAGTACTTTTTCTCTACCAACGATCGATCAAAAACGAGCTCGTTAGATTTTGTTAAAGTCGAGGACTCCTCGCTTCCAGCCTTGCAATCGACTGACGAGGAAGCACGTCAAGCGATCGCCTTGGACGGCGACCGTGGCGTCACGATTAAGGGCATCGCTCCGTTTGATCGTTGGACGCCATTTAGCGTAGTCATCTCCATGCGAGAGACGAAACGCCATCCGCAACGGTCAGTGATTGCCCACCACAGCCGCGGAACCGACGCCGGTTACAACGGATGGGATCTCACAATTACCGACGGTCATGTTGAATCGCGTATGTATCGTGTGTGGCCTGGCAACGCCATCGGCGTGCGCACGAAACAGCCGATTCCAGCCGATCAGTGGCTGCAGCTGACGGCAACGTATGACGGCTTGTCAACCGCCGACAGCTTAAGACTATATGTCAACGGCGAGCAACTCAAAACGATCACACTTAGAAATAAAGTCGTCAAGCAGGCCAACGTCCATGTCGACCACGGTGGCGAGATGGTAATCGGCCAACGCTTTCGTTCACGCGGTTTCGATGGTGGTCTGATCGACGACGTCCGCATCTACGGACGAGCCCTCACGGGCGCCGAATTGCAACATCTCGGCGGCTCGCAATCGATTGAGCCAATGGCAGAGTACTTCGCGTCAGCGGTTGATGATGCGTGCCGTCGCACCTACGAACAGCTGCTTGCGGCACAAGAGGCAATTGTCATGGCTGAAGAAGCGATGCAAGAAGTGCCAATCATGGAGGAGACCGGCGAGCCGCGTGTTACGCACGTGCTTGCGCGCGGCCAATACGACGCTCCGACAAACGACCAGACGCGAGTCGAGCGCAATACCTTTGAGAAGATACTGCCGAACTTCCCGACTGACGCACCGCGAAACCGCTTGGGCTTGGCTCAGTGGGTGACTAGCAGTAAGCACCCACTCACTTCGCGCGTGATTGTCAATCGAATCTGGGACAACTTTTTCGGCGCAGGACTCGTTCGTACGCCTGAGAACTTCGGCCTCCAGGGGGAACTTCCAACCCATCCGCAGCTATTGGATTGGTTAGCACGCGATCTGATCGACAGTGGCTGGGACATCAAACGCCTCTGCAAGAACATCGTACTGTCAGCCACTTACCGTCAGGAATCAAAGGCGACACCAGAAATGCTGTCCGTCGATCCGGAAAACCGCCTACTGGGTCGCGGCCCAGCGTATCGACTGTCCGCAGAACAGATTCGCGACCTGGCTCTATCTGCGTCCGGCTTGCTTAATCGTAAACAAGGCGGTCCACCGGTCTCGCCATATCAAGCTGGTGGCGATCTGTGGAAAGAATCCAACATTATGTCGCCCTCGTACGTGCAGTCCGTCGGCGAGGAGGTGTATCGTCGCTCGCTGTACTCTGTGTGGAAGCGAACGGCTCCCCTTCCAAACATGATGGCGTTCGACTCGACGAGCCGCGAAGTCTGCACAGTGAGCAGGTCTCGCACGAACACACCACTGCAGGCCTTAGTGCTGCTAAACGACGTGCAATTCATCGAATCGGCCCGCATATTAGCGGAAAGAGTCATCACACAGTCAAAGCTTGACGACGAACGAATCCGTGCCGCCTTCGTGGCTCTGACTGGTCGTGAGCCCGATACTTGGGAGAAGGAACTGCTCGGCAAGCTACTGCTTGAAGAACGAACCTATTATCGGGCCAATCCAAAGGCTGCCGAGCAACTACTGGAATCAGGCGACTCCGCTCGCAGTGGTGCGATTGCGACTGACGAACTCGCGAGCATGACGATCGTTTGCCAGGCCATCCTCAACCTCGACGCGACTGTTTGGAAAAGATAGTGACCCATGCTCCATCAGCCAACACCCACAATCGACCACTTTCTGTCCGCAAACCGCAGACACTTCTTCAAATCGGCGGCTGCAGGCCTTGGCTCGCTAGCTTTGTCAAACCTGTTGCACGATTCGACGCAAGCGAGCAGCGGCCTGCATAGCACACCCAAAGCCAAACGGATCATCTACTTGTTTCAGTCGGGTGGACCGGCGCAACAAGATTTGTTTGACTACAAGCCGCTACTGAACGAGATGAATGGCGAAGAGCTGCCACCCGAAGTGCGTGCGGGCCAGCGCCTGACCGGCATGTCGGTCAATCAGTCTTCGCTTCCGCTTGCTGGCTCGCAGTTCAAGTTCTCGCAGCACGGTCAATCGGGGGCGTGGCTCAGCGAGCTGTTGCCACACCACCGCAAAATTGCCGACGACGTTTGCTTCATCCGTTCGATGCATACCGAAGCAATCAATCACGACCCGGCAATCACCATGTTCCAGACAGGCTCGCAGATTGCCGGCAGGCCATCGCTCGGGGCGTGGCTGTCGTATGGGCTGGGATCTGTCAACGAGACTCTGCCGGGCTTTATTGTACTGGCTTCAGCGGGGCAGGGCGGACAGCCTCTCTACGCTCGGTTGTGGGGTTCTGGGTTTCTCGACTCCAAGTATCAAGGCGTACGCTTCCGTGCTGGCAATGACCCGGTCCTGTATCTTTCTAACCCGGATGGCGTCTGTGGATCGCGGCGTCGAGCACAGCTCGACACGGTCGCGGCACTGAACAAGCATCAGCACGAGAAGGAATTAGATCCCGAAATCGAATCTCGAATTGCGCAGTATGAGATGGCCTTCCAAATGCAAACAAGCGTTCCAGAGGCAACAGATCTTTCTTCGGAATCGGAAGCGACTTTCAAGCTCTACGGAGAAGACGCGCGGAAGCCGGGAACCTTCGCCGCCAACTGTCTGCTGGCAAGGCGTCTCGCCGAACGTGACGTCCGGTTCATTCAGCTTTATCATCAGGGCTGGGATCAGCACGGCAACTTGCCAAACCAGATACGGGGACAAGCAAAGGAGACGGATCAGGCGTCGGCAGCGCTTGTTCAGGATCTCAAGCAGCGTGGCTTACTCGAAGACACACTCGTCATCTGGGGTGGCGAGTTCGGTCGGACGTCCTATTCCCAGGGCCAGCTCACGGCAGACAACTACGGCCGAGATCATCATCCAAGATGCTTCACCACCTGGATGGCAGGTGGCGGTATCAAGCCGGGAATTACGTACGGATCAACCGACGATTTCAGCTACAACATCGTCGAAAACGCCGTGCATGTCCACGACTTCAATGCCACGATTCTGCACTTGATGGGCATCGACCACGAGCGGCTAACTTTCAAATATCAAGGTCGACACTTCCGTCTCACCGACGTTCACGGTCATGTCGTCGAAGACCTACTCGCTTAGCTGGCAGCTCAGGTAGCTTCAAGCGACGATCGTCATGTCATATCGACATGAATCTTCGTATATTGAGCGGGATTATCACTCCACGCCTGCAACAACTCTGAAGCATTCGCTAAAGGCACGGTCGTCGTAATCAGCTCATCCACGGGAAAGGTACCGTTTTCCAGCATCTTGATTACCGCATCGAAGTCTTCCGGCAACGCATTGCGTGAGCCGAGTATGTCTAGCTCTTTGAGAATGAAAAACTTGGTCTCGTACTCAACCGGCGCCTTCGCGTAGCCGATATACACGACGCGACCAGCAAAGCAGACTTCTTCGACGGCGCTGCGGAAAGTCTGAGGCAGGCCGACCGCTTCGATAATCACGTGGGGTCCGAGCGATTCGGTCAGCGCATGTAGTCGAGCATGCAGATCTTCCGTCCCCGAATTGATGCCGTATGTCGCACCACACTTCTTGGCCAACTCCAGCTTCGCGTCATCGAGATCGATTGCGATAACCGAGGCTCCACGAGCTGCGGCTCCTGCAATCGCCCCAAGACCAATAGCGCCACACCCAAACACGGCAACTGAGTCCGCTGCTGCGACGCGTCCTCGGGCGACCGCATGAAAGCCGACGGTCAATGGTTCCACTAGCGCTAGCTCCGACAGCGACAGCGTCGGCGATGTCCGCAACTTTTTCCACGAAGTTGCGAAGTACTCCGACATGGCGCCGTCTTGCTGCACACCGAGCGTACGATTGTCGCGGCAGCAATTCGTCCGGCCTTGCAGGCAAGCGCTGCACTTTCCGCAAGCGTTGTACGGAAGCACCAGCACATTCTGTCCAACGCTGATCTCGTCGGGTACCTCGGCGCCAACTTCAACAAGGGACGCACCAATTTCGTGCCCAGGAATACGCGGGTAGCTGACCAGCGGATTCAATCCTCGAAACGTATTCAAGTCCGTCCCACAGTAGCCGATTCGGTGAACCTGCAGTAACACTTCGTCGGCGCTAGGGTTTGGACGATCAACGTCGATCACGCTCGACTTGCCCGGAGCATCAATAGAAAAAGCTTTCATCGTATCTGTTGCCTCTGCTTGATGAGCTACAGGTTGTATGCCAAAGTCGCAGTCCCACCAAACAACATGTTCTGCTCGGAGACCGATAGCTGTCCTGCGAAATCCTGCACGCACTGATACCACTTCTGGTATTCGCTAGCTAGCAAACAGACCGGCCAGTCAGACCCAAACATCATGCGCCGAGGACCAAACGCATCCAAGACCGTTTCCCAATAGGGAAGCAGTTGCTCCTGCGTCCACCGATCTCGATCTGCCTCCGTGACCATTCCGGAGACTTTGCAGTAGACATTTTGGCGCCGCGCCAGCGCGTTGAGGTTTGTCGCCCAGGGCTCTAAGTCGTTCTCAGCGATTCGTGGCTTAGCCATGTGATCGAGTACAAACCTTTGCTGAGGATGCCTGTCTACGAATTCTAGGGTGGTTGGCAGATGCCGCTCAAAAACTAGGATATCGTAAGCCAAATCGAATTCATGGAGCAGCGCAACCCCGGCGTTAAAGTCCTCTCGTAGCAGGAACTCATCGTCTGGTTCGTCTTGAACGACATGCCGAACGCCAACCAGATTCTCAGAACTCTGAAGGCGTTCGAGCGTAGACTTCACATCTTGATCGCATAGCGGAACCCAGCCCACGACGCCACACACAGAGCTAGATGACTCGGCCAACGCTAGCAGCCACGTGGTCTCTTCCAAGGTCTGGCGTGCTTGAACCGAAACGACGCCGTCGATGCCAACTTCGGCAATCGCGTCCTGCAAATCCGCCGGTAGAAAATCTCTTCGCAGCCAATGCATCGAAGAGTCAATCCAACTGTAATCTTCAGCGTTATATCGCCAAAAATGGTGGTGGGCATCGATTCGCATAGTTAGGCGGATTCCAGGATCATATTTGCGTACTGAATGGTCTCACCAGTACGAATCAGGCCGATCGCATCGGGGACACGCCGTTTGAAGTGATCATGCGGTTCGTGCGTTAGCAGAACGCCGTTGAAAGCCTGCTGGTAATTTCCAATATGCGACGGGTCATTGTTGTCCAGGAATTCTTGAGCCATCCACGCCTTTCCCACAACGCAGGCCGCACGGATCGCTTGCAAGACTTCGAGTACCTTCGGAACGTCATCTACCAGCGAAATATCGACGGTCTGCACGGTCGGCCAGTACGGAAAGCCGCGATCAGCAATAACGATCGTGTTCGTGTGTCTGAATCTGCTGAGCAGTTCGTTAAGCTGCGGATTGAGAATAGATGTCTTGAGCATAAGAATCTGCCGAGCGGTTGAGAATTTTGACACGCCGTTTTTGGCAACAACTACATGTACGGGTAGTCGGCATCAATCAGCTTCTTGGCTTTAGCTTCACCCCAAAAGGCGGCAGGAACGGCCGTGGTGATCGATTCAACGTTTCTGACAACGTGGTCGGGGCGACTAGTGTTCAGCGATATTGCGGCGACGCCAGGCGGCGATAGTGCAAACTGCACACACGCGACCGCCGGCACAACATCGTGTTTTTCGCAAAGCTGATGAAATGCATCACGCCACGCATAGATCGGCTGATCGTCTGGTTCGCTTGCGGATAGCCTGCGATAATCGAAGAATGGACCACCGACGAGAAACCCCGAATGGAACACCGCCGAGTTGACGATGGCAGTGCCACGGTCCACGAGGCTCTTAACAAACTCAAGTAATTCTGGAGGATGTCGAAAGATAGTTAGACTGTTGGCCAACATCACCCAATCAAGTTCTACGGCGCCGGCAATCTCGGCGATTACTCGCCAGTCTTTCGCGCCCACTCCAATGCCCGCTGCATGACCCGCGTTTTTAAGCTCTTGCAGACGCTGGTAAGCACCCAAAATGTCTCCTCGCCGCTGGTCACGCTGCTTCGCCGAAGTCGCTGCAGCCAGGTATTCATCGGGGTCGTGAACCGAAAGCAGTTGAGGCTGGTATCCCTCACCAAGCAATTCACACCCTTGAAGCCAACATTCGTAAATGCCGTCGTAGCTAATGCACTGCTCCGCATCGAAATCAAGGTTTGCCCACACTCCAGGTTCAAAGGTCGGCTCAGCCGCGCGCAACGGAACTCGCTTCCAGCCAAGTTTGTTGCTGATCACGATCTGTTCGCTGGGGATCTCAAGAGCACGTAGATTCCTGCCGATTGTTTCCAACGCCAAGCCAGCTCCATACTTGCCTGCTGTGTCGATGACGGCTGGCGGATCGTGATGGGCGAACCACTCGCGAGTAATGTTAAGCTTGGTTTCCAGCGAAAGCGCTTCGTAGAGATTGCCCAAGCAACTCGTCCCGTAGACGATCCCGGGTAGGTCAAGGCCGGTGCGGCCAAATCGATGAAGCTCCATTTGCGGCTTACTATGCCGATCAGCCGACTTGTCGTTCGCTGTGTTCATGTCTCAGCATCCCGCCTGCAAGGCTTCGAGATGTTTGGAGAAGTGAAGCGAAAGCACTTCGGTGTAGGTTGACTGATTATTCACGAGACATTCGCGAACGGCTGGGCCGAACGTCTCATCCGTTAAAACGGAACCGAAGGTACAATGCAGAATCTGTCGACCTGGATTGGTAAAGCCCTCGCCCGCCGGGACGTCTTCCCAATTCTCGAGGTAAGTGCGGACAAGCTCATCACTGGTCGAGAGATCGCTAGGCGGCGGCACATTCCCCAACGTGGCATGCACGTGATAGGTAGCGCGATCCACCTCGAACCGAGCGCGAGCGAAGTCACATACCTCGCGGAACAGCTCCGGCTGGTGAATTGCAACAACGCGCAAGGCTTCCAGGTAGGACGTGCCTGCTGTCTTGACGTGGAATTGCCCCTTGGTCGCGCGAGCGAACCCAGCATACATCGAAACCTTGTCGGAACCCGAGTGCAAGCTGAGCTTGTAGGGACCAAGTTGTGCGGCTATGGCAGCATGATCTTCAAGCGACTGCTGCAAGGCTGCCAGGTCGCCGATGAAATCAACGCCTTTCTCAAAATCACCAATGAACCTAGGGGCGAGAGAAACCAACTTCATCCCACTTTCCAAACACTGTTCCGCGATGATGTAGTGTTCGGCAAGTGTCGTGGGCTGATTTGTTTCATCAACACTCAGTTCAATTTCATACTCTCGACCCGCACTCGCCTGGACACTTTCGATGTACTTCGCCAATTTTATCGCCTCGACGAGGGCAGTGCCGTACTTGACTGCCGCTCGCAACACCGATAACTCGTCGAAGCAGACTTTGGTCTTAGCGCTCAGATTGATCTCGCGACCAACGTAGCTGTCTGTCCACGAGACACATTCACGCACTGACGAGAACTTCTCGCGCACTGTCTGCTCGTCGTAGTCGTCGGCTTGTTGATCGACGAATTCCGATGGGTCAATCGTGAAGAACGTAAACCCAGCGGCAGCGGTACGATCAACATCGTCCGGGGTTTTCAGGTGGTCTGCGTCGGCCCCGTGAGGTTCGTACCACTCAGCGGCCGCCATGGCTGAAACCGCATCAGTCATCACATTGTCGGGAGTCCGACTAGTGCGCGCCATTTCGCGGATTGACTGTTGCGCGAAGATTGGTGCGATCCCTCGACCGGCATGACGCATCGCGGAAATATGGCCTGGCGTCGCCAGTCCAATTCGGTCACCAAACCCGAACGAAGGCGTTGTACCTAAAGTCGCTGCCGGTGGTACGGATCCGCTAGTATCCAACGTTGTCATGGGCCTCTCGAATCCCCATCTGTGTAAAAAGTTGCCTTACGCGAAGAGTTAAGAGAATTAGTATATACTGGTTTTAATAGGCATTAACATAGCAAGGGTTGCTTGGTGCATGGATATTATTGACTCACGGTCGGCGGCAACGAAACGCGGCAATGCTCCTGGCATAGCTACTCCGAGCTTCTTTTCTCCCGACGTATTCGAGGCTCGCCGATTTTACCTCGATCTGACGCCGCCACAGGATGCTGAGCTAGTGATAACCTGCGCAGGCTACGAACGCTGCGCGGCCAACTATCGGATCAGCAGGGCATCTTTCCCCTACTTCGCCGTCGAAGTGGTTACACAGGGTGGCGGTACGGCATGCCTCGCAGGGCGTAACTATACGCTGAGGCCTGGTGCGGTCTTCACTTACGGGCCAGGGATTGAGCACGAGATCGATTCTGATCCAGACCATCCGCTGGGAAAGTACTTTGTCAATTTCGTCGGTGTAGATGCCAAAAAGCTTCTGGCTTCTGGCGGGTTGCGGCCCGGTAAATTCGCCAGGATTCAGTCGTTTACTGAGGTACAGAACGCACTCGATTTGCTTTTACAAGACGGGGCCCGAGCTTCCACGAGTCCCGACCAACTTTGCACGATGCTGCTGAGGTACATTCTTGCGAAGATCAAGGTCTCGACGGTCAATTCGGCGCCGTCACAGACTCAATCGCTTATGACTTTTCAGCGATGCTGCAGCTATATTCGCCAGCATTGCGAGCGACTTACGAACCTTGAAGCCGTGTCCAAGGAGTGCGACATCGACAAGGCCTATCTGTGTCGGCTATTCAGCCGATACTGCCACCAGACACCCTATCAATACCTGAAGAAGCAGAAAATGGATCGGGCGGCCGCCAGGCTCGAAGATGCGACTCTGCTAGTGCGCGACGTCGCCAAGAGCGTTGGCTACAGCGACGCGTTTCTGTTCTCACGGACCTTCAAGAGCATGTTCGGCGTTTCACCATCGCAATTCCGCACGCTCAGGGGGCGGGAATCATAAGAAAAGCCGCCATTTCGGCCGTTCGAGTCGACTTTTCCGAGCTGGGTCGCCCCATTTGACCAGACGCCAGATCGCGGAATCTTGGACCTAAGGGCTACGCCTTGCAACACTTTGCCAGCGACAGTAAACTTAGCAGGCTACCGACATATGTGTTGGTCATAGCGGGCGTCGCGGCAATGGATCCGCCTCGACTTCGACCCGCCGTAGGACTGAGTACTCCAGGGATAAAGTTAGGACCAAGCAATGGCCCGTAAGTGTGATGTGTGTGGCAAAGGAGCCCAGATGGGCAACGCCGTGACGACTCGCGGTAAGAAAAAGTACTTGGGCGGTGTCGGTACAAAGATCACCGGCATTACACGCCGCAAGTTCAAGCCCAATTTACAGCGCGTACGGATTTCGACGCCCAATGGCACACACAAGACGATCAACGTTTGTACGCAGTGCATCCGCTCGGGCGCAGTGACGAAGATTGTCCGTAACAAGCCGTTTGAAGTTCCCGCGCAGCCAGCTGCCAAGTAATCGGCTCAGCGCAAATAAGGGCAGGGGACCGATGGCGATTTCTCGCGACGATGTCGAAAAGGTCGCGCTGCTCGCTCGTCTGGAGTTGAGTGAAGCGGAAGTTGTGTCATTGACGACCGAACTTGCACAGATCGTCGCCTATGTTGACCAGCTGGCAGAAGTCGATACCGAAGATGTCGAGCCGATGGCTCATGCCGTCGAAGTGCACAACGTGTTTGCCGAAGACATCGTCGAACCGAGTTTACCACGCGAGCAGGCACTCGCGAACGCCCCCAACCAGAATGGTCGGGGCTACTTAGTTCCTCCTGTGCTCGGTGACTAGTCTGCAAACGCGAATTACTGATCCACGCCGATGTCACTTCTTGAGCAGTCCGCCACCGAATCGCTTCAGCTGCTACGACAAGGCAAACTCTTCGCCGTCGAGCTGACTCAAGCGCATCTCGATCGGATTTCCACGGCCGACGACAAGATCGGTGCGTTTTTGCGAGTCGATGCCGAAGGTGCTCTGGCTCGCGCGACCGAGATCGATAGAAGACGTCAGGCAGGCGAATCAATTGGCAAACTTGCTGGATTGCCGGTCGCGGTGAAAGATGTGTTGTGCGATTCGGCGACTCGAACGACCTGCGCGTCACGGATGCTCGAGAACTTTCGCCCACCCTACGATTCTACCGTCGTCGCCAAATTGAAAGCGGCAGACGCGGTGCTAATTGGTCGCACCAACATGGACGAGTTCGCAATGGGCGGCTCTACGGAGAATTCTGCCTTTCAGCTTACCCGTAATCCGTGGGATCTTGAGCGAGCACCCGGTGGTTCCAGCGGCGGAGCAGCGGCTTGCGTTGCAGGACAGATGGCACCGCTGTCGATCGGCACAGACACCGGCGGATCGATCCGTCAGCCAGCTGGGCTATGCGGCGTAGTCGGACTCAAGCCAACATACGGACGCGTCAGCCGCTATGGACTGGTCGCGTTTGCCAGTAGTCTTGACCAGGTAGGACCACTGGCCCACTCGGTCGAAGATGCCGCATTGCTATTAGAGGCGATCGCCGGTCATGATCCGCTCGACGCAACCTCACTCGACCAACCGGTGCCTACTTTCACCACGACGCTCCATCAGCCGCTAGAAGGCCTACGACTCGGCATCGTGCGTGAGCACTTTGCGGAAGGCCTCGACAATGAAGTTGAGAAATCAGTCCGAGAGGCAATTGGTGTCTACAAGTCGCTCGGTGCGGAGGTTAAGGAAATCTCGCTGCCGCATAGCAAATACGCCGTCGCAACCTATTATGTGATCGCTCCCAGCGAAGCTTCGAGCAACCTGGCTCGCTACGATGGCGTGCACTACGGCCACCGCACCAAGCGCGAGAGCGACTTGGTCGAGATGTACTGTCGGACGCGTGCTGAGGCGTTCGGGCCAGAAGTGAAACGCCGCATCATGCTTGGTGCCTACGCGTTGAGCGCCGGTTACTACGATGCCTACTACCTCAAAGCGCTGAAGGTTCGACGGCTGATTCGCCAGGACTATGACGCGGCATTTGAGCAGGTCGATCTGATTGCCGGACCGGTGACAGCCGAACCTGCATTCAAAATTGGCCAAATGTCGGATGATCCGCTATCAATGTACCTGGTCGATCTGTACACGGTCAGCGCGAACCTTGCCGGTCTGCCGGGAATCAGCGTGCCTTGCGGTATAACCTCGTCGGGCTTGCCGATTGGCTTGCAATTGCAGGCAGCGCCGTTGGCAGAGGAAACGTTGCTTCGCGGTGCTCAGATGTACCAGTCCCAAACCGACTGGCACCGGCATCGGCCTTCCGATCCGTAAGATATGTCGCAAACTTACACTACAGTTATCGGCCTCGAAGTACACGTGCAGCTTGCCACGCAGAGCAAGCTGTTTTGCCGATGCAGTACGCAATTTGGTGCCGAACCCAACACACAGACTTGTCCAGTTTGCATTGGCATGCCCGGCAGCCTGCCGGTGATGAATCGCCAGGCCTATCAACTCGCGCTCAAGACGGCAATCGCGATAAACTGTGAGATCCCGGCATTCACAAAGTGGGATCGCAAGCAGTATTTTTATCCCGACCTGCCGAAGGGCTATCAGATCAGTCAGTTCGATCTGCCGATGTCCCAGGACGGGTGGCTCGACATTAGCGACCCGAAGAATCGGTTCGAACCCCGTCGTGTGGGCATTACTCGCGCGCATCTGGAAGACGATGCCGGTAAGAGTGTTCACGACGAAGCTCACGGACGCGCGGACAGTGAGATCGATTTGAATCGCACCGGCACACCGCTGCTTGAGATTGTCTCGGAGCCGGACATGCGTAGCGCCGCTGAAGCGAAGGCCTACATGCAGGAGCTGAGATTGCTGCTCACACACATCGGCGTTTCCGACTGCAACATGCAAGAAGGCAGCATGCGATGCGATGCCAATGTCAACCTGCACATCGACACGCCCGACGGCAAAGTGGCGACGCCAATCGTCGAAATTAAGAATATGAATAGCTTTCGCGCCGTCGAACGGGCGATCGAATACGAAGCCGAACGCCAACATCGAGCGTGGCTGGAAACCAGTACCAAGATGGGCGATGTGCCCAAGCAAACTCGCGGCTGGGACGATACGGCCGGCAAAACGTTGCCACAGCGCAGCAAGGAGGATTCGAGCGATTACCGCTACTTTCCTGATCCCGACCTCGTGCCTGTGCTAAGCACACCAGAAGAAGTCGAGTCGGTGCGCGCCGCGCTTGGCGAATTGCCAGCCGACATTCGCAAGCGACTGTCAGACGAACATAGCCTGTCCGCATACGACGCCGACGTGCTAGTCAACCAAGGCCGCGACGTGCTCCAGTATTTCACTGCGGCTGCTGAGGCCAGTGGCGATTACAAAGCTGCGTGCAATTGGATAACACAAGACATTCAGCGGGTACTTAAAGAAAAAGATCAATCGATCGACGAGTTCAGCATTTCTTCGGCGCAGCTGGCCGATCTTATTACAGCGGTCGCCGAAGGCAAACTGCCCAAATCACGCAGTAAAGATGCCTTCGAGCTAATGCATGCCGACAGCATGGAAGTAGCCGCCGCTATCGAGAAACTGGGCATCGAGCAAGTCGATGAATCGGCGCTCGTCGGACTGTGCCAAGAGTTGCTCGACGCCAACCCCAAAATCGTCGCCGATGTGCAGGGTGGAAAACAGCAAGCGATCGGCTCATTGATCGGTCAGGCGAAGAAGAAGAACCCTAACGTCGATCCAGGTCAGTTTCGCAGGCTTTGTCTGGATCTGATCGCTAGGCAACGCTAGCTCCACTTGTCGCCGTTAGGTGGGCTGTACCCCTCTAAGCGATCGAGCAGAGCGGCTACGTCGGCTTCTACAGCCAAGATTTCCCGATGCATCGGTTTTACAAAACCCTGGCCGACCGCATGATCGACAAGCTCGATAAGCGGCTGGTAGAAATTGTCGACATTAAGTACACCGACCGGCTTGCGATGAAAACCCAACTGTGCCCAAGTCCAAATCTCAAACAGCTCTTCCAGCGTGCCTATCCCGCCAGGTAGCGCAACGAAGCCCTCGGCTAGGTCAGCCATCTTCGTTTTGCGTTCGTGCATCGACGGAGTCACGAAAAGCTCGGTTAACCCATCGTGAGCGACTTCTTTATCGACTAGTGCTTCGGGAATCACACCCGTCACACGACCACCCGCTTCGAGGACCGAGTCCGCAAGCACGCCCATCGTACCGACCCGCGCACCGCCATAGACGAGCTGAATTTCTCGCCGCACAAGCTCACGAGCCAGTTCCTTGGCGGCCGCCGAGTAGACGTCGCCAGCGCCGAAACTAGAGCCACAATACAAACAGATAGAATTCACGATTAACCTTCCTTGCGCTGTATCAAATCCCAAAGATTGCCGTACAGATCAGAAAACACCGCGACCGTGCCGTAGCTCTCCTCACGCGGCTCCCGCACGAACTGGACACCCCGATTGACATACTTGCGATAGTCACGCCAGAAGTCGTCAGTCTGCAGGAACAAGAAGACCCGACCACCGGTTTGATTACCGATGCGAGAATTCTGATCGTCGCTGGTAGCACGAGCCAGCAATAGCTGGGTGCCACTCCTAACATTGGACGGACAGACGGTGACCCATCGCTTGTCTTGTTCCGGCAGATAGGTGTCTTCAGTCAGTTCGAACCCCAGCACGTCGACATAAAACGAAATAGCTTCGTCATAGTCGCGAACAACTACCGAGGCATACGCGATTGATTGGCTCATCTGCAGATTATCGAGTATCTGGCGGCATTCGTCACGTATGCCGCAGTAAAAATCAGTACTCTTCAGCTCGTTCACTGTCGCAGCGAATCGGATTATCATCTAATTTGCTGCCTTGTACTTTGCTACAGATCAGAAGCCGATGCCGCCAAAGAACTTCGATTGCCAGAACAACCCACCCCTTATCACATTGACGACTGATTTTGGCGTGAGCAGTCCGTACGTCGCCGCGATGAAGGGCGTGATTGCTTCGATCAACCCCGACGCCCGGCTGGTGGACATTAGTCATGCAATCGAGCCTCAACGAATCTTCGAAGCAGCGCAGGTCCTCGCCGACTCGACGCCGCTATTTCCTGCCGGTACGATCCACATAGCGGTGATCGATCCGGGAGTCGGGACCGAACGTGCGATCGTCTACGTCGAATTCCCGTGGGGACGCTACGTTTGCCCCGACAATGGCTTGCTAGATCGGTTGGCGGCGCAGTCAGACCCCACTATGATGGTGGCAGTGACGGCGGATCGATTCTTCCGGCATCCGGTAGCCGCGACGTTTCACGGTCGCGACATCATGGCCCCGGTTGCTGCCCACCTAAGTCTGGGACTCGACCCACAGGAATTAGGACCACCGCACGACGTACTCAGGCAACTGGACTGGCCAGGAGCGGTTAAGGTGGCAAATCGAATCACTGGCGAGATCGTGTCGATCGACTCATTCGGCAATCTCATATCCAACATCACGCGCGAGATGCTAGCCGACGTGCCAACCGATGATACTGTCTCGGTCCAATGCGACGGGCACGAAACTCGCAGCATATTTTCGACATACGCCGAACAACCGCCCATGACTCTGGTCGCGCTCATCGGATCGACCAATCAACTCGAAATCGCTATCGTCGACGACAGCGCGAAGATTATGCTCGGCGTCGCTGTCGGCACGCCGATCGAGGTCTGCTGGTAATGCCGACGAACGAGGAGATTACGCACTGGGATCGCCATAACTACTGGCATTCGTTCACGCAAATGGGCGAGTACGATTCGCTGGTGATCGAACGCGCCGACGGCGTTTGGCTGTACGACATTGAGGGCAACCGCTACCTCGACGGCGTCAGCAGCATCTGGTGCAATCTGTTGGGCCACGGTCATCCGGAAATAAACAAGGCGATTCGCCAGCAGCTCGATTTGGTGGCCCACAGCACTTCCCTGGGGATGGGCAGCAGACCAGCAGCTCAATTGGCGCATAAACTAGCTGAAATCGCGCCCGGTGACTTGCAGCATGTCTTCCTGGCAAGCGACGGCTCGTCCGCGACGGAAGTCGCGCTCAAGATGGCCTTCCAGTACTGGCTGCAGTGCGAGAAGCCTCGACCCGAGAAGACCAAGTATCTCGCACTCGGCCAAGCCTACCACGGAGACACCCTCGGTAGTTCGAGCGTCGGCGGAATCGCCCGCTTTCACGAGATATTCGAGCCGCTTCTATTCGACGTAATTCGTTTGCCAGCACCCGACCCACGCGCCCTGCCAGACGAAATCGAGCCGGCTCAGGCCGCCGAATATTTTCTCGGTCAGCTCGACGTCTTACTCGCCGAGCACCACGAGAACATTGCAGCTTTCGTGTTGGAGCCTCTGATTCAGGCAGCCGCGGGTATGATCTTTCACCCACCCGGTTATCTGACCGGAGTCCGCGAGCTGACGAAGAAGTACGACGTGCTGCTGATCACCGATGAGATCGTCACAGGCTTCGGCCGGACGCGGCGCATGTTTGCTTGCGACCATGAAGACGTCGTGCCCGACATCCTCTGTCTCGGTAAGAGCATCACTGGTGGGTATTTGCCGCTGTCGGCCACGATCACGCATGCAAAAATCTACGACGCTTTCGTAGGCGATGCGGCCAGCGGTCGGGCGCTGATGCACGGGCATACCTACAGCGGCAATCAACTTGCGGCCGCAGCGGCACTCGCAACCATCGAAGCCCTCGAGGCGGATAAAGTTAAGCAGAATGTCGAGGACAGGACCGCCCAACTCCGAGCGTGGCTTGATCGGCTTACGTCACTTCCCCACGTTGCAGAAACCCGTCAGCACGGATTGATCGCGGCGGTCGAGCTGTGCGCATTGCCTGACACGAAGCAGCCCTTTCCGCCAGAGGCCAGAATTGCGGCACAGATTGGCCGCCATGCGTTGTCCCACGGTGTGTGGATTCGACCGCTGCGTGACACGCTGGTCATTATGCCGCCGATTACGATTACGACAGACGAACTTGATTTTCTGTGCGAAACGATCTATCGGAGTATCGAGCATGTTACCGCCGAGTCAGCCGTCGCCTCGGGTAAAGAGTGAGGCGGCATGGCTGAGCTAAGGTACCTACTGCTGCAAGTCCGCGATCAAGATGATCCAATCCGCGAACAAGAAATCAGCTGCTTCGCATCAGCGCTTGACTGCGATCCAGCTGCCATCGACTGCCTCGATTTGCTTACCGAACGCATTACTGCGGAATGTTTGCAGTCGTACGACGCCGTGCTGATCGGTGGCAGTGGCGACTATTCAGCCGCAGGCGAAAGCGATTGGCTTGAGCAGGTGCTCAGCGACTTGCGGCTGCTGTGCCAGTTGGGCAAACCCACATTCGCATCGTGCTGGGGGTTTCAAGCAATCGCTCGTGCACTGGGCGGACGTTGCATTCACGATCCGGCCAACGCTGAGCTAGGTACCATTGAGCTGACGCGAACGGCAGTCGGTGCCGTAGACCCGCTCTTTTCGAAGCTCAACGCGTCGTTCCCTGCGTTGGCGGGACACGAAGACCACGTGGTCGAGCTACCACCAGCCGCTGAGTTGCTGGCATCGTCGGAACTAGTGAGGAATCAAGCCTTCAAACTGCGTGACAGTTTGATCTATTGCACACAGTTTCACCCAGAGCTAGAGCTGCCTACTTTTCTGCAACGCGTGGCAGCTTATCCGAGATACGTTGAGCAGATTGCCGGAATGACCGTCGAATCATTCGCGACGCTTTGCTACGACACGCCGCTGGCCCGTGGACTGCTGAGAGGGTTCGCCGACCTAGTCAAATCCTCAAGCCATTGAAGCAACGCCTAATACGTTGGCTGCGGTTTGCGAGGACGAAACAAGCTCTTGCTGCTGTCAAGCTGTCGTGGTTTGTAGTCGCTGATCGGACGGGCCGGGAAGTCCTCACTGCGACCAGCTTTTCCGACTTTGACGGCCCGATGCTCTGACCTCCAGCCCATCAGGCTGAGAAAATCGTTGAGCGTAATCACCTCGATACTTAGCGTATCAGCCTCTTCGCTCATCGAGTCGTACGCTTTGCGAGCTGCAGCGGAAACGGCACGGCTATCTTCTGGGTATGCCCCCAAGATCAAATATCGAGTGTCTACCGTCATCTTGCCATCGATATCGCCCGAATCGTCAGGCACTGCATCGACCTTGCCGTTATTGAGCTGGATGATGCGTTTCAGCTGCTCAATGTCGTCCGTCCCGTCGTCGTTGAGATCGATCATCCCGGTGATGGCGAAGCCGACTTGCCTACCGCGGTTCCAGACCTGACTGTAGACCTTGTCACCTTGCATCAACGGACGAGTTGACTGGTCGTCGGTAATTCTGGCTTCTGCCATGCCCGTACCGAGCAAACGAATTACCTCGATACTACCCTTACTTTCAGTGACGTTGACGTCATTGGCATCGCCGCTGTAGACGCTGAAGGTCACTTGTGGCCGCAACTGATCGGACTCCCCGATATTGATCCAAACTTTCCGCTCACGCTGGTTCACCCATGCGATCCGACCATCGGCTGGCTGTGCATAGGGGTCGGCATCGAAGATCTTGGTTTTTTGAATCTCGATAACTCGGTCGAGCTTGGCGACTTTGTCGAGCAGTTCTTGTTGCTTGGTGCTATGGTCAGCGGACAGTTCATCAAGCTCCTCGCGTTTTTCCGCGAGTTGGGCAGCCAGCTGCGACTTCTCTTGATTCAATCGGTCGCGATCTTTATCGAACTGAATACGCAAGCTTTCTTTGTCTTGCGTCGCGGTGTCGGCCTTGGTTTTGTACTCATCGATCTGCTGATTCTTCTGTGTTTCGATCGCTAGCAACTGCTGCTTCAGTTCCTTTGCTTGTGCCTTCGCATCACCCTCACTTTGGGCAAGCTTGCGATTTTCTTCGAAAATATTCTCCAAAATAGTGCGAAACGATGGGTTCTCGAATGTGCTACCCCATCGCTTAATGTCTTCTTCAAAAGTCTGCGTTAGCGTCTGCAGGGTGTCCGCTTCGGGGTAGCCGATCCACGCTTTGTATTCGGTGGCTTCATTGTTCTTTTCGTTGGCCGTTTGTCGCGCGGCATTCTCGCTTTCCTTTGAGTTCTTGGCCTGCGCGACAGCAGTCTTGCGCGAGTTATTTACCATGAACAAGCCGACGCTGAGACAGAGCGAGACCAGAGCGAGGACGATAACGAAGATTTGCATCGTCTGATTTTCACGAGAAGCCATATTTGTTACCGCTGTTCTGGTTCCGGTGGAAGAATCGCTGAGAGCGACCAATTCTAACAGCTCGACGCGCAAAATCACGTCTGCACGTCGTATGCCAAATCCGTGCTGACATCTGAAATTGTGACGACATGGACCGCTAGAATCGCCCTAAGTCGAGCTTAATTGGGGGATTACGAAGTGTCAACGAAATGGGCTCCGCCGCTGTTGAAGGTTGACACCGTTGCCAAATCGCACGTAGGATTTCGCGCAGTTGTTCTTATACGGCAACAGAAGTGATAATTCCTGGTACGCTGCGACAACAGCAGGTTCAGGCGCTGACTAATCACGAGAATCTTCGACTCTTGTTTCATGCCCTCATCTTCGCGCCAACCGTCACTACCTGGCATGGAACCCGAGGAGCCGGTGTCAGGGTCAACTTCCAGTGTCGATGCCTCCGCAGTCGAAAAAGCGGACTCGACTACCGAGATTCGTAGCTGGAATGTCTGCGCGGTTGACTCTTTTTCACTGTTGTTTCAGGTTTTCCACGCCATGCCTGAGATGACGAGCCCGACCGGCGAGCCTGTAAACGCGGTCTACGGTTTCGTCCGCGACCTACTGCAGTTGATTGAAACTCGGCGGCCAGATGCCCTGATCTGTGCATTCGATCTGCCAGGACCAACATTTCGCGACGATCTGTTTTCAGAGTACAAGGCAGATCGAGGGGAAATGCCCGAGGAGCTCGCATCGCAGATCCCAAAGGTCCGTGACGTACTCGGCGCCCTGGGCATACCAATCCTCTCCAGCCCTGGATTCGAAGCCGACGACGTACTGGCGACACTCGCGCGAATTTGCCACGAACAGGCCGCGAACTGTTATGTTGTCACCGGTGACAAAGACTGCCGGCAACTGATTACCGATCGGGTTTCGATACTCAACATTCGAAAAGACCAGGTCTACGATGCGGATGCCCTGCTGGAAGATTGGGGTATTCGACCGGATCAGGTAGTCGACTTCCAATCGCTGGTGGGCGACAAAGTGGACAACGTGCCCGGGGTACCTCTGATTGGTCCGAAATTAGCTCGGGAGTTGCTAGCGAAGTATGATACGCTCGAGTCGGTACTTGATCATGCCGACGAAGTCTCTGGCAAGAAGCGCAAGGAGAACTTAATCGCGTATCGCGAACAGGCGCTACTGTCGCGAAAACTTGTCAAACTCGATAACCAGGTGCCCATCGTCCCCAATTGGAGTGCGTCTCGAGTTGGTGGCATCGACCACCAGCACCTTAGAGCACTCTTTCAGGATTTCGGATTTCGCTCGCTCGGCCAGCGAGCCGCTGAGATCGACGGACGAGGTTCCAACGATTCGCTACCGTCGCCGCAACCCAAGAGTGAGTACTACCTCATAGACACGGTCGAACAGCTCGACGAACTGGTGGGGAAGCTGAGCACGCAACGGTTGATCTCTGTCGACACCGAAACGACCGACATCAATGCTCGATCCGCCGACATCGTAGGTTACGCGTTCGCTTTTGAGCCCGGACAAGGCTACTACGTAGCCGTTCGCGGACCCGAGGGCGAGCGGATGATCGATCCTAAGGTCGCGGCAGACAAGCTCCGTCCAATTCTCGAGGACGCGAATATCGGTAAGGTCGGACAGAACCTAAAGTACGACCAAGTCGTGCTTCTAGGCGCCGATATCCGACTGACAGGCATACAATTCGACACGATGGTCGCCAGCTATCTATTGGACGCTGGTGAGCGGAGCCACAACCTCGATCACCTAGCAAGCCGCTATCTCGATCACACAACAACAAAGATCGAGACGCTTATTGGCAAGGGTAAGCACCAGAGGCGAATGGATGAAGTTGCTCCCGCAGACGTAGCCGCTTACGCAGGCGAAGACGCCGATTTGCCGCTGCAGTTGCAGCCGCTGCTGGAAGACCGCCTCCACCAGCACAAACTGGCCGATCTGAACAGCAGTCTTGAAGTACCATTACTAGAAATTTTGGGTCAGATGGAGTTCCTAGGCATCGCCGTCGATACCTCTCGGCTGGCGGAGCTAAGCTCTCAATTCACCGCTCGGCTCGACGCACTTTCGATTGAAATCGAAGAGATGGCGGGATATCCGCTGAACATTGGTTCGCCAAAGCAGCTGTCGCAGCTACTGTTCGAAGAACTTGGGTTGCCGATCATCAAGAAAACCAAGACTGGGGCGAGTACAGACGCGAGTGTGCTTGAAGAACTGGCCCCAATGCACCCTTTGCCAGCGAAAATCGTCGAGTATCGCCAATATTCCAAGCTACTCAGTACCTACGTGAACGCGTTGCCCGAGCTAGTTCACCCAACGACAGGCCGAGTTCATACATCCTTCAATCAAGTGGTAGCCGCAACGGGACGGCTGAGTTCTAACAACCCGAACCTACAGAACATACCGATCCGCACCGAGGAAGGCCGAGAAATCCGCTCGGCATTCCGCGCCGGCTATCCTGGCTGGAAACTGCTCGCGGCAGATTACTCGCAAATCGAATTGCGTGTCTTGGCTCATTTCACTCAGGATCCGACGCTGTGCCAAGCGTTTGTCGAAGACCAAGATATTCATGCGTTGGTGGCCAGTCAGGTCAATCACGTGACTCTCGAAGAAGTCACGTCCAGCATGCGTCGTGCCGCTAAGGCCGTGAACTTCGGCATTGTCTACGGCCAAAGTCCGTTTGGCTTGGCAAAGGCGCTTGATATTCCCCAGGATGAAGCGGCAGAATTTATCGAGACCTACTTCGCACGCTATCCTGGCGTGCTGGAGTTCTTCACGGACACGCTTAATGATTGTCGTGAGCGCGGATACGTGGGCACTCTGTTGGGCCGCCGGCGCGCTGTTCAGGGAGTGAGACCCGTCCCTCCGGAGTTCCGCGAAACTAAAACGGGCTCGCTTAGACAACTTAATCTGCCCGAACGAACGGCCGTCAATACGGTAATTCAAGGCTCCGCCGCTGATCTCATAAAATTGGCGATGTTAGGTGTGCAGCGACGCTTGAATGCCTCGAGTATCTCCGCAAGTATGCTACTACAGATCCACGACGAATTGGTTTTCGAAGTCGCGCCCGATGATGTTGCTGCACTTAAGGCGCTGGTCACTGAAGAAATGACCAATGTCTACGACCTGGCGGTACCGCTCAAGGTGGACGTGGAAGTGGGTGACAACTGGGCTGAGTGTTAGGCGTTTGGCCAGCCTGGCCGGTCAGCAGAAAGTGACTGCACTGATTCTCGCAGATCACGTACACGGGCGGGCGGCTAAGTCGCGATTTGCGACCACAAGAATTTCGACCACCAGAATCCGAGATACTCTCGCACAATGAAAATCATTGGCCTGACCGGCGGCATCGCCAGCGGCAAATCGGCGGTAGCAGCGGAATTAGCCAGACTCGGTGCGGTCGTGCTCGACGCAGACCGTGCTGCCCACGAAACTCTCGATTTCCCCGAAGTTCAGGCGGAGCTTGTGGAGCGGTGGGGCAATTCGATTGTCCGATCGCAAGGACAAGTCGATCGAGCCAAAGTTGCGCAGATTGTATTCGGCGATCACGAAAATGCCAGTGATGAGCTGCGCTTTCTTGAGAAGACGCTCCATCCGCGCATTCGACTGCAATTTGAGAACCGGATAGCGGAGGTCACTGATGACGGAGCGGTCGCGGCGGTGATCGATGCACCTCTATTGTTGGAAGCAGGCTGGAATTCCCTCTGCGACTACGTACTTTTTGTCGATTCTTCGCGAGAACTACGACTTGCGCGGGCCATTCGGCGTAACTGGACCGAAGCGGAATTCTCCAAGCGCGAGGGCTGCCAAATGCCGATAGAAGAAAAACGATTGTTGTCGTCCCATGTACTGGCCAACTTGGGAAGTCTGGAGGAGTTGCGAAACCAAGTTCGGACGTTCTGGAGCTTGGCAGGTTTAGGGTAGCGGCAACAGAAGCGCAAATCTTCGCAAAAATCGAGGCGTAAAAGGCTTCCCTTGCAACCTGCTTGTTGCAATACTGTGGAAAGGCGGTTCCGTTCGTAATCTGCCTCCTTTTTTGATTATCCCACCCCGTTATCAGATCGCTTCGTAGCTCGTCCGAGCTAAGTACGCTGGTTTGACTCCATTTCCGATCTTTCAATACCGCGCGCAGTCCATTGAGATTGTGTCGCACCATAACCCCCTGCCTGCCTTCGGTGCCTCCGACGCACTGAACACTCCCTACTTTTCCTGATTACGGAGCTACAACTGATGTCAGAGACCAGCAACCGCGGACCGCGGCACGGTCGTTCTCAGTCACAGAATCGTGGACGTCGTTCATTTAATCGCGGCTCTAGCGTCGAGCCGGACAATCCACTCTTGAAAGAGTTGGAACGCGAAGAACCGCTGTCGATCGCGGAAGAACTCGATAAAGCCGCCGAACGCGTACGGCGAGTCGGCAAGACGATCGAGCGAACTGACAAGCCGGACGCCAATATTCATATCGCGGCGTTGCAGAAAATGCAGATGCCCGAACTGATCGAAATCGCCGATACCGAAGGCGTCGACGAAGCTGCAGGGCTCAAGAAGCAGGACCTGATCTTTCGTATCCTAAAGCAACGGGTAAAGCTCGACGGCATGATGTCGGGCGAAGGTGCGCTGGAGATACTGCCTGATGGATTCGGCTTTCTCAGAAGCCCTGACTACCACTACCTGTCATGCCCGGACGACATCTACGTGTCTCCCAGTCAGATTCGGCGATTCGGTCTACGTACAGGTGCCACCGTCAAAGGCACCATTCGACCGCCCAAAGAGAACGAGCGCTACTTCGCGCTGCTGCGCATTGAAGAGATCAACGGGCAAGATCCGAACATGCTGTCGAAGAAGGTGTTCTTCGATAATCTAACGCCCAAACATCCCGAAGAACGCATTCGCATGGAAGTAGCCGCGGACGAAGTGGCGATGCGTGTGGTCGACATGATCGTGCCGATTGGATTTGGGCAACGTGGGTTGATCGTTAGCCCGCCACGCGCCGGCAAGACGATCCTGATGCAGAAAATGGCGAAAAGCGTGCTGACCAACTATCCGGACGCGCATGTCGTGATGTTGCTGATCGACGAGCGGCCAGAAGAAGTGACCGACATGGAACGGGAGGTTAAGGGGCCGAACTGCGAAGTCATCAGTTCGACTTTTGACGAACCGGCAGCCCGCCACATTCAAGTCGCCGACATGGTCATTGAGAAGGCCAAGCGAATGGTCGAGTATGGCCGCGACGTGGTCATTTTTCTCGATTCAATCACTCGGTTGGCGCGTGCGTGGAACTCCGAATGCCCGCACTCGGGTAAAGTACTGTCCGGTGGCATCGACGCGAATGCGATGCAGCGTCCGAAGCGCTTCTTCGGTTCCGCTCGCAAAGTCGAAGAAGGCGGCTCGCTCACGATCATCGCAACCGCCTTGGTCGACACAGGCAGCCGCATGGACGAAGTGATTTTCGAGGAATTTAAGGGTACCGGCAACCAAGAAATCATGCTCGACCGAGCGCTGGTCGACAAACGAATTTGGCCGGCAATCGACATCAACCGAAGCGGTACGCGTCGTGAAGAGATGCTGATGGACCCGGAAGAGTATCGGCGTATCTGCCTGCTGCGTCGCGTACTCAACGAAATGAACCCGCCCGATGCAATGGACTTACTCACGACTCGATTGCGTAAGACCCAGTCGAATGCCGAGTTCTTGATCAGTATCAAGGAATAGGGAATTCGGTCTGCGGACTTCGGCGTGTGGAGTACCTATCCGCACACTTATCCCGGGATCCGCCTGAGAATCCACGGCAGAGAATTCTCCCGCGTCGCATCCATTACGTTCCCAAGCGCAGCCTGGAAACGAGGTCAGATTAGGCTTTGCCGAACGAAATCCAAATCTCGCAGCCCGACGCCAACGATCGTTTTGCCATTGTCGTGGCCGAATGGAATCGTTCGATCACGTCGAAATTGCTGGACGGGGCGACCTCGACGCTCGAGCAGCACGGCGTGTCAGGCAATCTGATCGAGGTTGCTTGGGTTCCGGGAGCATGGGAGATTCCGATCGTCGCGCAGCGATTGGCGAGCAGCGGCCAGTATGCGGCCGTCATTACCCTCGGGGCCGTCATCCGAGGCGAAACGACTCATGATGAACACATCAATCGTGGTGTAAGCCTAGCACTTGTCGAAATTGCGCTGTCCAACGATTTGCCCGTGCTGTTCGGGGTACTTACCTGCAACTCGATGGAACAAGCGATTCATCGTTCTGGAGGCAACGTCGGCAATAAAGGGAGTGAGTGCGCCGAAGCTGCCTTGAGAATGGTCGGATTGCTCAAGAACTGCCCGCCAGAGTAGAATGCGGTGCCCGACGGCCAATGCCGTCGCTCGCCAGCCCTGCACCTCACCAACCTCTCTCATGGCCAGTCGTCGTCGAGCACGCGAAATCGCACTTCAGGCACTTTTTCAGGAAGACCTGAACCCCAGGGATTCTCGCGACCAGTTCGCGCCATTTGTCCAAGCTCGACTGCAAGACAACGAGCTTCGAGAGTTCGCGACTTCTCTCGTGATGGGCGTCTTGCGAAATCGAGAAGAGTTGGACGAACTACTTGAGGCGAAGGCAGAGAACTGGAGTCTGTCGCGCATGGCAGCCACCGATCGTAACGTGATGCGGCTCGGTGCCTTCGAGATTCGTTACTCCGACACGCCCGACCTCGTCGCGATCGACGAGGCCGTCGAGCTTGCCAAGCGATTTGGCAGCAAGCAATCTTCGCAATTCGTCAATGGGATTCTCGATAAGCTTATCGAACGCGATTGAACGTCGTTTCGCTGTCTTAATCCGTTGTCTTCTGCAATAGGAACTCGAACTTCCGATATGGGTTTTTTCGATAAATTCAAGAAGGGTCTACAAAAGACCAAAAACATTCTCAAAACAGACGTTCGCGATTTGTTCAAGAGCGAGGGTCGGCTGATCG
>JBCDBK010000070.1:0-27143 GCA_039184115.1 Planctomycetota bacterium | reverse complement strand
GATCCGTTAGGCTTACTACATGCTGTTGAAATTGAAATACTGCGTCGCTCTGATTCGGAGGGAAATCGTTCACAATTTGAATGGACAGCGCGCATTGCTGACCCGAATACGGAATCGAATACGACTGCTGTTCAAGGCGGCGGAAGCTTGGAATTCGACCTCGAAGGCCGGATAATAGCTGGCGTGACGGAGGGAATCCTTGTCACACCAAACGTTAGCGAGCCCTTTTTGGTAGAGCTTGATTTCTCTCAAATTACGAGCTTGCCGATAATCAGTAGCAGGGGCGAATTCTACAACATAGTAAACTTCACTAGCCAAGATGGTTACCCTCCAGGCCTACTCAACAGCTATAGCATTCTGCCCGACGGCGTTATCCGTGGGGTGTACACATCGGGGTGGGAAAGGGAACTCGGCCAAATTGAGTTGGCTAGATTCTCTAATCCGGCGGGCTTGCTACCGCGGGGCAGCGGTCGATTCGAGCCAACTCGCAACTCCGGAACGCCGCACCTGGTGATTGCGAACCAGAACGGATTTGGGCCAATCATCGAAGCACCGATCTCAACACGTTACCCGATCGCCTCCAACCGCAATGCTTATCGGGATTTAGCGCTGGAATCTATCGAAAGCAGATACCAGCTGGAAACGGCGGCCGACGGAGATGCGATCGCGCCAACGATCGGTCGAGGAAGCTATCGGCCGTAGCCCCGCCGCCTAATCCGCCGCAGGCGCATAAAAAACCCCTGACTCGCGTCAGGGGACTTTTGGAATTCTTCGTGAGTATGCACGTTCGCGGGCTTAGCCCTTCGCAGCCGCGTATCGCTCGCCGACGGCGTTCCAGTCGATGACGTTGAAGAACGCCGCAACGTAGTCAGGACGTCGGTTTTGATAGTGCAGGTAGTAGGCGTGCTCCCAGACGTCGAGGCCGAGGATCGGCGTACTGCCCGTCATGTAGGGATTGTCTTGGTTTGGCGTACTTTCGACAGCCAGCTTGCCGTCGGCGGTGACGCTAAGCCATGCCCAACCGCTACCGAAACGGGTCGCAGCCGCATTGCTGAACGCCTCTTTAAACGCGTCGAAGCCGCCGAGTTCACCGTTGATCGCTTCGGCCAGAGCACCGGTCGGCTCGCCGCCACCGCTGGGGCTCATTACCGTCCAAAACAGCGAGTGATTGGCGTGCCCGCCACCGTTGTTACGGACAGCGCCACGGATGCCTTCGGGCACTGAATCGATGTTGCGGCAGAGATCTTCAATCGACTGATCAGCGACGCCAGCACCTTCGAGAGCGCCGTTCACCTTCGTGACGTAGGCATTGTGGTGTTTGCCGTGATGGATCTCCATCGTTTTGGCGTCGATATGCGGTTCGAGGGCGTCTTTTGCGTAAGGTAGGTCGGGCAGGGAATATGCCATTGCTCTGTGTCTCCTCAATATGGGACGAAATCCCAGGTCGAATTGCTTCACCCGAGATGGACGATACCGTTAGAATACCGCAGCATATCCCATCGGCGCATGAGTGGCAATTGGCTACCTCTTGCGCCGATTGCGGACGTCGACGGATAGCCTCCGATCCGACGAGGCCAACATGGATGGGCGCGACACGGAGATGACCGTCGATCGTCAAATCGGCGGCGCTGAAGAGAAAATCTGGGACTTAGCGTCCCTGTGCCTGATCCAGCAAGCGTTGAATCTGCTCGCGCTGTTGCTCCAATAACTCGAGCTGATCGGCCAGGCTAGAGAGAATCTCCGTACTGTCGAGCTTTTCGCTTTCGGTCGACTCTGCTTCGACATCGGTGAGAGCGGCGTCGACGATGTCGGCGGCAAGGCCGGCTTGATCTTGGGCGCGTCGACGCGACGTCCACGAGTTGTTCCGCTGTCCGCGTCGCTCGTCGGCAGTTCGCCAGTGCTTTGGTTCGGTGATTTCTTCACGCATGGTATCGAACTTGGGTAGATTTGAAGTTGGAGTGACCTCGATCCATCGTCAACTTGCTGCGACCGTGGACGTGAACGTCGCTGGCGCTTCGTCGCCTTCTTTCGCCATCAGATACGCTTTGATACTTTGCTGGATCAACCGTGCACGCTCGGCCATGTCCGCCTTGCGGCGTTTCTTATTCCGTTTCGGCCGAATCCTGAGATCGACCTTCGTGTGCGCGTACTCGCCGGCAGCGAATCCCAGATTGTTGGATCGCTCGACGCGGATCTCCGAAAACTGCATCTCGACGCGGAAGGTAACGTGATGGTCGCCCTTGCGACGGTCATAGGACATGGTCTCACTGGACACTTCCAGCTCAACCGAGCTCTCGCGTGTCGAAAGAATCTTCGCCTGATGGTCCGAGACAAAGCCACGCAGCTTCTCGATGGCAATATCAATCGGCACCGCACTCGTTAGCGTAGTGTCCACAACGGCTTGAGCGCGCAGGCTAGCGAACTTCCACCAGGGATTCTTCTTTGTTTCAACTTCCATACCATTGCCCAATTGAACAACTTGATTACGGCCTTGTTCCTTCGCCAGTAGTAAAGCACGATCCGATCGGCGTAACATGGTCTCGGGAGTGTCGCCTGCTTGAAGTTCCGTAACGCCAAAGCTCGCAGTAATTCGCTTATTGCCCAAACACGAATGCGGCAGCTCCGACAACTTGCGGCGTAGTTGCTCAGCTCGGCGGGCGCCGTCAGCGTTGGAACAGTCAGCACAGAGGACGGCAAACTCTTCGCCACCGTAGCGTGCTACCAGATCGCCCGCCCGACACATTGAGCTGAGTAGATTCGCCAGCGAGATAATCGCTTCGTCGCCGGCCTGATGCCCGTAGGTGTCGTTGATGTTCTTGAAGTGATCGATATCGACCATAACCAGGCTGCATGGCTGACCCGCTTGTTGGTGGGCTTCGATGAACAGCGCGAGCATACGATCGAATTCTGCGCGGTTGGCCACTTTGGTGAGCGGATCTTTAGTCACCTCTGCGTGCAGCGCCTCGCACTTCTCTTCGAGCGATGCCTCGGGTTGTGCGTCGTGCAGCAAGACGGTTGCACCCAAGACTTTGCCATCGGGCGAATGAACGGGTATGGCATGCAAGTCGACGGCGATATGGCGGCCTTGTCGGCCCATGATGAGAATCCGCTTGCGCAGCTGCGTCGCGGTCAATAACGCCTTAGCCACCGGGCATGCATCATCTTCCATCCGCTGCTCAGCTACGATGCACATATCGAGCAGGCTTGGCGTCAGAATTCGCCCAACAGCAGCCTCGCCACTGACGCCTGTTAGTCGTTCGGAGCCGGCACTCCAAAGTGTGATCCTAGCTTGCGAGTCGACGAAAACCACGCCGTCGTGCATGGCCTCGATCAGTTTCTCTTCAAACCGCGAACGCGATTGACCTTGCGGAGATGGCATTGTCGGCGTGACCGCCTGCGCGACACCTGTTGGTGCCTGCCAGGGCAGTGACTGCTCGGCCATCTTCCCGATCCAACGCTCCTCAAACTTTAGGCCGTTGAGACTATGATTATTCTCAAGGACTTCGGCAAATTGCTTTACCAGCGCCGGATCGAACTGAGAACCGCCCATTTCAAAGAGCTCCGACACGGCTCGTTCGCGCGGCTTAGCCGGACGGTAAACTTGTTCGGTGGTCATGGCGTCGAATGCATCGACAATACAAATCATTCGCGCTGGCGCGGGGATTTTGTTGCCGCTATTTGGCAGCTGACTGCCCTGGCCGTCGAAGCGAACGTTTGCATAGCGCACTGCTTCGAGAACTCGTTGGTCGTTGCAACAGCTTGCCAGGATGTCCATGCCCATTTCATGGATACGGCTCACATCCTTCAGTTGCTCGCTAGACAGTCGATTTGGGTTGAGCAGCAGACTTTCCGACGCGCCGATCTTGCCAATGTCGTGCATTAGCGCTGAAAGCTCCAGCACGTCGCGCTCGGCCTCATTCATACCGAATTGCTCTGCCCAGACGCTGCACCACATTGCAACTCGCAGGCAGTGTGCAGCCGATTGAGGATGCTTGTGCCGAAGCGCTTTCAGTAGGCTGTTGGCCATGCCAAGCCGACCTTCGACCATCAAGTTCTCGCGCTGTGTCTGCTCCTTCGCAGAGGGTTCGCTACGTTTGGCAGCGAGCCCGCTTTCCGAGGCAGCGTCTTCCAAAGCGCTAAGCAGCGAGCTAATCTCGGCAACACGACTCTGAGTTGTTTCGCGACGCGAACCGAGATCTGGGCTCGCGATCGGCGAACTGGGAACAACGGGAGTGGTTGCGGGCGGAATCGAATTGGGTGTGATAGATTCGGTCATCGAGCAATCGCTTCTGAGATCGAGCGCACCGACCCACGGTCAGCGAGCCTGATGTTGGGACTCTCTTCAAAAATCTAGGTCATGATTGCGCCTTCCCGTTTGCCGTGGCACGCAATCGTGCGGTTCGACACCCACATGGCTGATAAAACTAGTGCTGAGCGTACAATCCGGCGATTCATCGCAGCACTCAGCATTTCTGCAGCCGTCACAGCTTGCCCCAACAACGTAACCCTAGCTATCACGACTTCGTGCAGCTTGGACGGGTCGAAATGCCGAATCCGATTATGCGGAAAGTGATTGCGCATCGCGGACAGAGATGGGCAGCAAATCACTCTTTGCTGAGACGCGCAAGACAACGTCGGCACATTCGGACGCGGACTTAGCAAGACTATTCTTCAGGACGACCGAAGCATTATAAAGACGAGATGGCACGCAATACTACAAGAACTGGACGCAGGCGGCGCGTACTGAACGAAGAAGTCTTGTCCGCTAGCAATATCACCGCTTACACCGGCAAAGGCGACAGCAACGTCGAACCGGGAGACACGCCACGCTACGGCGCTGGCGCAAATATCGAGAATCATCCGCAGGTCACCAGCTTTGTCCCACGACGCTTTCGCACGCTTTGCTTATTCGGCCTGGCGGGTATCAGTGTCGCGGTCGTTGCCGAACTGATCGCGTACTACGCTCAGCCGCTCAGTGATCTCGCCAAGGTAGTTTCTCCGGCAGAACTAACCGATGCACTATCAAATCGTCCGATTGCTTGGATGTCAGCGACCGTGTTGCTGCTGACGGTCGGATATGCACGACTTGTGTTTTCGCTACGCAGGCATCGAGTGGACGACTATCGCGGTCGCTATCGAGTGTGGCGCACTGCGGGCTGGGCCGCGACGCTTCTAAGCATCAATGCCGTCGTCGCCCTGCACCCGTTGATAGCCCGCTATCTTGGCAGTCTGGTCGAGTGGCAGTTGCTTCCGGAAGGCGCTGGCTGGTGGCTTGTCCCGGTGACGCTGGCCGGCGGCTGGTTGATGATCAAGGTGATGATCGAAGCTGCCGAGTGCAAAGCTGCACTCGCTTTGTATCTGTTAGCCAGTGTCTGCCTTGCTGTCTCTGGGGCGCACAGCGCTGGTTGGTCTCCCAACTGGGCAGCCGCCTTGCCTGAGGTGATGAGCCGTTCGCTGCCATTGGTAGGCTTCACCTTTCTGCTCGTCGGTTCGCAGTTGTTCGCACGCTACGTAATCCTGGACGTCCAGGGTCTGATCGAACACTCGGCGCCCATCGCAGAGCAGCCCAATGAAGCAAGCAAAGTGGGTGAACGAGCTCCGAGTAATCAACAGCCAGTCCCCTCGATCGAGGAAGATGAACCAGCTACCCAATCGAGCTGGGTGGATGGCTCTGAACCCGAAACGGACTACGAAGAGCAGCCGACACGTCGACTCAGCAAAGCCGAGCGCAAACGGCTCCGCAAGCAAAAGAGCCGCAACCGCGCCGCTTGAGGGTAGTGGAAGCAGGCAATTGCGGTTACTTTGATGGCAGTCTGCCGCCGCGGAGCCAGCAGGACGGCCCCGTCTTTCTTCGTCGATAAGTCCCCACGCATCATGACCGTTCGCACTCGTTTTGCTCCCAGCCCGACCGGCTACCTGCACATCGGCGGCGTTCGCACCGCATTGTTCAACTGGCTATTCGCGCGGCGTCACGGCGGGCAGTTCATCCTGCGCGTCGACGACACCGATCAAGAGCGCAACGTCGAAGCGGCACTCGAGCCGATTCTCAATGGCTTTCGCTGGCTTGGTATGGACTGGGACGAAGGGCCGCAAGTTGGCGGACCACACGAGCCCTATTATCAGTCGCAGCGTTCCGAGACGTACCGGGCCGCTGTGCAGTCGCTGCTCGCCAACGGCGCCGCCTATCAGGACTTCGCGACGGCAGCAGAAATTCAAGCAGAACGCGAGGCGGCGCAAGCGGCTGGCCAGCAGTTTACCTACAGCCGAAAATGGATGGCGGAAACGGAAGAAGCGCGCGACCAATTCCTGGCCGAAGGCCGGCAGAGCGTGGTTCGCCTCAAAATGCCACGCGAAGGCGAATTGGTGATCAACGATCTTGTTCGTGGCGAAGTCCGTTTTGCTTGGGCACGCGAGCAGGACCACGTCATCCAACGTGCCGATGGATCGTGTCTGTACCACTTAGCCACGGTCGTCGACGACCACGACATGCAGATTTCACACGTCATTCGCGCCGAAGAACACTTGCCGAACACACCTCGTCAGGTGTTCATCGCCCAACAACTTGGCTACGACTTGCCCGCCTTCGCACACTTGCCGTACGTCGCGGAACCGGGCAGCAAGAACAAGCTCAGCAAACGCAAACTCGAGAAGTATCTCAAGAACCGAGATTTCGCGCAACTCAAACAACATGGCGAGACCATTGCCTCGCGACTCAACCTGCAAGTGGAAGCCGACACGTTCAATCCGGTGATTGTCGATTTTTACGAGCAGATTGGCTATCTGCCTGACGCGTTGCTGAATTATTTATTGCTGCTGGGTTGGTCGCTCGACGATCAGACCGAGGAGTTTTCACGAGAGGAGATGATCGAGCATTTCACGCTTGAACGCGTTAACAAAGCTCCAGCCAGTTTCGATCCCCAGAAGCTGGTCGCATTTCAGGATCGTGCGATGCAACAGCTACCGATCAAGCAGAAGGTAGCCAAAGCACTACCGTTCTTGCAGCAGGCAGGCTACGTCAGCGATCCGCCTCCGTGCGAAACCGCACCCAAGCTCACAAAAATCTTGGAGGCTGCGGGGGATCGAGTGAAAGTAGCGGGTGACATTCTCGACTACACCGACTTCTACTCCGCCGACGAAGAGTTGGTCTTCGACGAAAAAGCATTCGCCAAGCGCATCCAAAAACCAGCGGAAGCCAAGCCGCTGCTGACTGAATTTCGCACCCAATTAGCCGGATTAGAGAACTTTGAAGCCGACGAAATTGAGCGCTGTTTGAAAGGCTTCGTCGACACGAAGGAGATCAAAATCGGTCAGATCATTCACGCGTTGCGCGTTGCCACCACCGGCAAGGCGGTCGGCTTTGGCATGTTTGAAACGCTAGCAATTCTCGGCAAAGAGAGCTGCCTGGCGCGAATCGAGCGAGCGCTATCTCGCTAGCGTTCGTGGGCTCCGCTAGCAAGCGACTTCTCACCTTCGCGGCGCGCAGATTTCTAAAGCTTTGAGGCCTCGTTAGTCGATGCGAGCTATGGTGGCTTCCCGTGTCTACCAGAAACACTCAGATTCAAGAGTCCCAATCATGGATCTCAACCCAAACGATCCAGACAGTTGGCAACGCAACGAGGCGATCGATCGTTTCGGCGGCAGCCTGGTCAATGTCATTCTGGGCGCGCTCATCCTTTGGGTGGGTCAAACCACGTTTCGTCACGCGGGATTATTGGCTAGCGTCGACGAGCGATTCGAGAGCGTCGGTCATCAGTTCGAAGCCACCGACAGCCGTCACGAGATGCTTCGCCAGCGTGTGGAACGTGTTACCTCCGATACTGCCGAACGCACACGATCGCGTTTCACACGCGAAGATGCCGAAAAGATGGCCACTCGCATCAAGGAACTGAGAGATAGACATACAAACCTCGAGCGCCAGTTCTCACAACGTCTGACCGAACTGCAACTTAAAGTGATCGCGCTCGAGACCCATGGCAGCAACCACCAAGAAGTCGCCATGCTGCGTGACGAGGTGCAACGACTGCGCGCCCAAAGCGGCACGAACTATCGTTCGGTCAGCGCTGCAGCCAAGCCAACTTATTTGCCACCGATCACTCAGACTCGGTAGCCTTGCTCGGCTCATTCGCCCAAATTCTGAGTTGCTCGCCCAGCCACGGGTCGCGCAGCTCATCCTGCTCAGTCGTCAGCAGAACTTCGGCCAATCGCCTCAACACTTCGGGACTCGCATGTCGTCGTCGCGATTTTTCGAAGTGCATGATCGCCTCTTCATCGCGTCCTTCAGCTTCGGCCAGCACACCTTGCTCGAATGCAACCTTTGCGACAGCCGCGATTTGATCGATTTCGTGCACGCGTTCGTTGAGGCCTGATTGCAGATAATGAGCTCTCGCAGCTCGCAAATTGCCTTGCACCTGCCGAACGCGACCTAACTGCTCGTGGATTGAAGCATCGTCCGGTCGCAAGCCGACGGCAATGTTAAGAGACTCAGCCGCCGGATCATACTGCTGCAGATCAAAGAACAATCGCCCTCGCTCGGCATGCAACTGCGCGGGATCAACTGTCGGATTCCTCTCTAGCCGATCCAGCAGTTTTGCAGTATCGAGATAGCGTCTCTCACGACGAAGCACACTAGCCAGCATCAAACTGGCCCTCGAGTGGTTCGGATCGATCTTGAGAACGCGTCGCAGCGACGAAAGGCTCTGTGCTGGCTGATTGGCGGCAAAGAACTGCTCCGCAACGCGCATGTGCAGCCGAATCCAATCTTGATGGTAGCTTGGTTCAATCAACTGCGAAGATTCCGTTGCGCTAGTCGGGTGGCAAAACACTCGCCAACGACCAGCATTGCTCGCGACACACACGTCCTCGCGGTCGTCGCCGTCGAGATCGACCATCGCGATCGACTTCGTGTCGTCGGCTACCGCGATTCCTGCATGGTCGGGCCGAACGGCAGTAAACGTACCGTTGCCCTTACCGAGGGCAATCACTCCTAGGCCGCCATCCATCGGACCCGTTTCACGCTGAGGTCCAAAAAAGTTCTGCCCACAGCAGAGGTCGACAGCTCCGTCATCGTCTATATCGGCAATCGCGATTGCGAACACGGGCGCAAGCTGCAATTCACGCGGCAAATCAACTCGCTGAAAACGCCCATTGCCGTCGTTGAGAAAGCACGATGACGCGAGGGTGTTGACTTCAAATCGTTGGGAAGCCGCCAGGCACTTGGGCGTATAGATTTCCGGCAGACTCGCCCGCGCAAATTGTTGGTAAGAGGAATACTGCTCGGCCAGATAAGGCATCGCGGCCGAAGAGCAACTTCGACCGCGTATGGGAAACAGGACGTCGTCTTCGTAGCTGGCTTCGATCAGGTTTCGTCGTCCCGATTCTCCATACTCGCCATAGTAGGCGATGACCGGCTTGGCCGTTGAGGCGCGATACTTCGTGTTCAGACCAAAGTTCCCCGCGACCAAGTCAACATCACCGTCATTGTCGACGTCGGCGGCAGCCAAGCTTTGCCACCAACCGGTCCATTGGGCCAAACCCGAAGTGTTGGTCGCCTCGACAAGTTTGCCAGATACGTTTCGATACAACCTGACTGGCCCCCAATCAGTCGCCAGTAGCAAATCATCCCATCCGTCGCTATCAACAACGCACCATTTCGCGGCAGTCCCCAAACCTACACCGCCGAGTGCAAGCGAACGACTGTCGAGCGCATCAACGAACCGACCACCGTCGTTAATCAGCAGTGCGTGCTGGGGCGCTATCGGATAGTCGCCAGGGACAGAACGGCTCCCGACAAACAGATCAAGATCGCCGTCATGATCGATGTCCGACGCCGCGACCGCGCCAGTGTTACGTCGAATATCAGGTAGTGTGTCGGTGGTTTGATCGAATCCGCCTTGACCAGTGCCGAGATACAATCGATCACGCAAACGCGGATCGCCCTGTTCAAACTCGACGCTGCCGCTACCAACAAACAGATCGACGTGCCCGTCGCCATTAGCGTCAAAAAAGAGCGCCGCAGAATCTTCGGCGTCCTCGTCATTGGCAAACGCAATCTGGGGTCGCGGCTCAAAGCGCAGCTTACCGTGGTTCACATAGAGCATCCCCATCCAGTGCTTGCCTTCGCCCAGGAAGCAGTCTTGATCACCGTCGCCATCGATGTCGTCCCAAGCCATCGGCGGCCCTAGCTGCGACAACCGATTGGGAAGCAAGGGCTGCTGTGCGAAGTCGTCGAACGGCTCCTCGTGGTGCTCGACGATCTCGGAGCCGAGTGCTTCCACAAACAGCGGCGTCTGAGCTGGCGCAGGCACGGACGAATGACTGATCGCAGCCTCTGACACGCGATAACGCGCGGCGGCCGGCAGATTCTCGAAAACCTGCTCGGTTCCACTTGGCCAACGAACTGTTAGTCGCTTGATCAATTTATTCCCGCCCAAACCAAAGTGCGCGGCGGCCTCCTGGCATGACTGAAAGCCAGATACCGGATAGATCTGCCTCACCTGCGCACCCGCATCGGTCTCGATCTCAATCTCTGCGCCGACACCTAAGTGGTTGGATCGATTGCCATGCAGTTCGATCACTACGCCCGATGCCTGCGATTCATTTCGATAGACGGTCGGAGGCCGATCGAGATTGGCGACGACAAGATCGAGATTGCCATCGCGGTCCAAGTCGGCGTGTACCGCCGCAAAGCTCATGCCGGTCTCAGCGATACCCCAAGCCTTGCTACGATCAACGAAATGGAGGTCGCCCTGATTCTGAAATATTAGATTCTGCTCCAACACAGGGGGCTCGCTGCGGTAGCGCTGGCGCAGTCGACCAAGATCGATGACGCCATCGCTTGAATCGGGTGAGTCAAGACCTGTGGAATTGCCGAGATTAACCGGCGAGCCATTAGTAAAATAGGCATCGAGACGACCGTCGCTGTCGAAGTCAGCCAGTTTCGCCGACCAGGTCCAATCGGTCGAGGCAAGTCCCGACAGGTAGGCTGCTTCCTGAAACTTTGGCGTACCGCTATTGATGAACAGCGCGTTTCGCATCAACTGATCATGCGGAAAAACGCTAACATTGCGAAACTTCGTCGACATGTCACCCATGAAGACTTTGTCTTTGAAGTGCGTACGAAACGACATGTCGGCCACGAGAAAGTCGACGAGCCCGTCGTTGTTGATATCGCCTGCACTCGAGCCCATCGCTTGCCACGGCAGATGGGGAAGACTCTGTAAAGCAACATCCGCAAAGGTACCGTCGCCTTGGTTGTGCAAGAGCCGATCGGGCGCAGACAAGTCGTTGGCCACATACAGATCGGGCCAGCCATCGTGATCGTAGTCCCACCAGGTAGCCGATAGCGTGTCTGCTCGTCCGCTCGGCATGTGTTGCGACACGTCAACGAACTTGCGGCCTGTCCCCTCATTGCGCAAAAGTCGATTCCTTCTTCCCGCCCACATGTTGAGTTGACCGGGTCGGTCCCGGTAGCGGCGAATCGTGAAGTACTTCTCTGCTCCAGGACGAAGGTACTCCCTGCCATTGCGCCAGTAGAATAGTTCACGAGGATGAAAACGCTTCTCATCCAAGTAACGATTCGCCGCGAGATAGATATCCAGATCGCCGTCGCGATCGTAGTCGGCAACCGAGCCAATCAGGCTCGCATCCACGATGTCGAGTCCGTACGCTGCAGCCCGCTCGTCAAATGTGCCATCGCCACGGTTGATGTACAGGCAATTCGCCTCATCATAATTGCAGACGTATAGGTCAAGATCGCCATCACCGTCGACATCGAAAAGCGTCGCGCCCGTGCTCCAAGTATCTTCGGAACGATGAGCTAGCCCAGCCGAGTGCGCCGCTTCTTTAAACTTCCATGGCAGATGCTGCAGGTAGAGGCGCATTCGATCAGCGCCGCCGGCAAAGACTAGATCCGGCAGACCATTGCCATCGACATCGCCGACAGCAATTCCGCCGCACGCATAGCCGGTGAAGAATAATTCTCCGCGCGGGCGATCCCAATCAAGGCGTTCAACGAAATCGATTCCCGTTTGTGTCGCGGGTTGCGCCACAAACCTGAGCTCGCTGGTTGACGTCGGTACGTGCTGTATCGGTAAGCTGAGCTGTTCCAGATAGGGCTCAATCGCGACCCACCGCTCGCCAAGAGCGAACGTGGGCCAGACCGCGAGTGACACGAGCGCGGTCAGGGCGAAGCTTCTGCGAAGGTAACGATCCATCGTCGTCGACCTAGCGGCCCCGTCGTCGACGGTCGCCGCCCGAATCGCGTGGTTGCTGAGGCTGCTCCGGTTGCCCCTTGCCAGATGGCTTAGCAGCAGCCTGCTCGGGCTTGCCTCCCGGCCACGGCCGACTTAGCGATTCCTTCAACATCTTCTGCAAGTCCTCCGCTGACTTGATGCCGCCGCCAACTCGATGGACGTGAATCATCGTATTGGGCTTCGCAGCTTCGTCGAGTAGCTTCACGGTCTCTTCGATGCTCTCAAGCACTTCCTCGCGGGCGGATACAATCAGGGCGTTGGAAATCTGATCCACCCCGACCGCCAACATGCCGTCGAATTTGATGTACACCGGATCTTCTTTGCCCGTCTCATCAATCCGACGCTTGCCGAATACGTAAGTTGTTTCGTTGCCGATGATCGAAGAGCCGCCTTCTTCGTCTTTGAACTCTTTATCTTTGGAGCTCAAGAGCTCGCGGTAAACCTCTTTTAGCGAATTAGCGATATCTTGGGCGCGCGAGTACTTCAGCTTGATAACTTTTGTCTTGCGCGACAGATAGTTCTTATTGGGTTTCGGCGCGACGTCATAGATATCGATCAATTGCTTGATCACGCGCAGCTGCGAAGGGCTCGCCCCTTGCACCACCACCGTGTTGGTATAGTCCTCAGAAATAAACCGCAGTAGTTCGCGGCGACCCAACGTGATTGGCCCCAGGTCCTTCTCCTTCTTGCCCTCGTATTCACCCCACTCGTCGAAAACCGATTCTGTCTGGCCCTTGAGTTCTTCTTCAAAGTAATCTTCTAGCTTGAAGGCAACGCTAGAAGCGCGCACATATTCCAGTTTAAATTTGACAAACTCCTGACGCTGCGGAGGTTCGATGGCCTCCACCAGAGACTCAAGCTGGTCGAGCGCCGCCGCATCATCGCTGCTCATGACGATGCGACCGTCTTGGGTCACGGTGATGTTGATTGGTGGCGCATTGGCATTGTCCTCCGCCGGCAGATCATCAGAGCTTAGTTGCACCGTGCGAAACACTCGCGAGGGAGCAAACCGCCGAGTCACTTTGTCTTCTTCCACCGGCTGCGGCTCCTCCTCTGGTTCCTTCCGTAAGGCAGAATCGTCGATGTTGAGTTGACCGGGATAGGCTGCCTTGAGTCGTTCGAGCAAGCGCGCCGTTTCTTCGGGCGTGCGACCGCGCAGCTCGCGGAGCTTGCTAGGATTTCTCGCAACACCTTCTGGCGATTCGCCCAATCGCGTCAGCATCTTGTTAACCTCGGCCAGCTCTTCGGCGTTGGCCCAGATGATCAACCGATTGTTCTCCACGTCGGGCATCGCTTTAAACGTCAGTTCTTGTTTTTCCTCTTCGTCATCGGACATGCCAAAGAAGAACGAACGACGACGAGAAGTCTCCTTCTTTTTCTTGGGTGCCTGGCCAAACATCGACGTGAGCGTGCCTGCGATCGCGCTAGCCGAGTAGCGGCGGAGTTGGACGACATGGATTTCGCGGCCCGTGCTGTCGATCTTCTTGATCATCTCGACAATTTTCTGATGGTCCGCTTCGGTTGCATAGGCGAAGATCGTCTTCGTCTTCGAATCGCTCTGCAATCGGGTTAACGGATCAAGTTGGCCAAACTCTGTCAGTGCCGAAACGACGGCATCGGTGCTGGCGGTCGTCGTCTTATGGGGACGAGTGGAGCGACCACCGACCGTCGCGACCATGGCCCCGCCAGGCGGCTGATCGATCTGCTTGATCGTCCGTTCGATGGTGCTCTTGAGGTCAGCTGGCGCATTGACCATCAGCGTATTCTGCTGTCGATCGACCGCGATATGCACGGGCAGTCCGTCGGGCTTGAGCAGCTTCGACACGTCCTTCTTCTGCTGACTCATCTGCATCAATAGCTGCATCCGTTGCGTTTCGAGCTGCAGTTCCTGCGGACTTTTTCGCGAAGCCGGATCCAGACCCAACACGATCATGATCTGATCGGCCACGTAGTCCGCCCGACGGTGCTTAATGGGATAGATTTCCGGTTTGATAATCGAATCCGCGGCCGACTGTTCGTCATAAATCAGATCGCGCACGCTCCGCAAATTCGTGACCGCGTCGATCACAAGCAGACGCTTAGTAGCCAGCAATGGAATGACGGTTGCTTTGGGATTGAGCAGAGCTTTGACGTCTTCCTTGGCTCTAGCAGGGTCCATCGCGTCAGGCAACTGGAAACGCACCCGCACAAAATCGTGCGGCATGTAATCTTCTAAGTCATCCGCCTCGACGCGCGGAACCAAACTCGCATCAAGCTTCTCGATCTTCACCGCCGAAAGCAGTTCGCCTTGCACGACGAGAGTAAATCCGCGTGCCAGCAATCGACTGTTGAGCAGGTCGCGTGCTTGCTGCAGGTTGTACTTTTTTTGCGTAACCAGGTTCAGGCGGTCCGCTGGTAGCTCTTGCCAATCGAACGTTAGCTTCGCCGCGTCGGCGAACTCCTGCAGTACGTCGGACCATGGCTGACCATTATAGTTGAATTGCACCAAACCGTTCTTATCCGGCGTTAGGCGAATACGATTCGGATCGAGTCGCACGGAGCCGTCCGTCGGCCGCATAATGGTTTTGACATCTTCCTTCTTTTCGTCGCTCTCTTCTTCCTTTTTCTCTTCCTTCTTTTCCTCAGGCTTTGGCTCCGTTGGCTGCGGCTGGACGTCTCGTGGTGGTCCGCCTCGACGCCCACCGCGACGGCGCATCTCTCGGAAGCGTTCGATCTGCTCGGGGGAGACCCCCGGCGGCTGCGCGGAGGCAACACGCATTACCTCTGCAGAGAGCAACAGAAAAGTAGCGCTGAATAACGTCAGCAAACGCGTCCAGCGAATGACACTGTTAGGGGCGATCATGGCCACGTGTTCCGGCTTGGTTAGACGTAAAAACCTCTCCCACCGATTATAGTCTACATGTCACGCGCGCAGCAAAGCCCAACAGCAACTGACGAAAACAGGGCCGTTTTCGCGAAACTTCACGTGGAGACCGGGTCGCGAATCGACCTCTGCCGATTCGGGTCTGCATTACATTGCCGACAGCACGGCCTGCGTGAACTGCTTGGTCGTCGCCTGACCTCCAAGGTCGCCCGTCAGCGCCTCGCCTGCCGCCAGTACACTACGCACGGCTGCTTCGACACGATTGGCAGCGTCTTTCTCACCAAGATAACGGAGCATTAGCACGGCGCTCAGAATCAGCGCCGTAGGATTGGCGATGCCCTTGCCCGCAATGTCGGGGGCGCTGCCGTGCACTGCTTCGAACACCGCCATCCCGTCGCCCACATTCGCACTGGGAGTCACGCCAAGTCCACCGACCAATCCGCTGGTAAGATCCGACAGAATGTCGCCAAACAGATTCTCCATCACCAAGACATCAAACTGATTTGGATTGCTGACGAGCTTCATTGCCGCGGCATCGACGATGCAATCGTCGAAATCGATTTCAGGAAACTCCGCAGCCACCTTGCGGCACGAATCGAGAAACAGTCCGTCGCTCAGCTTAAGTATGTTCGCCTTGTGAACGCAGGTGACGCGCTTGCGGTCTTGCCGCTGCGCCGTCTGAAAGGCGAATCGAGCGATGCGCTCAGACGCCTTCGCGGTAATGATCCGCAAACTCTCGACCACGCCCTCAACGACCGTATGTTCCAGTCCGCTATACAAGCCTTCGGTATTCTCGCGGATGACGATCAAGTCGACATCGTCGTAGCGGGTCTCAATCCCCGGCATCGACCGCGCTGGACGGAAATTCGCGTACAACGTCAGCTTCTGCCGCAGCGCGACATTCACACTGCGAAAGCCAGTGCCAGACGGCGTCGTTGCCGGGCCTTTCAGCGTTGCGTCGGCCGCGCGGACCGCTTCGACGGTCGACTCGGGTAGCGGATCGCCGGTCGCTTCAAGGGCCGACACTCCAGCCGACGCTTCCTGCCATTCTAGATCGACTCCACTGGCGTCCAAAATCTCCTGCGCCGCCGCCGTCACCTCCGGCCCAATGCCGTCGCCAGGAATCAAAGTAATCGAATAAGCCACGTTAACTTCCTTGAATCTGCAATTCAGTTACTAGGCATCGCGTGCCGACAGCGGCACCGTGAAGGCCGCCGCACCGCCAGCCGTGACGGCGATCGCCAGAAAGCCATCGTCGGGAATGGGATGATCGAATACCGGCGCAAGGTAGTCGAACACCAGCGGCACTTCGTTTCGACTATGGTCGTATGGAAACGCCTTTGCGAACACCGTGGTCAACTCGCTGCCGGGAGATTCCAACCGCTGCTCCATCACCGCATCGCGAACCGTTGGTTCGCCGAGCCAAGCGTACGCAATCTGCTCGCCCATCGCGTCTTCGCAGTCGAGCAAAAACACAACTGGCTGAGCCATCTTATTGCCAACGGCCTCGTCGTAAGCGTCGAACACGATTTCCAGACAACTCTCCAGCAGCTCCTGCTGAGCCTCCTCAGCCGCAGCCGCGTCAACCATCGACTCGTTGTCCTCGGGCGCGTTCATTGCCCAAAAGCCTACCTGCCAGACCGCTAAGCGCCTAGATGCGTGCAAGCAGCGAACCACAAAGCAAACGAAGCAATCGAAGGTTTATACAGAGGAGCCGTTTCTTAATACTTCGTTGCTTCTTTCTCTTCGTGTTTCGATAACGTCATCTCACCTCTCATCTCCGACCCCTCACCTCTCCCCAAAAAAGAACAGCCCGGCTGTCGCGAGGACAACCGGGCTGTGTCGTTGGTTGCTTTGAAGGCAGGTCCTTCAACCAGCCGAGTCACAAGGTAGAACTCGACAAGCGAACTGGACGGGCCGTCAGAAGCAGGTGGTGGGTGGCTGTCTATCGACAACCGCCGTCATCAACAGCTACCACCCTCCTGGCGTATATGATAATCGTTCAACGAACCACCTCCTTCCTATATTGAGATCATGGCGGCGTCAGCACTCTGCCAGAGAGCACTCCGCGGCCGGTTAGTCCGACATGCTGCGTTCGCACGTCCTCAACATGCTCCCATTATAACTAGCCAATGGCCCGGTGCCCAAGAGAGATATTTAGGCCATTTGCCGAGTTTTTATGGTGGGCAACCGAATGGACACGGGTTGGTGATGGTAGGTTCGCAGCTTGCGCCACGGCTATTAGCGCTGTCGGTATTGATTCGCTACAATGCTTGCCCTCGTTCCCACACTCCGCTTGGGAACGCTATCTTGGGGACTACAACGCTCCACCTGTGAACGATACTGCTGAGGCTCGCAGAGGTGCCTATATTGAAGCAGCGAAAACAGAATTCTGCTGGTTATCTGGAAGACAGCGTTTGTAGATGAGCGGACATCGCGTCTGCCGCTTCCGCTGTCAGCTTAAGGATCTCTGCCTTTTGCTTATTCAATTCCGCCACCTCCCAGGTGTCTTCGTAAATCCTCAAGCTCGCCTCGAGCTTCTTAAGTACAGCGACTGATTCGCTTGAGTCCGCGTAGACAGCTTTGGTGTACACGCAAATCGAGGTGCCGTACTCCATATCCCGCGCCAGCTCGCGCTGCCTTTCGTAATAGTCTCGAGTTTCATGAAACGAACGTCCGTCCCTAAAGGTCAGCACGGGCTTGTCGTCATCGGTTTCAGAACTATTCGACTCGTCCGCATTAGCACTCTCACGCGACTGTTTGTATAGCCATGCAGCTCGATGCATCATTCCCAGGCTGTAATCCACGTAACGAATCATCCCATCAGAGAATTTCTTCAGCGTGGTAGTCTTCGAATCAAATTGGCTAAGCTGCTGCTGCCGTTGCTGTTTACGGTCTTCGAGGGTGTTTGTAACTAACAAGGAGGTCACCGACAGAAAGCCGCCGGCGACGAACGAAAGAAAGAACGGACTATTTAAGAACTTCCATGCCGGAGATTCTTTAGTCGACGGCTTCTCTTGTCCCAACTTCTGCAGAGCATTACAGATCGCGGCATCAAGTTCCTGCGAAATTTCCAAGCGGCACCTCGTCTAGAATTAAATGACTGGACGTAGCCTTAACGTGAGGCCTAGAACTCGCCCGCCTGAATTCGAGCCTAGGAAGTCACTCCCAGCTTACCGCCCCACTGGTGGCTTTCAACTCATCTCTTCCGATAATTCCTGGCAGATCGTAACAAGTAATCGACGAACGAATGGGGTGGGGATTTGGGAAACCGTCGCTGGCCAGCGTTCCGACCAACGATCTGCTCTTGTTACCGCATTGCGCACAGGATCAAGAAATGGCAGCTCCGAGGGCGTCACACGGCGGAATGTCGCCTCACCGACGCGGTCGTAAGGTGGCCAACAATTTCGCTCGCTATCTCTCTTCAAATCTCGATAATCGCCTATGCTGACCGAACTAGTTGTCGCGTGTCGGCATGATTATTGTGATTCGCGTCAAGTCTCGGCAAGCATGAAACGCGCCTCCGAAGGAGTTTTGTAACACTCGATGACCTCCAAATTTGCAAAACTCCTGCCAGTTTGCCTGCATGAGTTCACTCCGACCCCAGTTTTCGTAGCACGAAACGAAATCATATCGGCCTAGCGTGATCGAATTCTGCAATTTTGCAACGCGGTTTTCTTTTCGCCGGGTCTTGCGGAATTGCAAACTACTGGCTTTGAAGGCCATTTTCGATTTCCGCGAAGAGTTATGAAACACCGGGTGTTGCAAAACTCCCGGCAAGTACGACTAGCACGACCAAAATCAAACCCTGGGGGGTTCTGGTGGGCTCGCCCCCCAATTAGCCAGATGCAGGAAACGGGGGAACTCCCCCCGAACCCCCCGTATCAGTCATGAGTCTGCAGATCACGCGTCAGCCGCCACCGTTCACAATTCACCCTCAACATTTCCCCAATGAACCGCCGCCAACTACAAAAAATCGGAGTGCCGCCCGACTGCGTTTCGGCTGCGATCGATGCGCTGCAGACGGCGGCTACGCGAGGCACGGGCATGGGGCTGAAGGGCAAGCGTGCCAAGCAGATGATGGCTGAGGTGATCGCCGATCCGGACGCGTTTCGCGACGATCCGATCTGGGGACGCTTTGTCACGGTGCTGAAGAACGATCACTCGCCAGTTCCGCAGGAGCCCATCAGCTACCAGACGTGGGGCGAGGACATCGACGAGGGCGCGCATAAGCAGATGCGTGACGCCTGCCGAGTGCCTAGCGCCGTCGGCGCGGCGTTGATGCCAGACGCCCACGTCGGCTACGGTCTGCCGATCGGTGGAGTGCTGGCCTGCGTAGGTGCCGTCATTCCGTATGCCGTGGGCGTTGACATCGCCTGCCGCATGAAGCTGTCGGTGCTCGACATGCCGCTTGATTCGCTTGAGCACAAGCGCGAGCAGTACCGCACGGCACTCAACAAAGGCACGCGCTTTGGCGTCGGCTGCCAGCACAAGCCGGTACAAGATCACGCCGTGATGGATGCCGACTGGGGCGTCACACGCATCACGCGCGAAAAGAAGGACACGGCGTGGAAGCAGTTGGGCACGTCGGGCTCAGGCAATCACTTTGTCGAGTTCGGGACGCTGACGCTCGAAGAACGTGCCGACGACCTTGATCTCGACGCGGGCATCTACGTCGCCCTGCTCAGCCACAGCGGCAGCCGAGGCGCCGGTGCCGCGGTCTGCAGCACTTACAGCCAGATCGCGCAGCGACAACTGCCTCGCAGCTGTGAGAAGCTCGGCCGATTGGCTTGGCTCGAACTCGACAGCGAAGCGGGTCAGGAGTACTGGGCCGCGATGAACCTGATGGGTGACTATGCGGCGGCCAACCACGCCGTAATCCACCGGCTCGTATCGAAGTTGCTAGGTGCACAGATCATTGGCAGCGTTGAAAACCATCACAACTTCGCCTGGATCGAAAAGCACCAAGGTCGCGAAGTGGTGGTGCATCGCAAGGGTGCGACGCCGGCAGGGCAGGGCGTGCTGGGCGTGATTCCCGGTTCGATGGCTGATCCTGGTTTTGTTGTGCGCGGACTCGGCAATCCGATGAGTCTCGCTTCAGCTTCTCATGGAGCAGGGCGGTGTATGTCGCGGAAGCAGGCAAAGGACACGTTTCGCTTCGGCCATGTCCGTAAGGAGCTGGCCGAGCGCGGCATCGAAGTGATGGCTGCTGGGTCCGACGAAGTGCCGGGCGTCTACAAGGACATCCGTCAGGTGATGGCCGCCCAGCAAGATCTGGTCGAAGTCGTCGCCCGGTTCGATCCAAGAATCGTCCGCATGTGCGATGATGGAAGTCGCGCAGAGGACTAAGCGTGTGCTGGCTGAACGCGAGGAGGACTATTGGGGCTGGATGTCGAGCTTGCCTTCCAGGTATTCAAACAGTTCCTCGCTTTCGTCTGGCACGCCTCGGAGGGCACCGTTCGGCAGAAGCAGGATCGGCAGACCACTATTGAGACGACCAAATTTACTGCACTGCGACGCCAGTCTCCTCGACGTGTCGGCGCGGACGTCTTTGTCAATCAGGACTTCGTTTCCAGCAATGCTGCGCGCCCGCCGTTTCGCTTTCGTGACGCTCGGTGCTTTTTCGGACTCCAGCAACCAATGATGAAATTCTGGGTACTGCTCAGGGGCCAGCTTCCATACGCCAATCGCAAGTTGAGCGTAGTCGCAAGCGTACTTCTTGCCAGGGTAGTCCTTTTTGACCTTGGCGTTACACTTCTTGCTCAGAGGCACGTTGTAGATAACCACTCCGATCTGATCGCCATACCGCTCCACCGCTGCCTGCAAATGCGGGTGCAACTTGCGGCAGTGATCGCAAGTGTAGTCCATCATCTCTAGCAAGATATGCGGCGCATTGGGATTACCGAGCACAGGCATATCGTTGACGTCCACGCCCTCGGGTAGCGCCTGATAAACGACTCGCCCTGAGCCATTGCCGAAGATCGAACCGATGGTGTCCGGTCCCTCCGATGTGGCCGGCACCGACACGTCGAGATCGTCCTCTACCCATTCACCGCTTTCCCCCGGAACGTTGCCGTCGTCAATAACTTGCAAATCCACGTCGACTTCGTCGGCAGTTGCAGTTGGCTCCGTGATTTGCGCGACTTCAGCCGCAGGCTCGAACTCGATCTCCTCGAGTGCCATCGCCTCGCCAGGATCGACCAGCAACTGCCCGCCCATCAGGGCAGCCAGACCAATTGCCGACGCGGTCAAGGCGGTAATCAATCGCGTGACACTGAGCGGTTCGGCAACTTCGACAGCTTCCTCCGTCGCCTCGCTCGCGGCGACCCCCAACAGCGACCGCATCTGGTCGTAGTCACGCACATCTCGAGTATCGAGGAACATCAGCGTCGCAAGGACACCGATAACCAACGCGCAACCGTGCGCTGTGAGGCAATACGCGCAAAAGCTCTGCAGTTGAATCGCCTGCAGTCCAATAAACCAGGCAGCGGCCCCAGTCGCGAGCGCCCCCGCCGCAAACAAGGCCGTCACTGCCGCGCCATTGGGTCGCGAAGCAGCCGGCCAGACTAAGCCCAGGATCGCAGCATAGGTCGCCATCCCCAACAGGCTCACCGGCATCCCAAGCCACTTCGACCACCGGCTTGTGAGCACGTCATCGCAGTCGAGAAGCGACTCGGCCGTACAGCCAGCAACCTTACCCGATTGCCACGCAACCCACGTGAGATAGCCCGCAATACCAAGCGCGACAAGCGCTAACACGGTGATCAGCAGTGCCAAAATAGTTCGTCGGCCAAACATAGTCGTTGGGTGAGCCAGCAATTGGTTTAGAATTGAGCGAAAATCGCCCGCAACCTAGTCTAGCATATTCCAGCACCACAGAATTCCCAGGGCGAACGCACCTTGAACGACGAAGTCGAGTACATCTGCGACAATTGCGGCGAACCGATCGTGATTCCGATCGACCACTCGTCCGGTTCACATCAGCAATACGTGGAAGACTGCCCCGTCTGCTGCTGCCCCAATGTGATTCATCTTGAAATCGACGAATCTGGTAGTGCCTCGGCTTGGGCCGAATTAGAATAAATCAATTGGCCATCACTCAATTCGCTTAGACTAAGCTCTCCATGTCACAGCCACTTACATTCGATCCAGGAACCAAAGTTAGACTAGCCGACTTCGATCCCCGGCATATCCACGGCGATTCCACGAAAAAGTCGTCTGTCGGTGAGATCGAAACTCTGACGGCCGCCAGCAGGGATCTTGCATACCGTCTTTACGCTGAGAATCGTCGTGCTGTGTTGCTGGTACTGCAAGGCATGGACACGGCGGGCAAGGACGGAACCATACGCACCGTGATGACCGGTATCAATCCGCAGAGCTGTCAGATCGTACCGTTCAAGCAACCAAGTAGCGAAGAACGCGACCACGACTTCCTGTGGCGAATTCACAAAGCAGTTCCGCGACGCGGCAACATCGGCATCTTCAACCGTTCGCACTACGAAGACGTGCTCGTCGTGCGAGTTCACAATCTCGTGCCCAAGTCGGAATGGGAAACTCGGTACCAACGCATCAACGAATTTGAGGAGCTGCTCGTCGAAGGCAGGGTTACCTTCATCAAGTGCTTCTTGCACATCAGTAAAGACGAACAGCGAGAACGGTTGCAGGCGCGGCTCGATCGACCTCACAAGCGTTGGAAGTTTGCCAAAGGCGACCTCGACGAGCGCAAGCTTTGGGACGACTACCAACAGGCGTACGAAGCGGCGTTGACACGCTGCAATACCAAACACGCGCCTTGGCACATCATCCCGTCGGACCGTAAGTGGAACCGCAATCTGACTGTCGCCCGCATTCTGCACGACACGCTCAAGGAACTCGACCCGCAGTTTCCCGAATGCGAAGACGGCCTGGATGATCTCGTGGTGGTCTGACGCGCGGACATCAGTTCTGCGTCGGATCGCTCGACTGGTCCGTGTTGAGATGTCGACGAAGGTAGCTCGCTCGTTCGATGTCGCGGTCAGACTTGTCGAGCTCTACGCCGGACAGCTTTTGCAGGTGCGCCGGTTGGGTGTGGATGAACAGCTTGTTGATCGTAGGGATTTCCAAATCGCTGATCAGTCCGAGGTTGATACCCATTCGCACGCTGGATAACAGATGCATCGTCTCCTCGGAGCTGATCGTTTGGGCCGTGCGCAGAATACCGAAAGCGCGACTCACCCGGTCGTGCAGCGTCTCGTGGCTCTCGCGGACCAGGAACTCGCGTGCCTGACGCTCGTAGTCAATTAGCACCGGCACCACGTCCGCCACTTTCTTGGTAAGTTCCTCCTCGGTCATGCCAAGCGTGACCTGATTGCTGATCTGGTAGAAATCGCCCATCGCTTGCGAGCCTTCGCCGTACAAGCCCCGGACGGCGAGGTCGATCTTTTGCAAGCTCTTGAAGACTTTCTCGATCTGACGAGTGATCACCAGCGCCGGCAGATGCAACATCACACTGACGCGCACGCCGGTTCCTACGTTCGTTGGGCAAGCCGTCAGATAGCCGAGTTTCTCATGGAACGCATAGGTCGCTTGACGCTCGATCAAGTCGTCGAGTTCGTTGATCTGCCGCCAGGTGGATTCGAGGTCCAGACCGCTGTGCATAACTTGAAAACGCAGATGATCCTCCTCGTTGATCATCACGCTGAAACGTTCCGCTGGGTCGATCACTGCCGCCCGCGCGCCCTCGCTATCGGCCAGTTCGCGGCTAACGAGCTGTCGCTCGACGAGAAACTGTCGATCGACTTCTTCAAGCTCGCCCACGTTGAAGTAAAACGTCTGCCGCGGAAACTTACCGGATTCCTGCAGCGACGCGACGTGGCTGTGCAGCGTCTTTTCAATTTCTGTACGATCGGCCTCTGTGGTACGCGAGATGAAGGGGAAGTCCGCCAAATTTCGCGCCAGCCGGATGCGGCTGCTGATGACGATATCGGATTCGGGTCCGGTGCCTTTGAGCCATTCGCCGCTAGAGCTTGCTAAATCATCAAGGTGCATAATGGGTTACGACTGATCCTTCGCTTGCGACTGACTTTCGATCTCGCGAATTTCGTCTCGTAACAGCGACGCCTGCTCGTAGTTTTCGGCGGCGATCGCCTCCTTCATCTCACGGCGCAGACGAATCAATTGCGTCTGTTGATCGGCACCCTGCGAGCAGCGTTTGGGAACCTTACCGATATGATGCGTCTGATCGTGGATATTCAGCAGCAACGGCTCGAGTTCTTCAGCGAAGAAGACATAGTCGTGTGGGCAACCAAGTCGTCCCTGCTTGCGGAACTCCAGGAATGTGATCGAACACACCGGGCAGGCGCGTTGGTCGAGGCGTGCCAGTTGGTCCGCTGTTTCGCCGACGGCCAAGTGCTGCGCGAGTAGTCCTGCCATCGCCGGCATCACGTCGGCAACCTCCTCCTCTTCGGTCGGACTTAAAAACGTCTGCGCGCACAGCTCGCAGAGGTGCAGTTCGTTGGGCTTACCGTCGACCAAGTCCGTGATGTGGAAGGTCGCTTCACGTTCGCATTTTTGGCATTGCATCGTGTCGCCTAAGTTTCGTGCTCTCGTGGCAGTTTGCGGTGGTTTTTCTACGGGGATTCTAGCTGGGGGTCAGTGACTGTCAAGCCAAGCCCGGCACAGACGGATCGCCGTAAACTCCGCCGCGGCAACAAGTTCTAGCGAGCTGCGAACCATCATCGACCGTTGTCCCTCTGCTGGTTGAATGCTAAGCTGGCCACTCGTCACCCGTCACCAACTCACGAATCTTCCATGTCTGCGGTTCCCGAATTCCGGCGCTTCGCCGAACTTGCCAACAGCCGCGAGCCAGCGGTTGACTATGTGCCCGTCTACCGCCGGCTGGTCAGCGACTCACTGACGCCAGTTTCCGCCTTTCATCGACTGGCCAACTCCGACGACTCGCCTTCCTCGGCAGCCTGCCTGTTCGAAAGCGTAATCGGCGGCGAAAAAGTCGGACGCTACAGCTTTCTGGCAAGTGATCCATTCCTGCAGATCAAGGCAGCGGGGACACAAGTCACCGTCTCGCGTCGAACGATCGATCAGTTGTGGGTGGCAGAAACTTCGGACTGCCCAAACCCGCTCGAGACTCTGCGCGAGCGTGTCGAGGCAATGCACGTTTGCCATTTGCGAGAACTTCCTCCCTTCATCGGTGGAGCCGTCGGTTATGCCGGGTACGATACCGTTCGCTATGTCGAACACCTACCCGATGCGCCCACGGACGATCGACAACTGCCTGATCTGTGGTTTGCACTCTACGACCACATGATCGTTTTCGATCACGTGCAGAAGACCATTATCGTCCTCGCGCTGGCCGACGTAAGCGACAAAAACGAAGCCACTCTGAAACAAGCCTACGACGACGCGAGCCGTCGCGTCGACGAGCTGATCGAGCAACTATCCGCCTCGTCGAATGCACTGGCGCTGGCCGACATCGACGTCGGCGGTGATGTGGCACTCGACTATTCGTCGAACATGACGCAGGACGAGTTTGAAGGCGCCGTTAGCAAGTGCGTCGAGTACATTCGCGCCGGCGACATCTTTCAGGTCGTAATCAGCCAGCGCCTGCAAACGGAACTCAAAGTACCGCCGTTCGAGTTGTATCGCACGTTGCGAGTGGTCAATCCTAGTCCGTTCATGTTCTATCTGCGTACTCCCGACGTGACGCTCGTGGGTAGCTCGCCGGAAATCATGGTTCGCGTGGTCGACCGCCGCGTCACGGTCCGGCCGCTGGCAGGCACTCGTCCGCGTGGCAAGACCGAGGACGAAGATCAACAGCTCGCCGACGAGCTACTCGTCGATCCCAAGGAACGGGCCGAGCACGTGATGCTCGTCGACCTGGGTCGCAACGACGTCGGCCGCGTCGCCCAATACAACACGGTCGAAATCTCTGACGTGATGGTCATCGAGCGCTACAGCCACGTCATGCATATCACCTCCAACGTCAACGGCCAACTGCGCGACGACTGCGACTCCTTCGACGCCCTGGCCGCGTGCTTGCCAGCGGGCACCGTCTCGGGCGCTCCTAAGGTCCGTGCGATGGAAATCATCGACGAAATGGAACCCAACCGTCGCGGCCCCTACGCAGGTGCCGTCGGCTACATCGACTTCGCGGGCAACATGGACACCTGCATCGCCCTGCGTACCGTGGTCATCCACGACGACACGGCCTACGTGCAAGCTGGCGCCGGCATCGTCGCCGATAGCGTGCCGACGACCGAGTATCAGGAAACGCTGAACAAAGCCCGCGGACTACTCAAGTCGATCGAAATCACCAAGCAACGGTTGGGTGGCTAGCTTTGGGTGGTGGGTTCTTGGTGGTTGGTGGTGTTCGTTCGCGCTGTTAACTCTTTGGTTGCGCAGCTAACGCTCAATGGCACATATCTCCGCTGAAGTCGCCATCAATTCTGTAACGCCTGGAGTTTTGTAACGAAATCTGATTTCTTTTGCAAAACTCCTACCATTGCCGAGCCTTCAAATCGTTTTCGCACTGCTATAGCAGCAGCAACTCCCAAACGTGCGGCGTGGTTTTGCAACATTGGGTGTCTGTCAGCGTTACAAAACCCCGAACGTATTTCGCTCAAAGGACCTATCCCAAATCCCCCTCCCCGTTATCGGGGAGGGGCTAGGGGAGGGGCTTTTCAGCTCATGCGAGAGGCTCTAAGTCTCTGCCCGCCAGTGCCTTCGCATTTGAAACAGTCGGCATCGAAACGTTTCAAAACTGCCTTGCCACTGATGTCGATACGGACTATCGCCTTATCGTTTTCGCCATACACGTGCGGGCGAGGTCAATTATCGCCGCTTGCTCAATCGATTTCAGCAGGAATTTTTGGGCCACTTATGTGTTGGCGAATGTTCACTCCTCCGCTGGAATCACTCCAGTGGGCAACGGTCATTCAACGCAATACTTGAGCGATGGCTGCCCCAAATCCAATCACTGATACCAGCAACATTGGGCCTAGTGGCTGATGGGTGTATCCGTGCCCTTCGACTTC
>JBCDBK010000069.1:0-27169 GCA_039184115.1 Planctomycetota bacterium | reverse complement strand
CCTCAGTGACTGCTGACAAACGCCAACCGCTTCGCAGGCTGTCTTGAAGGAATAACCTTCCTCGACAACCAGTCGCACCGCATCTTGCTTGAACTCATCGCTGTACGTCGGCCGTGATCGTTTCGCTGTCTCGTCCATCGTTCGGACCTCCTTCGGGAACCATTATTCAGGCTACCGAAGCTGTCCGAAAGTACTGGGCTATCGCACGTTATTCCTAGGACACTATTGTTGAGTGGCCAAGATCGAGATGCCGTTTATTGGTGTGATCAAGGAGACGGCGGCTTGGCGTTGATGGTCGGTAGCGTACGGATAGAGCTGCGTGCTGACTTGCAACCTGAAGACTTTACAAGTGAGGTTCGAAATAACATCGTAGATGAGATAAGTAAAGTGATCGGCAAAAGGCCTCCAATGGAATCACAACATCGTGAAGGCAGCGTACGGCTTGGTTTCGATTGGAAACCTGAAGATGCCGAAAAATTGCTTTGGGCAGTCAAGGCGGGAGAACTTGAGCATGTAGGAGTGTTCGCTGCTGAAATGTCCGGTTCTGCAACAGAGGAAGATTCATCTTCTGGTTCTTCTACCCCAGAGTTGCTGACATACATTGACAGTAACTTTGATCAGCTTGAGAGTGCAATCAATGAGTCTGTCTTTGCTCACAATCACGATTTGGGCAGTCTGCTGAATGTGAGCTTGAAGACACTCGAAGAAGTGTTGGGAGAGAACTCTGATGAGGCATTGGCAACCCTGATTAGCCTGGGGCATGAATCAACGTACACGATTCCGTATTTCTATAATGCTCTGAATAATGAGGATGACTCTGTGCGGTACAGGGCGGCTAGGGCTCTGGGCCAGTTAGGAGTAATGGATGGTGCAGATGTCATTCAGGAACTGATTGAAGCAATGGGTGATAGTTCTCCTGACGTACGAGTGGGAGTATTACTGTCGCTGGGTAAGCTTGGTCAGAAAGGCTGGGGAGCAATTCCAAATCTGATTCAGGCTACCGAAGATTCTGTAGACATTGTGCGAAAGTCGGCATTCGACGTTATTAGTCAATTCGCAGCATCATCCGCCGCGGTAACGGCTGTCACGGCAATTATCCGTGAGGTTCATATGAACGAATTTGGCGACGTTATGAGAGCGGCAATCCGTGCTGCTGTTGCAATTGATGCACATCATGACGTGGACGAATTATCCGAGATTATTTCTGATGGTCTTACAAACCTTAATCTGGTATTCCGTAAGGTTTTCGTTGAAGTAGTCGGCGAGATGGGAGAGGATGCGGAGCATCACGCAGAGATGATCGCATACTCTCTGAAAAGTAAAGACAGCAGCTTGCGACAATCAGCAGTTACCGTCAGCGCCATCTTCGGTTGCGCGTAAGCCCCCATCAAACCACCGGAGTTATTTGGGTCGGTTAGTCGATCCAACTCAAGTTTTTTTACACCCTTAATGGCAGAAGAAGAGAAGTTCACAACGACCGAGGGATGATCTTTCGTTGCACCCTTCGCAAGTAATGAACGTAGACCCTTCGCAAAGAGATACGGCGCAAGTGTGTTAACGACAAAGTGCCCTTCGATGCCTTGTGGGCTCTTCGTGGGACGATCAGTTAGCAAACCGGCCACGTTATAGAGCGCGGACAGTGCGGTTTCTTCACCGACAATCGTCCGCGCTGCTTCAGCGATTTCTTCGGGATTCAGCAAATCGACGATGTGACTTCGGCAAGCGCGCTCCATACCCATCGCGAGGAGCGATTCCACCTGCGCGTCTGCCTTCTCGCGATTGCGATTGATCAGCACTAGATCCCAACCTTGTTGAGCGAGAAGCTTACATAGCTCCTGCCCAATCCCCCCGGTCGATCCAGTTACTACAGCGGTCTTATGACTCTTACTCACGTTGCGGCCTCAAATAATCGAGAATGTTTGACTTACGACTCGACAGTAGTTCGGTCACCAATTGCTATCTGGAATACCCTCGGGTCGCGTAAGCCGAGTGCTACCCAGGTGAACACGGATACAACAATCGGTACGAAGAATGCGTCTTCGACTCGAATATGCGCTGCTGACGCCGCGCCAAAGTAAGCAGTCAGCAGTACCGTGCCGAGGAACGCGGTGCGCGGAATAAGAAAGAGGACGGCGAACGCAACCTCTGCAAAGCCTACCCGGTACATCGTAGCGGGAGTCCAACCGATATGATTGAACGTCTCAGCAGCAGCCTCGTTTCCAGAGAACTTACCGCTCGCACTGCCCAAGACTAGGAATGCTGCCAGCAGGCAGCTAAGCGTCCATCCGGCGATCTTTGACATGACAGGCTCTCCCGGTGTTTGGTTTTCTTGCGATGTCCGCTGATTTTGCGAACCTAAGGGCAAGTTAAGCACAATTCAAGTAATAGTTCAACAGATTCACATCTCTCGGCCTCTGCCCAGTCTGCTCGGAGCTGAAGTGAAGTCTTCACCCGCGCCAAATCCTTTTTGAAACCGACACTAGTTCTTCCGTCCTCTAATCCTTGCATTGCGATTGGTTGGACGATGGAACGAAAACGCGTTGGACTAGACGAACGGCCCGTCCCAGACCTGAGCCATCCAGTTGTGTAGCTAATTGCCTCCTGAACTCCGCTCGAGCACTGCCGCGAACTCGACAACGCGGAGTCCTTGCTGCGCATCGAGTGCCGAGAGCGGCCCCATCGAGATTGAGGACGTTCGCGGCGTGTTGCGGGACAGCGATGCAAGTGCTTGGTCAAGCCGCAAAGTTCCATCGACGTTAATAGACGGTGTCGTTCGCCTGGTCTAATTGATCGCATATCTCGTCGCGTAGGTTCCGGCGTGATTTGATTTCATCTCCCAATTCAAGGTATTTCGCCTCGTGTGCTTGATACTCCGGCCATGGGGGAAGGCCGGCACGGTTTGGATTTCCAGTGCTGGCAAACTGAACCCAGTAGTTGATCATTGTCTCGGCGAGCCGCTGCGAGTCGTCTTCGCGCTGATTAGGTTTCAGCGTATTGAAGACATAGCGAATCTCGCCGGCGTGCATGGCACCGAGCTCCGGGTGCTGCTTGTTGGGCTTCGTAAACTCGTACTGATACGCTTGGGAAGAGACTTTGCCCATACCTCGAAGCATGCGACGAGCAGGTTGAAGGAACCAACCGTCCGTCACATAGCGGCTCGCGGCGCGGCCAACCTCCTGTGGATACAAAGAAGAAACAAGTTCCGTCTGCTCACCATAAAAGCGGCGAATACGTGATTCGAATCCCTCTCGACTTTCGAACTTGAGCCATGTGCGGAAGTAGTTTCCTTCCTCGTCTGTCGTGCCGATCATAGTGGGTACGTCTGCCTGAAGTCCCTGCGAGAAGATCTTTTGTGGTCGATCGGGTAGGACGTGGCCGTCGATTGTCGCTCGGGTCTTGTAGTAGCCTTGGTTTTCCACGAGTGACTTTGCGTCTAACTTACGCAGTTCAGCAATCGCCGTTTGGCCCGTGGCGTCGACGTGGTTTGCAGCCCAATTCGAACCGAGCTGTTCGCTGCTCGGGGCATTTGCTGTCGGCTCTTTGAGATCGACGAACACTGGTTCAGCCATATTGCTGATGTATCCGAACATCCAAGGACTTTGGAGAATCGCGCGATGAAACAACCCCTTGGATAGTGGAGACGAGCAAAGGACGCTGACGCTGGTACCGCCGGCGGACTCACCGAAAATCGTTACGTTGTTTGGATCACCTCCGAACACTGAGATGTTTCGCTGGATCCAATTTAGCGCAGCAATCTGATCGAGGAATCCATAGTTCCCCGATACCTTATGATTCGATTCCTCAGACAAGGCCGGATGAGCCAAGAATCCAAGCGGGCCGAGTCGATAGTTTATGGTGACCAGGACCACGCCTCGCTTAGCAAACTCGCTTCCGTTGTAGTTGGCCTGATGTCCGCTGCCGGAGCTTAAGCCTCCTCCGTGAATCCACACCATGACAGGGCGCTTCGCGGCACGGTTCTCGGCGGTGGTCCAAATATTGAGATAGAGGCAGTCTTCACTTTGTTTTTGAGGAGCAAACCAGCGCCGCCGTTGTATGCAGCCTGGTCCAAACTCGTGGCACGCGCGAACACCTTCCCAAGAGTCGACCTTTCGAGGTGGTCTCCAGCGGAGCTCGCCGACGGGCGGTGCAGCGAACGGAATACCCCGATAGACGACTAGTCCTTCGTCTTCGTCCAGCACGACGCCCGACACCTCTCCCGATTCGACAAGCTTTGTCGAAGACACCAGGGCGACGGCCTGACCTCGGGTCGGGAGGCTGATCGCAAAACTTGCAGCGATCGCCAACCCTACGAAGAACTGCGCGCGTGTCCGCATGTTTCCACCTTTTTTTAGCTGTGTCGTTAACATTTTTTCAGGGTTCGATTGGCTCTGCCAGCTAGGAACTTTGAAGCCAAGAGATATGACAGTACCACCGGCACTAGAGAATTCGGCTCTGGAACACTCAAAGAGTTCGCGTTGGCGTGGATGCTTGTGCCAAAGAGCGTCTGCCATTTAAGAAAGTCATGACCATCAACGTCACCGTCGAGATCGGCATCTCCATCGAGCAGATTCACTTCAGTTAGAGTACCGTAGCCGGCCGACCAAAGAGCCAAATCTGCGCTGTTCACCTGGCCGTCTGAATTGAAATCGCTCGCTAGGCCGGAAACGGTAATCGCATTTGGCCAATAATCGTAGCGAGAGTGCAGTTCGTCCGCGATTTCCGCGTAAAGATAAAACTCACCAATCTGCTGAGGGGTCCATTCGAAGGTCGACTCCATTGGCGAAGATTGCGGGGTCAACGTCGTCGAAAACACCGAAATACCAAGGTTCCCATTCGCGGGATTCTTGTCGTCATCTAGCCAAACTTCCAGCGTCGGCACACTGTCTTCGTCTTGCACCCACAACTCGAAGGTTCCTGACTCACCCACCGACAGCTCAACCGTGCTATTGGCCTTTGTGGCGACATTGGGAAACGCATTAGCCGTATCTAATTCCAATGGGACGGCATTCGCGCTGCCCCCAAAGTTTTGACCGATGCCGTCCGCCGGTCGCGCAAGACCGCCCAGACGAGAAAATGCGAATCCTGTTTCGTCCCGCGGGCCCATATTGCCGCTATACCAGTTGCCGGGCACCGTAAAGAAACCGACAAATGCGTTCGGTGCTGTGTTGATTGTGCCGTAGTACCATGGTGGCACGTCGCAGTGTTCGCACCCATTGAAGCCTCCCGTCGAGAGAACCGACTCGCTCAGTTGGAGGTTGTACGCTCCGGGCACATCGTCACCGGTGAAATCCCGACGATTGCCCGGTTGGGTCCGCCAATAGTTGTCGTAAAACCTGATGTTCTCCCACCGCTGTGGGAAAGTATCGCCCCAATCTGCAAAGAACGCCCGCATACCATCGACCGGATGGGGATCTAAGTTCGTCACGTGATCGACCCACACGCCATGCGTTCCCAAGTCCTCTGCCAACTCGGCGACAAGTGCCCCGCCGCGACTGTGTCCGATCGTATGCAAAGGACCTTCGAGCCAGCTATGACCGTTAATGCTCTGGCCAAGGAGATAATCGGCTAGCACCTGTGCGACTTGGCCCGTCGAGTGGCTTGCTCCTGAAGCAGGGCCCCAATCGAGGCGAATTACGGTTTCACCGTTGTGGCCGGGAGACCAGGCTGCCGGGCCAGACACGAGTGATAGACTCGTAACCTGCAGCGGGGCAGGTCCATCTGGATTACGCACGTCGATTTCGTAAATGCTTGTGCCAGCAGGATCTCCCGTCCGTTGAGCGATGGCATTGGCAATATCGGCAGGAATACCTCCAGTGACAACACTCCCGTCGGTATTTCCATGAGCGTAAATGGTCAGCCCCGCGAATGCTGTACTAGGCAACAGCAGCGTCCATGTCATTACGACAAGTAGTTTGGCAGCCCGGAATGGGAAACGCGGCCAGACTACGATACAAGCGCACATGTCCGCATTCGCCGTGGCAGAATAGGGGTGGCTAATCTTCATGCTTTGCTTGATGACTTGTTCTGGCCGTGAAGGAAAGAGTTAGCACGCCGACAATCGCTGAAATACCCGTCGAACATTCTGGAAGTTCAATAGCAGTCACCGATATTGACGGCGCAGAACCAAGTTGTCGCTGCCAATTGAGAAAGTCGTAACCGTCTACGTCGCGGTCGCCGTTCGTATCCCCATCGCTATGCGCGGCCGTTCCGAGAGTGCCAAATTCGCTTTCCCAATCCCCCAGGTCTTGCCCGTCGACGGTTCCGTCTTCGTTGAAGTCGGCCTGGAACGAACGAGCAGTGACTTCCATCGCGTTAATGTAAGCGAACTCTCCCTGCACCAAGGTGAGATCAACGAAAATCTGCCCATACTGGTCGGGACGAATGCCAGTCACGTAGGCAAATTCATCATCGTTGCCGTCGTACGTGCCATTGCTGCCAATGTTCCATCCCGACGTTCGTAGCGTTGCCACTGCGCTATTGGATCCAGTGACAAGATACTCTGTTATTCGAGTCGAGAAGGAATTTCGCGAACCGAAGAAGCGGAAGTCATAGATCATGTTCGGGTCGAGTCCATCCAACATAAATCCGCCTCCGTTATCATCGCTGCCGCCTTCTGGCTGATCATCGGCTGTGCTAAAGAAATAGTCTTGCGTCGCACTGGCCACAGCGAAGTCTCCCAATAGATTCGCGCTCGGCGATAGAAGTCCGCCGTTAAGCTTGCCGTTGGCAGAAAATCCACCCGTGATCGTCAAGTCGATCCCCGTCGGCGTGCCTTGGTCATCAATTAAATCGCCGAGGTGTTCACCGGCCGTAACGGCGACCCCTCCGACGGCCTGATGCCAGTTATTCCAATAGTTATTGTTTGCATCGGCCCCTAGAGTGTGATCGCCATCCTGGCTATTGCTCGGACCGAAGTCGAAAAGTATGCGGCTACCTGGTTGGAGGGTGTTTGGATTGGCCGCAAAAATCTTGTTCGGGGCAATTACCGCCTCAATACTGGGACGAATGATGCTTGTCCAAAACTCATAACCTCGGCGGTTCAAATGAATGCTGTCTACAAATTGTGAAGTAAACGCTGCGTTGTTGTAGGGGTTCAGCGTCGCAAAGGCGGCGGGCAGGTCGACGTAGTGCAGCTTTGGGTCACTAGCGGCCTGATTGGCAATCGCGCTATTGGCCACCGTTTCGTCCGGCTGGTTTGCCTGACGACCAGGGGTTGGCATGATGCCAAGATAGAAGATGTCTACGTCTGGTTGCGCCGCGCGAACCAGATTCACGAACTGTTGATAATCCGCGAAGACTTCGGTTCCCGATTCACCGTTGGCTATATCGTTGGTTCCTGCCCAAACAACGATTGCCGACGGATTGTACGGCAACACGATGTCGTCGACGACTTCGGTCAGATCCTCAAATTGCGAGCCGCCAAATCCTCGCTGGATGACCTCGTAGTCCGCAAAGTCGAGAGCCAACTGCTCCCAGCGTCGCACGCCGGAGCTGCCGGTGAACAATATCGATCCCGCTGGCGGCGTATCGAGAGCGTCCTGATCAGTCCAACGGCTGATATTGCCTTCGAACTGCGCGTATGCCGGTCTTGCTAAGCAGAACAAGAGCAGCAACACAACGCCTGCAATCTGACATTCGATTAGACGCGTTGCGATTCCCATGTCGGATGATCCATATCGAAGTTTTCTCCTACCAACGCTATCCATGACCATAGAAAATCCCCCTCAACCAAGCGAGGAAGAGGGGGAATTAGTAAGCTGACCACTTGGTTTTCTAATTGCGACGGCGAACCATCGCCAACGTTGCACCGCCTAGACATAGAAGCAACGAAGTCGCTGGTTCTGGTATGAAATTAATGCCCAGGGCACCGATGTAGAAAAAAGTCCCCAAGCCGCTTCCATTAAACTGGCCCTGGCTGACGACTAAGTCAATTTCACCCGCCGCAGTCGGCGCAATGCCATTGATGTTTACAACGTATTGGTCGTTGCCATCATACTGTCCATCACTTCCGATGTCGGCGCCAGAGGTAAAGAGATCCTGGAAGCCAGAATTCGCACCCGTCGCCGTGTATCGAGTAACGCGAAAGGTGTTTGTGTCCCGAGTGCCGAACAAGTCTAAGTCGTAGGTCAAACTAGGATTGAGCCCCGTAATCTTAATGCCAGCCCCCGTCGTATTGGACGTGAACCAATAATCTCCAGTTACAGTGGCAATTGCATAGTCAGCGGCCGGACGCAACCCGAACTGAGCGGAACCAGCGTCGAACGTTGGTCCATCTGGGTCTTTGGCATCAGAGTGACTCGCCGCGGCTGATAGACCACCATTAAGTAGTCCATTGCTAGAAAAGCTTCCACCGCCTGCAACAGCAAATGTCTCTAAGCCAATGGCCGACGCAGCTCCCGTGTCATCGATGAGGTTGGACAGGCTAAAGCCGCTGGCAGGAATGGGAGAAGCGACCGAAGAGTAATTGTTCCAGTGATTTCCATTGACATCGGGACCCGCTGGAGTGTCGACGCCATTGGTGCCATCGCTACGACCAAGGTCCACCAGAATCCGCTTCGCGCTCGCCGCACTGGCAAGTACGAAAACCGCCAGGATTGCCATCGCAATCAGCGGAAGTTGAGTTCTAAACACGATCGTCTTCATTAGTACGTTCTCCCCTACAAAAGATTTCAGGCAATAAGATTCGTCGAAAAGTTCCGCCATCGCGACCGTCACGAAGCTGGCCAGAGCGCGGAAAAACCCGCCAACCCGTCAGTGCGTTTATCGCACGATTGTTCGATTATAGTGTCCGGCGGACTGCCGAGTCAATCATCTTGCAAGAAATAACCTGATTTCAGCCCACATTTCACGAAATTGCGATTGCCAGGTCCGAAGCGACTGCGTTGGCGTGCGCTCGACTCGTCAAGGTCTGGCAGGATTCGTTCGAGTTCAGGCGTCGCGACGGCGACGACTCGCTAGTCGCGCTGAACCTGTGCTTGCTTGAGCGGCCGCGGCTGAGTTGCTCAATAGGTTCAGTTTGCCCAGATAGCGACATGCTGTCATGTAGGGTCGCAAGCCGGCGCGGTTCTACGCAGCGTCATCCGAATTGGTCGTCTGGTTCACGTGAGATGGCGACATCAGCGAGACCAAAATGAATAGGGCGATCGAGACTAGCAAGGCGATTGCCCCAGGGTCGATGCTGAGCGGAATCGAAACACTCGACACCTTGAGCGCAAAGTTGACTACCAAGCTGGAGATGATCGCCGCACAGGCAGCTGCCGAGGTGGCGCGCTGCCAATTGAGCCCGATGGCTACCGTTGGAACAAGAGCGGCCGCGAAGGTTCCCCAGCCAAAGGCGCCGAGTAGCGCGACCATGTCACCCGTGTAGAGGGCAAATAGCATCGCCAAGATACCGAGTAGGACTGTCACGATCCGCGCCCAAAGTAGTTCATTCTTCAGGTGCTTGCCGGTAACCGCGACGGGTAAATCATGGACGATTGCTGCAGCGCCGATGTTCAGAAACGCATCCGCAGTAGACATAATCGCCGCGAACAATCCAGCAAAGACGACCCCTGCAAGAATCGGATGTGCAAAGTGCTGCAGAAACTCTGGTGCCGCGCGATCGGCGGAGACGAGTTCGGGGTAGGCCCCGCTCACGACTAAAGCACGCATCGCCAGTCCCAGGGTGATCCACAGCAAGGCCGTGATCATATAACCGAGTATCGTTGCCGGTAGCGTGTAGCGAGCGTCTTCGGCACGACGGGTCATCATCAACTTCGTGATGACGTGAGGTTGCCCCGCAACCCCTAGCGCGAAAACGAAATACCACGACAAACAGCCAACCATTCCTTTCGTTCCCCATGGACTCATGCTTGCTCGATCGTCGTTCATTAATATCTGAGATATGCCGGGCAAACCGTCGTCGAATAGCCAGATCGCTGCTAGAAAGACCATCACCGCCGCGACCATCATGATCACGCCTTGGACCAAATCGGTGTACACCGAAGCAATAATTCCACCGGTCACACAATAGAACACGAGCAAGGCCGTTGAGAATATCGCGAAGTACTCCAGTGGAAGCTCTCCAAAGCTGGTAAGGCCAATCACCAAACTCTGCAAGACGGTAGACATCGCGGCGATCTGAGTAGCCAAGTAGCCCATCACTCCCAGCACAATTGCGATTGCCGTCAGCGCGCCAGCCAATCGGCTGTCGTAACGTGCCGAAATCACATCGGGCAACGAAATCGAATCTCGCGCAACCGCCCATTTGCGAAGTTGCTTACCCAGGAGGAAGAAGCAGAGAGCGTAACCAATGGTCGTGGAAGCGATGATCCAGAGTGAGCTGATTCCCATCCGATACACAAGCCCAGGGCCACCGACAAACCCAAAGCCGCTCATCGCGCTGGAGAAAATAGCAATCGCCGTGACGATGATGCCGAGATCTCGACCGGCCATGAAGAAGTCTTTGGAACTATGCGTCCGTCGCATCGCCCAGAGTCCGACGACAATGCAAAGAACGAAGTAGAAGCCAACACAAGCGATGATTATCTGGGCTCGGTAGGCTTCCACTAGTTTATTGCTCCCTCGGCTGACTGAGTGGTCACAAGATTACCATCGTCTTCAGCGGCGAACCATAGGTTGAAACCAAAGCAATAGATCGCGGTGAAAACCAGCGGAGTGAGCCAGACACCCGCACACAAATAGGTCGTCGGCGCCGGGAATGGACCCAAAGTAGTCGGGTTTTCTGACAAGACTGCATACTCGCGCGAGGCGTGCATCATCAGAGCGAATGCCCCTGCGAACAGACCAGCACCAGCCAAGGTTGCTATGCGCAGCGATGTGCCATGGGACGTGTGCCCTGCGGCGAGCGTGAGGAAAGCGGTGAAGTAAGCAATCATTACCAAGCCCAGGCCTAAGCCCAGGTGCCAGTGCTCGACATCGTCGCGTGCCCGTTGCCCGCCGATCTCCATCGCCGCAAACTTGGGGTGTGCATCTGGGATCGCCCGTGGCGTATCATAAGAGAAAGCTGCGAATGCGATCAGACCCATGAGTGCAATCGAGAGTAGCAACAGCCAACGCGGGGTATCCATGATCATGCCCAGATCCTCGGTGGGTAGCCAGAGAATTCCAGTGATTAGGGCGTTGCCTGTTACTTACTGACTAACTCGAGTTCTACTGGATCCATTCCAGACTTGACTTCGACTTCTAATCCAGACGTGCTTAGTTTCGCGTACCTCTTAGGCGTGACCCATTTTTCTGTCATACCACTCGGATCGAAGTCTGCTGGCATTAGCCCATCTTCGCTCAGCGATTCGGGCGGTACATCGGCCAATGCAACTTTCGATACTGCGATGCGATATTTGCCCGGCAGCAGACCGTCTCCTCGGTCGGTACTTACGGCAAAGCCGCCTGCGTCGTCTGTAACAGTCGAAATGGGTCGCCCCCCCTCGGAGGGTGTGAATGCAACGAACGCTTCGCTAAGGACGTTGCCGTCGAGCCTTACGACGCCGTCGACGGGAATCAGTCGAGGGCCACAGCCAGTCGCCGCGAGTAACATCAGTCCGAGGACTGTGATTAGCATACTTGGACGATGTCCATCGTGCGTTGTCGTGTAGTTGGGCATGAGTCGCGAGGTTCACCATAGTTACGAGGTAATTTCGTCATCGACGCCAAAACTCAACCTCCAGGCAACGGTCATTCGCCGATCATAGGAAATCGCCAACAACTCTGCCATCAGCTCGGCCACCTAAGTTCTGATAGATGCCTTCGAAATCGATATCTTCCGTCAAAAAGTGCACAGCCCCGTCACCCATTAAGAAATTTGCACCGCCAGGATGCAACGAGACATAGCCGTTGGATGCGTTCCAATTGCCTGGGCCAGCGCACGTCTGTGGATTGTCTTGATCGCAAGTATAAGTGTTGATTGGGATGGTAGTGCCTCGGCTTCCCTGGCCATTATTGGAGCGGAACCAGCCACGTGCTGAGTGCGAAGAACATTCTGGCCGAACTTCGCCAAAGAAAATAGTCGCGCTGAGGCCGTCCGTGCAGTCTTTGAATTGGATCTTATGCCCTCGACGTGAGAACGGCCCCGAGATCTCGCCCAAGGCGGTGTTGGCATTGGTAAAGCTCTGTTGCTCGGCCACGGTATTCCACTGCGCGATCGGATAGGAGGGATTATCACCGGCATTGCAGTGATTGATAGAATATCTTCTGGAACCGCTGGATGCATTGTAGTTGGTTTGTGCTAATGCCCTTTGCGGGACTCCCGCACTATTGACCGGACTCCATAGGCCATCCTCCGTCGTATCCGAAGGACACAGAAAGATTGGTATCACATGCTCATCGAAACGCCTACCGTCCGGCATCGACTGATCGTCGAGCGCGATGCTGAAGTCAATCAAGTCGTAGACGGATTGTTGTTCCAAATAGGGTAAGAGATGAACTAACGTGGGACCGTTCTTTTTTGAAAGATCATCTCCTTGCGGAATCCGTTTCTTATCCATCTCATAGTTGTGGAGTGCGATCCCGATCTGACGAAAATTGCTAATGCAATTTGCGCGTCGCGCTGCTTCTCGAGCAGACTGCACTGCAGGCAACAGCAATGCGACGAGTACGCCGATAATTGCAATTACCACTAACAACTCGACAAGTGTGAATCCGACACGCGCTGTGTTTGGACGAGAATCACCTAGCGAAAGAAGCACGGAGCAAACTCCTTGTTGGGACGATAGTTTTTGGCCGTTCTCAATCTATCATCGAACCGTTCGTCGATCTCGACGGAGACCGCCGACGACCAACGTGACGAACCCAAACGTCAGCAGGCCAACAGTTCCAGGCTCTGGTATCACTGCGACAGCGCTCAACGACGCGGATGTGCCGTAGTTTCCTAACCAGTCTGTCAGTCCACTCGAAGTGGCGTCGGTTCGCTGCCACTCGAGTAAATCTGCTCCATCGACATCGTCGTCGCCGTCGAAGTCCCCAGCGATGCCGTCAACGCCGACTTCGATAATCCCAAGTGCTCCAAGATAATAGAAGCCGCCGACGAAAGATCCCTGACCGACGACGAGCTCGATCTCGTTGCTCGCGTTAGGAGCGACCCCGTTGATATTTACCACATACTGATCGTTCGCGTTGTAAACTCCGTCGCTACCAATTCCCTCAAAGGGCCCCAAGGTTCCCACCGGATCGGGAGTGTTGTTAAACCCGGATGTGAATAGGTTCTGTGTGAACGTGCCGTTCCCCCCAATCGCCGTGTACTGGGTTTCTCGGAAGTTATTCGTTGCGCGCGTACCAAAAAGGTCTAGGTTGTAAGTCTTGGTGGGATCGAGTCCGGTGATCTTGATGCCGGCACCGGTATTATTTGATGTCCAAAAATAATCGCCAGTTACCGTGGCAATGGCATAGTCGGCTGCAGGACGCAATCCGAACTGAGCCGAACCGGCGTCGAAAGTCGGACCATCAGGATCTTTTGCGCCCGCGTGACTGGCTCCGGCCGCAAGTCCGCCATTGTTCAGTCCATTGGTGCCAAAGCTCCCACCGCCGACGACCTCATAAGTCTCGAGGCCGATGCCTGATGCAGAGCCCGTGTCGTCAATGAGACCAGACAACGTAAAGCCCGTGATGGGCACCGGACTAGAACTCGAATAGTTGTTCCAATGGTTGCCATTAATGTCCGGACCAGCTGGTGTATCAAAGCCATTGACCCCATCATTGACGCCGAGGTCGATGAGATAACGTTGGGCATTGACAGAACTTGCTAGTACTACGCACAGCATTGCTAAGGACATGGAGAGAAAACTTGATGTTCTTATTTGGCAGTTGTTCATGAGATTCGTCTAATCCTCAAGTACAAGGAAACATCATTAGAATGAGCCTGGGTAAAATAAGACTAATAGCGTAGCTTTGCCGATAAGAGAGCCACTCGATGCAGTCTTGACATCTCGAAAAGTTTGGAAAAAGAGGCGCTCTGCCCCGAACGCCCGCCCTAAAGAGGCTAACATCGCTGTTCGCTGGACGCACAACAGTTCGATTATAGAACACAGTCGCGTTATGTCAACTCTTCTGGATGCCGCATTTGCGTAGCCAAGTTATACGTCGCACAAACCGACAAATAGACGGACAGTTCGGGAATAACGACGCGAACGTATTGTGCGATAATCGAATCATAGTACGATAATAGAACCTCAGGTCACGAGCGGGCCTGTGGGATTGCGGCCAAGGCCTAGCTCGTCAAATGGTCACTTATCGTGTTTCGTTTCGCAAACAATCGAGCGGTCTTGTTCTGACGGTGCCGTCTGGGGCGGTCGCCGGTAATCGTCTTCTCGTAAGTTATCTCCTCAGGTGTCCTTAGCACTAACGAGCAACAAAAATGTTTCCAAATCATCACTTTCGCAGAAGCCTTCGGCTTGAAGGTTGGAGGGGCGGTTTCACGCTCGTCGAATTGCTGGTTGTGATCGCCATTATCGGCGTACTCGTCGCGCTGTTGTTGCCTGCAGTGCAGTCGGCACGTGAAGCGGCTCGCCGAATCCAGTGCAGCAATAATCTGAGGCAGATTGGGCTCGCGACGCTAAACTACGAGAGCGCTCTTGGGAACTTCCCTCCTGGCGAAGAGATTGACAACACGCCGGGCACGCATTGCCGGTCTGACGACTGTCGTGGTAACCCAGCTTATATCCTTATCGCACCGTACCTCGAAGCCGGTAACTGGGTCGACAATTACGACTTCAAGCAATCGTATGGATGGTTTGGGTGGATGGTAGATCACGGTGGTGGCGTGTTTCGCAACCATCCTTCCGTCGGCGACAATCTCATCCAAACAAGCATTGGTGCTTATGTCTGCCCAAGTGCAACGGGCTCTTGGGCCGATTTCCCATACCGGCGCGACTATGCGGCGTGTGTGGGTGGGAGGAATGTTGCGTTGTATGAAAACGGAACAGAAGTCACTAGCATCTCCGGCGACGTTTACATTGACGGCCTCTTCGGAATTAGCAGCGATCGGCAACCTCATATCCGAAAAATGTCTACCATCACCGATGGAAGTTCCAATTCAATCGCCTTTGGTGAAACAGTGCACCCTCATCTGCAAGGTGCAGGCCCCGGCTATAACAACAGAGACCTCGGGGGACCACTACCTTGGTACGTCGGATCGAAGTGTACATCGCCGTGCGATACGCTAAATGATTGGAAGTACGATCGTGGACTCCAAGGAACAAAGCTTGCCATGAACTCGAACATCGTTCCGATGCTTTTTTTTGAGCGACTCGACATCCCTTTTGGAAGCGATCACCCCGGTGGTGCACAGTTTGTATTCGCCGATGGGCATGTTGTCTTTCTTTCCGATTCGATTGATCTCGATGCCTACCAATGGCTTTCTACTATTGCTGATGCGGACCTGGCTATCGCCGAATAGTAATGGAGTCTAACGTCATGAAACCACTGTTGTTGTCCAGCATTCATGCGATTTGTGCGCGATGCTGCGCTCTGAATGCGTTGGTCTTGATCTCTGTTTCGGGCTGTGGTTCTGATCGCCCGGTGACAGTACCTGTGACGGGGAAGATTACCGTGGACGGAAAGCCTCTGCCAAGTGGTCGGATTATCTTCTACAGGCAGAGAGGAAACCAAGCAATTGGCGAGATTATCAACGGCGAATACAAGTTGCGGACCTTCGAGCAGAACGACGGTGCCGCCCCGGGAGAATACACGGTAACCGTCAAGGCGGTTGAGCTCGTCCAGAAACCAAGTTCAAGACCTAAAGGCATGTCTGCCGAAGAAGCCGACCTGATGGAATTTGAGGGCGACAACCAGGCGATGAGATGGCTGGCCCCTCGCAGGTATTCGCAGCAACGACGTACCCCGCTCACGGCAAAAGTAACGCGTGATGAAGCCAATGTGATCGACTTCGATCTCAAGTCTGAGTGACCGGCGACACAACTTTACGTGTCCTGCGCGTCGGCCAGACTCGATAGTCGCGTCGATCGAGCCGACCGATCCGCTTTTCAGTGCTGACGAACAGCGTGTGACCAATGGGAAAGTGTCGATTTGGAAGTGCTACGCTTAGGTCACTTGCACACCGAGTCGTTCAGCGGCCCGTTTAAGCACCGGTAGATGTTCCAGAAGTTGTGCTTCGCTCACTCGAGCGGCTTGGGCACCGACATTCATGCCAGCTACGACTGTGCCAGCGCGACCGAATACCGGCACGGCGATTGATCGCAACCCGATTTCGAGTTCCTCAGAAACGATCGAGTAGCCGTCGTTTTCTACGCCAGCCAAGACCTGTTTAAGCTGCCTTTTCGTTTTGACCGTATGCTCTGTGTGCGAGACGATTTTGATTGATTCGAGAATATCGTTCCTGGCGTCAGCGTCGAGGTAGGCGAGGAGGACTCGACCGAGCGACGTACAAAAGCTAGGCAAGCGACTGCCAACAGTCAGCGAGACAGTCATGATCCGTCGGGTGGCAGCTCTCGCAACATACACGACGTCGTTGCCGTCGAGGGTCGCCAGCGAGCACGATTCCTTCGTCTGCTCGCTGACTTCTTCAAGATAGGGTTGTGCGATCGTATAGAGTGACGAAGAAGAAACAAAGTCGTGACTCAGCGACAAGACTTTAGGTTCAAGTTGATAAACGTCGCGATTAGATCGTACGTAACCGAGTTCTTGGAGTGTGTACAGACACCGCCGCACCACCGCCCGAGACAATCCCGTAGTCACGCTAATCTCTGACATGGTCAAGCCGCTGGTTGCCCCGTTAAAGGCATGCATGACTTCCAGCCCTCGAGCGAGGGAGGTCATGTAGTCTGGATCACCCGAACGAAACAAGTGCTCCTTGGCATCTTCCGCCGTCATCTACGTTCCCTATCCAATCAGTGATCAAAAATGGTTGCGTGCGATAATCGAACGTACCTTGCTTCGGCCCAATGGTCAATTGGACAGCGTTTGCTTTCAGGATGTTTCAGCTGCGCTGTGCAATAAATCCATCGACACTACTATTACATGCATATGATTGACGCGATTTGGTGGGCGTTCTATAATCGAACAACAGTCCGATAAACGAACTGACACAATCCTCGCTCTGATTCGCCATGGCCGCTATTCTCCCACTTTCGTCTGCAATCGCCGATTTGATACACGATGGCGATGAAGTGGCATTCGAGGGTTTTACTCATCTGATACCCTTTGCCGCTGGGCACGAACTGATAAGGCAGCGACGAAAAAATCTTACGCTTGTGCGACTGACTCCCGACCTGATCTATGACCAAATGATCGGTATGGGTTGCGCCAAGAAAGTCGTCTTCTCGTGGGGCGGAAACCCGGGAGTTGGTTCTCTGCATCGGCTCCGTGATGCGGTCGAGAATCGTTGGCCCACAGCAATTGAGTGCGATGAGCGAAGCCATGCCGCGATGGCGGCGGCATATGTCGCTGGGGCATCGGGGCTGCCGATGGCGGTATTGCGAGGTTTTCGAGGTTCTGACCTGGCGGACAGAAATCCGAATATCAAGTTCATCGATTGCCCTTTTAGCGGGGAAGAGCTGGCTGCGGTACCGTCGATCCAGCCCGACGTCAGCGTGATTCACGCGCAGAAGGCAGATAAGCAAGGCAACGTGCTATTATGGGGCATCGTCGGTGTGCAGAAAGAGATCACGCTCGCGGCCAAACGCACGATTGTGACCGTGGAAGAAATCGTCGACAGCCTCGATCCTTGGCCGAACGCGCTCGTCTTGCCGTCGTGGACGGTCACTGCGGTCTGTTTAGCTCCGGGCGGTGCGGCTCCGTCCTACGCCGACGGCTACTACAAACGCGACAACAACTTTTACACAGCCTGGGATAAGATCTCGCGTTCACGCGAAAAATTCCAACAATGGATGGAGCGGCATGTGCTGAACGTTGCGGACCATACCGAGTCGCGTCGCTTAGTGAGAGATTCGCTTATCGAGGAGGCGGTCTAGTGACTCAGCGTCAAGCTAGTTCTAGAGATACCATGACGATTGTAGCTTCGCGCATGCTTGACGACGGTGTCGTCTGTTTTGTGGGAATCGGCATACCTTCCATGGCGGCAAATCTCGCGCGGTTGACTCATGCCCCGAATTCGGTCTTGATTTACGAATCGGGAACGATTGGGTCAAAGCCCGACGTCTTGCCTCTTTCTATCGGTGACGGCGAGTTAGCAGCGACTGCCGATGCGGTGGTTCCGACGCCAGAGATCTTTACCTACTGGCTGCAAGGCGGACGCGTCGACGTTGGTTTCCTGGGGGCTGCTCAGGTCGATCGGTTTGCGAATCTTAATTCGACCGTCATTGGCGATTACGACGCTCCCAAAGTACGGCTGCCAGGTGCCGGCGGAGCTCCTGAAATCGCCGCCCTCGCGAAAAGAACCCTGGTGATCATCAATCACGACAAGCGGAAGCTCATCGACAGAGTCGACTTTGTCACGTCTGCAGGCTACTTGGATGGGGGTGACGCGCGCGAGCGTGCAGGCATTTCCACGGGCGGAATTGATGCGGTCATTACGGACTTAGCTATTCTTAAGCCGGAGCCCGTTACAAGGGAACTGATAGTCACCCATCTCCATTCCGGAGTGTCGCGCGAGCAGGTCACCGAGGCAACTGGGTGGGACATACGATTTGCCGAGGACTTAAAGGTTACTTTAGCCCCTACTGGTCAAGAGTTAGACGCGTTGCACGAATTGATTGAGCAGACGGCGGTCGCGCACGCAGCCAGTGGCACAGCGCTGTAGTCTGATTTTTCAGTGAGGGCAAGTATTTCATGGCCGAAGCATGGATTTGCGATGCAGTGCGAACACCCATCGGTCGATACGGGGGAGCGCTGGCGAGCGTCCGCCCTGATGACCTTGCAGTGGTCGTGCTCAAGAGTTTGATGCAACGCAATGAGTGCGTCGACCCCAAGGGCATTGACGAGGTCTTATTCGGTTGTGCGAACCAATGTGGCGAGGACAATCGCAATGTCGCGCGCATGGCCGTCCTACTTGCGGGCCTGCCTGAATCTACGCCAGGAGTTACGGTCAATCGACTTTGCGCCTCGGGCATGGACGCAGTCGCCTGCGCAGCTCGAGCGATCCGTGCTGGAGAGGCGGACCTGTGCATCTCAGGCGGTGTAGAATCAATGTCACGCGCCCCGTATGTGCTGCCAAAATCTGAACAGCCGTTCGATCGTTCTGTAACATTAGAAGATACAACGCTTGGTTGGCGATTTGTTCATCCAGAGATGCGTGAGCGTTACGGTGTCGATACCATGCCCGAGACGGGCGAGCACGTGGCTGAAGCCTTCCGGATCTCGCGCGCGGACCAAGACGCGTTCGCTCTCCGCAGTCAGACGCGCGCACAGCAAGCTAAACAGTCGGGATTCTTCGAGCAGGAAATCGTGGCAGTGTCGATTCCTCAACGCCGAGGAGAACCGATTGTCGTGTGCGAAGATGAGCATCCGCGTAGTGACGTCACCGCTGACAAACTGGCCAGACTCCGTCCCTACGTGAAGGCTGACGGGGTGCTAACTGCCGGGAATTCCTCGGGCATCAACGATGGCGCCTGTGCGATGTTCGTAGCTTCCGATGCTGGCGTCGAAGATCATGGACTCACCCGTCGTGCGCGCGTCGTGGCGACCACGTCTGTTGGCGTCGCGCCACGAGTTATGGGCATCGGCCCAGCACCCGCGACCCAAAAACTATTGCAGCGTACTGGCGTTTCGTTGAGCGACCTCGGCGTCATCGAGCTCAACGAGGCCTTTGCTTCTCAAACTCTCGCAGTACTCCGTGAACTTGGGCTGCCGGACGACGCCCCACATGTGAATCCCAATGGCGGAGCGATTGCACTAGGTCATCCGCTGGGCATGACTGGTGCGCGGTTGATTGCGACAGCCGTCAACCAGTTGCATCAAACGGATAGTCGTTATGCACTGGCGACCCTGTGTGTCGGAGTCGGCCAGGGGGTGGCGATGCTGCTAGAGAAACCTTAGAGATTAACTGTTGCTCGGGAGTTCTCCGATTAGGCACTCGTCGAATTAGACACCGTTGTAAGATTATTCAATTCCGAAATATTGATGACGAAATCCGAGAGACCACCCGTTCTGATTACTGGCGCCGCCTCCGGCGTTGGACGGGCATGCGCACTGCGTTTTGCTAAAGAAGGTTTCGATGTCGTGGTCAGTTTTCCAGAGTTCGATCGATTGGCGGCCACGGAAACGGCTGCCCTGGTGAGCGACTGTTCCACCAGGGCGCTGCTTGCTCCGTGTGATGTAAGCAGTACTGACCAGATCGAGAAGATGTTTGATCTCGTGGCGTCTGAATTTGGCTGGCTCGATTCAGTCGTCAACTGCGCGGGAGTGACTCACTTCATCGCCCACTCGGATCTGGATCAAATGACGGAAGAAAAGTGGGATCAGATTTTAGCCGTCAACACGAAGGGGCCTTTTTTCGTCTCCCGAGCTGCGGTTCCACTGCTACGAAAGGGCAAGTCGGGCTCGATTGTCAACGTTTCGTCAGTGGCAGGTGTATCGGGGGCCGGTTCATGCATTGCTTATTGTGCGAGCAAAGGGGCACTCAACACGATGACAAAATCGTTGGCCCGGGCGTTGGCCCCAGAGATTCTTGTCAACTCCGTTTGTCCTGGACCAATCGATTCTGACTGGCTCCGGCAAGGCATCGGTGAAGAGGAAATGGCGGAGCGTGTCGCAAGTTTTCCGATTCCCAGGCTTGCCAAACCTGAGGATATCGCGGATACGGTCTATTACCTGTCTGCCGGCACGTCGCTGTCGACCGGCCAAGTGCTAATCGTTGACGGTGGGCGGACCATGTAGCGGCGGTGCCTCCGAATTTTCTAAGTAGTCTAGTCGACGAAATCTTGATCAATTCGCTGATGAGAAAAACCTGGAACTTCTACTCTGGCCAACAGTTGATCTTCGGCGAAGGCGCCGTGGATCGCTTGGCGTCGGTAGGATCACGGCTATCGGCGACACGCGCAATCGTCATCACGGACGAAGTGATACACTCGCTTGGGATTGTCGATGACGTGCTAGTCGCATTGAAGTCGGCAGGAATCGAGTCGTTACTCTTTGACGGAGGAGTTGTCGAACCGTCTACCGACACGGTCTCGGATGCGGCCGAAGTCGCCAGTAAATTTGACCCCGACCTTTTTGTTGCCGTCGGCGGTGGCAGCAACATGGATCTGGCCAAGCTGACCTGCGTGGTCAACTCGCATGGCGGCGTTCCGACCGACTACCTGGGCGTCGACAACGTGCCGGGTTCGACCAAGCCGCTGGTTTGCATCCCAACGACCGCCGGTACTGGCAGCGAAGTCTCGCATTCGGCCGTGATTCACGACAGCCGGCAAGGAATCAAGACCAGCGCGCTTAGTCCCTACATTCGCCCCGCGTTTGCGATTGTCGATCCGCGCATGTCCGCCAGTTGCCCTGAAAGGCTGACTGCTGAGAGCGGATTTGACGCGCTGGTCCACGCCATTGAATCCTACCTGGCTACTCCTTTCGATTGTTTCAGCGAAGGCAACGGTGCGTTCTTGCCCTACGAAGGAAACCATCCGCTGGGGGACATTTATGCCGAAAAAGCGATTCGTCTGATAGGCAAGAATCTTGAGAAGTCCGTTAACACACCAGGTGATATGCACGCCCGTGCCGGCATGGCGCTTGCCGCCACTCTTGCGGGCGTTGCTTTCGCCCACGGAGGCGTGACGCTAGCGCATGCGCTGGAGTACTCAATCGGCAATACTTATCGCTGCTCGCACGGCGTCGGCAATGCGATTCTCATTCCCGAAGTCATGCAGTTTCTATTGCCAGCCCGTGAACAGAAACTTGCGGAAATCGGAAGCTTGCTTGGATTACCGACTAGGAATGCAAATGACCAAACCGCAGCTCAATCAGCAATCGAGGCAGTAAAACGACTGCGGTCGGCGGTCGGACTCCCAGGTCGATTGAGAGATGTTGGTGGGCAGCTCGAAGATCTTCCGGCGATCGCAGGAAGGGCGATACGGCTACAACGACTGATCGATCTATCGGCTAGAAGACCCACAGAAAGCGACCTGCTCGGAATCCTCGAGACGTCATTCTGAACGACGATCACAGAAAGACTACAACCTTACGCAAAGTACACGGGTATCAAGATGAAGTTCTTTATTGGGGGGCAATGGCATGATCGGTCTGATACGCGAGAGGTATTGAACCCCTACCAAGGACAAGCCATTGACACGGTCCCCGAAGCGACGGCTGATGACATTGAGTTAGCACTGGCAAGCTCGGTCGAGGGCGCTAAGGCAATGAGCGCTCTGCTAGGCTACGAGCGATACCAAATCCTCCACAAGACTGCCGATCTGATGCGCTCGCGGGCTGAGGAAATGGCACGAACACTCAGTGCAGAAGAGGGTAAGACCCTTCGTGAAGCGACTGGCGAAGTGATGCGCTCCTGCGAAACACTCGATCTGGCTGGGGAGGAAGCGAAGCGAATCGGTGGCGAGCTGCTACCTCTGGACGGCGGCAGTGGTACGCACGGTAAGCTAGGATTCACCCTCCGTGTCCCATGTGGAGTCGTATTGGCCATTTCGCCGTTCAATTACCCATTGAATCTGGTCTGTCACAAGGTTGGTCCCGCATTGGCCGCAGGGAACTCGGTTATTCTCAAGCCGGCTGCGGACACTCCGCTGGTGTCGTTGAAACTCGTTGAAATGTTATTGGAAGCCGGATTACCGCCTCAGGGGATCAACTGCATTACCGGTGACGGTAAAGAATTGGGGCGTGTGTTGTGCGCTGACTCACGTGTCCGCAAGATTAGTTTCACCGGCAGCAAGCAAGTCGGCGAAGAGATCACGAAGATAGCGGGCCTAAAGCGTGTGACTATGGAACTTGGCTCGAACTGCCCGGTGGTCGTTCTGCCGGACGCGGATCTGGGCCAGGTAGCCAAAGCAATCGCGTCCTCCGGCTATGTCAACTCTGGGCAAGTTTGTCTCTCTGCGCAGCGTGTTATTGTCGCCGACGATGTGCACGATGATCTTATCGATGCTCTGCGGCCAGTTGTCGAGGCTATCGTCCCAGGCGACCAGCTTCAAGAGAAGACCACGATGGGGCCCATGATTCGGCAACGTGATGCAGAACGAGTCGAACAATGGATTGATGAAGCGGTGAGTGATGGAGCGCGGATCGTAACCGGCGGGGAACGCGACAAGTCGCTGATGCAACCAACGGTCTTGTCCGAGGTAACTTCGAACATGCGTGTCTATCGAGACGAGCTCTTCGGTCCCGCCGTTGCATTGATGCGAACTTCAAATGTCGAAGAGGCGATTGCCATGGCGAACGATACGGCCTACGGACTTAGCGCGAGTATCTTTACGCGAGACATCGACTCCGCGGTCCACTTCGCTCGTCGTGTTGATAGTGGTATGGTACACATCAATTGGGGAACTCTATGGAGAACGGACTCGATGCCCTTTGGGGGTCTCAAGGACAGTGGCCTGGGCAAAGAAGGACCCAAATACGCGATCGAAGAAATGACCGAAATCAAGACGGTTGTCATTCACACGCAATCGTAATCACTCGTCGAACTCATCTTTAGAATTCTATGGCAATCTACGGAACGGCTCTGCTCGCGTTTTGTCTTCTCCTGGGGACGGTCATCGGCAAGCTGATTGGCCAAGCGATAGGTATTAGTGCGAACGTGGGTGGAGTCGGGATAGCTATGCTTCTGCTGGTCGTCATTTGCGGCCGCCTGCAAAGATCTGGAGCCATGCCTATGCCGACACAGGGCGGCATTCTGTTCTGGAGTTCGATCTATATCCCAATCGTCGTTGGTATGGCAGCCAGCCAAGACGTACGCGCAGCAATCACGGGTGGACCTGCCGCTGCATTTGCCGGAATCGTGACGGTTGCCGTGTGTTTCGCCATGGTCCCGGTCATTAGCAGCATCGGTCGTCCGGACCCGAAGCAAGGAGCCGAACGATGACGGCACTATGGCCAGTCGTAGAATCCGTACTTGTGAAGTACTCCCTCGTGACAGCGTTCCTGTTCATTGGTTCCATTGTCTGGGGTTCTTACGCAATCTCGCGCCGACTGACGAATGGCCGGATTCACGGTTCCGCGATAGCGATCATGGTCGGACTCGCGCTGGCCTACCTCGGTGGCATATCGACCGGCGGAACGAAGGGAATTGCCGATATCGGATGCCTTGCCGGAGTCGGCCTGATGGGCGGAGCAATGTTGCGCGACTTGGCCATTGTTGCGACGGCGTTTGGGGCGCGGCTCGAGGAGTTTCTAGACACCGGAGCTAGCGGAATTGTGTCATTGCTCGCGGGAGTCTTCATTTCGTTTTCGGTCGGCGCATTGGTCGCCTACGCGTTCGGTTATCGAGATGCGGTGAGCATGACGACTATCGGCGGTGGAGCAGCGACCTACATTGTTGGTCCGGTCACAGGAACAGCCCTAGAGGCCTCCAGCGAAGTGATAGCACTGAGCGTCGCGACAGGTCTGGTGAAGTCGATCTTGGTGATGGTCTTGACTCCCTACGTGGCAAATTGGATCGGACTTGACGATCCTCGGTCCGCTCTAATCTTCGGAGGACTAATGGGCACGACGAGCGGCGTGGCTGGTGGACTAGCCGCTACCGATGAAAGGCTCGTTCCCTACGGCGCGATGACCGCCACGTTTTATACCGGGCTCGGCTGTTTGCTCGGACCTTCTGTGGTGTTCTTGATCATCCAAGCAATCGTTGGATCTGCGTCGCTTGCTCCGTAGATTACGAACCTGGAGAACTTTATGAGTCAATTGCCACTCTTTGCCAGGGCCCTATCGCACGCCACGAGAGTTGCTTTTCGGACGATGTCGGATCAGTACTCCTATGACGGTTTGGTCAAGCGATCACAATCTATCGCCAGAGGGCTACTCACGTCATCGCAAGACCTCGAAGAATCGCGAGTCGCGTACCTCGTGCCGCCTGGCTTCGAATACGCTACAACGCAATGGGGAATCTGGCTCGCCGGCGGTATCGCGGTACCACTCAGCTTATCGGCCACCGAAAAAGAGTTGGAACATACACTTGTTGATTCAGCAGCTAGTGTTCTCGTGACCACACGCGACTTCGCTTCGAGAGTCGATGCCCTCTGTCAGCGACTTCATCTACGGTTAATGACTCTCGACGACCTCCATGAGCCGATTGCGGTCACCTTGCCTAAGGTCGATTTAGACCGACGAGCAATGATCTTGTACACCAGTGGCACCACCAACAAGCCTAAAGGGGTTGTGACAACCCATCGATGCATCCAAGCTCAGATCGAATCGTTGGTCGAGGCATGGCAATGGCAGACGGATGATTGTATTCCGCTATTTCTCCCGCTGCATCATATCCATGGCATCATTAATATCATGTCATGCGCGCTGTGGTCTGGTGCGATCGTTGAACCTCACCCCCGCTTCGATTTAGAAACCGTTCTCCGACGAGTCACCGAGAACGCTTACTCCGTCTTCATGGCCGTACCCACGATCTACGTGAAGCTAATCGCAGCTCTGGAGTCCATGCCAGTAGAAAAACGAACGCCAATCGTGGAAGGATTCGCTGGGATGCGACTGATGGTTTCTGGTTCGGCCGCCCTACCAGCGAGCGTTCATTCGAAGTGGACAGAGCTGACAGGCCAGAAACTGTTGGAGAGGTACGGGATGACGGAAATCGGCATGGCGTTATCCAATCCTTATCATGGCGAACGCCGACCGGGAACGGTGGGGCAACCATTGCCTGGCGTAGAACTCCGACTTCGTGCGGATCAAAACGGGGTGCCCGGCGAAGATCAAGCGGACGAGATTCAAGTGCGCGGCCCAAGCGTATTCAAGGAATACTGGGGAAAACCCGCGGTTACTCGCGAAGCCTTCGACGAGGGTTGGTTCCGGACGGGAGATATTGCAGTTCTTGAAGATGGCTACTACCGCATCTTGGGGCGTAGCAGCGTCGATATCATTAAGAGTGGTGGATATAAATTATCCGCACTAGAGATCGAGGCGACGCTGCTCGATCATCCGGCGATTCGTGAATGTGCCGTCGTAGGACTTGGCGATGATACTTGGGGAGAAACCGTGGCCGCTGCCTTGGTATGGGATACCAGCGTGAGCTTCGAACTTTCCACGCTGAAAGCATGGTGCCAGCAGAATATTTCCTCATATAAGATTCCAAGGCATTGGCTGAACGTCGCATCGCTACCCAGAAATTCGATGGGCAAGGTGACGAAGCCTGCAGTCAAAGCGTTGTTCACTCGTGATTCGTGAAAACTCAAGCTCTAGACGAGACATCTATGTTCACTGGTATCAGCTCGCCGCACTATGGTTTCATTACACTAGCATTGCTTTTAATTGGCTCTGCTTCTGCCGAAGAACGACCATGTGTCCAGCAGGGCTACAAGACGCAGATTGACATTCCCTACCGAAGTGGAACCGAGCTTTCGGAATACATGCGAGAGCGCTGCTTGCTGGATATCTATTATCCCCAGCAGAAGACCGGATTTCCGACCGTAGTGTGGTTTCACGGCGGGGGACTCAAGGGTGGCAAGAAGTCGATTCCTGCTGGCCTGACCGGAAAAGGAATCGCTGTCGTAGCGGTGAATTACCGACTTAGTCCGCAGGTAAGTGCCCCGGCATATATCGAAGACGCTGCAGCGGCAATTGCCTGGACTTTTCAAAATATCCACACGTATGGCGGATCAGATAAGCTGATCTTCGTCAGTGGGCATTCTGCGGGCGGATATTTGACGAGCATGGTGGGCCTCGATAAAAGCTGGCTAGCCGTTCACGGAATCGACGCTGACGACGTTGCAGGTCTGATTCCGTACAGCGGTCACACCATTACTCACTTTACGGTGCGTAAAGAACGTGGCATCTCGGGGAAGCAGCCAATTGTGGATCGACTAGCGCCACTCTTTCATGTCCGCGGCGATGCGCCGCCGCTGTTACTGATTACCGGCGATCGCGACATGGAATTGCTCGGACGCTACGAAGAAACCGCTTACCTGTGGCGAATGATGAAAGAAGTTGGGCATACCTCTACCGAACTCTATGAGTTGGAAGGATTCAACCACGGCCAGATGGATGAACCAGCCCATCCACTGCTCCTGAAATTCGTTGACAGGATCGTGAAGCAAAACCAGCTTTAACGACTGTGTACACTTATAATCATCTGCTGTGCTGCGACCTGATTAGGCAGCGG
>JBCDBK010000068.1:0-27256 GCA_039184115.1 Planctomycetota bacterium | reverse complement strand
GCCAAATTTTCTCATGGTTCACCCGCGGCTAGCGCCGACGGCTCAAGTTAAAGGAGATTCTCATGCATCATTGGCGCCTCTTTGCGCCTTAGCGCCTAGGCGTGAGGCCTAAACGACGGCTGGCTCCTGCTGTTTGGCCTTTTGTGATTCCAACACACGTTTGTAATCAGTCGGCATCACCTTGACGAACTGCGGGAGTGTTTCGTCCCATCGGTCAAGCACGTCGGCAGCGACAGCCGAGTCGGTGTAGTTCTGGTGCAGCTCGATGAGCTGCTTCAGCTCGGCAATGTCGTCTTGCTCGACCACGTCTTCCAACCCCACCAATCCCAAGTTGCAATCCATGCGGAATTTCTCCAGGTCGGGTGCCCACACGTAAGCAATACCACCTGACATGCCGGCGGCAAAATTACGACCTGTTGGGCCGAGAATCACTACGCGGCCGCCCGTCATGTACTCGCAGCCGTGATCGCCAACGCCTTCGATGACCGTCAGCGCGCCGCTGTTGCGAACAGCGAAACGCTCGGCCGCACGACCTCGGAAAAATGCCTGGCCGCTAGTTGCGCCATACAAACACACGTTGCCGACCAGGATGTTTTCTTGCGGATCGAAGGTAGACTCCTTAGGTGGATAGATAACGACCCGTCCGCCAGATAGTCCCTTGCCGATGTAGTCGTTCGCATCGCCCTCGACTTCGAGCGTCACGCCGCGGGCAAGAAACGCACCGAGACTCTGACCGGCCGAGCCGTTGAACTTGAAGTGAATCGTATCGTCCGGCAGGCAATCGGCACCGTACTTCTTGCAAATTTCGTTGGACAGAATCGTGCCGACGGTGCGGTCGGTATTGATAATCGGAAGTTCGGCACGTACCTTTTCGCCGCTTTCCAGTGCGGGCTTCGCCAGATCGAGCAGCTTGCGAATGTCGAGCGAGTGCTCTAACCCGTGATCTTGTCCCTGTGTGCAGTAACGACCAGCGTCTGGGTAAGGTGTTTCAATGGGTGACAGCAGGCTGGTGAGATCCAATCCGTCGGCCTTCCAGTGCTTGATCGCGGCGTCCGTCTCCAAACAATCGACGCGGCCGACCATCTCGTCGATGGTGCGGAAGCCAAGTTCGGCCATAATGCCCCGCGCCTCTTCGGCGACCATGAACAGATAGTTCACGACATGCTCCGGCTTGCCGGCAAATTTCTTACGCAGATCGGGGTCCTGCGTGGCGATGCCAACTGGACACGTGTTGAGATGACACTTCCGCATCATGATACAACCGAGCGTGATGAGCGGTGCGGTCGAAAAGCCAAACTCCTCGGCCCCCAACATCGCGGCAATCACCACATCGCGACCGGTCTTAAGCCCGCCGTCAGTCTGCAGCACGACGCGGCTGCGCAGATCGTTTAGCACCAACGTCTGATGCGTTTCGGCGATTCCCAACTCCCAGGGCAGGCCAGCGTGCTTGATACTCGTCAGCGGCGAAGCGCCCGTACCACCGCCATCGCCTGAAATCAGGATGTGATCGGCATACCCCTTGGCAACGCCTGCGGCAATCGTGCCGACGCCAACTTCCGCGACAAGCTTGACGCTGACGCGGGCGGCCCTGTTGGCGTTCTTGAGATCGTGGATGAGCTGCTTAAGATCTTCGATCGAATAGATGTCGTGGTGAGGCGGCGGGCTAATCAAACCGACACCCGGCGTCGAGTAGCGGATGCGCGCGATGTTCTCGTCGACCTTGCGACCAGGCAACTCGCCACCTTCGCCCGGCTTAGCACCTTGCGAAATCTTGATCTGCAGTTCATCGGCATTCGTCAGATAGTTGATCGTGACGCCGAATCGCCCCGAGGCAACTTGTTTGATCGCCGATCGCTTCGAGTCGCCGTTGGACATTGTTTCGAATCGTGCGGGGTCCTCACCACCTTCGCCTGTGTTGCTCTTGCCGCCGAGGCGATTCATGGCGATCGCCAGCGACTCGTGGGCTTCGGCAGAGATCGAACCGAACGACATCGCCCCAGTGCAAAAGCGTTTGACGATTTCGCTCGCCGGCTGGACTTCGTCGATCGAGATCGGACCCTGATTGGCGGCCGCCTTAAAAGTGAGCAGTCCGCGTAGCTGGCAACGGGTCGCCGAATCGTTGTTGATGTGCACGGCGAATCGCTGGTAGGCATTTTTATCGCCGGCGCGAGCGGCCACTTGTATGTCGGCGATCGATTGCGGGTCCCACATGTGACGTTCGCCTTCGGCACGCCAGTGAAACTCGCCAGGGTTGGGCAGCACCGGCAGCTTGAGCGTCTGCTGTGCGGGGAATCCCAGCGCGTGGCGACGGAGTGCTTCTTCGGCCAGCACCTCGAAATCGACACCTTGGATGCGGCTTGCGGTGCCGACAAACGACTTGTCAATCACCTCGTCACGCAGTCCGACCGCTTCGAAAATCTGAGCGCCCTTATAGCTCTGTAACGTCGAAATGCCGATCTTAGCCATCACCTTGAGCATGCCTTTGGTCACACCGACTAGGTACTTTTGCACCAAAACATGATCTTCGGCGGTGACCGGGTCGATCACTTCGTGATTGATAGCCGACTCGACCGCAGGATGGGCCAAACCTTCGCCCGATTCGTTGCTGTCGATCGAATTCTCGCCCGAATCGAGCAAACCATCACGACGAGCTTGCCACAAGGCCTCAAATGCCAGATAGGGGTTGATGGCGTCGGCTCCGAAGCCGATCAGCAGGCAATGATGATGCACTTCGCGTGCTTCGCCCGTTTCGAGCACAATGCCAATGCGCGTGCGCTTGGCTTGCTTGACCAAGTGGTGATGCACCGCGCCAGATGCCAACAGTGCACTGACCGGCACTCGGTCAGCAGACAATCCGCGATCGGACAAAATCACAAGCGAGTAGCCATCGTCCACGGCAGCTTCCGCCTCGGCCGCAATGCGATCGATCGCTGCCACCATACCGGCCTTGCCTTCGCTGCGCGGCCAAGTGATATCGATGGTTTTTGTCTTCCAGCCACGCCCCTTTTTGGGATCATCTCCCATGTGTTTGAGTGCGGCCAGCTCTTCGTTGGACAAAATCGGATACGGCAACCGCAATCGATGCGCGTGCCCTTCGGTGGTTTCGAGCAAGTTTTGTTCAGGACCGATGTAGCACTCGACCGACATAATCACTTCTTCGCGAATCGAGTCGATCGCCGGGTTGGTGACCTGCGCAAACAGCTGGCGGAAATAATCGTAGAGCATGCGCGGCTTGTCGCTCAAGCACGCCAGGCACGAGTCGTTGCCCATCGAACCAATCGGATCTTTCTCGACCTTGATCAGCGGCAACAACATGAACTTCATCGTCTCGACCGTATAGCCGAACGCCTGCATGCGTTCCAGCAGTGTCGAGCTGTCGAAACCGTGAGGCTCTTTGTTCGGTTCCAACTCGTTGATGTCGATGCGCTGGTTGCGAATCCACTCAGCATACGGCCGACGCACAGCGAAGTCGCTCTTCAGTTCCTCGTCGGGGATCATGCGGCCTTGCTCGAAATCGACGAGAAACATCTTGCCCGGCTGCAAACGGCCTTTGGCTTTGACATTTTCCGGTTCGACGGTTGGCAGCACGCCCGCCTCGCTAGCCATGATGACACGATCGTCATGCGTGATATAGTAGCGCGAAGGACGTAGTCCGTTGCGATCGAGCACCGCGCCGATGTACTTGCCGTCCGTAAAGGCCACGGACGCGGGGCCATCCCAAGGTTCCATCAAGCACGAGTTGTACTCGTAGAACGCGCGTTTCTCTTCGGACATCGTCTCGTGATTTTGCCACGCTTCGGGCACCATCATCATGACGGCTTCTTGCAGCGTGCGTCCGTTCATCAGCAGGAACTCAAGGATATTGTCGAATGTGCCCGAGTCGCTGCAGTCGGGTTCGACCACGGGGAACAACTTCGACAAATCGTCGGCAAACGCCTCGCTTTCCGCGACGCCTTGACGAGCGCGCATCCAATTTTGGTTGCCACGGACCGTATTGATCTCTCCATTGTGGCTCATAAACCGCAGGGGCTGCGCGCGGTCCCACGATGGGAAGGTGTTGGTCGAGAATCGCGAATGGACCATCGCCAAATGGCTTTCGAAATCAGCATCGGCCAAATCCGGGTAGTAGTCAAAGAGCTGCTCGGTGGTGAGCATGCCTTTGTAAATGATGACTTTGGTCGACAGCGAGCAAACGTAAAACATCTTCGCTTGCGTCAGCGACGGGTCGGTGCGTAGTCTGTGGCTCGCCTGTTTGCGGATAAGATACAACTTACGCTCGAATTCTTCGCCATCGGCGAGTGCCGTGCCGCCTGCGTCAACGATCGGCTGTTCGATCACCGGTTCGCCCGCCTGGGCCGTAGGGCCGATGTTGGCCGCGTTTTTATCGGTGGGGACGCTTCGCCAGCCGAGGAGCTGCTGCCCCTGTTCAGCAACCAGTTTCTCAAACACCTGACGACATTTCTCGCGTTCGCTTTCGATCTGAGGAAAGAACACATTGCCGGCCGCGAATCCTCCCGGATCGGGCAGGTCGAGGCTGAGCTCGGCTTGGACAACCTTCTGTAAGAATTTGTGCGGCAACGAGGTCAAGATGCCCGCGCCGTCACCCGTGTTTGCTTCGCAACCACAAGCGCCACGATGATCCATGTTTCGCAGGATCACGCCCGCATCGACCAGAATCTGATGGCTGGGCTGACCCTTGATGTGCGCCACAAAGCCAACGCCACACGAGTCGTGTTCATTGGCCGAGTCGTACAAGCCTTGCTTCGGCGGAAACGATGGGAAGAGGTTTCTGTTTTCCATTGCGATCACTTCCAAAAACTTTATTGCGTTATTCGTTCGTTCTTCGTGGATTGGTATCGAGCTCACACGATCCGTGTGTGCGTCTCGCGCAGACTCATCACTGGTTCGTCAATCGGCGGCGGCTGCAAGTTGTTCTCCGATTGCAGCAATTGCACAAACTGCTCGGCGATTGGCTCCAGATTGCGATCACGCCGGCGAATGATTCCCAGCGGTCGTTCGAGGTTCACGTCACTGAGCTTGACCTGTGCCAGCAGCCCTGATTTCACTTCCCACGCCACCGTCGATTGCGGGAGCAGGCTGATTCCCTCGTTAATTTCGATTGCCCGCTTCATGGTTTCGACATTGTCGAACTCCAGGGCCACACTCAGATCGATCTTGTGAACCAACAATTGCCGGTCGATTTCTGCACGAATGCGCAGCTCAGACTCGAACGCAACGAACGACTCGCCCGCTAGTTCGCTAATCGCGATTGACTGATGTTGTGCCAGCCGGTGCGAGGGATGACAGACCACCACCATGGGTTCGCTGCGCCAAGGAATTACGTGCAGCTGGCGCGACTCTTCGGGGTAGCTGACCAATCCTAAGTCGGCTTCACCATTTTCAATGGATTCGATCACACGTGCCGGGTGTAGGTATTCCAGACGCACATGCGCATCCGGATAAGCTGTGGAAAACTCACGCATGAAGGCGCTCATGTGCGCCAAGCCGACGGAGTAAATCGAAGCGACATTAAGTCGACCGGCAGTGTCGTCGTGCAGCGTGCGTATCTCGTCAACCAATCGGTCGTACTGCCGGACAAGCTGCCGACAGCCGTCATAATAGCGTTCGCCTTCGTCGGTCAGCACAAACGGACGCTTCGAGCGATCAAGCAACTGCACGCCAAGCTGCTCTTCGAGCTGATGCACCATCTGGCTGGCACTCGATTGCGAAATACCGTTGTCGTCCGCTGCACGTGAGAAGCTGCGCCGACGGACGACATCGCAGAAGATTTTTAACGATTTCAGTTGCATATCACTCAATCAACTCATAGCACGGCTCGCATCGCTGCGCGCGGACTGCGCGCACTGATCGCAAGCATGTGACAGCCGCGCGTTGGCCAAGCCCTTCGTCGCGTCCGCCTATTCGAAAATCTCTGGTCGCAGCCCTTCGAGCCGACCGAAGCTAATCTGCACGGTGTGAAACTGGCGGCGAGCTAATGACTTAGCAGCCGACTCCGTCCATGCCGCCCGGAAAAGAAAAGCCATCACTAAGATTGCGATTGTCGATATCAGGTGCCGCCAGAATCGAAAATCGGAATACTAGCTTAGCCGCAATGCCCATCTTAGGTCAAGCACCGCTCTACCAGCGGATTCAGGCAAATTCGAGGCAGAATCCGCATTACTGGGGCCAGAATCAGGCTGCAATCAGCGGTCAGGCAGTTTCTCGAATTCGTACGCGTGCCCGCGATCGCGGAGTACGTGGGCTTTGACAATCTTGTCTGGCGTCGGTTTTGGCCCAGGCGAGGACGGATCGCGACGTTTGAGCGCCGAGGCCGCCTCCATACCTTCGATCACGCGGCCGAACACGGTATGCCTACCGTCGAGATAACTGGTGGGCACAAACGTAAGAAAGAACTGCGAACCGCCCGTGTTTCGACCGGCGTGCGCCATACTGAGGCTGCCCCGAAAGTGCTTGCGGAGATTCGGCCCATAACATTCGCAGCGAATGTTGTATCCTGGCCCGCCGCTTCCCGAACCGGTGGGGTCGCCGCCTTGTGCCATGAACGCTGGCAACACGCGATGGAACACAACGCCATCGTAAAAGCCATCTTTGACGAGCGTGATGAAGTTGGCCACCGCCTGCGGCGCTTCGTTTTCGAACAGCTCGATCGTGATATCTCCACGGGTCGTATGCAACCGGACACGAGGCAGATCGTCGGCAGTCGCTTCTCGGTCTCGCAGCGCCTTTTCTTGCTGCCATGCCTGACGGGTTGCTGGCAAGTCTTCGATTTGTTTTCGTGCCAACTGCCAGACGCGATTAAGCGGGTCGCCCCGACCACTGCCGGGAGGGCTGCTTCCGAGCAGACCGGCGAGTTCGGCAGATTGGAAGTATTTCGTTGCAAGGTCGAATTCGTTGAGGTTGAACGCACTGAGTCCTCCCCATAGCCAAAGCTCCTTCGACTTGGCTCCCAGGCCCGACGCAAGCATGGCCTCGATTAGGGGCAGCGCTTTCTCGTACTGATCGCCGCCATCGCCTTTGGGATCGCCGGTCACGTAGAACCCTGCAATGGCAGTTAGCGTGCTATTGACCATCTCGTCGTCGGTGATGCCGGCTTTGTGAACCGCCAAGCCGGCTGCCACCATTTTGTCGACCATCGCTTCGATCTCTTTAGTCAGCTCGTCGATCTCTTGGTCGACCTCGCTGGCACCCGGCCCGGCCGATTTCCTACGGTTGGTTTTCTCTGCCAGGGCGACATACATGTCGGCCCATTGCTGCTGCAGTTGCTGAAACGCTTGTTTGGCACCAGTAGCAGCCGCACTCGGAGCCTTGGTGCTAGACTGAGCCAATCCGTCCGAGGTCACACTACCGAACAGCAAGAGCGTAAAAACAAGCAGAACACGACGAATCATGGGTTGAATCCTCTTTGGGGCTATAGGCTTTCCGCCGCGAGTTGTAGGCTGTAGAGAGCCCAGACCGCAAACAGGGCCGACGGCTGGCTCTGTAGGACAATCTTAGCGTAATCGCAACTGCTGGTGGCCAAAACCCCATGCCAAAACGAATTGCAAAACCCCAACCACTGCACGAACCCACAGAGCTACGGATCATCGGTGGGCAGTTTCGCGGCAGCAAACTCCTTTACCACGGCGATCCAGTCACCCGTCCGATGAAGGAGCGAGTCCGCGAGTCGCTATTCAACTTGATTAGCACTGAGTGTCGCGGCAAGCACGCGTTTGATTTGTTCGCTGGTACCGGGGCGCTTGGCATCGAGGCGCTAAGTCGGGGCGCAGAAAGTGCCACGTTTATCGAAAAACACATTCCAACCGCCCGCGTCGTCGAGCAAAATATCGCGGCTTTGGCTCTCGAAGATCGCACCGAGTTACTAATGACCAGCGCCTTCTTGTGGGGAAAACGTGATCTGCCGAAAACGGCAGTCGCACGAATGCAGGATGCCACGAACCGGTCAGAATCGCCGTCCATCAAACTTCCTCCCGTAGCCAAGCCTTGGTTGGTTTTTTGCAGCCCGCCATACTCGTTCTTCGTCGATCAGCAAACGCAAATGCTGGAGCTGATCAACGCGGTCTTGGAATACTGCCCGACAGGATCGATCCTGCTAGTCGAAGCCGATGAGCGATTCGACTTTGGTCTATTGCCGGGCGGCTTGCGTACAGAAAAACGTGGTCCTGGCTGGGATGTAAGAACCTATCCACCAGCTGTTGTTGGAGTCTGGCGCACTTGAAGCGAAGTTCTGCCGTTCGTGCTAGATTTTGATTTGTCTAGGTTTGGCGCCCGATATACGAACCATCCGACCTGCACTGACAAGACGGCTACGCTCGCCAACAGCGGCCATTCGGAGAAGGCGGCAGCGTAAGCGGTCTCTCGCTCATTATCGATGCGCTCTGTTGGCGCGTAGTGCGACGGGTCGGAAGGCGAGGCGATTGGTCGTGCGACTTGTTGAACTGTGCCATTCGCGTGGTTGTTCGCTCGCTTGCTGACGGTGGTCGGCGCGGGCTCGACGCCGACGGAAGACTCAGACGAACGGTCTACCGTTGGCGTCGACATCTCGGTCGGAACGTTATCGAAATCGACCGCTGTCGGGTCGGCGGTTGGCTCTTCCGCATTGACCTGTCCGCCCGATCGACGGTCAAACGCCTCGTAAGCGACGACCCGCGCCAAGTCGGCGGCGACCGGCTGGGGCGGCGACGTCGGACTGATTCGTGCTGGCAAGACGTCATCACGATCGAGTTTTTGAGCGACCGCTGCTAACAACTGTGTTTCGTAGTCCCGCTGCGCCGTTGCCACCGCGTCAAAGATCGGCAACGTGCCGCCTTGGTCGTCGTATCGAGACGCCGAATTCTCATCGATGATGATTATCGGGTCGTCGATCAAGCGCATAACGGCGGTCTTGCCAGTCAGTCCCGGCGGATCCACCGTCGAGTCGTTGGGCACATCAACAATATCGAGCGCATCGTCGTAATCCCACGGCGGGCGAAAGTCGAGCGATTTTTCGCTGGTCGGATCCGTTAGTTCCCTCGGAGAGTTTGGTCCAGGCGTCGGACTCTGATAGCTCTCAGTTGCCGGATCGCCCGGTGCTGTCGGCAGCGACGGCGGAATGGCCTGCGGAAGTTCCGGAAGCTTGGCGATGGATTTGGCATCATCGGTCGGCACGACTTTGAGTACCGCATCGCCATCAGACGGAGCAACTCTGGGTACCGCATCGCCGGACGTTGAATTAGTACCGACATACAGTGGCACCGACAGTTTGATCGACGGCACGTCCAACTGATTGTTGGCGAAGACCTGTTGATCCACCGCAGGTGTGACTTGGCCACTAAGATCGAAAGCGAAGTCGCCGACTAACGAGTTACTGCTACCGCTCAGTAGCCAGGCCGAGGTATCAAGAGCGATAAAGCCGCCCGCTCCGCCGCTCGTCAGCGACACGAATTCTGTATCGAGCGTGGTTCCAGACAGCATGCACCGGTCTTCGCATCGCTCGATGGCCAATCGCCGCGCGCGTCGATAGCGGTCGGCCGGCTGCGGCCGCGAATCGTGTCGACGTTGGATCCAGCGTTTCATGATGCCTTAGGGAATTGACATGACTTGCCGTGACTTCACAGTTATCAACTTGCCAGAGCGCTGACGAAGCAGGTTCTCGAAATCGGGGTGATTGTGCCAATCGCGAAATCGCTCATCAGCACTCCACTCAACGTCTGGTTCGTAACCCGCCTGCAAGGCGGTCGCAACTGTGGCGATGACTTCTGTATCTCGCTCGCCCCGTTGATCCGACCGAATGCCTTTGGCGAGCGCCGCTAACTCGACGGCGATGGAAAACAGTCGTTTGCCGTCGCCTTGCCATAGCCCGCGCCGCATCAGTGCGATATCGAACGCCTCGGTGCTGCGGCCGCTTTGGTGCAACGCTTGACCGAAATTGTAATAGATTCGACTTAGGGATCTTCGTACGCTGCTGGAGTTTGGAAGCGCACGCCAAACTTGTTCCTGCGCGACTACCGCTTGTCCGTAGGCTTCCAACGCGTCGTCGAGACGGCTGACACTCGCTAGCGCTAAGCCTTGGTTGTTGAGTAATGCTGCCCAACCGTTGGCGTACGCAATCTGACCCGGATAGTCGTCCAGTAGCTGGGCGAACAGATGATTAGCACGCTGAAACGCCTCGCTAGCCGCAGCACCCTCGCCAGCACGTAATTGAAGCAGCGCCAAATTGTTGAGATAAGCAGCCAGCTCACTACGGTAACGCACGATGCCCGGCGCTGTTCGCACCAGCGACTCGTGCAGTTGGATCGCCCGCTGATACGATCCGATCGCGGCTGTCGTCTGTTGAGTACCGCTCTCGATCGCAGCGAGATTGCCATAACACAACGACAGGTCGGCAAGGCACTCGTCGGTAGCTGCCGGCGTTCGGCAGATGCGCTCCAGCAGCTCAACCGCTTGCTGGGCGGAATGCTTCGCTACCACCGAATCGGTCACCCGGTTGAGGTAGGCGAGGTTGTTGTACGCCATCGCCAGACTGCGCCCGTGGCCAATTTCATTGGGGGCACGCTCGTGATTAGCAAGCAATATGGCGATCGCTGTGTGGAACAACTTCGACGCTCTGGCGACTTCGCCTCGCTCGCCCAGCAGCGTGCCAAGATTCAGATAACTATCGGCGAGCTGACTAGAAAAACGCATGCGCTGCGGTCCGTCGGCAACGAGCTGCTGTTGCGCCGCAATCGCCAGCTCATACTCGCGTAGCGCCGACTCTGTGTCGCCGACAGCCACAAACAGTAGCGCCATGTTGTTGCGAGATAGGGCCAATTGCGATCGCAAGTGGGTGTTTTCGCCATCATGTTCGAGAAGTTGTAGCAGCAACTTCTGAGCAGCCTGATATTCGGCCATCGCCTTACGGCGCGCGCCAAGTTTGGCCGTGACGACTCCCGTCTTGAGATGCGTCATCGCGAGCTGATCTTGGATATCCGGTTGCCCTTCGATCTGCCGAGCGAACTGGCGGTAGTACTGCAACGTCTCGACCAGCAGTCGCTGCCGGAGCTGTTCGGTCCCCGGCGTTTGTTGCAGTTGGTCTGCCAGGCGAACTCCGAATTGATCGACCACACGCCGCGCTTGGGCAAAGTGCTGATTCGCGCGCCGTAGATTCTTTTTCGCGTCGACCAGCGCTGCGGCTGTACGCCGTTGCTCTTGTGCGATGCGCACCGTCGCAATTGTCGAGCCCAGTGTTAGCACGAGCAGAAAACCTGCTGCGAGTGCGACCATGTTTCGATGTCGGCGCATCCATTTCGACGCGCGATCGACGACCGTCGGACGCCTTGCCAGAGTGGGTTTGCCCGCCAAAAAACGACGCAGATCGTCTGCTAGTGCTTGGGACGTTGCATAGCGGCTCTCACGCGATTTGGCCATCGCCTGCAGCACGATGGTTTCAAGATCGACCGGTATCGCGGGATTGATTGCGCGCGGAGTCGTTGGCTCGCTCTCGGCAATATTGCGCAGCACTGTTTGCCGATCTTCGCCCGGAAATGCAGGCTGCAACGTCAGCAATTCGTAGAGCGTTGCTCCAAGCCCGTAGATGTCTGTGCGCGTGTCGACCAGCGTGTGTTGTCCTGCGGCTTGCTCGGGGCTCATGTAGCGTAGCGTTCCGACCACGTCGCCTGTGATCGTCACGCCGGGGCTGCTCTGAATGCGTGCTAGCCCGAAATCCGTAATCCAAAGCTTGGCCTCTCCATCGACCATGAGATTGGAAGGCTTAATGTCGCGGTGGACCACGCCATATTCGTGGGCATGATGCAGTGCTTCGGCCGCTTGCTCGCCAAGCCGCGCGATCGCCCGACAGTAGCCGCTGCGATCTTGCGAGAGCTGGGTCGACAGATCGCTGACGCACGGCTCTTCAGCAATGGTCGAATGCGCTGCCACCGTTGACTGCAGCGATTGCGGTTTCGACGGCAGCAGTTGGCGCACGATCTGATCAAGCGACTGACCCTCAATCAGCTGCATCGCGTAGAAGTGGATTCCCCGCTCCTCACCCACCGCGAACACAGGCACGATGTTGGGATGATGCAGCTGGGCGGCAGCGAGCGCCTCGTTGCGAAAGCGGGCGATCTGCTTTTGATCCCACATCGCGGCAAAAGGCAACACCTTGAGCGCTACTTTGCGTTGTAGCGACAGCTGCTGCGCCTCGTAGACAACACCCATCCCTCCACGACCAATTTCGCGGCCCACGCGAAAGTCGCCGAGTTGCTTGGATGCTGACGGTTGGCTTGGCGATGGCTGCGAATCGGGACGCATCTGCGCCGTCGTCTGATGGAGCAGCTGCAAGCTCGAGGCGAACGAGCGAATGTCGGTGGCGAGATCGGCGTTCTCTATCGCCAATTGTTCCAAATCGAGCGGCAAACCTTTTTCGAGTGAGATCAGGTAATCGTCGAGAATTTGCGCCAATCGATCTTCTCGCGCCGGCTGGCTACCGAGTGAGGGAGCGACCCGCCGGATCACATCATCGTTCGTTTGCACGTCAGCCATCCATGCGCTCCCGCAAGTCTTTGATGGCTCGTAGCCACAGCATTCGCGCAGCGGCTGCCGAACGTTCTAGTCGTTTGCCGACCGCCTCGAACGGCAGACCGTCGATGTGTCGCAGCACGATCACATCGCGATAGTCAGCCGGCAACGCGGCCAAGTGATTCGCAAGGCTGATTTCCATCTCGTGGCGCTGAGCGTTGTCGCTGGGCGAAGTGCCGTGGTCGGGCAAGATTGCCTCCAGCCGTGCGGTCGACTCCTCGAGATTGGTCGCCAGGTTTTCCAGCGACACTTCACGCCGCACATCACGTTTGGCAGTCAGCACGTGCTTTTCGACCACGCGATGGAGATTGTTGACCAATATCTTGCGGAGCCAGGCACAAAACTCGCCGCTCGAGGTACCGCGAAACTGGAGGAAATCGCGATTCGCCTCAAGGAACGTCTCTTGCACGACATCCGACGGACTGACGCGTTGCTGGAGTTTGCGTTCCAGTTGCGTCACGACCAGCAACTTCAGATAGTTGCGATAGATGTGCAGCAGCCGGCCAAAGCACTCGCTCGAGCCCGCAAGCGCTTGCGATAGCAGAAGTTCGGCGTTGGCAGAGGAGCTACTCGTCATGGCATTACCCATCACCTAGGCCGAATGCTGATGAGGTTGTCACGCGCATCGGAAAAATTCCTGCCGATCTGATAAAATCGCCGCTCAGGCAGATCTCGAATGGGCAGATCAGCCAATCGCCACCATAACCCGGCTCGACCCGTCAAGCAAATTCGCACCTGGAGAATCTACATGGAAAGTACTTGCGCTATCAGAAGCCTATTGAAGATTGGCATGATCGTTGGAGTGGCTTTTGCCCACCAGCTGCAATCGATGGCAACCGAAGCCAGCGTCATACCGCTGTGGCCTGGTATCGCGCCGGGATCGGAAGATTACACGGGGAAGGAGCGATTCGATTCTCGGGCTCCGGCGGTCGGTAACGGCTGGTTGACCGGCGTCAGCAAACCCACGCTAACCGTCTACTTGCCACCAGAAGACGCCCGCGTCGGTACAGCCGTGGTCGTCTGCCCGGGAGGAGGCTACGGCGGACTGTCGATCGAAAAAGAAGGCTCGACGATGGCGAAGTGGTTCGCCCAACGGGGAGTTGCGGCTGCGGTGCTCAAGTATCGCCATGGCGGCGGGCTGCACCAGCACCCCATTCCGCTAAACGACGCCCAGCGCGCGCTACGCCTCGTGCGTAGCCGCGCGGACGCGTGGCAACTCGACATCGACAGCATCGGCATCCTCGGTTTTTCTGCCGGCGGACATCTTGCCGCGTCAGCCGGCACGCACTTCGACAAAGGTCAAGCCGACGCCACTGATCCGATCGAGCGTGAAAGCTGCCAGCCAAACTTCATGGTGCTCGTCTATCCGGTGATCTCCATGAAGGAAGAACTGACGAATCCAGGCTCAAGGAGGAATCTACTTGGCCAATCACCCCCTAAAGACCTCGTTCGTCTGATGTCCAACGAAATGCAAGTCACGGCTGATACTTGCCCCACGTTCATCACTCACGCTGCCGACGACAAGGCAGTGCCGGTCGAAAACGCCGTGGAGTTGTATCGCGCGCTGCGTAAACAGAACGTCCCGGCTGAGATGCACCTCTACGAGATCGGCGGCCACGGCTACGGCTTCTACCGCGGCGACCGCCCCGCCGATCGCTGGCCCGATTTACTCGAAGTCTGGCTGAAAGGACACGGATTGATGTAATGAGGCAATGGTCGGAAATGCCACGCTAGCCGCTGTCGCCACCAACAGGTTATTCATTGCACGCGAATAAGCGCGAATACATAAAGCGTTTTCAGACGATGGTTTCCCACGGTTCGAGCCGCCGGTCATTACTCACGACGGAAAAACGGCCAAGACCACCTATCGCAAGTTCAATTCTTGGCGTTTACATCACACCAATGAAAAACTCCTGGATAGCTGTCGGCGGTAATATCTTTGCAAAGGAAGTGGCTAAGTTGAAAAAAATTCTTGCCAATTGATGGGTAACTGGCCTGATTTTCGGTTTAGGCTACGAATCCGTCTGTGCCAAATTTGAAGCTGGCATCGAATGTCGCCATCACGTACAGGAGATACTCTCGTGAAGGCTAATACGAGCATGATTCGTTTTCCTTAATGCATAAGCACACACTTAATGTATTCCGAAGTAGCCTTTTGCACAGTACCGGAATGCGAATGTCTACGACACTCATGATCAGAATAGCCTACCGATTCGGGCTCATGGGCCTTGCTGTCAGTTTGCTTGGTTCATCGACCGCTGCGCAGCTCGTGCGCAACGTGGCGCTAACAGGAGATCAAGCTCCGGGAACACAGACTGGAGTTGAATTTGGCAAATCCAGCGGCCTCTTCCCAGCCTTGAGCCTACCGACAATGAACTCTGTAGGCCAAACCGCGTTCCATGCAGAGTTATTTTCAGAGGACTCAGAAACCGAAAGACATTTCGGAATTTGGTCAGAAGGCACCGGCGAACTTGCTCTCGTTGTTCGTCACGGTGAACTTTTGAATGGCTCGCTATTAGGACTGCCGCCCCCAAAGACTGGATCGTTGCATATTAATGATGCAGGCCAAACGGCGTTTCGCGCAACAGTCACTAGCGACGACGACGGTACAGAAGTTACCAATATCGCAATATGGTTGGATGACAACGGATCGCTGACAAGAATCCTATTCGCTGAGGATCATCCGCCAGACATTCCAATCAGTGCTAGTTTCGCCAGTTTAAGTACTAGTTTCTCCTTCAATTCAGCAGGCCAAATAGCGTTTCGAGCTGATACAGATAGCGGACCAAGTAACTTGACTGAAGGTCCGGATGATAATGGAGTTTGGTCTAACGCTACTGGGGCTCTTCGGGCTGTAGCATTCACAGGCAGCCAAACGCCTGAAACTCCAGTTGGCGTAAAATTTCGCTTCATTCGTGGTCCCGTTTTCAATGATGCAGGTCAAACTGCATTTAACGCCGTCGTAGCAGGAGATGGCGTCGACGCAGCCGACGATACTGGAATATGGAAAGAAAACCTTGGAGACCTTACAAAGGTCGCACGTACGGGAGAGCAAGCACCCGGTGTTCCCATGGGCATCAACTTCAGAAGCCTTGGCAGTCCCGCATTGAATGCCGCTGGTCAAACGGCATTCATTGCGAACTTGACGGGTGCATTTGATAGCGGAATTTGGTCGGAGGGTACCGGCGAACTAAGTCTGGTTGCCCTGGCGGGAGAGCAAGCGCCGGGACTGCATGCGGGGGTAGACTACAAGGGATTTGCATTCAGTCCTGTTCTCAATAGGGCTGGCCACACTGCGTTCCAAGGCGTTCTGTCTGGAGCGGCCATCGATGGTACAAATAACGTGGGAATATGGTCAGAAGGATCCGGTACACTTGAACTAGTTGCGCGTGAAGGTGATCAAGCACCAGGTACGTCAGGTGACACAGTTTTTTTTGGTGGGAACCACTCGACTTTTACGGAACTAGTGCTTAATTCCGCAGGTCGAGTCGCGTTTCAGGGACGACTCACTGGTGAAGGAATCAATAGTCTCAATGACAAAGGTCTCTGGGCAGAGGACGAAGCTAGAGTGCTACGATTAATTGTGCGCCAGGGCGATCACTTGGAAGTAGCACCTGGTGATTACCGCACGATTCGCAACCTCGGCTTCATCGGCAACACTGGCAACGAGGACGGCCGCCCAAGTGGATTCAATGATTATGGGCAGTTGTCCTTCTGGGCAAATTTTACTGATGGCACAGAGGGAATCTTCGTTTCCAACCTTGTTGCGATCCCGGAACCAAGTTCGCTTCTGCTTGGAACAATCGCCGTCATTTCGCTCACGTTCTTTCGGGTGAACTTACCGTATATCGCTTTGGGCTGTAGCAGGCGTTAACTCTCGAACCGTATCGAATCTGCAGCGATACGATTATTCGTGCTCTTTCGTGTGATTCGCGAATCAAGAAAAATGCACCCGCTGAGAAACCTCTATCCGCTGGTAGCACGGAGCTTGCGCAATTGCCACTGTCCAAACTCCCATTTCGCGGTATCGCAGCATTATGCACTTCGATTCGCGATTACCCGTTCTCAGTGCCCTCCGTGGCTCTGTGGTAAATACTCCGCAAGCCGCGAATCAAACTCCTTCTAGCTCGTTATATATTTCCAACCACTGCTCTTCGAGCTGCTCGACCTCCGACGATACGCCGGCGAGCTTTTCGTGCAGCTGTTGGGCCTCTTTGACGTCAGTGACTTGCAGCAGTTCAGCGTTGATCGCTTTTTTCTCTTCATCGAGCTTGGCGATCTTGCGTTCGACGGCTTTGTGCTTCTTTTGCAGCTCGCGCTCTTCGCGACCGCCGAGTTTGCGTCCGCCAGCGGACGTAGTCGCGTCGGGGGTGCCGCGTGCGGTGTGTTCGGCGCGAAGACCGGCTTCGAGCTCCTTACGCGTACGGTAGACGTAGTCGTCGTAGCTGGCCGGATAACTCACGACGCGGCCATTGCGGACCTCGATCACAGCGGTCGCCACGCGGTGCATGAAGTGACGATCGTGGCTTGTGAAGATGACCGTCCCTTGGTAAGTGCCCAGCGCGTCGGCCAGCGCCTCGACCGACTCGACGTCGAGGTGGTTGCCGGGCTCGTCGAGAATGAGCACGTTGTGCTGCTGGAGTAGCAGTCCGGCCAACACCAGTCGCGCACGTTCGCCACCACTGAGCACTTTGATTTTCTTTTCGACCAGCTCGCCGCTAAACAGCAGACTGCCGGCCACATCCTTCACCTGTTGGATCGTCGTACCGGGGGCCGACTGATAGTGCAAATAGTCATTGACAGTTTGGTTCTCTGGCAGCGTGGTGTAAACATGCTGGGCGTAGACACCCACCTGGCAGCCATAACCCCATTTGAGCTTACCAGCGAGCGGCTGAAGCGAGTCGCAGATGGTGCGCAAAAACGTCGTCTTCCCTTGACCGTTGTCGCCGACGATGCCAGTGCGCGAGCCGTGATCGATCTCGAGCTGCACTTCCGTCGCGACCTCGTTTGCGGGATAGCCGATGGATAGCTGCTCGGTTCGCAGGGCTATGCCTTGCCGTGGATCGACAACCGGAAAGCTGAACGCGACCGACGCCTCTTCGCCTTGCACCTCGACCAACTCCAATCGCTCGAGTTGCTTCGCTTTGCTGCGCGCTTGGCTCGCAGTGTTGGCATTGGCGCGATTCTTGTTGATAAAGGCCTCGAGCTGCTTGCGTTTGGTCAGCGTTGCCGCGTTAACGCGCTGGTCGTGCTCGCGACGTTCGGCAAGATTTTCTAGATAAGAATCCACGTCGCCGGGGTACATGGTCATCTTGCCGCGCGAGATTTCTAACGTGTGGTTGCAAGTCCGTTTGAGAAACGCCCGATCGTGCGACACAATCAGACAACCACCGCGAAAGCCTTGCAGGAATTCTTCCAGCAGCATCTGCGTCCGCAAGTCGAGAAAGTTGGTCGGTTCGTCGAGAATCAGCAAATTCGGATCGTGCAGCAGCAGCGCCGCGAGCTTCACGCGCGTCTGCCAACCACCCGATAGCGATCGCACCGGGGCGTCAAGCATCGCATCGGGTAGCTGAAACTGCCAGGCAATCTCACCGCATCGCCATTCGGGCTGACCGCTGTCACGCTGCAAAAAACCGAGGACCGTTTCTCCTTCTTCGAACGGATCGTGCTGGCGCAGGTAGCCTAGTCTAAGCTTTTTACTGCGAACTACTTCGCCTGCGTCGAGTTCCTCGTCTCCAAGTAGGATTCGGCAGAAGGTACTTTTGCCCGCGCCATTACGACCGATCAGCCCAACTTTCTGATCGTCCGGCAGCGCGCAGCTGGCACCGTCGAGCAGCTCCTGCTCGCCGTAGCGTTTGTAGGCATCCTGAATTTGAAGAACAACAGCCAAAGGAACTGCGGAGGTGGGATTTCGGAAGGCAGGCTGATTGCCGCGTCGCTAGGCAGCGCCGCCAGCGCGCGTGCCGCGCTGACGCCAGCCGACCACGGCCAAAACCACACAGCATACCACACAGGAGATTGCGAACCAGTCGCCCCATTGCGTGTAGAAAGTCAGCTCAGCTCGCGTCGGCGTTGGCAGGTCGACTAGCAGAAACTCCGACGATTGGCGCTGAGTCGTCTGCTGCACGCGTCCGCTAGCATCGACATGCGCCGAAAGGCCGCCGTTAGCTGCGATCAGCAGCGGCCGCCCGTTCTCGACCACGCGAAATACGCCACAAGCCAGGTGCATATCGAGTTCGCTGGAACCCCAATACCAAGCGTCATTGGTTAGGTTGACCAGCACGTCAGGATGGGCACTGCCGTCGTACTGGACATGGTTACGTATGAGATGCGGCACGCAAGTTTCGTAGCAGATGTTCGGTGCGATGAACGTACCTGCGAACTCGAAAAGCGTGGGCTGCTGCCCAGCGTAGACGCCCCCAGTAAGCGGTGTGAGCTGATACAGCGCTGGAATCCAATCGGCAAACGGAATGTACTCGCCAAACGGCACGCGGTGCATCTTGTCGTAAGTGCCCACGATCTGCTGTCGCGAGTCCATCAGGACTGACGAGTTGAAAGCGTTGAAGTCCGGGTGTCCGTGATCGGTTGGATAAAGATGCACTCGATCGATCCCCGTGAGAATTGCCGCGCCTGTCAGACGGACGAACTCGGCAAGATCGCGCTGTCCCGCGACGAGATACGATCCGTGCACCAAATCGGGCGGCGGCAGGTAGCCATCGGCGACCGTGGCTAGCGTTTGTCGGAAGGTCGTTTCCGGCCAAATGATCAAATCGACCTGACGACCGTCGCGGTCTTGCGACTGCTTGACCGCGCCCAGCGATAGCCGCATGTATTCTTCCATGATCTGTCGCTGCTTGGTTTCGTCACCCTTCCAATCGGCAAGCGTGTTGCCTTGAATCAATGCGACACGCAGGCCCTGACCATTCGTCGGCGTGTACTCACTTTTGAGATTCGCAACGCCATACCCGACGGTACCGGCAACAATGACGATTGCTGGCGCGAGCGGACGAACCGCAGCGACTAACGCAACGTCCGATGATTGGAACGTCGCTTTACAATGCACTAGGAACTGCAACAGACAAGACGCTACCGTGACAATCAGAAAGGTAACGGCGTACTCGCCTGCCACACTAGCGATTTGAATCACAGGAAGATAGTCCGCCTGCGCGTGCGCGAGAGAACCAAAGCCAAACCCCGTCATCAGGTGATGCCGCAGCCAATCCAACCCCGTCCAAATCACAGGTGCGATCAGCCAAAGCGGCAACTTCAGTCGATGCACGCCCACGCGCGCAAGCGCTACGAAAGTGGGCAGGTAGATGCCCAAGTAACTCGCCAACACCACCCAAGCGATGTGGTTTGCCGGATGCGGCAGGCGAATCCAATGCGCCGCGAGCAGCCAAAACGTAAATCCAGCCAACCAGAGCTTTTGGTACGGTCGCGATCCGGGTAGCTGCTCGCGCTGCACCGCGGCCAGCCAGCCAAGCGGGGCAATCCAGATCAGCCAGCCCCAGCCAACGGGCGGAAACGCCAGCCAACAGACAACGCTACTTACCAGCGCTGGCAGCAGGGTGGATTGGGCAAAAACGGCGAGGCGATTGGCGGCTGACATGCCGACCAAGCTAGTGGCGCCAACGAACTTTCGCCAGGGCAACTCTAGGCAGATTCAGCGCGTTCTAGCGTAAACAGCGTCACTTCGGGACGGCAGTTGAATCGCACGCGGTGAAAGTAGCCCAATCCGCGGTTGATGTACATCTGGCGCTGACCGCTCAGCTGAAACACGCCCGCGGTATACCTTTTGTTCCACACCGGTGTGATCGGCGGATCAAAACCGGGCAGCTTGCATTGTCCACCGTGCGTGTGACCTGCCAGCACCCAGCCTCTAAAGTTCTCCCATCCGGGCTGATCGACCGCGTCGGGATTGTGACAGAGCGCAAGCATCGGGCGCTCCGGGTCGAGTTGATCGAGCGTGGGCTGAATCAAACATCGATTGAAGAGTAGTTCATCGAGCCCTGCCAGTTGGATGCCAGCCACATCGCGGACTTCGTTTCGCAAGACTTGCACATTGATATCGCTCAGTCCAGCTGCAAGAGAGCTGGCAGTACGCCAGTGACGACCCGCTTTTCCATAGTCGTGATTTCCCAGAATGGCATAGCGGCCCAGTGGAGTCTGCGGCAGATACTGCATCAGTTCCAGAGTGTGATCCACTTGCTCATCTCGTCGGCTGGTCATAAAGTCGCCAGTGATGGCAATCATGTCCGGCTTAAGTTGGGACAAACTACCCAAGGCCTGTCGCATGTAGTCGTCGGCAACCGAATCGCCGATATGGATGTCGCTAATCTGTACCAATCGGCAACCAACAAGATCCTGAGGCAGCCTGGCAATCGGCAATCGACGACGAACCACGTCGATCCAGTGGGGCTCTACGCCATACGCGTATCCCAGCGCGCCGGCGCTACCTAGCAAGCAGCCACCAATTGCGCGTCGCAGAAACTTTCGCCGGGTGGGTTGGCCGACTTGGGATGGCGTGTTTTGTTCGGTCACGACAGAATTCGGGCGGGAAAGGCGCTGCGGAAGGTCGATGCGGTGGGCTATATTTGGAAGCGCCGGCACGGGCAAATCACCTCGATCGGCTCCTGAAAGACTACCACATCGACGCTAGCGCATCGAATTTGACTATGGTTGGGCCGCTTATCTACTCCTCACAGTCTATTGTGGCTATCAAACAACGCATGTTTGTTGGCTCATGCAAGTGGATGACCATTTGCCTGTTCTGCAGCGTTTCTGGATGTTGGCAGGAAATTCGCTACGAGCACGAACCACCCAATCGGACTAGTCAAGCGGTCGATTCGCACGCGACAGGCACCGTCGAGCCGCCGAGCCTGCCAGCCTCAGGCACCGTCATGGAGTCCAACGCCGGCACAGAGGACCAACTTGCTGCGGCTGTCCCGCCAACGCTCGGCACCGAGTCGGTCGAAGTGTTGGCGGAACAGGTCGACGCCGGACCGAAGGATCTCGCGGCGTCCGATCCGACGGCAGCCGACTCCGATGCCGAAGACGGTTCGCTCGTCTTGCCGCCAACGGCTGACGGCCCAGAATCTGCACCCTCGGTGGACGATCTGCCTCTGCAACCTGAAGCCCGAACCTCGATTTCACCTAAAATCGCTCAGTCTGCCTGGCAGATTAGTAGCGATTGGAGCATGGCCGCCGCCTTACAGGCAAAGGGCAGGGGAGTGGAAGACTACGGCGAACGTCTGGCGAAAGCACGTGACGAGGCGCTGTGGCTCGGCTTTCAGTTGCCGCCTCTGCCGAAACATGAAGACGGCGAGAACCATTTACAAAAGAACTTGGCATTTCTCCTCGATGAAGGTGGTCCAAAACTTGCACACCAGCTGCAGGAACAATTTGGTACCGAAGCTGCCGCGTTGGCTGAATTGGCGACCAAATCGAATGTCTTGCTGCTCAGCTATTCGCCGACTTGGACTCGATTGGACTCGGTTGTAGCGGCAATCACGCAGGCTGCGCAGGACTCGGGCCTTCCCGAAATGGTGTGGCGTGATCTGGTCGACTTACTTGCCGAACGCGCGAAATTCGGCCAAGTCAAGTCCGCCGTCTTCCATCTACACGCGCAAGCGGCGAGTCATCTCGCCGAGGCTACCCAATAGCAGTCGCACGCCGTCGCATCGACGAGCCACTTATGCTGATCGCAGCGATTTTGCCAGGCATAATTCTCGGCCTCGCCAGTCAAATGGTCGTTTGTTCGACGAGCTGGTGATTTGCGACAAGCCGTGACCTAGGTTTGCCGTAGACAGAATTGCGCCTGCTTGGCGCGAAGCAATATTTCGACCAATCAAGTTATTGCGAGGCTCGAGAGCGAAATGTCCCATCCCGAACGTAAAAAGACATTTGTCGACCCTAAGGTGCAAGGAGCCTTGGTGCGTCGCCTGGTAATTCACTGGTTCTCGTTCTTGTTGGTCGCCTCGATGGTGGCATTTTGTTTGCAAGTGCTAAGCAATCCGTTTCGTTCGATCGCCGAACACACGCAACAGCTTTGGTGGACGCATGGACCATTCTTGCTCGTGATGGTGTTTCTACTGCCGGTATTTGTGCTCGACACGATCAAGCTGAGCCATCGTTTTGCGGGACCCATTTATCGACTCCGTCAGGTGATTCTGGAAATTGCCGAAGGCAATCCGGCACCGCGTCTGAAGTTCCGCGATTTCGACTTCTGGAAGGGTCTGGCGGACGACTTCAATCGCATGGTCGATCAACTGAAGTCGAATGCGGCGCCTTCTAGCGAGACCGAAGAGACCGTCGAAGCCAACTAGGTTTACTCCAGCATCGATGGAACCCATGAACGCTCCTCACACATACGGTCGACGCACGCGGCGGCAGCGGACGAGCAATCGACGTGGCGTCGCGGCTACCGAATTTGCCGTCTGCCTGCCCGTGATTGTTTTGCTCGTGCTCGGCATGATCGAGTGCTGCACGATGATCTTCCTAAAGCAATCGCTGACCATTGCGGCGTACGAAGGTGTTCGCACTGGCCTGGAGGATCGAGCCGTCGCCAATGACGTACGTCGTACCGGACAGCAAGTGCTTACGCAGCGACGCGTGCAAGGCGGCACAATCGCTGTGAATCCCTCCGATATACCTGCTGTGCCAACGGGACAATACATCACCGTGACCGTGTCGGCTCCGGCCGATCGCAACTCGGTCATCCCTGGTAGCTTCTTCCGGGGACGGGTCTTGTCGGCTAGCGCCACGATGATGAAAGAGCTGTAAGAACACAGCCGACCGTAGGAACCGGACTATGCCATACAACAGACGTCGACCTGCTCGTCGAGGCGCCATGCTGGTCATGATCGCTATTACGCTGCCATTGATCGTGATCATGGCCGCGTTCGCGATCGATACTGCGTGGATGCAACTAGTTCGCACCGAATTGCGTACCGCTACCGACGCCGCGTCGCGCGCAGGTGCCAAGACGCTGAGCCTGCAGCAGAACGAGGCCGCCGCGCGAGCCTCTGCCCGCGATGCCGCCAGTCGCAACTTGGTGGCCGGCACGCCATTGCAAGTCGTAGACGGAGAAATTGAGATCGGCCTCGCTCGTCAGGCTTCGCGCAACTCGCGATTCGTATTCTCAACAGGCGGCCAACTGAAGAATGCCGTCCGCGTAAATGGTAATCGTACTCAGGCCTCCCGAGGTGGACCTGTACCGTTATTTTTAGGTCGCGTATTGGGTGTCGGCTCGTTCGAGCCCACCCAGGTTGCGACATCCACACAGCTCGACCGCGACATTTGTCTTGTGGTGGATCGATCGGGATCGATGATGCGAGACCTCGTCAGCCGCAACGTACCAGGCGGATTCTGCAATCCGCCACATCCAACGCTCAGTCGCTGGGGTGGCCTCAATATTGCGGTAGCTGGATTCCTCGCCGAGCTCGACAACACGGTCCAACTCGAGCAGTGCGGACTGGTCAGTTATTCGCAGCAAGGCAGCGGCTGCGGCATCACCTTTACCACCTCCGACATCGACGCGCGACTGGACTTTAACTATCAGCGAGTGCGTGATGCAATGGCCAGAATCGGTAGCGAGCCAGTCGCCGGCTTCACAAATATCGCCGCGGGAATCGACAATGGCATCACGGTGCTGACCGATAACCGCGCGCGCCCCTTTGCATTGAAGACGATGGTGTTGATGACCGACGGTCGCAAAAATCGCGGCATCGAACCCGTGATCTCCGCACGCCGCGCAGCCGACGAAGGCATTACCATTCACACGGTCACGTTCAGCGACGAAGCCGATTTCCGACGCATGCGCGAAGTTGCGGCGGCTGCCGGTGGTGAGCATTTTCATGCCCCTGACTCGGCGGCCCTGGAGCAGATTTTCCGACAGATCGCATCGACATTGCCCGTGTTGCTCACCGACTAGCAGCTAAATCCTCATTCGAATCGCCAACACGAAATCATGATACGATCCGCCAAAAAAGCGAACCGTCACAAACGGCCACAACGGCGCGGCGCAACCGTCGTCGAGTTTGCCATCGTGGCACCCGTTTTCTTTTTGTTGCTGCTAGTGTCTTTCGAATTCTCGCGACTCAATGTGATTCGACACACTGCCGATAACGCAGCGTACGAGGCAGCCCGCATCGGTATGGTACCCGGGGCGACCGCTGCTGAAGCCGTCGCCGAAGCTAATCGCATCATGAACATCACCGGAGCGCGCGGAACTCGCGTTACCGTCAATCCCGCGAATCTGGGTCCTGACACAACGCAAATTACCGTGACAGTGGACGTACCGATGGACCAAAATGGTATCGTGACACCAGCGTTCACGAGCGGCCAGACCATGACTTCTCAGGCAACGCTCAGAGCCGAACGCGTCGAGATTTAACTCGAACCGTTACCCAACCAAGCGTTAGCAAGCAACCCATCAGCATGCTGGTTGGTTCGGGCACCGTCGTCGAAGCTGCAACGCCTCCCGCACCGTTGACGTTGCGCTGCCATTCCAAAAAACTGGCTCCGCCGTACGCGCCGCTTGTGTAGCCGTCACGCATCATGGCCAAGTCGTCCGCATCGACGTCGCCGTCGCTGTCGAAGTCGCCTGCAACGCTGCCCAGACCGGTGACTTCCAAGACGACGCTGTTGGGCAGATAGTCAACACTCCAAAGAAATCCGTCTGGCAGCATCAGCTGATCGAATTCACCCTCCACGCCTTCGGTGGCTTCGATGATCGTGAACATATCGCCAACACTCGGCATAAAATCGTCGACCAACGAAACCTCGAGAATGCCAGCCAAAAAGGCGAATCGTTCTAACTCGATCTGATCGTACTGCGATTCAGGGGTTAGACCACCAAGATCAAATGCGACCGTGCCGTCTTCGAGGTTGGAAAGATCGCCGACAATCGAAAGCTTGCCGATGCCATCACCTGGCTCAACACGTCCGGTGAGATTGCGAACTTGCCCGGTGATTGGCCCGGTACCGACGAAGATATCGCCCGAACCGGTCAGTGTGCCGCCCTCGATATTGATAAACTGCGCGTCGACTTTCGCGCCGTCGCTGATTTCGATTCTGCCACCTGCCTCGATGCGAGTCTCGCCAAACGTGGTCAATGTCGCTCCCGAGGCGACCTCGATCGTCATCGCATTGGTGGACGTGCCAGAGACGATGAGTTGAAACACGGTCGAGTCTGCCGTCACGCTGGCGACCTGAGGATTGCCTGACGGGTTGGCAACGTTCGTCACCCACATTTCCGTCGGCGTGCCCGGGGCAGACCAACTGGTTGCGGTTGCCCAGTTGGCCGAGGCCGCGTTACTCGCCCAGTTACGAGTCTCGGTGACCGGATCGCTGATATAGAGGCTTGGTCCAGTCCCGCCCTGGCCAACCGACGCGTTGGCGTCAATGACCAAGTCGCGTCCAGTAAACAGATGCATCCCCAAAATGCCATCGATGACATTGCCTGGGTCATTGGGATTCGTGACGTCCAACACTGCGACCGGCACATTCTGCATCGTGAACGAGCCTCCCACCGTATCGATATTCAGTTCATCGATATAGAAGCCGGGTATGCCCGCAGATACGCCCCCTGAACCTTCTACCTCGAGCACGAAGTCGGCCTTGTCGAGCACTGGATCGAAGCCCAACCGGGCGGCCATAATTTCACTGACCACCGTCAGGTCGGCACCGGTATCAAACAGCAATTCGACATCGTCCATCGTGTGGCCTTCGTTTTCAAAGTCGATATCGATAAACAGTCCGGCACCGTTGCCATTCGAGTCGATGATCACCGACGGAGAGGCGGGATTGTTGTGGATCGCGATCCCTCCACTGCCTCCAAGGATGTCGCCCACGTCTAGGTTGAACACATACTGGGGGCCTTGCACGAAGCCGATGCCTGGCCGTAGGTTTAGCGGTGCTCGTCGCACGATACCGTCATTGCCAGATCCCAAGTCGCGAAACTCCACCTGCGGTGTACGCACGGTGCGCCCTTGGTGCTGAAAAATTTGTGGATCGCTGTTGTGGATCGCGATGAGATGTTGGGCCGCCATCGGAAGACCAAGAATGTTCGGCAGCGTCCACTCGTCGGGCGCCGTCAGCGTCGCGATACTCGTTTGACCACGAAGCGTCGACGTGTCCAGGTCTAAGGTCGTGCCTGCGGCGGTGCGATCGCCGAGGCCCGTGGTATAGATTCCGGCAGCGTCGTTAATCTCCAAATCGATAATGCCCGTGGCTCCACCAATCGGCTGAATGTTGGTTCCACGCATACCGTTTCCGACGATATCGAAGCCGTCGAAGGCCTCTTGGGTGATGATGTGCGTAGCAGCACCTGTGTCGAGCAGTGCGAGGTCGAAGAACGGCGTGCCGCCTTGACCTAACAACGGTGCACCTGGTGCGAAACTCGGATCGGCAATGAACGGAATCCCGCCAAGATCGATCTCGTCGAGCGTTTTGAATTCGTTCGTCATTCCGATACCAACGAAGGGAATAAAACCGCCCAGCGGAACGTCTTGCCCGCTCACAGTGACTGGTGAAGTCGACAGCGTAGAAGCGATCAGCGCCGCAATCGTTGCCCGAAACATGATGAGTCTCTCCAGAACATGTCGTATGAAAATAAAATTCAGTAGTTCCAAATTGAGCCGTCGGCGCTAGCCGCGGTTGGTACGCTCGCAGATGTTTCTCGAGGTTTCACCCGCGGCTAGCG
>JBCDBK010000067.1:0-27958 GCA_039184115.1 Planctomycetota bacterium | reverse complement strand
GCATGCCTAATCCATGCCGCCAACGTTCATTCTGAGCCAGGATCAAACCCTTCAATTTGGTATAACCATTAAACGACTGCGAGAGCCGTTAACGAGCCAATTTCAAAGTTTGATTGTCAAACGTCCAAAGCCCGAAAGCTTAGACATTCGACAGTACAGTCTTGTGTTGACAAAACTCTCGACCGAGTACGAAGACTCGATCGCGAATTGATAGAAGTCACTAACCGAATTGTCAAAGAGCAAAATCAATTTGCCACGCCACTCTTACTGTCTCCAGTCGAGTGACGCGAAGCACCCCATTGTAGTGCAAGCACGTTGCTTGGCTAGGGGTGCCGATAAAAAAATCTCAGCAAGTCACGTCGCCAAATCGCTTTGGCTGGCTTACCCACTGGGCAAGCCCACGTGTCCGACCGAGATCCGTGATTCTACCCATCGGCCACCGACTGTCAACGGCTTTGGCCAGTTTCCGAGTGTTTTTCAAGTGTGAAGTGGCAGGTCGTCGGAATCTGCGGCGGCGGTCGTCCCTACGCAATCGACCGCTATGGTTTGCCTCGTCGGCGCGGTTTTCCTATTCCGACACAGTACACTGCCGCTACGATCGCCAGCGCCATTGTCGGTAGCTCAGGAATCGCGTCGACAGCACCAGATGGTGCGGCCTGGTTCGCTAGGCCGAACTGCGAGAGCCAGATTGAGAGGTCGTCTGCATCGACTTGGTCGTCGTCGTTGAAGTTGCCGTCAGCGAGCAGTAGTCCCTCGCCGCCGAAGCCACGCTGCCAAGCCAAGTAATCGTCGCCGTCGATGTCGCCATCGGCGTTCGAGTCAGCATTCAAGTCCGACGCCGAGAATCGAAGTATCCGTTGCGAGAAGGGGGCCATCGGCAAATCGTTGGACGCGTTGCTAAACGTCCAAGGTCCGACAAACGGATCGGCTTGCGAAGGCAGAAAGACGGCTGCCGGATCGGCTTCGTTCGCTAGTTCGAACGCCAGCGAATCGTCTAGCATGAACGAGGTCGCGTTCTCCGTGGCGTTGACGAGCCAAACGCCCCAGTCAAACTCCCAAGCAATCACGTCATCAATGTCGACGTTGGGTGCTTGTCCGTAGATGCCGCCTGGCTCGGCGGAGGGGAGCGACGGCGTCGATCCCGCCGCCGTCGGATCGGCCAGATTAAACCACTGATTGTTGGCGAAAGAAAACGTCGAGGCCTCAGTCTCGGGGCCGATGTTCACAGCTTGACTGTATTCACTTACCGTGTCGTTAAACACCGCGATGTTGTCGCGAAACACGCCGTTGCGCGTGTCGACGTAGGGACCGCCTTGATTCTCGTTTAAGATCCGCATCGTCCATCGACTGGGGCGTTGGATAACGTTGTGATGGTAGACGCCGCCGTCGATGTTAACCCAGTTGGCTGCGCTGTTACCGCCGACGATGACGTTGCCTGCGGCGACCATCGAATCGGCTTCGTAGCCAGAGTCGCCGTCGATAAAGCGAAAGAACTGCGCGCCCGTCGAGCCGCCGAACTGAATCGCCCGACCGTCGCCGCTTGGCAGCTCGAATCGATTGGCCCTGATCGTGATGTTTTTGCTGCCGCCCTTGGGCCGTACGCCGCTGGATCCGCCCGCGGTGTGGCGAAAGAGCGAGTTCTGAATCAGCCCATTGTGCGAACCGACCGGATCGACAGCGCTGCCGCCGGCTCCCCAATTCAGTACCCGCACGCCGTCGATCAGAAAACCGGTAACTCCGCTCAGCTTGATGCCGTCGTTGTTGCCGCCGGCGCCGACGTTTCGGACGGTGATGTCGCGCAGGGTAATGTTCGTCGACGGCGTCTCAAACGAGCCGCCATCGTCGATGTTGATGCCATTGCCGGTGCCGTCTTCGAACACCAGCTGCTCGATCGTCACGTTCGTGGCATCGCTAAGTTGAAGGTTGTTGATGCCGCCTCGAATGATCGCGCGGTCTGTCGGATCGCTGCTTCGAATCGTTACGTTCTGCAATCCGGCTCGAAACAGCCCGCCTGCGTGTACACCGGGCGCTAACAGCAGGTTGTCGCCAGGCATGGCGTTTTGCAGAGCTGTCGGCAACTGTCCAAGCTGCACTTGGATGTCGGCGGCAATGGTCGGATGGGTGAGCAGCAGCCCTATCGCCGCCAGCGCGCATCTCACTCCGAGGTGTTGCAACATGAGATTCTCCTGTTCCGTCGCGTGCGTTGCAGCCAGCATTCTATCGATAACGGTCAACTCGCTGCAACGATTGCCCGAATAGCCTGTGACGTGCCTTGAACAAGGTCGAGCGAGGCGCTTTGATAGCATTTCTCGATCGGCTATAACGGAGGTCTTTCACAACGCTGGCCAATAACAACGATTGTTGCTAACAACGCTGGGAGACTTACGCGATGGTATGCCGGGGTGTTCGTGGTGCAACGACCGTCGAAGTCAACGAACGGGAGGAAATCCTCACCGCGACACGTCAGTTGCTGGCGCTGCTCATTCGCAGCAACGAGATCGATCCCGCCGATATTGCTAGCGCGACGTTTACGACGACGCCCGACGTGGACGCGGAGTTCCCGGCGCTGGCAGCACGACAGCTGGGTTGGCTTGATGTACCGCTGCTTTGCGGGCATGAGATGGCCGTGCCGGGTGGCCTGCCGATGTGCATTCGCGTGTTGCTGCTCTGGAATACGGATAAGGGCCAAAGCGACATCCAACACGTCTACGCCCGCGAGGCGAAGAAATTGCGGCCAGATCTGTCGAAGCTGCCGCCCGTCGATCTCGACGAACTCGAAGCGTGGATCAGCGAGCAGATGAAGTGAATGAGGCGCGAGTTACGAGGCGCTAGTCGCGAGTAAGATGAGTGCAGAGCTGCAAGTTGCAAATAGCTCGCGCCTAGCGCCTCATTACTCGCAACTCCCAAAGTACCCGAGAGAGGATTTGAACCTCCACCCACTTGCGTGGACATGGACCTGAACCATGCGCGTCTGCCAATTCCGCCACTCGGGCAAGTGAACCAATTAGCTTGGCAAACCGCTAGTGGAATTGCAAGTCCTAAGCCGACGGCACTAGCCGCGGGTTTTTTTGGGAACGAATTAGCGTTTCAACCCGCGGCTAGCGCCGTCGGCTCAAGTCAGTACCTCACCATTCCCGGCTCGACCTCCTGTGCCCAGACGTCGATGCCGCCGGCCATTGACTGCGCCTGATCGAAACCCTGCGTGCGCAGCCAGTTCACGACGCGCAGGCTGCGTCCGCCGTGGTGGCAATGGACGACGATCGAGCGACCCTTGTGCTCTTGCAACTCGCCGACGCGGTCTTGGAGTTCGTTCATGGGCAGCAAGGTGGCACCGGCAATGCAAACGAGGTCGTATTCGTTCTGTTCGCGACAGTCGACCAGCAGCAGATCGTCGCCCGCGTCTTGCCGTGCCTTGACGTCGGCGCAGGTGATTTCCAGGGGAGTCTCGGTCATGTTCTCTGGCTCCATAAAAAAACCGCTGCGACCGGCAAAGCCAGCCGCAGCGGGTGTCAATAAATTGTTACGCAGCTGTGGATCAACGCGACTTAGATGTCTTCGTTGATAACCTCGCCGCCAGCACGAGTGACCTGATGCATGAAGATGATCGGGTCGACTTCTTCCTGGATGGCTTTGCTATGTCCGTCGGCAAAGCCAGCCTGGATGATACCAGGGTGGGCGCTGCTGGGGCCATACCAACGCCTGTTACCACTATCGTGATCGTAGGTAGGATGGTAGAAGTCCACGTCGTCGGCGCCAGTAGCACCGCCGTTGCGCTTGATATTGCTGCCCACGTTGATGGCGGACAGGCCATCGGCGGGGACACTGAACGTCAGCGTTGGGCGCGTGCCCGTCGATTTGATCACTGTCGAGCCATCGCTGTTGCCCGAAAGCGGCTTGACTGCAACGACGTACATCGACAGGCCACTCATCCAGGCGGCGTAGGTTTCTTCACGCGACTCGGTGAACAACAGGGTGTTGGACGAGCCATCGCGAATCGAGGCGAAGCCAAAGGCGCCCTTAAGCACGTTGCTACGTGCGGAACTTGTAGCACCTGCACCACTGTTGTTCTGTTTGAACACGATAATGCCGTTGCCGGCCGTCTTCTTCAGGCTCGAGCTCGTAACGCTATCAAACAGCGATCCGTTGGTCGTACTGCCCGTGTCCTGGCCCGTGCCGGTACCATCGACGTTGTAGTGGGTCGAGGGAATGCAGACGTAGTTGCCGATAGCAGCACGCTGACCAAGGGTTGGAACGTTGGACTTGGTCTCATCGCCACCTGGGAAACTTGGGCAGACGTAGGCTTCCATCGTTTGGCCGTGCAGATATCGTTTGTTATCGGTCGCCGTTGTGATGGTCTCATTAACGACAATGCCGTCAGCGGTTGCAACGCCGAACGGACCACGACGCAGTCTTTCGGAACCATTTATCAGCGTCGAGTCACGAGCCAGGTTATACAAGTTCTGGTTTTCCATTTCGGGTAGAATCTGGAACAGCCAGCTATAACCATCTCCAGGGATCCAGGCGTCCTGATCGGCGAAAGTGAGATTGCTGAGCGCCCCGATTTGGTGCGGGCCCGGCATAGACTCGGTCGCGAATGGTGCGGTCGAAGCGGCTGGGAACTTCTTCTTCTTGTCTTCGAAGTTCAGGCACGCCAGGCTGATTTGCTTGATGTTGTTCAAGCACGAGTTGCGGCGGGCAGCTTCACGAGCTGCCTGCACAGCGGGTAGCAACAGGGCTACCAATACACCGATGATGGCAATCACCACCAGCAGTTCGACAAGGGTAAAACCTTGTCTGGGTTGTCTTGCATCCATTTTGATGCCTCCTAAGGAAAGAAAAAAATGAAACAAAAAATGACTTCCCGCCGATCGGCGGTTGGCCCTGAGTCAGTTGGACGACGTCTTTGTTCCGCATCGTCGTTTTGCATCGTCCAGGGATCCTAGCGCATCAACCCGACCGGGCAATCGCCCCGTTGCGTCGATGTGCCAACAGAGTCTTCGATGGAAATCAGTTGCCTGACATCCAGCCTCGTTTTACCTTCCGTCCGATCACCGCTCGTCCAATCACCTTGTGGTGGACGCGGAGTCAATCGAGAAGCGAAGCGAAAAGACCTGCAGAGTCTCCCAGCTGCCCAGGGACCCGAATATGCACCCAGTTTACGCCAGAAATTGCTATGCTGTCAATCTGCTAAACCAAGTCTGTCCCGGTACTTAGCCACAATTCGAGCCATTTCGGCACAAATCTAACGGTGAGCTACTCAATGGGCAAGGTGCCAAACTGAGCAGTTTTTCCTCTGTTTTGCGTACACCGATAGCGATTAGTCTATCCGTCGGGCACTCAACGACGCACAAGCACTGCGTTTGTTGCCCAATTCTTCCCTGCCAGGCGTCCCGCGAGTAATCCTTGTCTGCGAAAGTTCGAATACTCGCCGGTCCCGCCCGTTGCGGCAAAACGCAGCTGCTGCTGGACGCCTACCGCAAGCAATTCAGCCCAGCGGTCGGCAACCCGACAGAGCAGCGGATTCCAAACTGTCGCTGGCTGGCGCCAAACCATAGCGCGGCGATGCAGATTCAAGAGCTGCTGTTGGCCGCCCCGGCTCGCGCGATGCTGAGTCCTGGTGTCTACACGTTTGCGCAGTTCGCCCAATCGATGATCAGCCGCGGCGGACGCCGTGTCCGATCGATTTCGTCGCTGCAAAAGCGACGGCTGCTGGCCCGCGTTATCGCGTCAGCACACGCCGCACGCAAATTGCAGCACTACAGCAGCGTCGCCGGAACCCCTGGTTTCGTCGCACAGATCGACGCCTCGATTGCAGAGTTGAAACGCGCTGACACGTGGCCCGAAGATTTTCAGCAATGGTGCCACCAGCGACCGAGAGGCGATCGTCGCAATCGAGAGTTGGCCTATTTGTATGCCCAATATCAAGCGGAGTTGCAGCGCGCGAAATTGTATGATGCAGAAGGGCGGTTCTGGGCAGCTAGAGAAATTCTAGCGACGTCGCCGAGCCGTACGACACCCTACGAACTGATCGTTGTTTGTGGATTCAACGATTTCACGTCAGCGCAGCTCGACATCCTGCGGTTGCTCAGCGATCGCAGCCAATCGATGCTGTTTTCGTTGGCGATCGAGCCGTCGGAAGACAAGGATGACTCCGAGGTCCACCTCGAGCGGCCACGCTTAGAATTCGCCAAGAAGCATCAGACGCTCGTCCGCTTGCGAGCGACCTTGCCCGACTTGCAGGTTGAATACCTGCCGCCAAAACGCGCGGACAGCTTAACGCTGCAGGCGATGCAACAGCAGGCATTGCGGGAGCCCGGCGGAGCAAATCGGCCGGGCGCGGAATTCGCCAGTGTCGAAGTCGTTTCGGCTGGCAGCGAGTTGGGCGAAATTGAGGCGATCGCCGCGAGAATCAAGTTGTTGCTAAACGTTGGCAAGGCGGTGCCGGAAGACATCGTCTTGGTTCATCGCGGCGGCGAAGATTCCGTAGCGCGCCTCGAAAGCGTGTTGCCCGACTTTGGCATCCCATTTTTCACGGAGATTCGCCCGCGGCTGCAAACGACGCCGCTAGCGCGGGCGCTACTTGGTCTGCTTCGTACTGTGATTGACGACTGGCCCTTTCAATCGCTGCTAGAAGTGGTCGGCAATCGACTGTTCGGGCGTTGGGACGACATGGGAGAGGCTCTCGAGTTCGGTCAACGTCGTCGTGTCGCGATGGAGCTTGGGCTCCGTAGCGCGCAGTTACCGGCCGGCAGAGACGCACTACTCGAACAATTGAATTTTCGCGTACAGCATGCGACAGCGAGCGACGCGGGCGAAGTGGACCGACGCACCAGTCAGCTCGCGATTGCATTGGACGAATTGCAGCAGTTCGATCGTGTGCTGTCGGACCTGCCAAATGATGCGTCAGTGCGCGAGTGGGTTGAGGCGATTGAGCGCCTGCTTGTGCAAATGGGCGCGTTTGTATCGGCGAGCAGTCGCTCGAACGAAGCTGCGGTTTGGCGACAAATGCGTCGCTGCCTGCAGCAGATTGCGCAACTCGAAGATGATTTGCAAATCGGCGAGAAGATTACGCTCGCTGCACTACTCGAACTGCTGGAGGCGGTTGCGCGCGAGGAGCGCGTCGCAGCCACGCACGACGAGGTTGGTCGTGTCCGTATTCTGTCGGCAGAGTCCGCACGGAAACTGACCGTCAAACATCTGTTTCTGGCGGGGCTGGACGAGCAGTCGTTTTCCGCGATCGACGCGGCGGATTCGTCGGCTGTTACGCAAGCGAGTACTGCCGATGGTCCCGCAGCGGTAGACGGCGCAGCTGTCGACGTCGTCGCGGCGCGCAACGAGGCGATGCTGTTGTTCCACGAGCTAATCACGCGACCGACGAGCAGCTTAACGCTGAGCTACGCGGCGCTCGATGCGAAGGGCCAGCCCCTCTCACCCACACCGCTACTGACCGACCTGCAACACAGCTTGCAACCAGATCGCGTCCGTGTCTCGCAACTGACGATCGGTCAGGCGGTCGAGGGTGAGACCGACCCAGTCAGTGTCGGCAGTTTTCGTCGCCAGGCGGTCACCAGGGCGCTCGAAGGCGAATCGAGTTGGTTGGCGGGAATGATCTCGCAGCCGCAGTTGGTCCGTTCCGGTAGCTCGATTTTGGCCGGCGTCGAGTGCGTCGCACAGCGCGGTAAACGGGATGTGTTTGGCCCATTCGAGGGCGTGGTCAAAGGGCTGCCAGCGCAGGCGGCGCTGGCCCAGCGCTTCGACCGAGAGCATCTGTGGAGTCCCAGTCGACTAGAAAACTACGCGGCTTGTCCTTTCCGGTTTTTTGCTGAGCAACTGCTGGGTTTGGAGCCACTCAATGAATTGACACTACGCAACGATGCACGTCGTCGCGGCAGCTTGCTGCATCAAGTGCTCGCCACCATTCACGAGGAGCTTAGCCGAGACCCGGCGCTGGCGGACGGCGAGGCGGACGCCGACGAATTGACGACACGGTTTCTGCGCGCGCTCGACACGTTGGTCAAGGCTTCTCCTTTGCGTGGCATTGAGCAATCGTTGCGCGAGATCGAACGCCGCGAGATCGAAGCTTGGGTGCCGAACTACGCCGAGCAAGAACTCGACTATCGCAGCCAGTGGCGGCATCTCGACGGCCCACCGCGCCCGGCACACTTCGAGGTACGCTTCGGCCCCGAAACGCGCGGCAGCACCGAGGACTCAGACCGGGCGTCCACGTCGCTGCCGTTCCAGCTTGATTTGGGCGAAGAGAGCATTCTGCTGACAGGTCAGATCGATCGGGTCGACGTTGGCCAGATGGGCGACGTGACGGTGTTTAACATTATCGACTACAAATCAGGCAAAGCGGTTCGACTCAAATACGATAAAGTACGGTCAGGTCATCAGCTGCAACTGCCGTTGTACGCCTTGGCGGCCGAGCGGCTGCTGCTGGCCGATCAGAAAGCCGTTGCGCTGGCGACCGGCTACTGGAACATTCAGGGCAAGGGGTTTCAGACCAGCAAAGGCGGTTCGTTACAATTGCGCGAGTCGACGGATAGCGCATTGAAGGTCTCGGCGGAATGGAACGGTCTGGAGCCTGAGATTCTGGATCGCGTTCAGCAAATCGTTCGCGGGATTCGCGAGGGAGATTTTCCCGTCTATAACGCCGACGAGCATTGTACTCGCAGCTGCGAATTGAGCACCATCTGCCGCGTTTCCCAAATCCGCAGTCTCGAAAAGGTTTGGCCTGTTGACGAACTTGAGGAAGCGGCGACCGATGAGTGACCCGTTCGAGAACTTGACGTCCGAGCAGGCGACCGCCCTGGCGGCACACGAGCGTAGCGTATCACTGGCCGCCGGTGCCGGTTGCGGCAAGACGTTTGTGCTGACCGAGCGTTACTTGTCGTATCTTGATCCACGCCAATTGCAGCCATCGGCCGAGCTGTCCGAGTTGGTTGCGATTACCTTCACTGACGCGGCGGCGCGCGAGATGCGAGATCGCATTCGTCGTCGTTGCTACGATCGGCTGCAACGAGCCGAGGATGCAGCGGAGTGCGGCGCGTGGAAGCAGTTGATCGCGACGCTGGATGGCGCGCGGATCAGCACCATCCATGCCTACTGTGCGACACTACTCCGCCAATATGCGGCTGAGGCTGGCCTCGACCCACGCTTCGAGCTTCTCGACCCGCCCACTGCGGAACTCCTGCGCCTGCGTTGCCTCGACGACCACCTACGACAGTTGCTGGTCGCGAGTGACGAACGGCTGATTCAGCTCGCCACGCACTTTGGACTACGCCAACTGCGCGACTACGTGGCGGAATTGCTCGACAACAGCGTGGACGAGTTGGAAGAGCGCTGGCACAACGCCACGCCCGACGAACTGGTTGCACACTGGCGCGAGAACTACGACACGCAGATCGCGCCGGCAGCGCTCTCGATCCTCGCAACGAGCGAACCTGTGCGCGGGCTGCGTCAGATGTGCAACACGGCAGCAGTTACGACGGAGAAGTTCCAGCGGCGAGTCGCGCAGATTCTAACACTCTTGGAGTCGTTCAATGCACATGACACGCCTCACGAAGCCACGGCGCAGTTGCGGTCGTTGGCGAAAGTGCAGGGCGTTTGTACGAAGAAGGACTGGGACGATCCAGCGGAATTTGAAGCGTACAAAGAAACCTGCAAAGCGGTGCGTGAACTGGTTGACAAGAGCGTACTGTCGTCGCCGCTTTTGGACGAGCCGATGCAGCAGGCCGCGGCCATCGGGCTCGATCTTTTGCGACTTGTCGCACAGGTGGCCGATCGCTATCGGTCGGTCAAGCAGCAGCGTAACGTCATCGAGTTCGACGATCTTTTGGTTCGTGCTCATGCCCTGCTGACGGACACGCGGTTTCCGCAAGTGCAACAGAATCTTGCCCGCAGCACACAGCTTCTGATGGTGGATGAGTTTCAGGATACCGATCCGCTGCAAGTGGCGATCGTCAAGGCCCTGCGCGGCGACCAATGGGCTGACCAAGGTTTGTTCGTCGTTGGCGACTTTAAACAATCGATCTATCGGTTTCGCGGTGCCGAGCCGCGCGTGTCCAGCGAGTTGCGCGCGACGCTGCCCGTCGAAAGTCGGCTTTCGCTGACGACGAACTTTCGTAGCCAACCGGCGGTGCTCGACTTCGTCAATGCGCTATTTCATGACGCCTTCGCCGAAGGCTACCAGCCGCTTGTCGCCCACCGGTCGCAGCAGACGCCGACACCCGCGGTCGAGTTCGTTTGGTCTGCGCCAACAGACCCATCGGCGGGCGACGAGGCCGATCGACGGCTGGGTGGGGCCGTCCGCGCCCGCATGCAGGAAGCGCGTTTTATCGCGCGGAGGCTCTCGCAGCTGCTCGATTCTAATCAGCCGATGGTCGTCGACCACGCGGACGATGGCCAGCCAATCACTCGTCCGCTCCAGCTCGGTGACATAGCCATCCTGTTACGTTCTTTGAGCGATGTTGCGCTGTACGAAGAAGCACTCCGCGAGTACGGCCTCGACTACTATCTGGCCGGCGGTCATGCGTTTTACGCCCAGCAAGAAATCTACGACGTGCTGCACCTGTTGCGCTCGGTCGCCAGTCCGCTCGACGAACTCAGTCTGGCCGGCGTGCTACGCAGTCCGATGTTTGCGTTGACTGACGAAACGCTCTTTTGGCTCGTGGAGCAGAGTGGTTCGCTCAACGGCGGTCTGTTCTCGGATACTCTGCCCGACGCACTCTCACCTGCCGACCAAGCCAAAGTGATTCGCGCCGCGACGACGCTTCAACAGCTTCGAGAGCAAAAAGATCACTTGCTGGTTGCCGACCTATTGCAACAAGCCATCGCGGCCACCGGATACGATGCAACATTGCTCACCGAGTTTTTAGGCACACGCAAATGGGCCAATGTGCAGAAACTTATCGAGCAGGCACGCACGCTCGATCGGGCACGTCCGGGCGACCTCAATGGCTTTGTCACACAGCTCTCAGAGTTCGTCGTCCGCACGCCGAAAGAACCACTCGCCGCGACGCGCGCTGAAGGCGATGTCATTCGCATCATGACCATTCATTATGCGAAAGGCCTCGAGTTTCCGCTGGTCGTCGTGCCCGACCTGGATCGCCCGAACTATCCTGGCGGTCACCATCCTGTGTTCGACCCGCAGCTGGGCCCGCTGGTACCGGCGGTCGAGAAGGGCAACCTGGTCGGCTGGGACCTGCACCGTTTCGTCGAGTTGGAGCAGGACCGCGAAGAACGCAAACGTTTGCTTTACGTCGCTTGCACGCGTGCGGCTGACTTTCTGATGCTGTCGAGCAGTGTCGCGAATTTGCAAAAACCGAAAAGCGATTGGATGAAAACACTTGGCGAGCGCTTTCACTTAGGCGATGGCTCGCTCCGCGACAGCCTGCCACCTGGCTACCGCGTGCCCGAGATTATCGTGACGACCAGCGAGCCGGCGACCGATCGCAAACCCGCAGGGCCCCTCCGCGGAACGGACCTCGAACAGCTAGTCGCGCAAACGCATACCTTGGCGGAAGCCGGGCAGGGCGAGGTGCCTGAGGTTGTCGCGCCTGTCGCGGCGAATGCTGCCGCGCGGCGCCGCTTCTCTTTCTCGCGGCTTTCTGGCGAGCTGGTCGCGACCACCGAATCGGGGGACGACCCATCTCCGCCGACCACATCGCCTCCGCAACAAGTGGAGTCGAACCTTAACCCCCGCGCACTCGGGTCGCTGGTGCATGCGGTGCTCGAGCGCGTCGAATTCGCGGAGCAGATCGACGATCTCGCCGACTTGTGCGGTTACCTAGCGCCGCAATACTTCGATACCGACTGCCAGGAAGCGGCAGGCGATGCCGCGGCGCTTGTCGAGCGTTTCATGGCCGGCCAGCGCCGCGCGGAGCTTGCCAAGGCTCGCGCAGTCCATCGTGAGATCGAATTCCTGATGCCGTGGCCGACGGAGCACGCGGACGAGTGCCGCTATCTGCAGGGTTACATCGATTGCCTCTACCAAGATCAGCGCGGCGATTGGCACGTCCTGGACTACAAATCGAACCACGTCGCTCCCAGCAGTGTCTCGCAATTAGCCGAACAGTACGCGTTGCAAATGTTCGTTTACGGACTGGCTTGCCGGCAGGCGCTCGGCGTCGCTCCGGTAGAATGTGTGCTGCACTTCTTGCGTCCTGGCGAAGAGTTCTCATTCGTCCACGACATAGACACAGAAGAAATCATGACACGGCGAGTCGACGAGGCGATTGCCGCGCAGGTTTCTGCGATAGATCCCAAGCACAACTGAAGATCTCAATGGACCATCCTGAGGCACAACGAGCGTTTGCTACTGACGTCGTCCGGCAGCTGCGCGACGCCAACTACGATGCGTTGTGGGCGGGCGGCTGCGTGCGTGACAGGTTGCTTGGTCGGCAACCGAAAGACTACGACATCGCGACCAGCGCGCGGCCCGAGCAGGTGCGCGAGCTGTTTGGTCGCAAACGGACGTTGGCAATTGGTGCTGCATTCGGCGTTATCTCGGTGTTGGGTCACAAACGGGTCGATCCAATCGAAGTTGCCACGTTCCGCTCCGACGGAAACTATCTGGACGGGCGGCGACCCGAACAGGTGACCTTCACCACGGCTGAAGAAGATGCCCAGCGGCGCGACTTCACGATCAACGGTCTATTCTACGACCCGCTCGGTGATCGGCTTATCGACTACGTCGATGGAGAACGCGACCTACGCGCCGGCCTTGTCCGTGCGATCGGCGATCCGTCGGCCCGCTTTACCGAAGATAAACTGCGCATGCTGCGCGCCGTGCGTTTTGCGACCACGTTTGAGTTTGCGATCGACGAAACGACACGCGATGCCATTCGCTCGATGGCCGACGAGGTCACCGTGGTCAGCGCTGAGCGGATCGGGGTGGAACTGCGCAAAACACTCATTCATCCGAATCGCAGTCAAGGCGTGCGACTGTTGCACGAAACGGCACTGCTACATCCATTGCTTCCTGCGCTCGATCAGTTGGCTACGGATCACGCCGTGGCGTGGCAGGCAGTGCTGACAAGGTTGCAGCGACTCGAGACTACCTCACTCGCTGCCGCATTCGCTGCACTGTTGTTTCAAAACGCCGACTCGTCTTCGATTCGCGGGCTTGCTCGCGGGTTTCGCTACACCAACAAAGAGGTTGATCGCGTTGCCTGGCTCGTCGAGCAACTACCGCTGGTCGAGCAAGCTGCGGACCTGCCGTGGCCGCGGTTGCAGCGCGTGCTCGTACACGAAGGCGCGCCCGAACTGCTGGCGGTGTCGACAGCCTGCTGGGGAGCCGAGCACTCAGGTGTCCGTACCTGTCGGACGCGGCTTGCGATGCCGATCGAAGAACTGAATCCGCCGCTGCTACTGACCGGCGACGATCTCGTCGCACAGGGGTTAAGGCCTGGGAAGTATTTCGGTCAACTGCTCGAGGAACTTCGCGACGCGCAGCTCGAACAAAAAGTCGAGACGCGTTCGCAAGCGCTGGATTGGGTCGACCGCTGGCTCGCCGATCATCCGAGTCTTGGAAAACGCCCATAGACGAACGCGACATCGACGCTTAATATCGGTACCACGGATCCGCAACGCTAATTTCGCACCGACAGTTGGAGAGAACACGTGGAATCGGACATCGCAGAATTCCTAAGCAGCTCAGGCATCACGCTCGCGGTCCAAGTCGACGGTCCGTATTTTATCGCACTGGTATCAAGGGTGTTACATATTCTGTCGGCGGTGATTCTTGTTGGCGGCTTGTTCTACATCCGATCGGTGTTGGCCCCGTCGGGCGTCGAAGCCTGTTTTGCGGGTCGGCGACAGATCTGGGCCAAATGGGTCGGCATGTCGACCTTGTTCCTGCTAATCAGCGGAATCTACAACCTGATTTCGATCATCAAGCAGGCGAAGGCCGCTGAGGTCGATTTGCCGCCTGCCTATCACATGCTGTTTGGAATCAAATTCCTGCTGGCGCTGTTGGTCATGTTTGTCGCCGCAATCCTGGCTGGCAAGACCGACGCGGCCGAACGCTTTCGCGGCAACATGCGCAAGTGGCTCAACATCGGGTGGCTGGCCGCGATGTCCATCATCGTCATCGGCGCAATCTTAAGAACTCTTCACTAAGCTCGGAATTCTCACACGGGCTTAGGACAAACACGCAGACAAGCAATGAGTAACGCACCGATATCGGAAGGGCTCCTCACGGCGGCATTATGGTCTTCTCCCTTCTGACGATTGATCGGTGTTTCGGCAGTGCTTCTGTGGTGCAGTAGAACCAGAAAGTAATCATGGACAAAAAGGCAAAGAAACGTATCGAGGTCTTGCGAAAGAAGATCTCTCAGACGCAGCAACGCTTGGCGGCGGCCAAGCAACAGCCCGATGATCCTGATGAGCCTGCACGACTCCAAGCGGAGCTCGACGCGATGATGGCCGAAATGCAAAAACTTAAGGCTTCGTGAGAGTCTACTGACGCTGTTCCGATAGGGTGCCTGCGCGTGACGCCAGCTTGGGCGCCGCCATGGCCGGCTGTTCTGCGCTATCTTTCGCCAAGTCGCTGTCGCCGCCCAGAACATCTTGCACGACGGTTTTCGACGTCGTGTCGAACCAATCCAGCGACTTCGTCGTGTATCCGTCGGCGAATGCTGCATCGCTAGCTTCTTCGTCATCTGTAAGCAATCCCTCAACGAGCTGCGCGCCGCCCGAAGCGTCGATCAATCTGAGGGTTGCCGATAGGTCGGCAGCAGGAAAGTCGTCCCAGGTGTTGACGCTTTTTCGACCTCCGACTGCCCGACTCGAACCACCATAGAAAAAGTCGGCTCCTGACTCTGCTAGTAGCGGCGTTGGTTGCGCATTGTTCGGTGTTGCTACCGCGACGAATGTCGAAGGCTGCATAATCTCTACTGCGGTCGGCTGTTGCGCGCTCCCGAGAACCACGGAACCAAGCACGGCTGAAAGTAGCGCGGGATCGGGGGCTGTCGCCGCTGTGGCAACTTGGGAATGGCAGAAGTCGAAGCCTGTGAGTGACTCGCCTCCCTGCAGTTCGATGGAACCGATCGAAAACAGGGCCGGGGCTGCGCCTTTCGACAGCTCGGCGCCCGCTGGCGCCAGTCGCACCGTGTAATCGCCCGGGATCAGATCGCGGAACTGATACCGACCTTGGGCGTCGGTGGCAGTTTCTTCGACCAGTGTTCCCGTGCTGTCGATCAACTGCATTCGCACCGCTGTCATTTTTGGAGCGTCGTCGTGCGCGGCGCAGTTATTCTGTGGCGTCGAAACCGTGACGCTGCCGCCAATACTACCGGTCATGCCGCCGGTTGCACCCACCGACAGACCCGGCGCGCCGACGTCTAGATCTGCCGCCAGCATGATGCGCGGTTCCATCGGTTCAAAACGTAATCGTCGCACTGTTCGATCAGGCGACTGGCGACGACCACCAACCAGATGAGGCGTACTCCAACAACTCGACATGGCCCGATCCTTGCGTAGACGAAACTAACGGCTATCCGTGTATCGTCGTACGAATCTGCCGTCCGCAAGCACCAGGCAATGCGCCTCGCAAACCGCCCTAACTTGCCCAACAGGAAAGACTCGGACAAACGTTACAGGCGGCTTACGCGGCTTGCGAAATGTCGACGCCTTGGCCCCGCGCCGAGTCGCAGAGCCTTGCAGTGCCTGTTAGGCGGCGCGTCAGTTTGTGGCCAATAATCGCTACGGCGAATTGCCAACTCCATCGATAAAATGCTGTCTGGCTGAACGTTGCGGCCACGCCCAATAAACTTGGCGAGATGAGCGATTAAGTAACACCGAGCTGACGCAAATTTTCAAAACTCAAGGCACTCAACGCAGGACCATTAGTATAAAGAAATGCACACAAACAACTTACAAAGACCCGGACGCTTCGATACAAGCGCGTTCTGTAATTTTGCAAGCCGGTTCTCGTTTTCTCGATCCGGTTCAATAATTGAAACTGCTAGTTTTCTCGGCTTATTGAGCGGTGACTAGCGGAGTTCTGTAACGCCCGATTTACAGAAATCATGCGCGAGAGAGCAATTTCGGAAATATTGTAACCGCCGATCAACGCTGATTAACGCTAATGAAATGGCTACTCAATAACATCGGTGTTTATCTGCGTTGATCGGCGGTTCTATGAAAAACGGATTTGCTCTAGCGAGATCGAGTTACCCGTGATGAGGGCGGGTACGAGAGCGGGAAACATTCCATCAGGCTAGCGGCAACGCGCTGAGCTATCGGTCACGCCAGAAGCTGGGGATTACCAGCACCAAGATGGCATACAACTCGAGTCGTCCGAGCATCATCAGCAGCACGAATAGCAATTTCGAGGGTGCCGAGAAAGCGGCGTAGTTCTGTGTGGCACCGACGATGCCTACGCCCGGACCGATGTTGTGAAGAGTGGCTGCTACGGCGCTGGAGGAGTCGATCAGCTTGTTGGAAGTGGGCTGCCCGGCGGTTACCCAAGTCGAATCGGGCTCGATAGCGATCAGCACCTGAGTGCTAACGGCGAAGATCAGCGCGACCAAGCCAAAGTACATCAGGATGTTGCGAGTCAGATCGGGATCGACAATCGACTCGCCGCCCAAACGAATATGTCGGACGACCGACGGATGATAGGAATGCTCGACTCCACGTCGCAGAATTTTTACAAACAAGATATGCCGAATCACTTTCATGCCGCCGCCTGTGCTGCCCGCGCATCCACCGACAAACATCAGTACGATCAGCAAGGCCCGGCTGAAATTATGCCACTTGTCGAAGTCTGCCGTCCCGAAACCGGTGGTTGTCAGAATCGACACGACCTGAAACAGCCCGTCGCGAAATGCGACTTCGTAGTTACCATCCGGTGGCAACAAGCCATCCGCGTTCTGCTCGTTGCTCGCCCAGATACCAAACACCATGATCAAGAGCGTGCACAGCACGATAATCGCGATGTAGACCCTCCACTCCGGATCGCTCAGCAACGACAAGGGTTTGCCGATCAACGACAAGTACAGCAGCGTGAAGTTCGTGCCAGCCAGCACCATAAACAGAATCACGGTGTACTCGATTGCCTTGGAATTGAAGCCGCCCAAGCTCAGGTTCAACGTACTGAATCCGCCTGTCGCCATAGTGCCAAATGCATGACAGATGGCTTCAAACCAATTCATTCCCTCCAGCTTCAGTACGATCGCCAATACCACGTTGAGCCCGCAGTAAATTGCGGCAAAGATCCAAGCGGTATGTTGCATGCGCTCGTGCGAACCCTCTTTGCTCGGCCCCGGCATTTCGGCACGCATCAGTGCCTTGCCTGCCGAGCCTTGTCCCAGCACTGCAACAAACAACACAATGATTCCCAGACCACCTAAAAAGTGCGTACTCGACCGCCAGAACAAGATGCAACGTGGGACCCAACCGGCGTTCTCGATGTCGGTGAGTACTGTGGCACCAGTGGTGCTAAAACCCGATTGGCTCTCAAACAGGCTCTCGGCGATTCCCATCCGAACAGGCTGGCCGCCAAGGTCGCTTCGGAACTTTACTCCCGCGAAGTAGTAAGGCATGGCACCAAGGATCGTTGCCAGCACCCAGCTGAGCCCAACGATTGCCATCGCTTCTTTGCGAAACAGCGTATCCGGCGCGTTACGTCCGAAATGACGAAGCAGAAAGCCGACCAAGATGCATGCGAAAATCGAGGTGATCAACGCCCCAAAACCGCTTACTTCGAAACTTTCTTGGCCACCCACCGCAGGCCAGGCGGCAGGCAAACTAAACGCCATCGTCAGGCCAATGAGCCAGGCGACAATGCCCAGCAAGTGAGAAACCAGTTTCAGATTCATGGCAAATTCGCTCGAGGCTCAGTCTGCCGATCAGGCGCGGGGACTTGCGAAGAAGTTTTCGACTTCTTTGATCACGTCGTCTGCAACCAGTGCAATCGCCGAGTCGCCAGCTTGAAAATGATTGTCGGCACCAGGCACACTCGTGAACCCTTCACGAATCACCGCCGCAATCAGACACTGTGGTGGCAGTCCGAGATTGGCGAGCACATGCTCTGTCGCCAGCGATTCGGGCTCGACGTCGATTTCGAGCACGCTCAAACCGCTACCCTCGCTCAAACTAGTCCGCGATACGGTCGGACCGCTAGTCAGAAAGCCCAAGACCTGCTTGGCCACCACTTCTCGAGGGCTAACCGCTTGATCGATACCGAGCTTGCCGACGACATGCGCATAGTCGGGTCGGCTCACCAACGCCATGATCAGCTTGGTGCCGATGTCGCGTGCTTCGACCGACGCCATAATGTTGTTTTCGTCGTCGCCCGTGCAAGCGACGAAGATGTCCGCGCTGCCGACGCGTTCTTCCTCAAGGTTGGCTCGTCGCGTGGCGTCGCGACAGACGACTACCGTATGCTTCAGGTGGCTGGCCAAGAAGTCGCAACGCTCGCGGTCGCTTTCCATCAAGACGACGCCGAAGCGTTGGCCCTCAAGGGCTGTCGCCAAGTGGTACCCTGTCTCGCCGCCGCCGGCGATGACGATGCCGAGTTTCGCGTGGCCACCAGCGCAGAAGAGTTCTTTAACGTCGTCGACGTCCGCTCGTTTGCCAATAATCGTCAATCGATCGCCGACTTCGATCTCATCGTCAGCGCCGGCGATCCAAGCCTTGCCGTCGCGGTTGATCGAGCCGACGCGGACACCCGTCGGCAAGCCAAGCGTTTTCAGCGGTTTGCCGACGCCTTTTTCTTTTTCGCTGACCATCACCTCATGGACTTCGAGTTCGCCACGAGCCAGATTCTCTACTGCTACCGAGCCCGGATGCCGAATGCTGCGTGCCAGTTCCAACGCGGTCAGGTGCTCGAGGCTCAGCAAGCGATCGATGCCGAAGTGACGTTGGTAGTCGAACGTGCTCAGATCGCGAAACACCGGTGCGTAAACCCGCGCGACGGCTCGTTTGGCACCCATCGCTTTTGCCATGCTGGCCGAGACGATGTTCGCTTCGTCATCGCCGGTCACGGCCAGGCAGAGATCGGCACTACCAACGCCCGCTTGAAACAGCACACTCGACTGCGATGCGGAACCTGTGATGCCGCGCACATCGAGCGTCTCGTTGATCTGCTTCACATTGTCAGCATCCGTATCGACGACGGTAACGCTGTGGCGATGCAGGCAAAGCAAAGACGCGATCGAGCCGCCGACGGTACCAGCTCCCAGGACAACGATGCGCATGAAACTTACTCGCTGGCGGATCGACTCTGCTCGGCGTAGAAATTAGCCTAATGAAGTGATGATTCGCTGAAATCAGCCCAAGATAGTGAGGCAATCGGCAAAGCTGACGATTTTAAGGGTGGATCCCGCTGTGCGAAAGTGCGGATTGAACCGCGATGGCACGAAAAACAGCAGCAAACCCTTACGGCGGTTGCATTACGCACAACGCGACCAGGCAGGCGATTCGGTTTATTCGTTCGCCGCGGCAGGGGTTGCAGGCTCGGCCGCTTCGACGTCGCTGGACAGAGCATCTTCTTCGACGGGTTCGTCGACCGCAGCGGGGCCGTCTTGTGCGCCAGCGTCGTCGGTGGACTCGTCGCCGTTGGTGACTGTCTCGTTGCGTAGGTACTTTCCAGCCGCCTTTGCGTAGATGCCCGACATGTCGTTAGCCTCGACAACGGCCCACAACGGAAAATTGCGACCGACCTCTTCGTCAACGAGATTCAAGTCGAGTTGTTGCAGCAAGGTAGCATATTGTTCCACGTATTCCATAATGTCCGAGCCGGTGACCGAGTCGAACGGCAACTCCGGGAAATCCCGAAAGACTTTAGCCCATTCGTCAAAACTCTCTTCGAACAGCTCTCTCGCTTGCAGCAGGTCGGCATCATTCTTGAATACCCGCCGGGCAGTGTAGGCGAGCTCGCGAGCGCGCAAGGCTTCGGGCGTTTGTTCTAGGTTGCAGCGAATTGCCCAGTAGTCGTAATTAACGACTTCGTTGTTATTGCGTGCGAGGCGCATCTTCGCAGTATTGCTCACGATCCGGCTGGCCAGCCTTCGCGCCTCGGCGGCCAGTTCTGGCGTTTCGCGCGCAATCAACGCGGCTACGTCAGTCGGTTGAACAAGCAACTTGCTCGCCGCTTCGTACTTCTGCATCGACTGCTCGTCGGTAAGGCCTTCTTCGGGTAGTTCGAGAACAGCAACTTCTTCAGCTGTAAGACTGGCGCGCTTTTCCTTGATCGCTTTCTCAATGGCAGACGGTGACAATTGGGCCAGCTTTTTCTCCAGTGCTTCGGTCTCTTCCGCAAGTTTACCTATCGTGCCGACCTTAATGTTGAAGCCCTGACTCGACTTGATGTCGAGCTTACCAAAGTCGTCCCACATCTTGCTGGCGGTTGCCCAGGCGGAGCGGGCTTTTTCGCCGAACGTCCCTTCTTTCTCGATGGCTTCGCTATAGTTAATCTGAGCACGTGCCGGGTCGGAGAAAAAGATGACGGGATTCTTCTGGCCAATTTTTGATGCGTCTTTTTCTACGACCGAACGCGACGTCTCGTACCAGCTGCGAGAAACGAGCCAATTGTCTCGCTTTTCTGGTGGTCGTGTTGGCGGATGAAAATCGTCGTCGTTCTTGAATAGGCGGCGGTATTCCTTATGCTCGTCCGCCTTGCCGATCTTGTTGCCGATAAACCAACCCAACTCCGAAAGGAGGTAAGGGCTGTCACGGTTGTAGCTAATGCCCTTCTTCAGAAATTCGATACCTCGTTTCACGTAGTGGAATCGATCCCTCACGTCATCAAGCTCGACCGAGACGTTATAGGTCAGGTTCCAGGCTTGATACTGCCAAAACTTGATGAAGTAGGGCTGAAGTTTGGAAAGCTGACTAAGCGTCGCGCGGAAATTGGTCCAGTCTTCCTTCTTTTTGTATTCGTTGGCCTTGCTCCATAGCATCGACACCGCAACGCCACGGAGTCCCAGTGTCGCGAGGCGAATCGTCTCGCTCGCGGGATCGATGTCACCCAAGTCTGATTGTCCCAAGTCATGCTCCGCACGCAGCTGGGCAAGTCGACCGCCTTCGACTTCGTTGGTCGCGGGTGCGCCTAGGTATGAGATCGGGAACAGCAGCACGGCAATCAACACCAAGTAGGTGATCTTGCGATAGAAGGAACCATGTTCGGTCATCGGGCAACCTCACGCGTACGAAGCAAGAAGTAACCAACCACGGCAAGACCAGCGATGTACGCCAGACACGTGGTCAGATCTTGAAACACTCGCTCGGCGGGCACCTCGTAGCCGTAGGCTGCGAAGCTTACCGTGCTGAATGCGGAAAAGTCTGGTAGCACTTGGGCGACGCTTAGCATGATGCCTTGCAGCCCAAAGTCGATTCCTTGCACGATTGGCTCTGCGCCGCCTGCTTTGAGTGGCGACATGACATTCTGTTGAGTGATCAATCGCACCAGTGACTCGACCGGACCCCCGCCGTACTCGGTGCCTGCAGCGACGCCAACGAAGAAGTCGCGGAAAAAGCCTAGCAGCACGAACGACACCGTCAACAACATCGCGACCGGACCACTGAGCAGTGCACTCGCGGAAACGCCTATCGCTATCACAATGACCATCTGCACCCAGATGCTGAGGTAGACCTTCACGAAGTTGAGGATCGGCGAGCCATCGGGCATCCGTAAATAGCAGTCTGGTCGAGCGAACCCAAAGTACTGACCTGGCTCGAGACACTGAACGATGACTTCCAGCTTGCCATCTTGAATCACGTCTTCATAAAGATCGATTTCCGAACCGTCAGCGATGTTCGTAAGTTTGCGGGGAATGGTCTGCTCGTCGACTTTCGCATCGACGGCAGGAAAATAGTCAATTTCGCTGGTAAGTAGTGTCTCTGGGTTGCGAACTTGGATGGAGCCACCAATCGCTTTGCCGATCGTACCCTTGTGGGTGCGAAATACTCGGACGATCAGGCCAATCGGTAGGCCTTTGTCTTCGTCGGGAATGTCCGGGTCGTCCAAGTAGCTGGGTGGCTTCACATTTTCGAAAGTCCAAATCGCTGCCGCCTGACTTCGGCCTTCAATAAAGCTTCGGTAAGTCCATTCGCTGCCTACGCTGATACCGCGTGCCTGCTCGGTACCTTGGCGATCGAGGTACCGCAGCGTTCCCCATTGCGGAATGCGCGCTCGGATGAAATTCTCAGCCTGCCCAACGCGAATGTTCTCACCGCGTCGGCTAATGGGATGATAGTGACCGTGATTCGAAAGAGCTTGATTTTCAGCACCTTCAACGTCGAGCTCAATGAAGTGGCGATGGTATGCGTCGAGCGAAGTTCGACCTTCGTTGCCGGTGGCGCCGGCAATCTTCTTCAACGTGCTAAGTTCGACGTCATGAGTGTGGTCGAGAGAGCGGACGACAAAGACGTAGCTACAGATTGCCATGGTGGCGAGCAGGATGGTGCCGATTGCCGTGAACCCCAAAATCCGACCTAGGATGATTTCGCCGGATCGCACCGGTTTGGTAACGATGGTGTAGATCGTCTTTGATTTGAAGTCGCTCGGCAGACTAAAGGCACTGAGCAGCAGCGCAATTCCAAGCACGAGGTAAGTCGTCGCGGTCAAGACGAAGCTAATATAGAGCTTGGCGGGATCTTGATGATCTGTCTTGAGGAACCAACCTGCGAACATCAAGATGACGATGAACACCGCGAACGCCACCCAAACCCGACGACGCCAGGCCTCTTTGATTGCCAGTTTCGCGAGCGCCCCAATTCTGCGGGGCGACATTTCAAATAGCTCACGAAAGCCGGCACTGACGGTGCGGTAGGTCAGATCACCGCCGCGCAAAATACCGTGTCGTGCGGCCGCGACGGCGTAGCCACCTAGCAGGCCCAGCAACGCCACGCCCAACGCGACCAGCAGGAACCGTGGCAGTGCACCGAGCGTGTCAGAACTGCCGAGAAACCACTGCAGATACGGGAGAATATCTTGTTCGAGAACCATAGGTGACGATTGTAATTTTAGCGGCTAGTGTTGGGCGGAGCGGGACAAGTCAGCGCGGGTCCTACGCGTCACTTTGCGGGGCGGATCCCTGCTCGGTCGGGCTCGCGGCGCGACGACCCGGTCGCGCTTCGCTGTCGCGAACAATCGATAGGAAGAGTTCTTCCAGCGTGGTGGTTGGGTTATCCATTTGCAGGACTTCGCCATTGTGGCGATTGATTACGTCCCGAATTTCGTTCTGGCAATCATCGGACAAGCCCGTGGCGCGAATCTGCGTCACGTCAGCCACGGTCAGCAACTCGTCGACGCGGCCCAGTTCCTTCAATTCGCCTTGATGCAGAATTGCGATCCGGTCGCACACGTCCTGGACGTCGGCCAGCAAGTGACTGCACATGATCACGGTCTTCCCTTCGTCCTTGAGGCGGAGGATCATGTCCTTCATTTCGCGGGTGCCGAGGGGATCGAGGCCGCTGGTCGGTTCGTCGAGCAGAATCAGCTCGGGGTTGTTGATCAATGCCTGGGCCAGTCCGATCCGTCGTGTCATACCCTTGGAGTATTCTTGCAGCTGCCGCTTGCGCGCTTTGTCGAGCCCAACCTGCTTAATCAGAGCATCGACACGTTCCTGCCGAACTGCTGGCTCCATGTCAAACAGACGAGCGTAAAAGTCGAGCGTCTCCTCGGCATTCAGAAATCGATACAGATACGACTCTTCTGGCAGATATCCCAGACGTTCGTTCTTGCCAACGTCGGTCGAATTCTTGCCAAAAATCAGTGCCTCGCCCGAAGTGGGAAACAAGAGGCCCAACAGCAGTTTGATGGTTGTCGTTTTGCCCGAGCCGTTCGGGCCTAGCAGTCCAAATACCTCGCCCCGATGCACCTCTAGGTCGAGGGCCTTCAGCGCCCTAACCTTCTGGCGACCCCAGAAATCTCGATAAACCTTGGAAAGGGAGCGTGTCTGGACTACGGTTTCTTGGCTCATAAGAGATTCTAGACTAGGTGAAGGAGAACTGCAGACATCAATGCGTGCGCAGACATCAATGAGTGCAATGTGGCCGGTACTGGTATCCGAGGTTTGAGCACTGCGCGGCTACGATCGCGATAGCTGCTACGCGGCAAGCTAGCGATCGGTTCGAATGGACTGTTTAAAATGTACGACTGGCCACAGCCTGACCGGGCCAAATTGACCGAAGTAAAGTGCTGAGTATAGTTTGCGTCTATTTGGCCGACAAGGAGCCGGTGCAGAATCGACTGCCGACCCGTCGGATACCGCGATGGATCGTTCGTCGACTAAGGCGTAGACAGCCGTCATGGCGTTGGTCGGCCCCAGAACGGTCACTCTGGTGCGGTCACTCCGGTGCGGCCAGACGGGACTGCCGCCTTATCCTTCGAGCCGGACGATTTTGAAACACCCACTGTTTCAAAATCAATTTCTTTGACGAGCCGATCTCGCTAGTTTCCGCGTTTTACGCCTTTTGTAACACCCTCGATCGGCGCGCGAATGCAAACCGCGTTTCAAAATGACATAACTCCCCGCGTGCTCAACCAGCCCGCGTCGTTTCGTGGGGCGTCGAAAGCAGTTTGCGCTCATCCAATCGATTCCGACAGCGTTAGTTTTGCAAATTTCGCCCTCGGGCAGCGTTACAAAACTCGCTTTGTGGCCTTTGCATGACTGTGGCCGCTGGCTGGTTCGAGGGGCACGGCTATTATAATCCGAGACATGGCCCAAATTCAGCAGCCGAATTTGTGCCGTCGTCGAAGGTGAATCGGAAGACCTCGGAGATCGGCGGACGGCGTGCGCCGCAGCCCAGAGAATACGAGCATGCAGCAAACCTGTCTCAGGCATTCGACCTTCACGACAGGATGCTAGGCGTTGGCGTCGCGCCAAAGAAGACAACGATGAGGATTTTCTAGCCCTCGGCGCGTGAATCTTTCCATAAGAGTTTCAGAGGCACTGAACTTTCTTGCCCAAGATCTAAAATCACTCTGTCGCGACGAGAGACCGCCCATATTAACATGCACCGACTTCGCGAGCCGGGTGCCGTGTATTATTATGCAACGATTGGCCTTACCATTCGTAGTCTGCAGCGTATTTGTCCCATTCGGCGGATTCAATCTGCTTCGTTATCTCGGCTGTTGGTGGGCCAAATTCATCTTGGTACCAGACAATCACCAAATGCGAGCCATCCATGGATTGAACTTTCGCTGGTGTGATTGATTTGAAGTAGCCAGAAGATGTCACCATGGGCATCCATTCGGTCGGGCGGTATCCTTTGGCGTTTCCGGGAATGTGATCCATGTCGCCCGGTTCACGAAGATGCTTGGTGCGCCGAGGCGGAATCAAGAGCGGTTGAGCCTCCCATCCGTGTTGCTTTCGGGCACGTGCCAGTGTGTGTTGGATGTCCCGATTGTTCGTATCGGCTGACGGCGTACCTTCGAGTAGTCCTGCGTAAGTCTGGCGTTGATGAAGTTCGACAAGTGTGATCGATCGTCCTGATGTGAGCGTTAATTCGCAGTGCAAATAATACGCGGTTGAATACTGCATCAGAATTCGACTAGTGGCACAACGTCAAAAGCTCAGTTGCCGACCGCCCGCGGAGAGCAGGCTCCAAACCGACGATCATATTCTACTCGCGGGCGTAGGCGGTCAACTGCGGTGGGAGCGAGATTTCGTCTGACGCAATTCGTTTTTCAACTCTGAACACAACGACTTGCAAGTGCTGGCCCAATCGGCATAATGGTGAACATATGTCACCCTTTCGGGTCTGGAGGTGTTTTATGCTGGCTCAGTTGCATACATTCTCGCTGCTCGGAATTGACGCCTTACCTGTCGAGGTGGAGGTTGATGTTTCGCCGGCAGCCATGCCCAAGGTGATTCTCGTCGGATTGCCAGAGGCGGCGGTCAAGGAGAGCGTTCACCGAATCGAACGTGCGCTGGTCAATAGCGGGTTTGTCCGACCACAGAATCGCGTGGTCATCAATCTCGCCCCTGCAGAACTGCCCAAGCAGGCTGCCTCGTTCGATCTGCCAATCGCCCTGGGGCTGCTGGCAGCCAGTGGTCAGCTCGATTCCGATATCTTCCGGCAGTTTGCGGCAGTCGGCGAGTTAGCGCTCGATGGGACAACCAGGCCAATCAAGGGCGCATTGTCGATGGCTATGGCAGCGGCTGAAGGCGGCGCAAGAGGAATCGTATTGCCAGCGGCCAATGCCCACGAAGCTGCGGTCGTGTCAGGGCTGGAGGTCATTGCGATTGAGAGCTTAACGCAAGCGACGGCGTTTTTCGCAGGGCAGTTGAAAGTCGAGCCAACCCCGTCACGGCTCGACGAACTGTTCGACGAGCTCGGTGGCTACGACGTCGATTTCGCCGACGTGCGCGGACAAGAAATGGCGAAGCGCGCAATCACTCTGGCTGCTGCTGGGGGCCACAATCTACTCATGATAGGTCCGCCAGGATCGGGCAAAACCATGCTCGCCAAACGCGTGCCAAGCATCTTGCCCAGCCTCTGTGCGGAGGAGTCCATCGAGACTTCTCGCATCTACAGCGCGATGGGAAAGCTACCCAGCAATCGGCCGCTCTTAGCGCGTCGTCCGCATCGCGCGCCGCATCATACGATCAGTAATGCTGGTTTGGTAGGAGGTGGCTCGGTCCCGTCGCCTGGTGAGATCAGCCTGGCACACAATGGTGTGCTGTTTCTCGACGAGCTGCCTGAGTTCAACCGTCAGACGTTGGAAGTTCTGCGTCAGCCACTGGAGGATGGGCACGTCTCGATCTGTCGAGCCTTGCGCTCGACCGACTTTCCCGCCGACTTTATGCTGATCGCGTCGCTGAATCCCTGTCCCTGTGGGTTTCGCAACGACACGCGCCGCGAGTGCCATTGTAGCGTGCCGCAAATCGAACGATATATGAGCAAAATAAGCGGTCCCTTACTCGACCGCATCGATCTACACATCGAAGTACCGGCGGTGCCGTTTAACGAGTTGTCGGCGACGGCCGATGGGACTGATAGCCGCACGATGCAGGCCAGCGTTACTGCGGCTAGGGCTCGGCAACAGCACAGGTTTGCCGAGACGTCGTCCCGTACTAACGCGCAGATGACCACGCGTGAGTTGCGAGAGCATTGCAAATTGGATGTCTCGTGCCATAAGCTACTTGAGCAGAGTGTCGATCGACTAGGACTGTCTGCGCGAGCGCACGACAAAGTGTTGCGCGTGGCGAGAACGATTGCCGATGTCGACGGCGCCGCCCACATTGATGTCGAGCACATTAGCGAGGCGATTAACTATCGAATGCTCGATCGCCAGTTTTGGAGTTAGCTCTAAAGGAACGCACGGGCATGTCTATCAGAATTAGAAATAGCAAGTGGCGAATGTACGATCTTGGCACAGTTCAACTCGCATTCCGCTTGGTCGTGGTGCTGATTACTAGCGGCGGTTTCGTACCGTTCCTGCCCGCGGCAGAGGGCGGTTCTTCAGATCAGAGTGACGAAATGCAACAGGAAAAATCTGCCGAGGTGGTCGTTCGCTCGAAACTGAATTACTTGCTTTCTTTGCCTGCAGACTACGATCAACAGCCATCGCACGCGTTGTTGCTGTTTCTACATGGAGCCGGCGAGCGTGGCGATGATCAGCTCGATCGATTGAAAGTGCACGGTCCGCCAAAGCTCATCGCGCGGGGACGAAGATTTCCGTGCGTGGTCGTCTCTCCACAGTGTCCTCTGAATAGCTGGTGGGACGCGGGCGCTCTAAGTGGACTGCTGGATCACATTGAACAGAACTACAAGATTGATCCGAAACGCATCTACGTTACCGGCCTGAGCATGGGCGGCTACGGTACCTGGGCATTAGCCATGCGTGAACCGGATCGATTCGCGGCGATCGCGCCGATTTGTGGAGGTGGGAATACACGAGCGGCCAAATACCTTGGCAAGATATCCGCACCGATTTGGGCCTTCCACGGCGCGAAGGATACCGTGATACCACTATCTGAGCTGAGAGATATGGAAAAAG
>JBCDBK010000066.1:0-28247 GCA_039184115.1 Planctomycetota bacterium | reverse complement strand
GTTTGCGTCTCTTGCCCATTGAAAATGATGTCGACCGTCTGTCCTGGGTAGGGCAATCCGGGTGCTCCAAATCGACCATCAGGGAAGATCTGATATCCGGGTAGTGCTCCAGGGATCGGACCTGCGTAACCAGCCGGCGGAGGAATGTTTTCGGTGAATTGCACCTGCTGAAGGTTATTCTGATTCTGTGCAACGGCATGATTCGCAGCCGGACCAGTCGCACCCACGATCTGTCCACCATACGGACTCTGAGCAACTCCACCTGCCGGCAGCGAAGAGTAAGCCTGTTGCGCCGTTGCATTCGGACTCTGTCCACGAATGTTCTGGTAAGGATTGGCCGGTTTGCGAACGACGCGATGTGTGCGTGATTGGCGGAGCCGACGAAGCCACGAGGGTGGCGGTGCTGTCTGTTCAGGGCTTTGGCCGCGATAGACGGATTGCTGAGCCGGTTGACGCGACGGCGTCGATATACCGGGCGGCGGCAGCACAGCGGGCCCTAAATCGTCAGGGCTTTGGCCACGGAATCCAGCGCTTGGACGGTTGCCAAAACCAGACGGACCGGCGCCCGGTGGTGAACTCGAACGGCTCGGATTGCGCCGCGGTCGCGGACGATTGACCATATCGTATTGGTTGGATTCGTCGCTGATGCGATAGGTCAACTTGGGGCGTAGCCCTGACTGCGGATCGCTGTGCATGATATTGCGAGCGATGATGCGACGTTCGCTGGCATTGATCTCTCGAATATCCGCGATGTCACCGGGCCGAATACTCATCGGATTCAAGATCGTCTGAATACGAGTGTGAGGATTGTCGCCGCCGATGTTCACGTAGATATTGCCGATACGGAACTGCTCACCCTCGTCGATGTGATAGATCAAGTCGACATCGCCTGGCTCTTCCAAAAAAATGGTCTCGGGTCGAATGTCAGCAAACACGTAACCACGGCTGCCATACAATTCCTGAATCCACTTCTGGTCCTGCGTTACCTTCGACCGCTCGAAAGCGTCGCCGGGCTTGAGCTTGCCAGCCTCGGCCAGCGCGTTGGGCTCGAATTTTGTATTGCCGAGAAAACGAACGTCACGAATGTTGTAGCGCAGTCCCTCATGGATCACGAAGGTCAGCTTGATCCACTTCTTGCTGGGATAATAGTCAATTTTGCGACTCACTCGCGCCTGAAAGTAACCAAAGGATCGATAGTACGCGGTGAGGCGATCCACATCGGAGTTGATCTCGTCGCGTTTCACATAGCCCTTCAGAACCAAGAACTTCGGGGGTTTGCTTTGGATGATCGTCTTGAGTCGACCATCGCTGACGAATTCGTTACCGATGAACTCGACATCCCACACCTTCTCGAAGTTGCCCTCATTAATGAGGTAAACGATTCCCTTGTCGGTTGTCTTGGTCCCTTCAAGGATCGTGACCTGCACATTGTTGTGGCCACGCCCCTGATAGTACTCGACCAGTTTGCGGCGTCCTTCCTCGACAGAATAAGGATCGACGGCACCGCCGGCCTTGAGATTGGTCTCTTTCGCGAGCTTCTTGTCGTTGACGACCTCGTTGCCCAGATACGTGACGTATCGAATGGTCGGTCGCTCGACGACCTCGAAGATGACGATCCGCCCCTGCGGCGTCGTCTCGTACAGCGGCTTTACGTTGATAAACCAGCCCAAGTTGGCCAGTTGCCGCACATCGCGCTGGACGACGCTGCGATCAAACGGTCGACCGACTCGCGTGCTGATCTGGCTTTCAATCTGAGAGAGCGGAATCGTCTGATTACCGACGACGCGGATTTCCAAGACGTTTTCAACCGCCGGCGTGATTGTTTCTGCCGATGCCGTCGACTGCGAGGGAGGTGGTGGCAGCAATTCTCCTTGCGCGCGCACCGTCGTCGCCATCGCGAAAAATCCCAGCATCACAGCCAACAGAGTCGCAATGAGTCGGCTACGAATCGCGTTGGGCGAAGATTCGGGGATAGACATAGGTGCGTGGTCACGTAAGGTCGGGACGAGCGGTCATGGGCTTCGATTAGCATGACCAAGGCGCGTCCGCGCAAAAGTCCCGCCAATCGGGCCGCGAAGAAATAGCCGATCGAGAGTCGGTCGACAAGGCGAGTTTGCAGACGCGTCGACTGCGGCCTTAGATTTAGGCCTCGATAGAAGCGCCGCGCGGCGATACGCGACCGATTGCTAGCACTTCCCCAAAAGCTCAGATGCTAGCCGAAGGTTCTTTTCAGAAGTCGGTCTCGCCATAGGCCTCGAATTCTTCGTAAGGCTTTTGCGAATGGCTGCGGAAACGCGTGAAGTCGTGAATCCACGACAGCTTGACGTCGCCCACAGGACCATTGCGCTGCTTACGGATTAGCAAGTCCGCCTGACCACGAAATCGTTCACGGTCGTCCTCGTTAGTCTGATAATACTCTTCTCGATGCACAAACATCACCACGTCGGCATCCTGCTCGATGGCTCCGGATTCGCGCAGATGGCTTAGCTGCGGTTTGTTGTCGCGCGTCGATTCCACTTGGCGGTTTAGCTGAGCTAGACAAAGCACGGGGACTTCGAGCTCTCTGGCCAGTCCTTTGAGTCGCCGAGCGATCTTGGCAACCTGCTCCTGTCGAGGGTCGCGTGGATTATCGGGATCTATCAACTGCAGGTAATCGATGATGACCAGGCCTAAGCCTTCGCGACGTTTCATGCGCCGTGCGTTCGCAGCAATTTCGGTCATGGTCCGACTGGGCGAATCGTCAATGAATAGCGGCGCTTGGCTGATTTCTGCAGCGGATTGCACCAGCTGTCGTCGCTCGTCGCCGGTGATCGTGCCGTTTCGCAGTCTTTGGCCATTCACTTCTGCGACGGAACACAGCAGACGATCGCCAAGTTCGATCGCCGACATTTCGAGGCTGACGAATAGCACTGGATTGCGTGCCTGCATGGCAGCGTGTTCTGCAATATTCATAGCCAAGGCGGTCTTTCCCATGCTCGGCCGGGCGGCCAGGATAATCAGTTCAGAATTCTGCAAGCCACCGGTTAGCTGATCGAAGTCTTCGAAACCCGTTTCGAGACCGCCCGATAGATTACTCTGATCCATCCGCGCGTCGAGACGGTCGAGCGACAGCTGCAAGACGTCACTGATTGCAGCAAGCTCTGCGCCTCCTTTGGATTCGAGAATGCCGAACACCTTCTCTTCTGCCTTGCTGAGCATTTCGCGGGTGTCGGCGGTCGGATCGTACGCATCGTGCAAAATGTCGGTGCCGGCGTGGATCAGCGATCTCAGCACCGACTTGTCGGCGACGATCTTGGCGTAGTACTCGGCATGCGCGGCCGTTGGAACCACGCCGCCAATTTCAGCGATATAGGCCGCGCCTCCGATCGACTCGTATTGATCGGCACTACGCAGTCTCTCGACCAGCAGCATCGGATCGAGTTGCTGCCCCGCATCGTGCATCTGCAGCAAATGCATAAACAGTGTGCGATTTGCGTCATCGTAGAAATCGTCGGGCCGAATGATCAGCGCGACCTCGTCGAATACCTGCGGAAGCAAGAGGATGCTGCCCAGAACGGCCTTCTCCGCCTCGAGATTGCGAGGCAACTGACGCTCGATACTCGCAGACTGACTGCTGCGCGAGCGCTGCGGCATATTTCGATCGACTGTGGCCAAAACAACCTCGCTCCCTCAAAGTTCGCTGATCAGCCGATCATTAGACCCGAAACTCGCGCAAATGAAAATTCCCACGAGATGTCGAAATGAACCACGCAAAACACGTTAAACCGAGACGATCGCGTGCTCTGCACTTTTCGTGGTCATCTCTCTTCTGCAGCCGCTATTCGCCGACGGTCGGAACGACCCAGACTTTCAGCTCGCCTTCGACTTCGCTGGCCAGCTTGAATTTAACGGTATAGAGCCCCAGTTCCTTGAGTAGCCCTTCAAGCCGAACTTGGTCCGTCTTCAGCTCGATTCCGTTCTTTTTGAGCGCTGCCACGATTTCCGGAGCGCCGACGCTGCCGTAGAGATGACCATCTTCGGTGGCATTGGCCTCGATCGTAACGCTTTGCTTGGCGATCTCAGCGGCCCGTTTACGGAGGTCCGCTTGCTGCGCTTTTTCGAGAGCTTGCAGTTTTTCACGGTGCTTCTCTACCATCCGCTTGTGATGGTCGGAAGCAAACGTGGCCATGCCCTGAGGAATGAGATAGTTGTAGGCGTAGCCTGGCTTCACTTCCACCACGTCGCCTTGGTGACCGAGATCATCGACACTGTGAATTAGCAGCAATTCGATGCCACCATGCGGACCGCGTGGCAATCGTTGCAGGTGGCTAGGTGTACGCTTCTTCTTTTTTATTTTCGTTGGCATGATGCTGGTTTTGGGAATTGATTGCTTGTGTGATGTCTGTTTGCTCGACTTCTGTACGCTTACGGTGAATGCGTGCTTTTGATCAGGCTTTAGAAGGGAATCTCGTCAGCAGGCGGCATCGATGGCTCAGTTGTCGGAGCGGATGCGTTGTCGCTTTGCGGCGCTCCGCCGGCTCGGCTGCCTCCGCCACCGCGTCCGCCAACCATTTGCATCTTGTCCGCGACCACGCGCAGTTTCGATCGCTTTTGCCCGTCTTTTTCCCAGGTGTCTAGCTTCAGTCGTCCTTCGATAAGAATGCTCGAGCCTTTGCTCAAGTACTCATTGGCGACTTCCGCCGTACGGCCCCAGAGCGTGATGTCGACGAAAGTGGTTTCGTCGACCCACTGGTCATTTTTTTTGACACGATCGTTGACGGCCAGCCCGATTTCGGAAACTGCAGTACCGCTAGGAATGTACCGCAGCTCGGGATCTCGGGTCAGGTTTCCCAAGAGGACAACTCGATTGTAACTTGCCATAAATTGCTCTCCGCATTCGCGTAAGCAAGACGATCAAAGATAATCCAATCAACGACAACGAGATCGCTGCAACTTCTACGTCGCTGCGACTTCTTCGACAGGCGCCTCGGCGGCCGGTTGCTCAGCCTCAGGCTCCGGCTCGACGCCTACGCCCTTAGCGTGGTCGAGAATGGGCTGCACGAGTGGGTCGGGAAGGCGAACAAAAAGCTGTCGCAGGATGCCGTCCTTCAACTCGCAACTACGGGTGAGTTCGGTCACCTTGGCAGTTGGTAGGTGGAAGTAGGTGATCCAGTAAGCCCCCTTGCGCTGCCCGTTAATCGGATAGGCGAGCCGCCGCTCTTCCCATAGTCGACTAACTTCGATTGTTCCACCTGCCGCTTCTATCAGTCCGTTCAAATCGCGCGGCAATCCATCGCGGTCTCGTGCCAGACGATTCGCATCTAAGATAAAGAGGCCTTCGTAAACTACTGCTTTTTCTGCCAAAACCGATACTCCTAAAATTACGTGCTAGCCGCCAGCGGCAGAGCCGTTAAACCCATTCATCGCCGCTGTGATACCTTCGGTCACCCAGGTATCTACCGCGTCGCATAGCCGAATCAACTCGTTCGTCAGTAACTTCTGTTCCGCATTCGCAAACCGACCCAGGACGAAATCCGCCGCAACCCAGCGATCAGGCACCGGCCCGATTCCGACTCGCATCCGAGCGAATTGATCGGTGCCAAGCTGCCGAATCGTGTCGGCGAGCCCTTTTTGCCCGCCGTCAGTACCGCGTGCCCGCAATCGGATCACCCCGAGGTCGAGGTGAAAGTCATCGCACACAAGCAAAACTTCGTCTAACTCGATCTTGTAAAAATCAACCGCGTGCCGCACGCTACGACCGCTCAGGTTCATAAACGTGTGCGGTCTGAGTAGCAGCACTCGTTGGCCGCCAATCAGACACTCTTGCAGTTGACCCTCAAACTTGGTCTTCCCTGGATCCGCCGCATGACGTCGTGCTAAATGCTCGACCACGTCGAAGCCAATATTGTGTCTGGTTCCCTCGTATTTGCCGCCCGGATTCCCCAAGCCGACGATTAGTTTCATCCGAAATGCTTGTGCGTCAGAGCCTTAGAACTGCGACCGCAGCCCTACTCCGAGCCTCCCCCTTCAGCGTCCTCTTTCTGGCCAATAACCTCAGGCTCGACACCGCCCGCTACGACGGCTTCCTCGTCGTCGCTGACGACCTTCGGTTCGACGCATTGCACGATGGTCACGCTGTCGTCACCGACGACGGTGGCACCTTCGGGCATGTCTTCGATGTCGGCTGGCTTCAGTGCGCTACCGAGGTGCAATTCGTTGACGCTCAAGTGCAAGTTGTCGGGCACGCTAGCAACCGACGTCTCGATTTCGATTGAGTGGTGCAAAAACTCGATCACACCGCCCTCATTCTCGCCAGGTGCTGTGCCTCGCAGGACAATTGGCACCTCGACCTTCACCCGCTCTTTCGCATCCACGCGCAGTAGGTCGACGTGCAAAATGTGCTGTTGAAAAGTGTCCCACTGGACATCCTGCAGCAGCGCTTGCCCACTGGCAGCTCCCTGCAGCTCAACGACATGGGCGCCGTGGCGGAGGCTGGCTCGTAGCTGCGTAGCAGCAAGCTGGAGGCTCACCGATCCTTCGCCGTGACCATAAAGAACCGCAGGTACGATACCCTCGGCACGCAATCGGCGATTATTCAATTTGCCCAGCGTCTCACGCGCCGAGACTTCTAGTACATCCGACATACTGTTTCAAACCTCATGGGCTTCCTGCCGCCCGAGCTTGTTAACACGTGCTTACGGGTGGAGGCAGCGGGAATAAGCGAATCACTGATTGTTGCTGATTTCGCCTATAATTCAACCCCCAATGCGGCCTGGCCGGGTAGAGAAAACCTGGCGTTTTCGCTGACCTCGAGCCTACCGAAATAGTCGGCTAACCGACTCATTGCGGTGAATTCGCTTGATTGCTTCGCCCAGCAACGGGGCGATCGAGATTACTCGCGTCTGAGGCAGCACCTGGTCGGGTTTGAGCGGAATCGAGTCGGTACAGACGATGCTGGCTAGATTTGCCGCTGCTAGCCGCTCGACAGCTGGCCCACACAGCACGGCGTGAGTCGTTGCCACGTGGATCTCACGGGCTCCTTTGTCATGTAAGACTTTGGCGGCTCCGCAAATGGAACCGGCTGTGCTGATCATGTCGTCGAACATCAGCACGATCTTGCCGTCGACGGGCCCACCGATGACATTTTCTTGCACGGTGGTCTCAGCACTGGTGCGCCGTTTATCGACAATCGCCAATTCGCCACCAAGCCGCTTCACGTGGCCCAGAGCACGCTTGATGCTGCCCTCGTCGGGGCTAGCGATCACGAGATCGTCCGTGGACAAATTCTGTTTCAAAAAATACTCGTTGAGCACCGGTGCCGCGTACAGGTGATCGACCGGCACGTCGAAAAAACCCTGAATCTGCGCGGCGTGCAAATCCATCGTCAGCACGCGGTCGGCTCCGGCGCGGGTGATCAAATTCGCCACGAGCTTCGCCGTAATCGGCACACGACCCTCGTCCTTACGATCTTGACGGGCGTAGCCAAAGTACGGCATCACGGCCGTCACGCGTTCGGCGCTGGCTCGTTTGCAGCTATCGATCATCACCAGTAACTGCATGAGATGATCATTGGTCGGCGGACAAGTCGGCTGAATCAGATAGATATCCCGGCCCCGGATATCCTCTTCGATCTTGCACGAAGTCTCGCCATCGGGGAAAGCGCCCAGTGAGACTTCGCCCAATTCGACTCCTAAATACTGGGCGATTGCCAAGCCGAGCTTCGGATTGGCATTCCCAGAAAACAGCATCAAATCCGCCATCAATGGTCTCCACGGGAGTTCATGCGACTCATTTCAGCTTCGACGGCGGCAAGCTCCGCCATATTATTGATGCTCATCGACTCGCAAGGTTCGAGCACCTTGTGGGCGTCAACCTGTTTTCCGGCGGCGAGCAACAGCGCCGGACAATCGGTCAGGTAGTATTCCTGCTGCGCGTTTTCTGACGTGAGCTGGCCCAGCGTCGAAAGCAACTCGCCGGCGTCGAAAACATACGTGCTGACGTTGACTTCGCGAATGGCGCGCTGCTCGTCAGTGGCGTCTTTCTCTTCGACGATGGCTTCGAAGTTGCCTTGCTCGCCACGTACGATACGTCCGTAGCCCGCTGGGTCCGGCTTGTCGACCGTGCCGAGCAGACAGGTCGGCTGATCCCGGCTAAAGATGTCGAACAGCTTGCGTACCGAACTGACTTGCACCATGCATTGGTCGCCCGCAATCACCAGCACCGGCCCGACATGCTGCTCAAGCTGCTCTCGGCACATCATCACCGCGTGACCGGTGCCAAGCTGTTCGGTCTGTTCGGCGAACTCGATGCGTGGCTCGTCGGCCAGTTCGGCGCGAACGAGTTCCGCCTGGTAGCCCACGACCACCACGGTCCGCTCGACTCCTGCTTCCTGGAGTGCATCGGTCACATAGCGAATCATCGGCCTCTCGCACACCGGGACCAGAACCTTTGGCAACTCCGACTCCATGCGTGTTCCCTTGCCGGCGGCCAGAACAATCGCCATGGCGGTAGAGGACGGGAAGGGCATGGTCAAAACTCGATAGCAGAGGAACGGTAGAGATCGCCATCTTCGCCGAACCCGCGCGTTCTGCCAAGGGTGCGATAGCCACTGGAACGTACGGGCGAAGATTTCCGCGCCTTCGCAACGCGTATTGCCTCTTTCGCCCGTATCGATCCGGCTCTAAAATGCTGGATTGGCCAATCTCCAACGCCCCCACTAGAGACCACCGCTTTGCAAGACGCGATCCAGAAAGCCGACGTGCTGATCGAAGCGATGGGATGGATCCGCGAGTTTCGCGATCGCGTTACCGTCATCAAACTTGGCGGTAGCGTGATGGAAGACGAGGAGGCCCTGCGCCACCTGCTGATCGATATCGTCTTTATGGAAACCGTCGGGATGAAACCGATTGTCGTCCACGGTGGCGGCGCAGCAATTAGCCGAGCTATGGCTGAGGCGAACATCGAACCGCGGTTCATCCAAGGGCGTCGCTACACCGATGCGCCGACGCTCGAGATCGTCCAGCGCGTGCTCGCCGGCGAGGTCAACGAACACATCGCGGCGCGAATCGAAGAATTCGGCGGCCGCGCAATGCCGCTCAACTTCTCCGGCCAGAACAACAATGTGTTGTTCGGCGAGAAGCTGCAACTTGCCGGCGATGATGGCCAGCCGATCGATCTCGGCGCCGTCGGCACGGTAACTCGCGTCGACCGGATGGCACTCGATAATCTGACGTACGCCAACCAAGTGCCAGTGATTCCGTCGATGTGCGAGACCGACGCTGGCGATCTCTTGAACGTCAACGCCGATACGGCCGCCACGGCCGTTGCCCAGGCGGTGGGCGCCGATAAACTCGTCTTTCTCAGCGACATCAACGGCGTGCGACGCGACAAAGACGACCCCCAGTCGCTAATCCATTCGCTGCGTGCCTCAGAAGCACGTGAGTTGATCGCCAATGGCAGCATCGAGGCGGGCATGATTCCCAAAGTCGAGGCCTGCCTTGATACGCTCAGGCAAGGCGTAGGAAAAATCCACATTATCGACGGCCGACTGCGCCATTCGCTGCTGCTGGAGATTTACACCAACCGTGGCGTCGGTACCGAAATTGTCGGCGAACCTGCATGACCGACGCGAGTCTAAAAACGAGTGACCAGCGGCACAAACTGCCGAACTGAGCCAGGAGTAACTTGTGACCACCGCCGAAAAAACCACCATCTCGCCAGCCACAGCCGCGCTGTTCGACGAATACGTCATCCCAAACTACGGACGATTTCCCGTCGCACTGGTCCGCGGCGAAGGTTCGCAGGTGTGGGACGATCAGGGCAACCGCTACCTGGATTTTTTCCCAGGCTGGGGCTGCAATCTACTCGGTCACTGCCCGCCGCCGATCGTGGAAGCGGTCCAGGAGCAGATGGGCCAGCTGGTGCATGTGCCGAATACTTGGTTTATGGAGGCGCAGGGCAAGTGGGCCCAGCTGCTGAGCGAGCGTAGCTTCGGCGGTCAAGCGTTCTTCTGTAATTCCGGCGCCGAGGCCAACGAAGCGGCAATCAAGTTGGCTCGATTGCACACGCCTAGTGAGCGCTACAAGATCATCACTTTTGAAGGCGGCTTCCACGGCCGCACCTTTGCCGCCGTCACTGCGACCGCCCAGCCGAAGTACCACGAAGACCTTGGCCCGATGCTGCCAGGATTCGTTTACGCGCCGTTTGGTGATCTGGAAGCGGTTGAGCAAAAGATCGACGACGAGACCGCCGCCATCATGGTCGAACCCATTCAGGGAGAAGGCGGCATTCGACTGCCACCAGATGGCTTCCTGCAAGGCCTACGGGAGCTGGCAGACGAGCACGGGTTGGTGCTGATTTTCGACGAAGTTCAAGCTGGCTGCGGTCGCACAGGCAAGTGGTTCGCCCATCAACACTTTGGCGTTGAGCCCGATGTCATGACGCTTGCCAAGAGCCTCTGCGGGGGTATCGCCGGCGCGGCAATGCTAGCGCGCCGAGAAATCGCTCCTAGCCTGCGGCCCGGGATGCATGCCGCTACATTTGGCGGCAATCCCATCGCGGCGCGGGCAGGAATTGCCACCATCGAGATGATCGAGCAAGATCACCTTCTCGACCGTGCTACGGCACTCGCCGACGCTTTCCAAGCGCAGCTGCAGCCACTGGTCGATGAGCTACCGTTCGTCAACGAACTGCGCGTTTGCGGCCTGATGATCGGACTAGAGCTGAGCGTCGATGCCACACCGCTCGTACAGTCCTGCCTAGAAAGAGGCCTGCTGATCAACTGCACACAGGGCAACGTCATCCGGCTGCTGCCCGCGCTGACGCTCTCCGATGAAGAGCTGGCGAGCGGGTGCGAGATACTGCGGGCGGCCATCCACAGCTATGCCGAACAATTGGGCAGCAAGCAATAACATTTCCGCTAAACTCTGACTCTCGCCAATCGCCATGCGTCACCTGATCACGCTCGACGACGTCTCGCCCGAAGAGATTCAAACCATCTTCGCGCTGACCGAAGATATCAAGACGAAGTTCGTTAACGGCGTGCGCGAGCCACTGTTGCCCGGCCGAGTGATGGCGCTGCTGTTCGAGAAGCAATCGCTACGAACGCGGGTGAGCTTTCAGGCCGGCATCGCGCATATGGGCGGCAGTAGCATGATGTTGGGTGAAGATGCAGGTTTCGGAAAACGCGAGCGAATCGACGATTTTACGAAGGTGCTCTGCGAATTCGTTGATGTGATTGTCATGCGTTGCAAGGCTCACGACACCGTCCAGCAGGTCGCCGAGCACGCCACATGCTCGATTATCAACGGCCTTACCGACGTCGCTCACCCCTGCCAAGCGCTCGCCGACCTGTACACACTTAAAGAACACCTGCCCACGCTTGACGGCGCGAAGCTCACCTGGGTTGGCGATGCGAACAACGTTGCCCGCAGCCTGGCGGTCGCCTGCGGCAAGCTTGATGTTAAATTCGCAATTGCCTCTCCACGCGGGTACGAGTTTGGCAACGAGTTTCTGGCCGATCTCAAGCAGCATTGCCCCAGCCTACAAATGACGGCAACGGATGACCCGCACGAGGCAGTGGCCGGAGCATCGGCCGTCTACACCGACGTGTGGGCCAGCATGGGTCAGGAAAAGGAGCAGGAGCAGCGCAAGCAGGACTTCGCCGACTATCAGGTGAACGAACAGCTCATGGCGTCAGCGCCCAGCGACGCGCTGTTCATGCACTGCCTGCCGGCACGCCGCGGCGAAGAAGTGACCGACGAAGTACTCGATAGCCCCAACAGCATTGTCGTGCAACAAGCTGGCAATCGGATGCACGCTCAAAAGGGTGTGCTGGCGTGGCTGCTGGGAGCCCAGGGCAGCTAGTCCAACGGTCCCGGTGACTCTGCGTGAGACGGAATCTGGCCAGGCAACGTGCTCAATCCCACCACCAGACGATTTCTGCCTCGTCGGTCAGCGGAGCGCTCTTTGGTTCGTCGAACTCGGACGAGGCGGTACTGACCTGCATCGACTTTCCGGCGTCGACCCAGACGCCGCCGCTGATACCAGCAATGATGTGTTTGCGCCGGACGACGCGGTGATTCACGACCGTCTCGACATCAGCGGGCACGAGCATCTTTGGCAAGGGCAGCCAATCGGCGTTCGCAAACAACGTGGGCTGCCAACCGACGCGGTCGAGCAACCCTTCGCCTTCGACGATCGCCAATACCATTGATAAATCGAACACATTTCGCAGCTCGGTATACAGCGGATATCGATCGCAGATTGCGGCGAAGTGTTCGGTGAAAGAGTCAGCGTACCGCTTGTTCAAGTCCTCCGACTGGCCAGTATGCACCCGCTGTCCGCGTGCGGCGAGCAGTTCGTTCTCGCTGAGCACCTTCGCCCCCAGACCTGTTAGGGCAAACGCGGTACGCAGATCGTTAGTCTGCACAGGTTCGTAGTTCATCGCAAACCACCAGCGCAGCACCGTCATCGGTGGCACGCTACCGTCAGCGCCAACTCGGACACTTTTGAGATAGCTGACAACGCCGTCGACTCCCTCGGCTAGCCCCATGCCAATCAGCTTCATGTGGTAGTCAGCCACTAGCAGCACCCGCGCGACGTGCGAGTCGGGCTCGATGCCGAAAAACTCCACGTCTTGCTTGCCCAAGCTTGCTCGCAGCCCGTCCAGCCAAGCGCCGCGCTCGCCCGGCTCTAAGGGACGATTGCTCGACTGCGCAACGTAGCTTTGGACTCTGGCAAGATTCTCGCGTCGCGGGTTAATCGACACGCCAAAGGGCTTACCCTCACGCAGCAGGTGCCGACGCCAGAGAACAATCAAATCGTCTAGCCGCACTACCGGTTGACCAAACTGAGCGCTGACGATCTTGCCGTCCGGTCGTACCAGCCAGTTGCCTGCGGGACCTGCCAGCACTAGGTCACCCGACACCTCACCCTTCGGCGGCGTGACGAACAGATACTGCACACGCTGTAGCCCAGCCAAGGTGAGCATCGCTTCGTCGAGCGATGTTCGCGAGAGCTGACGATCGCGAATGGCCGCTTGCAGCCGCGTAAGCGAGACGTAGCGCATGTCCGACGGCTGCCGAGCATTGCGTTCGACTGGCACGGTCGCGGGAGCAGTCACGGCTGCCACCGCCGAGCCGTCTACGACCGACGCCTTCGCAAACCGCAGCGTGCCCGCCGCGTCAGCATAGACTCCGTTGGGAAAGGACTGGATCTCGCCTTCGCCAGTGCCGTTTTCCATCCAACTGTCGGCCTCGACCGTCGACGTAATCAGGTCGATCAACGAGTCGAAGTCCGCAGCCGCAGCGCCGCCATCGCTACCAAACAGGCCTTGCCCCTGCTGGCCACCGTTGCCGTTTTGATTGCCTTGCCCCGGGCCTTGTCCAACGCCGAAGGGAATGGCAGCGGGCTGCTGACCAAACACCGTCGGGCCGGAGATCAACAGTATCCCGAGCATGATGGGGCGGACCGCGCGGAATGTTCTTCGTTTCATCGGTTGGCCTCGTTCCGTTCCTGTGACAGAGTGCGATTCGTCATCGCCTCCAATGATTCTATTTTCAGCGGAATCTCGACGGGTGTCCAGCGAGCCAGGAAAACTCCGTTTATTTCGCACTCCATACCCAGTTCGCATCACCACGGGTGTCTGTCCAATTCTAATGCCACGCAACGGTTGGTATCACCTAGCGAGTCTGGTAGAAAGAAACGGCAGTCGCCAGGCGCGGCACCATCCGAGGCGCAAGAGGCAACCTTCCAATCCAGCTAGCGGAGCGTAGAGACTATGGCCCAAAGCTTGCTCATTCCTGCCCTGATTACAATCGTTATGACTTCTAACGCTTGGGCTAACTGGGGCCACTGGCGCGGTGAGTCGGGCAACGGCCTCTCGTCGACCGCCAATCCGCCGACTAACTGGTCGGATACTGACAATGTGAAGTGGAAGGTGGCTGTTCCAGGCCAAGGGTCTGGCTCGCCAGTTATCTGGGACCAGAGGGTATTCGTCGTCACTGCCGTAACCGATGGCGGCGGAGTTCCGTCCAGCAGCCCCACGAAGATGCGTTTCGATCTACTGTGCTTCGATCGCGAAGATGGCGCCTTGATCTGGCAAAAAACAGCCATCGACGCCACGCCGCACGAAGGAACGCACTCGACCAATGGATACTCGTCGGGTTCACCATGCACCGACGGCAAGCGCGTTTATGCCCATTTCGGCTCACGCGGAACCTACTGCTACACACTCGACGGCCAGCAAGTCTGGAGTCGCCAACTTGGTCAGATGACCATGCGTGCCGGTTTCGGTGAGGGCAGCTCACCAACGCTCGTCGGCGATAAACTGATTATTCCTTGGGACCACGAAGGCCAGTCGTACCTGTTCGCATTGGACCATCAGACTGGCGATACCGTGTGGCAAGTCGAACGCGACGAACCTAGCTGTTGGGCAACGCCGTTGGTTGTCGAACACGCCGGTCGGAAGCAGATCGTGATGAATGGTCAGAACTACGCGCGCGCCTACGATCTGGAGAGCGGCGAAGAACTCTGGCGATGCGGCGGCCAGACGCAGCGACCTGTTGCCTCTGCGGTTGCGGGTGACGGCTTGGTTTTCGTGTGCAGCGGTTTTCGCGGTTCGTTCCTGGGTGCTTTCCGACCAGGTGGGCAGGGCGACATCGAAGGTTCGTCCAGCGTCGTCTGGACGCAGACTCGCGACACGCCTGACATCGCTTCGCCGCTACTGTCTGACGGGCGGCTCTATTTCTATAAGGCGAAAAAGGGGATTCTCTCATGCTTCGATGCAGCGAGCGGTACGCCACACTACACGACAAAGCGGACGGGCCTGGCCAACATCTACGCTTCGCCGATTGCCGCCGGGGGACATGTCTACCTGACCGACCGCAACGGCAAGACGGTTGTCATCAAAGACTCCGAGAGCTACGAAGTTGTCGCTGAAAACTCCGTCGGAGAAACCGTCGACGCCACGCCCGCGCCTGTCGACAACGAGTTGTTCATTCGTGGCGAGAAACACTTATTCTGTATCGCCAACTGACGATGCGTCGGTTAGTTCACCTGGATCGGCGTGTTGTGCCAGCCGTTGAATTGATAGCCTTTTAGGTTCCAATCGACCCTCTGCGGCTGCACCTCGCCCTTCGAGTCTGTCGCACGCACGACGATGTCGACCGAATCTGGCGCGATCGGTAAATCCGCGCTCCACAGTCGCCAACAAAATGGCTTCGCGTCGCGGTCGAATCGCGCACGTGTCCACGAGTGACCGCCATCCGCCGAAACCTCTACGCGGGCGATCGTACGATCCGGAAAGCCCGCTGCGAGCGCATACCCTCGCATGGTCAATTTACCAGCTACGATATTCGCGTCCGCCGTCGGCACGCACGTCACCGAGTTCATGACAAAGTTCTCAAGCGGTGCGGACGTCGCCCATTCCTGAGGCGATCCTGCTTCGACCAGTTTGTACGCCGTCGCCACGTAATGGTTGGGCGACGGACGATCGCTGACCACGATTTTGCCTAGCCATTTCACGCTACGCGCGCCGATAAATCCCGGCACAACCGTGCGCATTGGAAATCCATGATCCGGAGTGAGCGGCTGGCCGTTCATTGCGTAGGCGACCAACGCCCCAGGCGTCGCCGACGCGTCGGACATCGCCTTCGAGATGGGTATGGACGCACCAAACGGAATCTCGCCCGACGGACGATCAATCTGATCCAGACCTTCAAACCAGACATGCTTGGCTTCCGCCGCGACTCCAGCGCTCCGCAACACAGCCGAGAGCTTCGCCCCGGTCCAAGTTGCGTTGCCAATCGCGCCGGCTTGCCAAGGCACTCCCTTCACTTGTTTGACGAGGCTGTGCTCGCTTCGCCGATTACCCGCACAGGTCATGGTGGCGGTCGTCGTCACCCGCTCGAACTTAGCTTTCAGTTCTTCCACAGACAGGCTCAGCGGCCTTTCGACCATTCCCTCCAAAGAAAGACGAAACGAAGTCTCATCGATTATTGGAACCGGCGCGTGGCTGCGCACGTAAAACCGATCGGTCGGTGTGATCCAATTCTCCACTAGCGATTCCAGACGCGGCTCCGCGTTGTGCGGCACACGCGTGTGGATGAGCATGTCGGTCGACGTAGATAATGGTCGAGACCAGAGCCGTTGGGTCGCCAGCAGCACGGACCCCGTCGAAGTGGCCGTCAGAAAGGTACGTCGATCCACAGGTATGTCGCTCCACGATGGAAAGGGGCAGGCGTAAATTGGACCGGAATTATAGCGAGTCCGCACAGGGCAGCAGATAGTGTTTTCTGACGGAAGCGTTCCGCGTCGCGGGCAAGGTAGGAAAATGCTTTGCGGTGCGATGCGTGAGTCAGTAACATTGAACGCGTTACGATCTCACCAGTCTTCGACTCGGCAACATCGCATCGATATGCATAAACAAGCGATCTGTTTATGGGCAACCATTGGTCTCACGACGCTGACGTCGTGCAGCAGTGGTACGTCCGACGACGGCAAAGCGCCCAAATCGCTGGACAAGACGACTTTCGGGCATCGGCAGATCGAGCAAATGCTGGCGGATCGACCGAACATGAAAGGTGTGCTGTCTGAAGACGGGCCGACCTTCGAGTGGATCGTTGAAAGTCTTAATGGCAAGCGAACAGGGCGGCGAATCCACTGGAATGCCGATACGCCACAGTCGCGTCAAGGAAGCGAACACGCTGGCCAATACTACTACTATCCCGCGCAAATCTATATTTCAGGCGGCACAGAGATGACAGGCATCGACAAGTGGGCGGCGCTCGTCTACGAACTTTACAACGTTGAAAACACGAATGAGTTCAGCGACCTCCGAGATCAAGCAATCAGCGGTGAGATTGCTGGCGAAGACTACGCAATGGGTTGCGTTAAGCTTGAATTCTTGGCGATGGAAAAAACTTATGCCTTCTTTCACAAACATCCGATGCCCGCACCCGATACCTCCATGCATCGGTGGTATGAGCTAATGCTTGCAGAGCTTGGCACCTTTGAGCAGTATGTCGAGGACAGTTCTGAGTTTTCTGGGCCGGGCAACTACAAGCACTTTAAAGACTACTTCGATGAGCACATTAGCCCCTGGGTAGGAAAGTATCCACCCCAACGCGCCGACGACGAGCCATCTAACCGCGAGCCTTGATTGCTACTTCCGTCGCGTGAACTTGATCTCCATGCACTTGACGAATTCGCCCTGCTTTTTTCCCGGGACCATTAATACGAGAATACGCTCGTCGGGCGTTTTCTGTGTGACGGTCGTCCGCTGTGCGCCGGGAGTACCGTCTGGGTACTTGATGTTCGTCACCCACTGAACAGAGTTGGACTCGGCGTCGTAGTCGCCGGTCATGGTTGCCGCGTAAGGGCCCGCGTCAACGACGGTGCCAACCAGCTTCTTGCGATCGAGGTCGTAGCCCACGATGGAATGCACCTTAACCTGTTGGCCCTCGAATTCAGAATCGAAGTCGGACACGATCCAGTGCTCTCCGTAGGCGCGATTGGTTTCGATGCCTTCGAACTTAATCGAAGGTTTGTCGAGACCCGCCGGCCACGTCTCGATTTCCGCGTCCCAAACTCCAACAGCAGCCTTCAATACGGTCAACTCGGCAGGCTCGGTCGTTGCCGACTCAGCGACGCACGTAGACGAAAAAAGTCCAACTGCAAACGCGTAACTCACAACTCGTCGGAATGTCATGTTTGTTGTCGATTGCTGAAGTTTCAGGAAGAAGAGAATCGTTGGGTAGCTATACCATATGCCTAACCGGGACCCAATGGGGCGTCTAGCAGCTCTGACGGATTGCGGCATCAGCGTTGTTTGTGGCGTGAGATACAGATGCTCTCAGACTGAATATACTGCCAGTGCATCGACGAAAAAAGCGGTCCTTCGCCGCATCGGCAAAGGACCGCTTTTGGTCTCTTACTTCGGAGGGGCGATTAGCCCCAGGCATCAGCCACCGCAGCCGCAGGAAGGCTCGCAGCAAGCGTCGGCACATCCGCAGCTTGCTTCGCAGCCGCATGCGTCAGCGCAACCGCAGCTTGCTTCGCAGCAACCGCAGGAAGGCTCGCAGCAGCAGCTCTTCTTGCACTTACGAGCAGCCATCTTCTCACGCAGCTTAGCCAAGCAACCTTTTTTCTTTGGCTTGCAGCAGCATGGGTCGCAGCAGCTGTCAGCGCAACCGCAGGAAGGCTCGCAGCAGCTGTCGGCACATCCGCAGCTTGGCTCGCAGCCACAGTCGCTAGCGCAACCGCAGGAAGGCTCGCAGCAGGCATCAGCGCAACCGCAGCTTGCTTCGCAGCAGCAGCTCTTCTTGCACTTACGAGCGGCCATACGAGCTCGAAGTCGGTCCAAGCAGCTAGGCTTCTTGCAGCAGCATGGGTCGCAGCAGCTGTCAGCACAACCGCAAGAAGGCTCGCAGCAGCTGTCAGCACATCCGCAGGATGGTTCGCAAGCGTCTGCACAACCGCAGCTCGCTTCGCATCCACAGCTAGGCTCGCAGCCACAGCCACCGAACATGCCGAAGAATGCGTTTGCATTCGACGGACACGCCGCAGCCATAGCGACGACTAGCGTCGACAATAGTAGGTGATTTCTCATCGGGAAGGCTCCTTTAAAGGGGGGAAACACGGTAACCGGTCAGCTGGGTCGGCGCCTCGCTCGCACTCTCAATCGTGAGTGCCGACGCGATCACAAAACGCTCGAACCCCTCGTGAGCGGTTTACGCTCCATTGGTCATGAGTGCGTATCGTCGATGCTTGCAGACGACCTTGATGCCATTCGACAAATTGCCAAGGCCGCAGACCTTACCCATTCCGAGTGTTCCAGTCGTAGCGATTGCGCAGGCTGCAGAAGGCAATAGCTACCTGCGAATTGTCGCGATAAGTCCGCAGAACCTTGCTAATGCCGCGAATTAGAGTTCGTCGGCAGACTGTTCGTCCGATTGCGTAGAAGTTTCCGAATCTGACGACTCGTCACCTTCGGCCTCTGTTGCAGAAGACTCCACCTGCCAGGCCGTGACACCCTGCGCTGTGGAGACGAGCAGTATTGATTTTCCTTGCATCGATTGCATCGAGATGCCGGTCAGCAGGTCGCCGTAATCACACCGCGCAAGAAGTCTGCCCGACAGGTCCAGCCAATGCAACGAGCCGTTCGCCGCCGCGACGAGCCAAGCAGGCGCTCCATCGGGCATAACAACACTGGTGATTCGCGGCAAATGATCGGTGTATTCGCCCGTCGGAAGAGCGTACTCCCACTCTACCCGATCAGCATTGTCAAAGCCGACGACGGTGTACTCACCGGTTCCCCGTACGGCCATGCCGCAAGACATCTGGCCGTCAGATTGCGTCGCAGCATACACGATCGCCTGACCGGGAACGTAGCGTTCTTTGACCGACTTGCCGTCGCCGCCAAGTTGCAGCAGGGTGCCACGGGTGCTCGTACACCACAGTGTTCGACGTCCGGCGACTGAGTCATCTGCCCCATCACTGGCAACTTGCGTAGGTCCGTTTGCCAGCTGGAAAACGTGATCGAGCCGGCGATTGGACCACAGCTGCCGTGCGTCCAGCGTACCGCCCTGCACACCCAAGCCGCCCCAATATCCCACGTGCATCACTGGCGTGCCCGAGCCGGTCAGATCATCAAATAGCACATCGCCAATGCCCGAGTGTTTGTCGTCGGGAAAGGCCAGGACTTGCTGCCAGTTTTGGTCAAAGACGTAAACCTGCTGCCAACCGGCACCGCTGGCGAGTGTCCACCTCTCGCCCTGATCGTTGCTCCAAGACCGCAAGAATCCATCCGCGCGTTCCGGGTGATCCGGCAACGCGTGCCTTGCCAACACTTCGCCATCGACATCCAGTTCGACAATGGCCTGGCCGTCGTCCAGGACCAAGATACGTTCGTCCTGCCCGGTCACTAGCAGTGCGTCTGGACGGCTTATGGCCTGTTGGTCAGTCTGCCAAAGCTGAGTAAGTCGCAGCTTCGTCGGGAGTTTTCTCGCGGGCACCTCACGACGCCCAGCCTCGGTTTCAACTAACGATCCTCTTATCTCGGCGGCGTCCAATGCCGCGTCGTACTTCGCGACAAACTCGGCGTGTTGCTGACGGTCTGTGGCGATCAGGTCTTCGCCATCCATCATGCGTTGCACCAAATCGATCAATGCGTCCGGGCTGCGATGGGCACCGACCTGAAAACTCTGCACTCGCCCTTCACGATCAATCGCCATCAGCGAAGGCGTGTTCCGAATGTTCAACAGGCTGACACTGGTGGAATCCCGGTCACGGACCACCGGCATTTCACCACCCCAACTGACGAGCGTCTTGGCAACCGCTTCGTTGGGCACCACACGGCTGTCTAAACTAACCGCGATAAACGCGAAATCGTCCGATTCGCGGAACTGTTGATACACGTCATTCAGCACGGGTGTCTGCGCTCGACATGGCGGACACTTCGTGGTCCAAAAATCGAGCAGTGCCACTTTGCCCCGTAGACTTTCCGGCGTGACCGTTTCGCCCGTAAGCGTGCGAAATGCGAAGTCGCCGATCGGTTTGCCAAGATACTCAGGTGGCGGGGCCGGAGGCGAAGGAATGAAACGGCGCACGCGACGCGCACCGTCGGGCACCGCGAATTTGAACACCTTGGGATCGATGTCGGCATCGATCTCCACACCTGCGAAATCAATCCATACCGAGACCGTCGAGTACTCCTTCCGCGGGTCCAACAGCTTGCGCTGGCTCTCTATCGGAATCTGCATCCGCCGAATCGAATACTGCGCCGGATCGATCCAAAGAACGCGCTTGCCAGCTGCCCCCGACCACTCGAGTCGGTGGAAGCTGTCACCTTCGATCTCGTCGTCGGTCAGCTGGCGAAATCTATTTTCTCCGGGAAAGAGTTCCCGCTCCGAGTCTGTGCTTAGCAGCATCGCCAACTGCGGAAACGTGTTCTCGATCGCGTTTTCTAGCACCGCCCGACGCAACGCCGGTTCTGGAATAAAGTTCTCCACCGTCAGCCACACCGGCGCGACGGCCTCGTGAAGTTGGTCTGGAAGTTCGTTCGCGGACGAACGGACTGTCAGTCCATCGGAAACGATTTCGTAGTCTTCCTCTTGCGGACTGGCAATGTTCTTTGTGTACGAAACATGCAACAAGTTTGGGCGTTCAAACGCCAGATAACTCTCTGTAAACGGCACAATCCGCTCGGTACCCGTCGCTTTGGGCACACCGTAAAACACGACGGTTGCGTTGTCAGTGTAGGTGGTCGCTGTAGCGTAGACGTTCCGCACTTTCTGCAGCAACGACTCGGCATCAGCCTGACTCGGCAACGGGTCGCCGACTGGTGCCGATTCGGAAGAATCGACCTTGTTTAATTTCGGATCGCTGCAGCCGGACGAAATCACGCTGCAAGCCATCGCGACTACGCAAGCAACGGTCCAAGCGTGATCAGCGCGGAATGGTCGATAGTGGCCAATCATGGATGGATTTTCGAGAATCGAGATCGGAGGCAAAGGCAAAGCCAGTCGCTATCGAAGCACTTGACCTAGATGGCGACGCCTGCCCAAATGAACGTACAACTCAGACTACCAAATGCACCAACGACGGCAAAGCCCGACCAAGCGGCGTGCCGACGTTCGCGCGCCCCAAAGGAAACGAAACCGACGTGCCCACCACACTGACCTACGGACGCAATGCAACTTGCCTACTGGAAGAGGCCGAGACGGACTACCTGCGTCTACAATCCATTGATGCGATCCCAGCCGATCAGATCCCCGCCGTAGTACAGTCGCAGCTTGCCGATCCGCTCGCATTTCCGCCGCTTGCGCAATGTACGATACCGGGCGACACGGTAGTCGTCGCGGTGGAGCCGGGAGTGCCGCAACCAGCGCAGCTCGTGAGCGGAGTTATTCGCGCACTGTCGGTGGCCGGCGCTGAGCCGACCAAGGTGACCGTGCTGCTGGCTAGCAACGAACCTCGGCCAGAAGCGATTGAATCCGAACTCGCAGCATTTGGGGATGCACCCAGCGCCGTCTGCCTGCACAATCCCGACGACGAAAAAGAAATGGCCTTCTTGGGTGTCTCGCAAGCAGGCTCCGCCTTACGGTTGAATCGACTACTCTGCGATGCGGATGTCGTGTTGCCGGTCGGCGCCTCCAATCCGATTGAAAGCGGAGGTGACAAAACGACAGCACTTCCGCATTTGTTTCCCGCTTTCTCAGACAGCGAGACGATTGCGCGGCTAGCCGTGTCAAGCGCCGATCGGTTTCCCAACTTTGACGGCGCGAGTACGCAAGAGATTAGCGACTGCTACACACAGCTTGGGGCGCAATTGATCGTGCGAGCCGTTCCCAGCGCGACAGGACAAGTCGCGTCGGTGATTGCGGGCGAATTCCGCGCCGCGACACGCGCGGCCAACGATCGGCATCATGATCTATGGCGCTGCGCAGCAGCGGGCGATGCGCAGCTGGTGATTGCGACAATCACAGGCGAAGACCAGCAGAGCTGGGATAACCTAGCCCGCGCCATTAGCGCAGCGACAGCAGTGTTGGAGCCAGATGGCGCAATCGCGCTCTGCACCGAACTTGCTGAGCACCCTGGAAGCGCTTTGCAGCAGCTAGCCGGCAGCGATGACCCCATGCTGGTTGAGCGCGAGATTTCGCGTACTCCCAGCTTCGATTGTGGTCCGGCGATGGTCATCTGCCGGGCACTCCAGCAACATACGATTTACCTGCGCAGCAATTTGAAAGCGTCGCTAGTGGAAAGCCTGGGCATAACGCCCATAGAATCGGACCAGGAAGTCGAACGGCTAGCGCAAACACACCGACCGTGTATCGTCTTGGAGGATGCTCATTGGTTGCAACCGACCGTTGCCGTGCCGGGCGAGGAGCCGGACGAGGACAGGGATGAGTAACTACGACGACTTGTTCATCGCCTATGAGAAGATGATCAGCGGCCGGGGTTTCGTCGAACGTCAGGACTGGTCGACGGTGGTCGTCACCGGCGAAGATCGAGTCTCGTTTCTTCACAATCTGTGCAGTAACGACATCAAACAACTGTCGACGGGTGAAAGCTGCGAGGCGTTTTTCGCGGACGTCAAAGGCAAGATCGTCGGACACGTCGTCGTCTTATCGAGTTCCGATCGAATCACGCTAGTGACCGTGCCAGATCAGGCCGAAGCACTAATTTCACACCTCGACCGATACATTATCCGAGAAGATGTCCAGCTCACCAATGCGACCGACGCACACGCTTGGCTGGTTGTCTTTCCGAGTGAGGCGCTCGGCAAATGGATCGAGAATAGATCGGTCACGCATCTGATACTGAGCGACGCCAAGACTTTCGCCGGACCAATGGTCGGTGTCGCCGCGACGGATCACGAGCGGGCCATTGCAACACTCGTTGAACATGGCCTGACGGAATGCGACACGGGCGTTGCAGAAGTTCTGCGCATCGAAGCCCGGCAGCCGGTGTTCGATGTCGACTTCGATGGGTCGAACCTACCGCAGGAAGTCGACCGCGACGCCATCGCGATCAACTTCAATAAAGGCTGTTATCTCGGCCAGGAAACCATCGCGCGGATCGATGCGTTGGGTCATGTCAACAAAAAAGTCGTTGCCTTGCAGTTCGCCGGCGACTCGGTGCCTGCGATCGGCACTGAGCTGACGGTCGATAGCAATGCCGTCGGAATGGTCACTAGCAGTTGCTGGTCGCCAAAACACTGCGCGCCATTGGCAATGGCGATGGTTCGGCGCGGCGCGAACGAACACGGCACCCAGCTGCAAAGCGACTTCGGCCTGGCCACGGTATTGCCTACTAGTTAGCCGCCGACTTGCGGCGACGATGCGACTGCGATAGTCGGCATGCGCGCCAAGTAGGCAACCAAGCGATCGACGACGCTCGTCTCGCTCGCGTCGCGGACCTCGCCAACGACAAGAGCTTCTCCTGCCACAATTGCGTTGTGTAGTTGGTCCAAATTCCGCCTGGCATCGTCGAGCAATTCTCGCTGTGCAGAATCATTCAGTGTCGAACACAACATCGCCACCTCGCCGTCAGTTCGCTGACGAGTCCACGCGACCAGCGATCCCGACTCAGCCTTGATAAGCTTCCCGTCAATAAACGCACGGCGCAGCTCGCTATCGGCATTAAAGTGATACACCGGATCTTGCTCGAAATAGAAACTCGCTGCCGAATTGAGCCGAAAGCCAGCGAAGACTTCGACGGCTTGACCCTCGACCACCAACTCGAGTTGGGCACGCTGCACGTAGGCCGTCGCATCACGCAGTAGGTCTTCGCGATCTTCGGGTACCCGCGCCATAGTCTAAGTGCGATGCTGCCTGCCGAGCTGATACAAAATGCGATCGCTCAGCTTAGACAATCTTCACGCTGGAGCGAAGCTTGACAGGAAGAAACTTCCACGATTCGACGAATCTCGTCGCGTATCTGGAAGAATGCGTTGACGACCTCGGGGTCCCATTGGCTGCCCGCACCCACACGCAGAATCTCGTCGACTTCTCCGTCGGACATGCCTTTCCGGTACGGGCGATCACTCGTCATCGCGTCGAATGCATCTGCAACGGCCATGATGCGCGCCATTTTCGGAATGTCGTCTCCCGCCAGTCCGTGAGGATAACCGCTACCGTCCCAAGCTTCATGATGGTGGAGCACCATCGGCAGCACCTGGTCGAGTTGCTTGACGCCGCGCAGTATCTCATAGCCGAGCTGCGGATGAAGCTTGATCTGCTCGTACTCCTGGTCGGTCAGCGTACCTGCTTTGTTCAGCACGTTATCGTCGATGCCAATTTTGCCAATATCGTGGAGCAAACCCGCCAGATAGAGCGTATCTCGCTCCGCCTTGTTCAGTCCCATCCGCTGCGCGATCGACACCGAGAAGTAGGCAACGCGGTTGCTGTGGCCTGATGTGTAGCGGTCTTTCGCGTCGATCGCCGAAGTCAGCGCCTGCACCGAGCTGGAGAACAATTGCGACTGATCTCGATACAGTCCCAGGTTGCTATGGTGAATCCCCAGAATCGTGCCGACACTGCTCAGCAATTGGATTTCAACCGAGCCAAACTCGTGGAACTTGGCCGTGTCATCCCCTTGATGATTCAGCGCGAGCAGCCAGCCGCGCGGTCGCTCCTGGCCATCAATCGGCACGCAAACCAGTTCGCGAATTGTGGGAACGTGCCACGTCGGCAATACGGTTTCGCTACGGTTTAGCAGCAGGGGTTTTTCCAGCGATTTGGGTCCAAACCTTCGAATCAGTTCGCAAAGTTCGTCGCGACTGGTTGGGCACTCCCCGTGGTTTAGCACGGTCCAATGTCGGTTGCTTTCCCGCTCAAGTCGTCCCTCGACGTCGCCGCGCATGACGATCGTTAGGCATTGAGCCGGCACGGTGTCAGCCAGCCATCCTAGCGCGCTTCGCCAGAGATCCTCCTCATTGTCTGACAGGTGCAGCTGACCAGTCAGCCGATGAAGCAGCTCCAGTTCAGCATACACGTCTTGGATATGCGCGTTGGCGTCCGCAACTTCGGAATTGAGCCTGCTAACCTCCTTGCGCAGTCGCAAGTTCTCGACGTTGCTCACCGCCATCTGCTGCAGCGCTTCGGCGGACCATGTCGACTGCTCCCTCGACCATCGCAAAGTGCGTTCGGCATCGACGCCCAGAGCCCGCGCAGCGGCCGTCGTCTCTTCGGCGGTGGCAACGCTTCTGTCAACAAATACCGCGACGGCAACTAGCGACGAAGTCACTCCCACGGCACTTAGCGGGATTGCCAGGACCAGCAGCGGCGAAACCGCTTCGACAATCTCAGGTGTCCCTCGGCGGCTCACTTCCGCCAGTACTGCAACTTTTTCGTAGAAGTCGCACCCTAGGCTTCCATAGTCCGCGTGTACTAAGTCGCCTGTTTGGACGTCGACAATCGAAAATGCTTGCGCGAAAGATTGCCCCAGCGCAGCCACGGCATGGCGCGCTTCGTCGCTGATCGGACTACGAGGAGTCACGCCGCCACCGGCAGCGACCGGTACCGGTGCCAGAGCGAGCGTATTGGCATTTTCAAGTGACGTGTCCAACGAGATACCCTAACATCGAGTCAATAATGGCGCAGGTGGGGCGTCTGCAATACAAACATACGAGGCGGCGCCGCGCACTTGGAGAAGTTGCCGAATTTGTCTCGTCGGCAAGGCCGTTCGCGAAGCTATCGTGCCGGTTGTAGAGGTTGCGCGGCAAGTCGCTTGAGAATTGCTACTTAATCTTCGCTATTTTGATCCTCGCGTCGCTCGCGATAGCGCCGACTCGCGCGTTTGAGCGTCGCACGATCTTCTTCCGAGAGCTGATCGAATCGCAGGTTTCGCAATCGGCTGAGAATCGCATCGACCTGTTCGTCCTCGTTGGCTTCTCGCTCGCGACGTTTGCGATCGATGGCCTCCTGCTGCTTGTCGTGCATGTGCTCGACGAGAACGGCTTCGCGATCTTCGTCGTCCCATTCGCTGATTAGCCATTCCTCATCGTCGGAATCGAACTCGTCAATGGCGAGACCGACATCGTATCGCCGCGAATTGATCTGACGACAGCCGCCGTACAGCAGAAAGATCGAAGTCGTCGCCAGCGGGAACCACATGGGTACACGAGCCATTTGCGAATCCGCTTCGTACAGCCAGACGGCTAGCACGGCGGCAGCCAACGCCGAACCCAGCGCGATTCGCGACGTCACACTCGACGCCGTCGAGCGACCAACGATCGGCCACAGCACTCCGCGCAAAAGCGCCGCACCACCGCAGGGATCGATCGGCAGAAAACTCACGAGCAGCAGGCACCAATTGACCCAAACCGTGAGCTGAGCGACAAACTCCGGCACCGTCGTTGACGACACTCCGCCCGGCTCGACAATGCCTGGAGCGCACGGATTTAGTAACATCAGCCAAGTGCCACGATCGCCGCTGTCGGCCATTTCGTTTAGCGCCAGGCCGCAGGCGGCGGCCACCAGCAAAACGAGATAGGTCATCGGGCCAGCGAGCGCCGTAACCAAATGCGCCGGCGGGTCGACCGGTAGATGCAATTTGGTAAGCCCGCCAATCGGCCCCAGCACAACTGCCGAAGTATGGCCTCCAACGCGAGTGGCTGTCATCACGCGCACGAGTTCGTGCAATGTAACGCTGCAGAAGAAAATGGTAAGCGCCCAGGGCGACAGCAGTGGCTGGGCAAAGTCTGCCCGGATCGCCAGCAAAAACCCCAAGGCCGTTAGTGGCCAAAGAATATGTACACGCAGCTCGACGCCGCCTGGCCGCCCCACGCACACACTCCAGTTGTCTGTCGAATGGCTGATCATACCGATCCAACTCCGCAGCGACGTCCCAACGCTGCCATCCCACCCCGAAAAGTCATCATCACGTGTGTCGTGCCGATACCCGCCCGATTTCCTATGGTATCAGGGCGGCACGAAGTCGGCAAATGGCGCACAACGCGTTTTGCGAGCCCCTAAACGTCTGAATTGCCTATTTTTACTGGCTGACTCGCTATTTTCGCCAAGCCGTATTGAGTGTCCTTGCCATAGATCCTACTTTCGCATTCACGATCAACTTCCCATTCCCAACAATTGCCGATCACACACAGACTCGACAATGTCCGACACACCGAAAACAGTCCTGGTTACCGCCAAGTTCTCCATTCTCGAGCACCACCTCCACAGCGACGAGTCCAAGACCCCGGTCATACGCCACACGGTCGAGCACCCCGGCGCTGTGGCAATCATTCCGCTGCTGGAAGATGATCAAGTCTGCCTGATTCGCAATCAGCGAATTGCTGTGGGCAAATCGCTCGTTGAGCTGCCCGCGGGCACGCTCGAACCAGCAGAAGCACCGCGCGTCACGGCAGAGCGCGAGCTGCGAGAAGAAACTGGCTACTCGGCGGCACATTGGCATGAGCTGTCAGGCTTCTTCATGTCTCCGGGTATCCTGAACGAACGCATGCATCTGTTCGTCGCACGCGAACTCAAAGCGGGCCCGCCGGCACGCGAGGCGGATGAAACGATCGACAATCTCATCGTGCCCTGGGACGAGGCGATTGCCATGGCGCTGCGTGGCGAAATCGAAGATGCCAAGTCGCTCGCCGGACTGCTGCTCTGGGATCGTTTGCGCAATATCGATTGACTCTCCCGCAATCGACTTGGTCGAGGCACGCTGAGCGACTTTTGCTAGCGTGGCAAATCCCCACTAGTCCTCAAACTCGCCAAGTGAAACTCGGCGGCTACGGGCCGCCGCAAGTCAAAAAG
>JBCDBK010000065.1:0-28270 GCA_039184115.1 Planctomycetota bacterium | reverse complement strand
GCATCCTTACGCAGCTTATTGTAAATATCCATCGTGAAAATGGTCGAAGCTGAGTTAAGCATCGACGCTAGCGAGCTGACGACAGCGCCAAAAATTGCCGCAAGCACAAAACCGAGTATCCCGCTATTCGGCTTAAGCAAGTTCTTCAACAATGTCGGAAAAGCTGCGTCGTAGTCGTAACCGACAAAGGCGTCGCTGACCGCCACACCCGTCTCGGCAGCCTTTACCAGCAACTCGCTATTGAGACCGACCAACGCGACTGGCGAATCCGGTAGGTCCCCGCTTAGCGTTTCGCCTAACTTACTTGAATTTGCTTCAACGATTCGAGATGCCATGTCCGCGTTCAATTCGGCAAACTGCTGATTGAAATCAAATACTTGATCTCCCCCCGACTCGTAATCCGACATCAAGCTCGCGTTTTTCTTCTCCGCCTGAGCGCGTAGATCACCGTTGTAGAGATTGAACGCCAAGATGCCTGGAACAACAACGATGAACGGAATCACCAACTTTAAAGCTGCAGCAAAAACCACACCCTTTTGACCCTCAGCTAACGACTTTGATCCTAGAGTGCGCTGAGTGATGTACTGATTGAGCCCCCAGTAAAAGAAATTGGGAATCCACAAGCCAATTAGCAGCGCAGACCAGGGAATCTTCTTATCGTCAAGTGGGCGGACCATGTGTAGCTTGCCATCAGGCAACTCACCCTTGTTGAGGTCCATGAACCTCTGAATCGGCCCCGCATCGGCAAGGCTCTCGACGGTGACCTCACTATTACGAGCAGTGCTGATCAGGTCATTTGGATCCGCATTTCCGATTGCCTGCAGCGCGAAGTACGCGATAATTCCGCCGCCGACGATCAGCGCTGCCCCTTGAATGAGGTCGGCCCATGCGCAGGCCTTGAGTCCGCCTGCGAACACGTAGACCGCGGCTAGCACACCGATGATCCAACAACCGACCGTGATGCTGCCAAGGTCGAAGCCAAGCAGAACTTGATCTTGGAAGAACACACTAATCACTTTGGCTCCCGAGAAAATCACGGAAGCGGTTGGTACTCCTACAAGAATAATCATGGTGGTGATAGCCATGACTGTTCTCGCGAAGGTGTTGTAGCGGTACTCAAGGAATTCGGGGATCGTATAGATACCGCTGCGTAGAAACTTGGGCAGAAACACAAAAGCAACCACGACCAGTGTGATCGCCGCCATCCATTCATAGCTGGCAATTGCCATGCCCAACCAGTCGGCTGCCTCGCCACTCATTCCGACAAATTGCTCGGTAGAAATGTTGGCGGCAATGAGCGAAAACCCTACCAGCCACCAAGTGAGTCCTCGACCTGCTAGGAAATAATCTTGCGCATCGACATCGCCGCCAGTTTCATCCTTACTCTTCCAAAGCCCTATCCCAATTACCGCAACGATAAACCCAACAAATACGACAATGTCGATCGCACCCATACCTGGTTTCCTTACTTCCTGTTGAAACTGCAGCTATGCCGCAGGGGAGAGACAAGCGTGAGAGGAGCTGATCACGACTGTGATCGGAGCGTCCCATGATAAGCTACAGCAGGCGAGGAAGCCAGAGCTGCAGCACCTTCGGCGACGACGAAGAGGTATGGTGTTGGATTCTCGGCAAGAAGAATTAGCCAGCGCTCGCTGAAAGCTTACGAGCGATGATGACGCCGTTTGACTCTGGGGCGCCGTGCCTGACGGCCACCCGTGTGACGATAGCCGAACTCTATGGCAAACCATTCCGCATACCGCTCTCGATCCGTGTAGCTGGTGTTACGATCGTCCAACAGATGTCCGAGCTCGTGGAGCAGAATGTTGTTCAGATAAAAGTCCGCAATCGCCTGTTCCGTCCAGGACAACCGCCAAATGCCGGTCTCCGGCTCATCCCAGCGACCACCAAACATTCGCGACTCGTTGACGACTTCTGGACGGGGCGGCGCGTAGAAGATCTCTTCCAACGACTCTTCGAGTGGGTACAGGTAAAGGGTGGCGCCCCACTGCATGCCATAACAGGGGAAACTGCGCTTTTTGCGGGTCATCTGGCTGAACTGAACGACTTCGAGCTGATCCAAAAAATGCGGTGGCACGCAACCCAGACGACTGCGGACCTGCTCTGGGGTCACAACATGGCGGTAGCCGTCGCCCGGAGATTGCACGATAATACGGTAGTCGCGACCGTCTTCGTGCGGCTCGTGCCATTTTTCAGGCGGCGAGTAGGGCGCTGCAACGTTGTGGGCACCGAACTGCAATCGGCGGGCGCGTGGCGACCAACCCACGCGCGGTTGCGTCGCTTGGCGTGCTTGGCGGACTACATTGTTCTTGAGATGCTTGTTGCTTGACAGATTTCGTCGTGATGCCATCGCCGGAACCTCTGTTAAGGTAGGCAGTTAACGCAATAGTCGCGAGACTGGTTTCAAATCGGTGGCAGGCAGGAAAAGCCACCGAGAGCGACATCTGACGGAGGAGAATTCGAGTCCTCAGCCGCCTACTCTATGTTAGGCAGGGCGAAGTAGGACGACCAAACAGAAGGCGCAAGTGGCTAACTGGCAATGTGTTACCGCTTACGCCAAAACCCCTCTAATGGGGAGTTTCACAGGATGATGGGCCTAATCTCCGCAGCTACGCAGCTGGCCCCAAAATATGACAGGAATCTCGCCAATTGGCGATGCAATTCAATGGACGTAAAACTTTACACCAGAACAGGTTGTCACTTGTGCGACGAAGCCTATCAATTGCTTTGTCAACATGGCTTAGTGCCGGTGGAAGTCGACATCGACCGGGATGAGAGTTTGCGCGAGCAGTTCCACACCTGCGTGCCAGTGGTTGCGATCGACGGCAAGGTTCGCTTCCGAGGTCGCATCGAACCGGTTTTGCTCAAGAGACTCATCGACAACCGACGGGAGCGCTCGAATTGACGGATAAATTTAGCACGGACTCGGACCTCACCGATTGCCTAGGCGTGTTTGCGAAGTTCTGGGAGCCAGGCAAAGTAAAAACCCGACTAGCCGAGTCGCTCGGCCACACAAAGGCGGCACGCATCTACGAAGCATTCGTCGCCGCGACGATCGCACGTCTCTCGTCGCTTGAGAGTCACCGCGTCCTTGCCTACACTCCGAATGACGCTGTGACCCGTACTGAGTTTGAAGCTGCCGGAATCAGCGGCTGGAAGCTGATGCCTCAATCAGAAGGCAACCTTGGTGATCGAATCGCCAGCTTTTTTGACCAACAATTCGCCGCCGGCGCCCAGCGAGTCGTTCTACTTGGCACCGACAGTCCGAACCTGCCGCTTATCGAGGTACAAGAAGCATTCGAGCACCTTAAGACTGCTGACGTCGTGTTAGGACCCACGTCCGACGGCGGTTATTATTTGATCGGCGCTAAAGAAGCGACTCCGCCTATATTCTCCGACATGCCGTGGAGCACAAGAGACCTGCTTTCGACGACCGTAACGCGGCTCGACGAAACCGGAGTCGATTACGTTCAACTCGATCCCTGGTACGACGTCGACGAGTTGTTCGACCTGCACCAACTGATCGAAGACCTGCGAGATGAGCGGGAAAACGAACCATCGCTCGAAGTACTGCTTAGACACGTGCTGGAAGTCATCGAATCGTGAGCTCTGAAGTAGCCGATCACTTTGACATTCTGATCGTTGGCGGCGGCGTGATCGGCCTTTCGCTGGCATGGGAATTAGCCCAGCGCGACGCGGAGGTGTGCGTAGTGGACCGTGGATCGCTAGGCCAAGAAGCCTCGTGGGCTGGCGCTGGAATGCTTCCGCCTGGCGCAGGCCGCTCACATTGGCATGCCGCGAGCCCGCTCGAACAACTGGAGGGGCTCAGCCAGGAGCTGCATTCGCAGTGGCACGAGAAGCTGCTAGAAGCCACCGGCATCGACAACGAATATCGCAGCTGCGGAGCGCTGCAGTTGGCCTTCAAGGACCAAGATGCAGATCGACTGCGCTCGCAAGCGGAGCACTGGCGCGAGCTAGGGATCGACTGCCAGCCAGTTGACGCGGCAATCGTTGCCGACCTGGAACCTGCTCTTGCGGCCAGCGCTAATCGCTTAGCGGCGAGCTATGTGCTTCCCGAGGAGGCGCAGATACGCAATCCTCGCCACCTCCGCGCGTTGATTAAAGCCTGCACAACTCAAGGAGTACACCTTCGTCCACATACCTCGGTCCGAGACTTCGGCGCCGAAGGCGATAAAATTCTCAACGCGACTACTGACTTGGGACGAATTACCGCGTCGCACTTTTGCCTGGCTAGTGGAAGTTGGTCGGGGCAACTTGCGCGCAAGTTGGGGTGCGATCTGCCAGTTCGTCCTGTGCGTGGACAGATCGCGCTGCTTAGAGGGGAACAAGGAGCGGTCCGACGCAATGTCAACGTCGGTCCCCGCTACTTGGTCCCGCGTCGCGATGGACGATTGCTCGTCGGTTCGACACAAGAGGATGTTGGCTTCGATAAGTCGACCACCAAGCAAGGAATTCGCCAGCTGATTGAATTCGCGGCTGACCTCGCTAAGCCAACATCCGATTGGTCGTTAGAATCAACTTGGGCGGGACTTCGCCCAGCAACTGCCGACGGAACGCCCTGGATTGGCCGGATGGCAGCGTACTCGAACGGATGGGTCGCCGCGGGGCATTTTCGTGCTGGGCTGCAGCTCTCTCCTGCCACGGCGGTGGTGATGCGGGCACTGATGCTCAACGAACAACCTCCAGTCCGCATGGCAAGCTGCCCGGATGTGAGTTAGCTCAGGTTTGCAATGTCTGAAGATCGAAGCACTAGCAACGTGCGCGAAGCAAGCGTTGTGAAAGGCAACCAGCACTTCGAGTCTCGTGGAGTAACTTGGCCGCATCTCCAGAGGTTTGCCGGCAATCACTGGTCTGTTCGACGTGGCTTGCTAACGGCCGCAAACCGCTCGTAGTAGCCGGGATCGAGCGTACCAAAGAGCTTGTCCCAAACCAGCGTGTAGAACCCGAAGTTGTAACTAGGTGTGGCGTGATGACCGGCGTGAAACGTGGACGTACCGATTAGCCGCAATCCAGGGATCTGATTCCAACGCGTCGGAAATGGCTCGACGCCCGAATGCCCCAGCGTGCCAAACAGTACGTTCAGCCCGAGGTAAGCGAGCAATCCGTCGAGCGACATCGAGTATGCAATAAGGAACACAATCATCAGTCCGCCAAATCCAATCACTTCCAGCGGGTGCAACACGAACAGGCTAAGCGGGTTCGTCACTTCGTGGCGATGGTGAAAGCAATGCAATATACGATAGACCCAGGCTACGTGGGCGATGCGATGAAACACATACATCCCCAAATCCATGCCGATCACCATCGCAAAACAGTCCCAGATAGCTCCTAATCCGGCAGGCGGAAGAACCGTGATCCAGCCTGCCTGCCAGAGCGCCCATCCCGCGACGGACACCGCCACGTTGAGCATCACGCAGACGAGTGCGGCAAATAACTCGGACGCCCGCAACGGCTCCCATCGGTCAAAGAGTCGTCGGTCGCCAAATACGACTCCCAACAGCCAGCACAGCGCGACAGAGCCAACGAACACGAGCACATTGACTTTCAGGAAAAAGCACGTCGTTTCGTAGACCGAAGCATTCGCTAGCCGCGTAAGCATCTCGGTCATAAGAATTCCAATCGCCTTCCTCAGTCGCCTTCCTCAGTCGCGTGCCGCCAAGCGTGGCGGGCGATCGTACCAAAGCTGCTTGCCAGGAACGCGACCCAGGTGCATAGGACGCCACACGAAATCGTACCTACCGCCCAGCCGGCCCAGCCAATTCGAGACCCAATTGTCAGCGCTAGGATCGTTCCACCAACGAACATGCCAAGCAACGCGCCGCCAACAACAAACCAAACAAGCCAATTGCTGACTCGTCCGTGATCGGCCAGCGGAGTCGACGGCGGCAGCGTCAACTTCGCCGCTTCGGTTAGTTCTTTGTCTGCCAGCGGGGCGTCGTCATCGAGTCGTGGGTCCGCAGTACGCCACCGCTGCATTTCGTCGGAGGTATCACGTAAACGATTACCCACGAGCGTACCAAAAACGTGCGCCGCAATCAGTACCGTTGTGACGAGAATGACCAGCGGCCACGGCCCATCAGTCAGCACCAACGCCGCACACAGAACGCTCAACAGTGTCACGAAGAAGAACAGTTGACGTAGGCGAAAACGAAGTAGGTGCGGCTCGCGAGGCGGGGACGAAGACATGAAGCTATTATCGATGCACCCGACCTCTGCGACAAGGCGGACGGATTCTAGATCTTGGCATGCGAGATTGTCTCGATCGTCGCTATTGGCCACCTACGACAGACCTTGTACGCGTGTTAGTATGAGTTACACCGCAATCCTCTAGCGCATTCCACATTTCGAACTCAACAATCCGAATTTCCCCGATGCTCTATTTCGCTCAAGGCAGCTCTACCACCGAACTCACTGACGACGACTTGCGAAACTCACTCACAGAGGTATTCGACCAGCTAGGTCCGCGTGAGCGTGTGATAGCGATACCGCCGGATTTCACACGGTTTAACAGCAGAGCAGGGCAGTTAACTTGCATGACTTACGATTACTTAGGCAAGAATCTAGTCGACGTGATTCCCGCGCTCGGCACCCACTTCGAGATGCCAGAGTGGCAGAAAGAGAAGATGTTTCCGGGCGTCCCTGGCAAACTATTTCGTTACCATGACTGGCGAAACGACGTCGTCACGATTGGTAGCGTGCCAGACCATTTCGTCGCCGAAGCGACGGAAGGGATCTATCGAGACGCTTGGCCTTGCCAGATGAACGAACTCATCTGGGAAGGCCGGCATGATTTGGTGCTTTCTATCGGGCAGGTCGTGCCCCACGAAGTCATCGGCATGGCCAACTACAACAAGAATCTCTTTGTCGGCACCGGTGGCGTGCGTGGCATTAACGAAAGCCACTACATCGGCGCCGTTTACGGCATGGAACGCATGATGGGCCGCGCCAACACGCCACTGCGCAAGATTCTCAACTACGCACAAGACAATTTCTGCCAAGAGCTGCCGCTGCTTTACGTACAAACGGTGATCGGCCCCAAAGAAGATGGCGAACTAGTCGTCCGCGGCATGTACATCGGCGACGATGTCGAATGTTTCGAGCGTGCGTGCGAGCTGTCGCTCGAAGTCAACTTCCAGATGGTCGAGGAGCCACTCCAAAAGGTTGTCGTCTACCTCGACCCAGAAGAATTCCACAGCACCTGGCTCGGCAACAAGTCGATCTATCGCACGCGGATGGCGATTGCCGACGGCGGCGAGTTAATCGTCCTCGGTCCAGAAGTTGGCACCTTTGGCGAAGACCCGCAAATCGACGTATTGATTCGCAAGTACGGTTATCGCACCACGCCCGAAATCCTAGCCGCCGTCAAAGCGAACGAAGACCTCCGCGGCAACCTCTCTGCGGCCGCTCACCTCATTCACGGTTCGTCAGAAGGTCGCTTCTCGATCACTTATTGCCCGGGCAAACTCACTCGCGAAGAAATCGAAGGCGTCGGCTACAGATTTGGCAATCTTGCCGAGTACTCAGCGAAGTACGATATCACCAAGCTACGCGACGGCCTGCAAACCGTCGACGGCGAAGAGATTTTTTATGTGAGCAACCCGGCGCTAGGTTTGTGGGCGCATGAGTCGCGGATGAAAGACTGATCGAAGCCGCAATCGCCAAGTTTCTTGTCGCGTTCTACGCGCCAATCTACCGAATTGTGGCAGGTTCAAGCGAACGAACGGAACTGTGACCCGTGCCGCAATGTCGTCTCATTCGCGACTAGTTTTGAAAACGAAGGGGAGAATGGAAACGCGTACCGCGATCCTCTGAAAAATCGCAGACCGAATTCCCATCATCGCTCGTAATCAGTGCTGTGGAGCCACCGGTCGCTTCATTCGGCACATTCGCACTGGTCGACACAAGCGTTAGTAGCTCAATGCGGGCACGATTCGGACCAAGGCGAAATTCCGACCGCCAGCCGTTCGGCGAACTATCCTTTCCAGAGTATGCGCCCGCGCGCCCGCTCCTTCGCAAAGCAAATCGCGAGACTTGCCCATCATGGACACCGATCAATTCGACGACGAATTCGCCAGCGACGACTCGATTTCGACTCTGCCGTTAGAGGATCTCGAATATACGTCCGACGGTCCAAGCTGCGAAAAATGTGGTGCAGAGATCGCCGCTCACGAGGCGCTCGTTTGCCGTCAATGCGGCTGGTACGCAAGCATAGGCTCCTACGTTGAGATCGACCAAGGCTGGGAGGTAGCGACCGATCCCGAACTCGCCACTGACGAGCACTTGCAGCCGGCGCCAGACGCAAAGCTGCCGACTTGGGCTTGGGTGCTCGCCGGCTGTATCGTTGGCGTCATTGCCGAGAGCGTCGCCGTCAGGCTCATTTCCAGCGGCACGCCCCTGCAAACCGTCTGGTCCGTGTCACAGCTGATCGTAGGTTTCGCAGCGTTCGCGATTTGTCACACGGTGTGCTTCATTCTAGTGATGAAGAACGAAGCGGACATCAAGCTTCTCGACTACATTTTGAGACCGATCAAGTCATGGTCGGTGATCTTTCGCGAGATGCCCAAACGCGGCTGGGTCTGCTATGTCGGACTCAGTGGCCTGACTGCGGTCGCGATGTCGCTGCTGGTCATCGGCGCCATACCCTACGAAAGACTCCTCGATTGGAATGTCAAAGAAAAAGCGAAGTTTAATCTGATGGGCGCGATTATGGAGCAAGCCCAGAATGTCGCGGCAGAGGATGAGAAGAGCCTTGAAGAAGCGATTGGAGACTTTGCCGGCAAAGCGGAACTGGAAGCGGAAAAGCAGAAAGCGGCGAAGAACAAACGCGAAAAAGAAGACTGCATCATCATCGGATATATGGCTAGTAGCACAGGCGAGATTCAGACACTGTTCCTAGCCGCCGAACGCTACGCGAGACTGAGTTACGCAGGTAGTGTTCCGGCACGCGGAATAGCCGACGCGGATATGGAAGAATTGATATTGAAGCTTAGCGCGGCGAAGAGTCATCGCCCGTTTGTCAAAGTGTCTATCGACGGGGCAACCTGGGTCAAACCGAAGTACCTCTGTCGCGTCAGCTATCGTCGCAAGGGGAAACAAGGCGGACTCTTTGGAGCGAAGCTCGAAGACTTACTCGGCGAAGTCGACTTGAATACGAAGTAGCCCGGCGCCGCCACCCAATCACTGCTAAACATTCAGCTTAAACGCGTGAGAATCTGACGTATTCGTTCAATCTGCCACTCAACCCGCTGCGAAAATCGCAGCATGACTGACTTGAAGAGCAATTAACATGGGCATAATCGATCGAGCCACCGACGGCGCAAACTCTTTGCTTCACGAAACCTGGATCTGGTTCAACCGACTTGATCAGCAGGAATGGATCGCGCTGCTAGCTGTTGTCGCTGGCTTAGGCTTCTTGTGCATGCGTGGCTTTAGTGGAAGAGGCAACCTCTAACATGACCACGCGATCCGTTGCACGCAACCGTCGCGGCGCCGGGTCTGACAACTGCCGAACGCGCAGATAGGGATCACATGAAATGACACTTTTGGCATTCGTCGAAAACTTTCAGATTTACTTGGCAGATACGGCCGCTTTGGGAGCCGTTGCGCTGATTGGCTATCTCTTCGGTCGACGCTCCCACGCCACCGCAGATCCGCAGACTGATCTAAAGCTGAGTCAAGAACTTGTGCGGGCAGCGCAGATCGCCAGCGAACTTCAACAGATCGCAGGTCGCATCCGTCAGGACGTGGCATCGCATCAATCGAATATTTCGCAGTTTCGATCGCGCGTCGGAGGTCTCAAATCTAAAACGAATGACGATGGCTGGCAGACTCTGAGTTCGGAAGCTGAGTCATTGCTGGTACCAACCATGAAGCTCGCGACGGATCTTTCGCTCGCGTATGATCAACTGCGCCGGCAATCGCTGCAACTGATGAATTTCGCTGGTTCGCGAACCGATCCGCAGACGGGCATCAATAACCGCCGGGCGATGGAAGAGCAGCTCGAGGTTTTGCTGTCCCTTCACAAACAGAACGCAAGTCGTTTTTCGTTATCGCTATTCAGCCTTGACTGTCCCGCCGACGCCGCTGAAGAGTTGGTCACCGAGTTCGTCGAAATGCTCGAAAGCTGCGCTCGCGACACGGACGTGGTCGCGCGCTACAGCGGTGACGAGTTCGTCGTGCTAATGCCGCAGACTAGCCTGGCGGGTGCGATCATCTTCAGCGAGCGGCTCATCCGTCGTGCTGAGACCCTGGAGCAATGCGTGGTTGCCGGCGGCATCGTCGAGGTTTCGTCGCAAGATGACTCGGAGAAGCTGCTGTCGCGGGCCGATTCGGCGCTCTACAGCGCACGTGCCAATGGCTACAATTGCCTCTACAAACACAATGGCCGGACGATTCGAGAACATGAGATTCAGCGGCTTCCCGAAAACGTCGGCAATGAGCCCTACGAGGCGAGTTACTCACTCCAAGACGACGGCATTGGCGAACTCGCCTGAATCCGCTGAAAATTGCTGCTTACATCGACTTTCGTCGAATATTCGGCCAAGTTGACGCGGTTCGTGCCCTTCACTTAGATTATAAGAGGCGGACGGACCCCAGCCTTGTCTTCGAGCTTCGTTCGCCACACGGTCAATTGCAGACCATTTTAAATTGGGCGTCGCTTAGAAGGAGAACGTCATGCCGCTATTCGAGGTAGAAACGGACAGCCACATCATCATCACTTGGGCTACCGACAACGATAACGCTTCGGCAGTCGTAGCCGAAACCTATCCCAACGACACGGTCATACGCATGACCAAACGACCTCGCGACACTTGGGTCATCTCCAAAAGCGCGTTGGGCATTTCTGGCAAAGTCGACCCTTGTTCCACCGCGCGCGACTGCTTGTCCAAAGCCGAGGGCGATAAGGTTCACGCGATTCGGCTCTACATGCAAGAGACTGGCGTCGACCTAGAGCAGGCGCGTAAGACCGTCGAATCCAATATGGTGATGGGCTGGTAGCTTCGCCAAAGATCTCGAACGAGGCTTCAAGCCGGGTCGATGCCCAACACGCTCACATCGGCGGACGAACCCATGCTGTTTTATCGATAACGCGGGGCCGGCGATGACTCGGTCGAAGAGGACGGTGCCGAAACGTTAGGCACCGTTCCCGATGCGGTCGTATCTGGCCGCGATGCGATTTCTACGCTTGGTGCCTCGGCGCCGAGTCCTTCGTACGAACTGGTGCCGCCTGGACGATAAGGTTTGACCGCGGCGACCTGAGGCGCGGTGCTAACCGGCGGAGCGGTCGAAACTGGTGGAGCCGTCGAAACGGAAGGGGCTGCTTGCGCTACTGCACTGACACTCGGCGGTGTCGCGTTAGCATAACGGTCACCAGTTGGTGCAGCCGGCATCGGCCCAGCACTGTAAGCCGGCGCGACGCTTGGGGAAACCTGTGCTTCACCGCTGGATGCCAGATTCACGCTCGTAGCGGGAGAGGCGGGCACGGTCGATTGAATGTTCGCATAGCGATCGCCGCTCGAGTATTGCGGCAATGCTGGGGCAGCACTTGGCGTGACTGCGGGAGCCGCCGTCGTCGGGTAGGACGTGCTCGCCACTGCTGAAGCACCGTAGCGATCGGCATTGGCCGCCGGAGCCGTCGGGGCAGCATTAGTGCTCGCAACAGTCTTCGCAGGCGGAACAGCGTTCGGATTGTATGGCATGTCGACCGAACCCAAATCAGCCGATTGATCGTTATTGTACAGCGCGGGCGCAGTTTGCGCGGCCACCTGCATCGGCACTTTCGGACCGGCCGAGGCGCCACTCGGCGCCGCCGAGGCGTAGCCTGGTGCCGCGGTAGTTGGATAAGGAGATGGCTTAGAAGCAGAGCCGACTGGTGCGGCTGTCGTCGCAGCGACGCTTGCAGCTGGCGGCACATAGGCTGGCGCTGGCGAATAAGGCGGCGCTGGGGTAGCAGCGGCGGCAGATGGTGGAGTGTTCGCTGTCAGGTCGATTGAAGGTGAGGCGCTAGCCAGCGCCTCGGCCTGTTTCGCGACATCAGCCGGCAGAGCAGGTGCCGAATGCGCCATCGCCGTAGACTCGACGTCAGCGGATTCGCTCGACTTCCAAAATGCCAACTTGGGAGCTGTCTTGCAGCCAATAGAACTAGAAATCAAGCAGACGGCTACCAGGGTAGCTACGGTGGTGTGTCGCATGGCTTCCTTGCCTTCAATCTATCGAAGCTCGGGCGTATGTCATCGCACCGTAGCTTGTTGGTTTACCGCCATCAGGGTCTAGTTGATGTACAAATTGCGAATAAGCGAGAGAATCCTTCTCACCCTACTTATTTCACATGTCGGCAATCTTCGACGAACGGACCACTAAATCTGGCATTGGTGTGCCGATTGGTAGCTACCCACCGAATTTGGCCGCGATTATAGGCGCGCATTGCAAGCGGTCAATGTCAGTTGCCGTCAAGCTAGCATGCCATCGGGTGGACCGGTGCGAGACTTGATTGCGATAGCAAGCGGACCCCGTACCAACGACTTACCACTTGGCGGCTCGCCTGCGTTCGGACGCAAGCCGGCAAGCCCCGGCTAGCTGAAGAGCGCTTTGAGCGGCGCGCTGCCATCGCCGATCGTGAAGGGGCGACCGTCGGGCGAGTAGATCTCCTCATCGTGGGGCAATCCCATTGCGTGTGCGATCGTCGCATTGAACTCGCCGACCGAGACGGGGTCTTTCTCCACTGCCTTACCTAGTTTGTCGGTGGCTCCGTAGACGGTGCCGCCGTTGATGCCGCCGCCGGCTAGCACACAACTGAACGCCCCAGGAAAGTGGTCACGCCCGGCGTTTTGATTAATCTTTGGAGTGCGGCCAAACTCCGTGGCCACGACCACGAGCGTTTGGTCCAACATGCCCTGACTTTTCAGATCTCGTAGCAGCGTAGACATCCCTAGGTCGAACTGCGCGGCTCGATTAGGAAGGCTGTCGTAGATCGTGCGATGATCGTCCCAACTGCCGAGATTGACTTCGACGAACTTCACCCCGTTTTGCACGAGGCGCCGTGCTAACAGACAGCCTTGGCCAAAACCGCTGTTGCCGTACGCTTCGCGAACTTTCTTGGGCTCTTTGTTGATGTCAAATACGGCGAGATCGTCGCTGCGCATCAGGCGAATGGCTTCGGCGTAGAGCTTCGAGTAGCCTTCGACTTCGGTGGTGGCAAATTTGCGCTCGAACGTGCGATCAAACCGATCTGCAAGCTGCATACGATGATCGAATTGCGCCTCCGATAAGTACTCCGGCGGCTTGCTGTTTTGCAGTCCGTTGCGGGCGCGACCAATTGGCACAGGCATGAACTGTGCGCCTAGGTAGCCCGACCCGGGATGCCCCGAGCCCCCACCGATCACAACGCTTCCAGGCAGTACGGGGTTGCCTTTGCCGGCTAGTCTTTGAATCCACGGCCCCATCGACGGGTGACGGGTCGAGGCGATCTCGCGATAGCTGGTTCGCATGACGTAAGCGCCCGGACCGTGCGCGCCCGTTTCGGTGCTGAGCGAACGTACGAGCGCCAGCTGATCAGCCAGCTTGGCAAGCTTAGGCAGATACTGGCTGACTTTCACGCCAGCGACATTCGTGTCGATTGCTTGGGTTTCGCCACCGGTCTCGGTACCTGGTTTTGGATCGAATGTCTCGAACTGGCTCATCGCACCCGACATGTACAGGTAGATCACCTGAGTTGCGTTCTGACGCGGTTTTGATGCGGCCATTGCCGAATTTCCGACGAGCGGTAGAAAGCTCACGCCCAGCAAATTGCGCGCGACAGTCGACATGAAATGACGGCGAGTTGGATCGGAATCGTACATGGTGCTATGCGCTTGGTTATGGGTGATTGGTCGCGTATCGGACCGATCTACTGGATAAACAGAAACTCTCGTGTGTTGAGCAATGCCCAGATCACATTGCCGAAACCAGCGGGACCGTTGGATTGAATTTCTGCCAGCGCTAGTTTGCGGTCACTCCGCGTGGGTTTCCGACTGAGAATGCTAAGGAAGATCACGTCGATCTTGTCTCGCAACTCAGGGGCAGCCATCACCTCGTCGTAGATGACCGTGCCCTCGTAGAGTAGCTTGTGCGAGATCTTGCCATTGAACATCGTCAGAATCTGCGGAACGTGGCCCTCGGTCGTGCCACCCGAGATTAATTCGCGATCGCTCTGCCCGAATTGCCGCAGGAAGTGACTGGGACCCAGTGGCAGGCTCATTTCCGACGCCCGGACAAGCAGCTCGCCTTTGTGTGTGTATTTTTTCTTCAACTTGGCTTCGCGACCGTTACGGTATTCGTCCTCGCGATCCTTGATCTTCACGCGCATCGCATCAAGGTCGAGTTCGTCGCCGGGGCTGATGGCGACCGCCTCAATTAGTTTCTCGCTGGTGGGACGTTGATACTGCTCCGGATCGGCGAGCGTCAACGTCAGCATCGAGTCCCATACCTGCTCGGCCGTCATGCGGCGTAGCACCGGACCGGGGAAATGGTAAGGTTCTGTCGCGACGAGGTTCTTGCGATACGCTTCGCGCTGATAGGCCTCGGTGTTGTAGAGAATGCGGAGGAACTCGCGCTGGCTATAATTGACACGCTTCATTTCTGCGATCAAGAAATCCATCAACGCTTCGTTGGTCGGCTCGCTTTCGTCCGTCAGATCGTCAACCGGGTCGATAACGCCAACGCCGAAGGCTCGTTTCCACAGCCGATTGGCGATCGTCAAAGTGAAGCGCGGATTCTCCGGACCAGCCAGCCACCTGGCAAAGGCCTGACGCCGCGACGTGTTGGCGGTTAGCTCAGGCTGCTCGCCGAAAATCACGGCTGGCTCGACGAGTTCTCCCGGCTCGCCGTCGTCGTATTGATAGTCGTGCGGCAACTTGAGCATTTTGTGCTCGGCCTCGCCAACGCTACGCTGATTGATTCTGGAGATGTCGCGGGCGCGGCGGCGCAGACGATCGCGCTGTTCCAAGTCGGCGATGTTGCGAATTTCTTTCATCGCTGGCGCCACGGCAGCGTCAATCTGTTTGCGATTTGCTTGCATGACCGTGGGATGGATGAACGCCGCCAGCTGATAGAATTCCTTCTGGGTCCAACGGTCAAACGGATGGTCGTGGCATTGTGCGCAGCCGACACGTGTGCCCAGAAAGATGCGAACGGTATTATCCAAGTTCGATAGCGGCATACCCAAATCGCGCAACACGTAACCCGTTGCCGGATGGTCCCACACGCGACCTTCCGCGGTGAGCATCGCATAGACAAAGTCGTCGTAAGCCATGTCGCTGGCGAGCACGTCTTTGATCCAATCGACGTACGGACGACCCAGGTTGTCTTCGCTCGGGATATCCTTCAGGCGTAGAATGTCGGCCCAGTAGTTGAACGAGTGGCTCACATGGCCGGTCGAATTGAGCAACTCGTCGATAAGCTCAGCACGCTTGTTCGACTTGCGGCTCTTGCTCAGAAACTCGACGGTCTGGCGCGCCGTCGGAATCGTACCCGTTATGTCCAGGTAGGCGCGACGGACAAACTGCATGTCGTTAGTTTTCGGATTCGGACGAATCTTTTCTGCTTTGAGCTTCTCCATGATGAGCCGGTCGATTTCTGCGGCAGCGACAGCCACCTGCGACTCAAGTTTCGGGTCGACCTTGGTCGCGAGTGGTCGCTCGTAGGCTTTCGACGGTTTGCTCGCCCGAACGGCCGACATCGGTTCGCGCGTGCCGCTGCCCATGGCTTCGCGACTACCGGAGCCCTCCGACGATGTGGCCGACATTTCTCGAGCGCCCGAACCTCCCTGCTTGGCGTCGCGTGCGCGCTGAGCGGCCTCACGTTGTTCGGCTTTTTTTTGCTCTGCCAGCTTCTTGTTGAAATCGCCGAACAACGGTCGCGACTGCGATGGCTCGCTACGCGTCGACGAACCTTCTTCGGCGTGCAAGTGGCCTGCATCGTCCAGGGCGGCTGCCAGTACGAACGCACCAACGGCAAGGCGCGCCGCTCTACTCATCCACGACTTCATGAGGAGGTTCTCCATCTGTTCCACAGCTCGCGAGATCGAGCCAAGTCGAGTCGTCCCGCCGCCACCCGTCTGCGTGGAGACTGGCTAGGCATAACCACTATGATACTTGACAGCACTGGTAGCTGTCCAGCTAACTGGCACCTGCGTTCGACCGCATCGAACTTGCCTGCAATCGCTCAAATCGCTAGCATTCCGCCGCTACGCCTCTTCTGCCAATATCGATTTCGCGTAGTGTCTGTGGGTGACGATCGTGCTAGGCAGCGCTTTCGTTGGGGAATCTGATCATGTTGACCGACGCCGACAAACGAGCGCGCCGATTTGCGATGATGCTACTGGTCTGCCTATGCCGCAGCGTCATCGACGACGACCGCGTACTGGCGCAGCCCAACGTCGTCATACCGTTTGCCGGTACGTCAGGTGCACCATCCTTGCCGACGCTGTCGGACGTTGCCAATAAGCCGAAACGGAGTGAGGGTTGGTTTAGGATTCCGACGATCCACTTTCAATTGTCAACGCCTTCCAACTACCTTTACGGCTGGCACGACGACTTTGAGCGCGTGCAAGGTGCGGCTGACTATTCGGAATATGGCTTCACCCTGTACTCCGACAAGAACACACAGCTTCGCCTCGCTTCGGAGGCAAAAACCGACCGCGGCGCAAAGCCATTCTACGAGACTCGAGGCGCGCAGTTGTTCTTGAAGCACCAACTCCCACTATATCGAATCGCCACCGAGGTCTTTCATGTCGACGCAGACTTCGGGCAAGCTAATCTAACCTACGGAATAAGGTATCAGAGCGCCGACAGTACATTCTACTGGCTGGGCATTGGAAGCTTTCTCGGTGCAACTAGCACGGATACTTATGCGGAGAATCATTACCTTGGCCCTCAAATCGCACTGAACTGGGCCAGAAGAAAACATGGTTTCATGTTCGAATGCACTTCTCAAGTCATGATGGGTTCAAATACGCTAAACTCCAGCCAATTCGGCTTCGTCGGCGCAGCACTATCTCCCGGCTTGCCAAACCGCTCTTTGAATGCAAAGTCGAACACTTTCTCGCACAGCAGCGAGAATCAATTTAGTGCCACCATTGCGGAAGTGAGGGCTTCGGTGAGCTACCCGATTCTTGATCAACTTGACTTACGGATCGGGTACATTGGGGTCTACTTTTCTGAAATGCGATTGGCGTCGGACGTAATCCGTTGGTCCTTACCCGATTTAGGAATCGACCCCAGCCAATCCTCCGATTTATGGTTGGATCGCGTCTATGCAAGTATCGAATGGCGGCTCTAGCGGTGCGAAAGGAAAACAAGACGTTGCGCGTATTTGCCCTGCTACTCACGGTGCTTTCGATTGGCTGTGCGACCGGTGTGCTGGACAACTATGAGCACGAGCATTCGTATCATTGCCGCATCGATAACCCCGACCTCGATAACTTGTGGGACACCAGCGACGAGAACGGCAACGGCCTCATCGACGAAGGCGAGACCGCCGGGCCAGTGTTCGACTTTGCCGCACTGGCAGGTGAGTTTGGGGGAGACGACTCCATCACCGCAATCACCAGCAGCTCCATCAACGCAAGCACCAACAGCGTGCCGCAATCTTCGCCACAAACTTCGACGATAGGTTCTTGGGGTGTACATGTAAACTTCACTACGCCAGCAGGATATCTACAGGGGTTTGGAGAGTACGCGGTTGGTGAGTCAACCGAAACGGTTCCGGCCGAGTCTGTTACGTATGTATCGAGTGTCAATTTAGTAAGTGGCAATGGGGTCAACGACGATCTAGATGGCGATACAAGTGGGGTTCTTTTCGTGCTGGTTGATACCGATCGTGACGGGATACCAGACACGGAAGTAGTGACCGATTACGACTTCGACGATTTGCATACGTTCAATGTCAGCTTTAATCGCATACTTGCGGATCCACATACAGAGAGTCACGGAATGCAAGTGGTCAGCCGACATCGAATCTCAGCCAAGCAGCCTGAGCTTGGTAAAGCGGCGCAGGCACTAGAGCTGTCCTATGGTGCGCGGTATCTGAGATTGACGGAGTATTTCGCATTCGAAGGCTCTGGGGGTTTTCTTGGTGAGACAACGGTCGACATGACCTACGACAATCGGCTGGTCGGTCCGCAGGCCGCCGTCCACTGGCATCGCAATCATCGCGATTGGACTGTGAGCGCCGGTTCGACTCTGATGTTGGGGTACAATTTCGCCGAGGCCTATCAATTGGGCGTCGTGGGCGAGGCACTTTCGCCAGGGTTGCCGAACCACTCTCTGCGCGGAACAGCCCATCGATTCGTAGCCAAGCGAGAACACGAAGAACTGGCATCGATTGCGGAGATTAGCGCCCGGGCCAGCTATCCGTTACGGCGCGATGTAAAGTTGAATTTTGGCTATCGCGCACTCTACATCAGCGATCTGCGTCATGCGGGTGAGTCTGTCGATTGGAGCCTGCCTTCGTTTGGCATCTTAGACAATGGCTCCAGCGGCGCGTGGCTCGAAGGTTTGCACGCCAGCGTAGAATGGCGTCGATAGTCGCGGTACGGTCGGTTTGCTAAACTAGCCGCATGAATAGCAAGCTCGACGAGATTTTGACGCGACTCGCCCAGCACCGACTGGTGCCGGTGATCGCTCTCGAACACGCAGCGCAGGCAGCGCCACTCGCCCAAGCCCTAGTCGCTGGCGGTCTGCCCGTGGCCGAGGTCACTTTTCGCACGGCGGCAGCAGTCGAGTCGATTGGCACGATGGCGGCCCGCGGAGATATGATTGTCGGCGCAGGCACGGTGCTCACTCCCGACCAAGCGGATGAGGCGCGTGCGGCGGGGGCGACCTTTGTCGTCTCGCCGGGTATTAACCCCAAGGTGGTCCGGCACTGCCTCGACAACGACTTGCCCATCATACCGGGCGTCAGCAACCCGACCGACATCGAAATGGCGCTCGATCACGGACTGCGCGTCGTCAAGTTCTTCCCCGCCGAGGCCTTTGGCGGCCTGAAGACACTTAAAGCGATGAGTGCTCCCTACGGCGATGTGCGTTTTATGCCAACCGGCGGCATCTCACCCGCCAACATCAACGATTATTTGGCGTTTTCCAAAGTGGTCGCGTGCGGCGGTAGCTGGATGGTGAAGCCCGATCTCTACGCCGACGGCGATTTCGCGCCTGTAGAAGCCGCGGTGCGCGGGGCGGTCGATACGGTCAGTACTACAGAGAAACCACTGGACTGAACGCTGACGCTTTGGTTGCTTGTCGCTATCAGCGTCGCGTGGTATTTGTAGGCGACGGTTTTCCTGCACAGGACGACTTCTAGTCCTCGACAATCGAGTCGAGCAATTCGCCAACGAGTTCGGCCTGTTCTCGTTGCGAATAGGCGAGTGCGATCAGCGAAGCTTCCGACAGAATCTGGCCTGCAACGAAGTTGGATGTCTCTTCGACGAAGTCGGTGTCTTCGATCTGACTGAGCGTTTGGCTCGCGATGACGATCTGATCTTGCCGAAGTTCTTCAAACACATCTTCAACGCGTTCGTCGGCAGCGTTCTGCGCTCTTTCCAGATTCACCGCTTGGATCTGGCCGTCTACTAATTGCTGCGCCGCAACAACGTCGCCATCGACGACGTTGGCATCGCCGCTACGACGAAGCTCACGCAAGGCGCTCGAATCGTTGACGCCTTCGGTCTGCTCGGCAATCAGGTCAATAGCGTCCAACGAGGCGTCGATCTCCAGCTGCAGCGCTTCTAGCTGCGAATCGGAATTCAGTCCGTCTGCGGCCGAGACCAGATTGCCTCGCACACCGTTGAGCGTACTTTGCACTTGGCCCAGGGCAGAGTCGCGCTGTCTGACGGTAAATCGATCGGTCGCTGCCGCGCGCGACTCGGCCTCGAGCACCAGGATGTCGCCGCGCAGACCCTCGGCCGCAATAAAGCCAGCCGGGTCGTCACTGGGACGGTTAATGCGTTTGCCGGTGGTCAACCGCTCGAGCGACCGTTGGACCTGATTCCTGCTATCCTGGTGCAACTGCACAAACTTTGCAGTATTGCCTAGGGTGTTGGGACTGATGGGAGACAAAGCGCTCGACCTCGTCGCAGACCGGCAGGAGCCGCAGACAGACTATAGAATTGGGTAGCAACGTAATTACCCATCGGTAACCCTAGCTTTTTTCGTCGCCTTTGGACGGCCGCGTCGAGCTTAATCCGGGCCTGATCAATGTCGTGCCGACGCGACGGCATTCATCGTGACGGTCGTATCGGTTGATCGGGTCGGCAGCCACCGTGACGCGCCGCCAGGTAGGTCACACCTGCTCTGCTGCCTGTAGATGCCTCAGTCGTCGGCGAACATGGACAACAATTGCCAAGTGAATGCCAACGCCAATTAGCAGGCCCACGACGTGATGAAAGGTCCCCACGCCATCGGCGCGGCTCACCGTCCAAATCGAGAGCGCTGACACAGGGAGAAACAGCAACAGAGCGGTTCCTAGCCCTGGGTTGTACTGACGACGAACCATGGCGGGCAGCACATGGACTAACCCGTTGAGTAGGGTCGGGTAGACGATCGCGAGTCCGAAACCAATCTGGTAAACGGCCGCGCACACGATGCCAACGGTGAACACTGCCCACACACCGACGATATTGATCAGCAGCACGGCGTTCGAAGACAGCACCTCTCGGTGGTTGCCAATGACTCGGTTGACCCAAGTGCGAAATCGATCGTCCTCGTGCTCCTCGTACTGGTGAAGTTGGTACATAGGAAGATGAAAGTAAACGAGAATCAACGCCCAGGAAGCATCGCGGAGTAGCACGACACCAAGCGCGGCGATCACGAATGCGGATAGAAATCCGCCGTAGACCCAGTTTGCCGCGAGGCGTTGAAGGATAGCACGCATGTCGAACCTCGCTACCGCGCCGCGCCAAGCAACGACGCAACGCGACCGGCGACCGGATCAACCCAGCGGCGGACCGTCGGAGGTTTGAGGAATGCCAAGTTCGCGTAGATCATCGCTAGGCCGAACGTGACCATGCCCATAAACAGCGCAATGCCACCGTGAACGGCCATCGCCATCCAGAGGGTAAGCGGCCGCGTGAAGCGATTCCAAATGAGGCAGCAATAGAACAGTTCCCAAAAAACCGTTGCGTGCGTGGCTAGCGCAATCAGCACCGGTCCAACGGTCGTCCAACTCGCAATCCATGTCATGTCGATGGATTGGTACTCTTGGTTGGCGAGGGCCCACCAGACGGCGGTTCCCGCTTGCCAGTTTTCGCCGCCGAGTTTCGCCAAACCTGAAAACAGATAGATGATGCACAGATGGACTTGAATGAGACGAATCGACAGGTTCGCGAAGGCGCTGGGACGTACCGGAGACGTGTCGCCGCGTCGCACGCGCCGCACGCTGTCGAGCGAGTAGCGAGCACCACACGGTCCGAGCAGCAGATACATTGCCAACATGCAGTTGATTTTGTCCAGCCCGAAGAACGCACCAGGGCTCACACGATGGGCGTAAGACACCGCAAGCAGAAATCCGAGCGTTGCAGCAGTGCGACTAAACAGACCGACCATCAGGCAGAAAAACACCAGCAGCGCGAACAGATGCACGCACCACAGCAGCCACACCGGTTCGATCCAGAAAAACACGCTCCACAGCGACCATTGTGGATCGCTCGTGCCTGGCGCCGCGTGAACGGTTTGACGCAGGTATTCGACAGGCAACCAGCCTTCCTGTCCGACAAAGGCCTGCAGATCGAGCGACCAGACCAGGTGGGTGTAGAACAGCAGGCTGCCGGCCAACAGTCGGATTAGCGAGAGGGTGGCGGGGTCTTTGGGCGCGAACCAAAAACGGTTCCACGCCTGCCAAGTTTCGGCAACGTAGCTGCGCGTGTCAGCGAATACTCCCATTATGGCTGTGCTCCTGTTATCGGAGCAGGTTCGTCCGACGGCGTGGGACACGGTCGACCCTCAATCGTGCCGATCAATTGGAAAGTGGACGGTGCGTCGAGCGGCGTGTCGTCAGCAACCCGGCGCGGCGGTAACAAGTTGTGAAACTTGAGTTCCAGCCGGCTAATGCCGTTGTGAATCGTGGCGAGGTGATCAGCGTAATGTTGCGGCGACTTTTGCGCGAGTTGTGGCATCGTCGACTGCTCCGACAACATCATGTGTCGGTGGTAGAGCAGGCGGGGCCAGTGCTGATCGTGGCTGGGCAGCCGTCCGGTCACGGGTTCTCCGGCCGCACGTGTGACCTGGTAGTCGATCACGTGGGTGCCAGCCGGATCGGGAGCGAAAAACTCATAGCCGTGATTCAGGTAAAGCAAATTCAAGTAGTCATGAAAAAACCAGTGCAGATTCTGCACCACTATCGGTCGCTGCCAGACTGGGCTATCCATCGGCGGCAGCGGCTGAGGCGGCTGTAAGGCATCGAATCCGGGTGGTAGGGCGGGTCCGGTTGATAAACCCCAAGGGGCGCTAACCACCGCCAGCAGATGGACGAGGATCGCCCCACTAGCAAGCCAGCGCCACACGGGGTGCCACGGCAGATCGCCAGCGGCGCGTGGTTTGGCGGCCTTCTTCTTGACTGGCTTGGTAGGTTGCTCAGGTTCGCGTGAAGCGTCTTGCTTCTTTTTGGCCATCAGGTACGTCGCGTGTGAGGTCGGTTGATGCCAGCTAGCCGTAGGTCGGACGCGTGTGCAGGTCGTGCCACCATAGCAAAAGAAAATCCCCCGCAGCGGTCAACACCGATACGGGGGACAAGTGGTCAAATTGCCAGTTTTGCAGGTTTTAGTCGAGCTGAGCAACCTGCACGGCGTCGCTCTCCTCGAAGTCGAATGCTAGCTCGTAGCTCTCACCACCTTCGATTTTCAGCGTTCGCTCTTGCACTAGCTGCTCGCCATCGCGTTCAACCTCGACGCGAACGACATAGTCTTCCCACTGTTGGCCGATGGCCAGTTGGTAGGTTGTGTATGTCCGCTCGGCACCGGTCCGATTGGTCGGGGAGCCGGCCAACAGCACGCGGGCGTTTTCGGGCACAGACACTTTCAATTCCGTTTTCGCTGGTCCGCGAGCGGACGTCAGCTGCAGCTCGCTCGGCTCTTCGCCAAACTCTACCGCAACCTTCGTACCGGCGGTAAGCTTTAACGTCTCGGTCTTCACGACTTGCTCGCCCTCTTGTTCAAACTCGACGCGAAGCTTGTAGGCGTAAGTCTGACCCTTTTTGAGGCCATTGGAGACATAACTACGAGTACTGCCAGTGCTAGTCGTCGGTGCATCGTTCACGAAGACCTTCGCTTCAGCGGGTAGCGAGACTTCGATCGAGGCGCTGCCAGCTGCAGCCATCGCGGCGTCGGTCGAGATGCTGCTGACACAGTCGCAACCCGGATCGACCGGTGTCGTGTATTCAACTGGGGCGCTGTAGACGGGGGCACTGTACATGACGCTGCCGGTACTGCCGTAGCTTCCTGTGCTGCCGTAGCTCACCACCGGTGCGGCATAGCTCACTGAAGCGTAGCTACCATAACTCGCATAGCTGCCGGTACTCGCATAGCTGCCAGCACTGCCGTAGCTGCCGTGGCTAGCTCGCGCGGCACGGCGTGCTGCACGCGCCTGACGACGCGCGGCAATGCGAGCTCGAAGGCCACCACCGTAGCTTCCGCCCGAGCCATAGCTGCCACCAGAGCCGTAACTTCCGCCGGAGCCATAGCTGCCACCGGAACCGTAAGATCCGTAGCTGCCGGTCGACCCCCAACTTCCGTAGGAATACGCCTGTGCGTCGGCACTGATCAACGCAACCGCAGCAGCCGCAACGAGGGCCAACTGGCACAGATAGCCCTTTGAAACTGTTGATGTGGCGCCAAGAATTCTCATCATGATGTCTCCCAATAGATCGCATAGCCAAGCAGGCGCAGCCCCACTTTGGGTGCTGACCGCACACAGCTTGCTAGGATAGCAGGAACGCGCCTTAATTCAAGCAATCTGGGCAAATTTGCCTCATATTGGCGATTGGGAGGATTAGAGCAGTGACGACTCGAATTTGACCAAAATCGCACGACGCGCGATCTCGTTTACGTACGCCTGTGATGCGGCCGTGCGCGTCGGTTTTCGGCGTCGGCGATCCCACCTTTTTGACGGGCTCGTCGATCAACTCCAAGCCGAGGACAGCCTGAGCGGCTAAACCTTGCTGAAGCGGCATGTAGCGAGGCGGAGGACGTGTCGGAGACAATCAACCTTGGCAGAGATTGTATCCTCGCTTCGCTTACTCGGCACGTGTCGACCGAGAGGGATCGTCGCACATTTCTTGCATTGGCATGCCGCGGGACTGATAATTGACGCGTCGCTTCGGCAGACGTGCTGCTCACCAATCGATTCTCAGTTTGCGACCACACCCATGACCGATGGCCAATTCGATAGAGTGCGAGGCGCGTTTACGCTCGTCGAGTTGCTCGTGGTGATCGCGATCATTGGCGTGCTCGTTGCGTTGCTGTTGCCTGCCGTTCAAGCGGCACGCGAGTCCGCCCGCCGGGCGACTTGTCAGAATCACCTACGCCAATTCGGACTGGCGATTCAGAATTACGAGTCGGCGCTTAAAGAGCTCCCGCCTGGCGCGCTGATGCAGAATACGGGTCCGACACCGCTGGTGTTTGCCCACGCGACAACACTGTTGCTCCCTTATCTTGAGCAGTCGCAATTGGAAGAATTGTACGACCACTCGTTACCCGTAATCGCACAGACGGCGCCGATTTTCGATAAGGTCGTCGACATTTTCAGCTGTCCATCCAATGGGCACGAGTTTCTGTCGACAACGGGCTTCATTGACGCCGGGCTTCCCAACATGGGCGACACATTCGCGACCACAGACTACGCCTACTCGCGTGGCGTTACCGACCAATGGTGTGTGACCGAACCCCAGACTTTTCGCGACGATGAAAAAGGAGTGTTTCACATCGGCGAGGTGCTCGCGCTGCGTCAGATTAGCGATGGCACGTCCAACACGTTTGCCATGGGCGAGGCCGCCGGAGGCGAGAACTGGACGCTCTGTCACGAGCCGGGCTGCACGAATCCGACAACGGTCGAGATCGACGCGTCGGTGCCGCTGATGGCTGGTATTCCGTCGGCTGATGTACTATTGCCTTTCATCATGTCTTCGATCTACGGCTGCACGATGGAACCGCTCAACAAGCGACCTGTCACTAGCACGATGATCAACTTTGGCCAGCTCCTCGACTGCAATAGCACGGAGTACGGCGGTGGCCACTTCACGAGCAATTTTCGCAGCGATCATCCGGGGGGCGGCTACTTTCTGATGCTGGATGGTTCTGTGCAGTTCGTTGCCGAAGACGTCGACCTGATCATTTACCGCCGACTATCGACGATCGCAGAAGGCACGACGGCAACGCTCCCATGAGACGACCGGCGGAGTTGATCTGCTCGGTGGAAACCACCTGGCTAGCCAGCGTGTTACCTTAGCAAATGCGCTTGGCAGCGACTATTTTGGGAAATACCCACGCCGGGCGTAACTCTTAGAGCGAGTTCCAGCAGGCCCTGGCAAGTGAGTTTGCGTAACCGCACGCCACCCACTTCATAGGCAACACCGAGGCCCGACTCTTCGCAGATAGGATCAGTTGCCATCAAGCTAGCAGACCGCGCCAGTGCATTTAGGTGCAATTGACCAATCCAGGTGTTGGCTGATACTCTCCGCGGCCCTTCTTCGTCAGATTTTCGCATGGAGGCTGCGTAGCAATGAGGTCAGCGGTACGCGGAACCAGAAGTAACGAGCGACTGCTACTAGAGGCACTCGAGCCTCGGACAATGCTATCCGCGTCGTCCACAGTGATACCGGCGCTCCAATCTACTCCGATTGATGTCCCGCTGCCCAGCGAGACGCCTTCGATCCGCGCACCCTACCGCCCACCTGCGAAGGGCGAAGACATCGAGACCACGCTATCAAGCACACTGCAGAGAGCCTTGGAAGAGCTCATAAGAGCTGGTGGGGCACTACCGCTCGACGATTCGCCGACTGAAGCAACACCAACAATTCCACCGACCCTCGACGAACTCAACAGTCGGGTTCGATTGGCGATCGCAGGCGACGGTTTTTTCTTGGTGCAAGCGGGCAGCCAGCGCTTACTCACACGCGATGGCAACTTCCAATTTAACGATCGGTACGAACTTGTTACCGAGCAAGGACATCGCGTACTCGGCTACGGCGCCAATGCAGACGGCGAACTGCAAACGGGACAACTCGTCCCACTAAGCCTGCCGATTGCTCAGGAAATCGCGCAACCAACGACACAGGTCAGCTTCATTGGGGTTCTGAACCCGTCCTCGGATCCCGAACAGATCGCCTCAGACGAGTTTGAAATCTTTGATCCAGAAGGTAACGCGATCACGGTCAAGATTGATGTCGCACTGTTGAGCAATGCAGCGGATTCGACAACTTTTGAATGGAAAATTCGATACGCAGCGGGCACGAACGAAATCTCTGAAGCTACCGGCCTGCTGGAATTCGATGCCAACGGCGACTTATCGCAAGGGAACCTCGCTCACCTTTTTATTGAAACACCGACTTCGGCATTCAGCATCACCCTCGATTTCGATCCGCTAACCGCCTTAGGCGAGACCGATGCTCAAGGTAATCCAATTAGCTCCATTCACGGTTGGAAGGGAGATGGCTTCGCCCCCGGAAGATTATTCGATGTGATCGTGACCGAAGACGGCAAGCTACAAGGTCAGTTCGATACTGGCTTCCAACTCCCGCTCGGCCAGGTCGTACTTGGCAAGGTCGCGAATCCGCATGGACTGCAGCGTGTTGGTACGGGCAACTACAACGTATCGGCTACGTCCGGTCAACTGATAGTCGGCGAACCGGGAAACGGTGGCCTTGGTTCCGTGGTGTCGGTTCCTGAAGGGTTCAGCATCCGTCATGACGGGCGATTTGCAGCCGATGATGATCCGGCACCCGCTCCAGATACCGTCACGGACCCTCACCCGTTTGGTCTGCAATACCCATGGCTCGTGCGTTCAGCAAGCGTTGATCTCTCTGGCAACGAATACTTCATCGTCGAAGCAGCGGACGGCAGTCATCAGTACACCCGCGACGGGCGGTTTCGCCTGAACTCAAGTTACGAACTCGTCACCGTCGATGGGTTGCGCGTGCTCGGCTACCCGCTCGATGCAAACGGCGACGTCGATCGCAGCACGCTCGCGCCGTTAACGATCCCCTTCGAACAAAGAACCGCTAGAGCGACTGAAAATGTGGAATTTGCTGGCAACCTCGTCCCAACAAGCGCAGTCGCCACGACACCGGGCATACTCAAGTCTAACGTGCTGCTGAACGGTGCAATTGAGTCACCAGATGCAAGTGCAATTACTGTCACGCCCGTCCGGCTGTTGGATCCAGGAGAAGCGCTAACAATTCGAAGTTCCAATTACTCCTTTACCTTCTACAACCCAACGACTCAGCTTGAGTCGCGTCCAGCGCTATCCTACGGCCTACATGGACTGCTAATTGGCGATGAGTTTCTCTTGAATCACCTTCCAGTTCCCACTTCCGATCTATTTACGCATGTTCGTATTTACCGTTCCGTCTCTGGTGAGATCGGCCCACCTCGCTTGCTAGCAGAGGTTCAAACCGGCGGACCAGCGGGGGTAACGAGCTATCTTGACCAGACTCCAGACGATTTTATTCGCGCGAATCCCCAGCTCGACTTTGACGGTCCAACGGCTATGGAAGAAACACCACTCGTTGACTTGCTTATACGTGACGGAAATCGATACTCTCGGCTACTTGGGCAAGGCGCACTCTCAATCAGCAACGACAATAATTCAATAAACCCTAGCAAACAGAGCTTGACCATCGATGAAGACACCACCGTGAAAGAACTCTTGGAGTTCTTGGAAAGCGCGTTGACCCTCGATCTTTCGCCAGAGGCGGCTGACCTTCGTTTCGATCGTGTTGAATTTGTGGACGGCAAGATTGTCCTTCTTTCCTCTTTCGCCGCGCAAAATGAAATCGATCTGCCGTTTCCCTCGTTTGTTTTCGCTCGACATGGAAATGTTTCTTTTCCTGGAACCATTACCGATTTCATCGTCACGGAACTCGACAATGGCGAACTTGTTGTTACGCTAGTGCCCCAACGATCGTGGACGTCAACTTTCAATAGCTTTGTGTCTCGCAAACCCTCTATATTTCCGAGCAATTCACAAGAATTGGTGGCCGAAAGCATTCG
>JBCDBK010000064.1:0-28664 GCA_039184115.1 Planctomycetota bacterium | reverse complement strand
CGGCACCGTGCAACATGGCACGACCGTCGACGGTCCGGGCGGCTATCGACGCAATCTCGTCTGGCGAAATACCAATCGCCTGCTCCGCACCGAGGGCTACAGCGGCGTGAAAACGGGCACCACGAGGGCGGCCGGATCGTGTCTGGTGTCGCAGGGTAATCGCGGTGGCCGTTCGCTGATTGTTGTGGTGCTAGGCTCGAGTTCGACGGACGCACGCTATGCCGACTCACGAAACTTGTATCGGTGGGCCTGGCAACAGTTGGGAGTCGGCGAATGACGTTCGTTGATCGCGTCGGTCGAGTTCGCGGCCGCTGGCTCAAGTGCTGCTTCGCGCTGGTCAGCATTATCACCGTCGCCAGAGGCGAAGAACGACCGCCCGTCAAACTGACCGACGCGGCGAAAACGCTCCATGCATCCGCTTTGCTCGTGGATGGACATAACGATCTACCGTGGGAGTTGCGAGCGCAGGGCTCACTGTCGTTCAGCAAGCTCGACATCGCCCAGCGCCAAGACCGTCTGCAGACGGACATCCCGCGACTGCGTGAGGGTGGCGTTGGCGCTCAATTCTGGTCCGTCTACGTGCCAGCCAGCACCGCCTACAACGGTACGGCTCTGACGATGACGCTTGAACAAATCGAGATGGTCGACGCGATGATTGCTCACTATCCGGCAACCTTCGAGAAAGCGCTGACGGCCGATGACATCCAGCGCATCGCTGACGCGGGAAAAATTGCCTCACTCATCGGTGTCGAGGGTGGGCATAGCATCGAAAACTCCCTGACCGTCCTGCGGCAGTTGTACAAACTTGGTGCTAGGTACATGACGCTGACGCATTCCGACTCGCTAGATTGGGCAGATTCGGCGACTGACGAGTTTCGCAATGGTGGGCTCAGCCCGTTTGGCGAAGAAGTGATTCGAGAGATGAATCGCCTGGGGATGATGGTCGACCTTTCCCACGTCTCGCCCGATACGATGAAGCAGGCGTTGCGCATCTCGCAAGCGCCAATTATCTTTTCGCACTCTTCAGCCCTAGCCATTGCTGGCCATCCGCGAAACGTGCCCGACGACGTGCTACCGCTCGTCGCGGCGAACGATGGCGTGGTGATGGTTAATTTTTTCTCCGGTTTTGTGGTGCCGCGAGCCGCAGAGATTTACGAAGAGGGCTTCAACTTGCGCCGGCAACTCAAAGAGCAAGAACTCGAACAGGCGGAAGTCGACAAGCAGCTCAACAAGTTCCGCCGCGCTAATCCAATGCCCAAGGGCACGATTCACGACTTGATTGACCATATCGATCATATTGCGGAAGTCGCAGGTATCGATCACGTGGGCATCGGCTCCGACTTCGACGGTGTATCGGTCCTGCCGAAGCAGCTCGAGGACGTTAGCTGCTATCCGCTGATCACCCAAGCGATGCTCGATCGAGGATACTCCGCAGACGACATCGTCAAAGTGCTCGGCGGCAACCTGCTACGCGTCATGCGAAAAACGGAACAGGTCGCGGCCGACCTCGCAGCTGCTGCAAATCAGCGATCCGAGTAGCGAAGTCACGAATGCAGTCTTGCCGCTGATCAATCAACTAGCTCGGGCGTGGCGGAGCCCACTTTGCCTGGCACGCGCGGGTCGTGTACGCCGATCAAATTACCTTTCGCGTCGATGGCGATCGCTTGTGTGACGCCAGTCGATTTGGTCTTGAGAACCTTCAGCTGGTGACCAAGATCTGTCAACGCACGCTGCTGATCTGCCGGCAACGACGCCTGAATTTGAAGCTGATCGGGACGCCACTGATGATGCACGCGCGGTGCTGCGACGGCATCGCTCAGCGATTGGCCAAAATCGAGCGTACGAATGACCGTCTGCACAACCTGCGTGATAATCTTCGGCCCACCCGCAGCTCCCACAGTTAGCACCGGCTGGTCGCTCGCGTCGAGCACAATCGTGGGGCTCATACTCGAGAGCGGTCGTTTGCCGGGCGCCACGGCATTGTTTTCTGCGCCGACCAGACCGAACGCGTTGGGCACGCCTGGCTGGCTCGAAAAGTCGTCCATCTCGTTGTTCAGCACAATGCCAGTGCCGGGGACAATGACCTTGGAACCAAAGGCGGTGTTGACGGTCGCGGTGATCGCGACCCAGTAGCCCTCGGTATCGGCAGCTGCGATGTGAGTCGTGTGCTTGCCAAACAAGTCGTCCGTTGCGCCCGGCGGCACACCATGCGACGGCACATCGATGACTTTGTCGCGACGAATGCGTGCTACCAGTGACTTAGCATAGTCCTTGTCCGTCAGACCTCGCGGCACCTTGGCGAAATCGGCGTCACCCAACCAGAATGCTCGGTCTGCGAACGCTAACTTCATCGATTCGGCAATGAGATGCAGCGCCATGCTTGGCGATTTTTCGTACTCGACGGCCAGGTCGAAGCATTCGAGCATGTTGAGGATCTGAGCAACATGCACTCCCCCCGAACTCGGCGGCGGAAAGCCAATGATCTTTTTCCCGCGGTAGGTCGTGATGATGGGCTGACGCTCGACCGCGTTGTACTTGGCAAAGTCGTCACTTGTCAGAATACCGCCGTTCTCCTGCATCCATGCTCCGACGCGTTCGGCGAATTCACCACGATAAAACCAAGCGGGTCCTTGCTCGGCCATCTTTCGGTAAGAATTTGCCAGATCGGGCTGTCGCAATACTTCGCCTTCCTCGTAGGCGGAGCCGTCCGGCTTGAGCAGTGCCTGACGGCTCGCAGGGAACATGCCCAGTTCGTCGACCTTGCCGGCAAGCTTACGAGCGTAGACCTCGTCGATTGCGAAGCCCTGCTCGGCAATTTCGGCGGCGGGCAACAGTAACGTACTCAACTGCGTTCGCCCACACTTTTCGATGGCCAATGCGTAAGCTGCCAAGGCGCCCGGCACGCCAACTGCCAAGGGGCCGGTGGTGCTTAGTTCGGCAACTGCCTGCCCATCGCGCAAAAACATATCGCGCGTGGCAGCGGCCGGCGCTTCTTCGCGACCGTCGATCGCGATCAGGTCTCCCTGCGGGGTACGAATGAGGACAAAGCAACCGCCGCCTAATCCTGAATTGTGGTTGTCGACCACGCCCAACGTCACCGCCGTTGCAATCGCCGCATCCACGGCATTCCCGCCTCGCTCGAACGCAGAGATGCCCGCGTCGACCGCCAAAGGCTGGACGGCAGCCACGACGCACTGAGCGCCGTCACCTGCAAGACTGACAACGGCGTTTGAACAAAAAATCGCTACGGCTGCCGAGGAAAGATGCAATAGGCGCGATGGCATTTCGATTCCTGTGCTCAGAAAATTATCGGAAGTAACTGCTGACACTTTTTGGTCTGTGAGCTGGACATTATCATGCGACGTCGCGGTAATGATAATGGGGTGAATTAATAATCGCGTCGCACGCCAAAAAAATCGACGACGATTGCGCAGGCGGACTAGATCGCTGCGCAAGAAAGATACCTTTCGATGACGCAGTGCCGCTCGCATCGCTTAATGTTTTTGCCAATCCAAGGTACAATGGTGGTTGCTGGCAGCCGGAGCCCGGAACTTAAGCGGCAGCAGCATTCTCCTACGGAACATTAAGCAGATGAATTATCCCCTCGGTCGCTTGCTGCGACACGCAATACGTCCACTCGCACGACAATCAGCGCAGACGCCGTCGCCGGCGACTTTAAGTTACGAACCGCTGGAACCGCGGATCGCACTCAATGGCGATCCGATTGTCGATTCCATAGCGAGGCCCTCGGGAGCGCTGGACGGCAAGATTGTGTATACCTCGGCCGGTCACGGCTTGGAGTGGGTCAATTCGTCGGTCGGCTTCTACGCGGGTCGACAGGAGTTTGAGAGTACCGAAGTCAATGAGGCGTTCGGAAATCAGGATCAACTGCACTTCTTTGCCGACCATCTGTTACGCGCGGGCGCGACGGTCGTGCCAATGCGCCCCGTGGGTCACCAGCTCAACGAAGTTGTTCTCGACAACGACTCGCCCGGCGTGACCTTTGCGGGAGCTTGGAGCAACAGCGGCAGTAGTCTGCACTACGACGAGGACTACGGCGCGACGGCAGACGCGGTCAGTTACCGTTTCGCGTCCATCAACGCCAACGAGACGGCAACTGCCACCTATACGCCCGACATTCCCGAGGCAGGTTTCTATCCGATCTATACGTGGGTTCTGGATGGCAGTAATCGCACCGACCAGCTCTACCGCATCAATGACAGCGCTGGCGGCGTCACCGAGATCCGTGTCGATCATCGGATGGTCGGCAAAGGCTGGGTCTATTTGGGGACCTACCACTTCGACGCGGGCACTAGCGGCAATGTCGAGATCAGCAATCAGTCGACGTCAGGAGGTTCGGTGGTGATTGCCGACGCCATCCGCTTCGGCAATGGCATGGGAGACTTGCCCGACGGTCCCAACGGAGTCGGCGCTGCACGCGGCTCGACTTCGGGTGCTCCGCGCGAAGACGAGTCTTCTCTGTTTTGGATTTGGCGTGGCCTCGGCCAGGGCGTCAACCCCGCTTCGATTATCGGCACGAGCAATGTCTCGGCTCCGCATCTGATGGCGGAATATATGAACAACAACTCCAATCCGTTTGGCACCTCGGTCTACATTGGTTTCCATTCCAATGCCTCGGGCAGCCATACCGCACGTGGCGCGGTCGGACTATGGAACGCATCACCATCGGCACGAACACCCAACCAGGATGACCTCGCGTTGTTCGTAGGCCGGCAGATCAACGATGATATGCTCGCTCTCAATGGCCAGTTCGAACACAACTGGGTGGGACGTGCGCCCTCGACAAACTTCCAAAACTTCGGCGAGATCGATGGCGGTCCTGGTGCCGAGATGGATATGACGATTATCGAAGTCGCATTCCACGACAACGCGTTCGACGCGGATTTGCTTAACGACCCGAAGGTGCGCGATCAGATGGGGCGGTCGACTTACGAGGCGGTGGTTGAGTACTTCTCCAACTTCGGCGGCCTGACTGACACGACCAGTCTGCCGTCAGCACCAGTCGGCGTTGACGCCACTGCCGATGCGAACGGAAACATCACCGTGAGCTGGGATCCAGGCCCTGTTGGCGTACCGGGCGGCACCCCGACGGCCTATCGCGTGTACGTTTCGCGCGACGGTTACGGTTACCTCGGCTACGACGAAATCGCTGGCAGCGGGAGCGGTTCGCACACGTTCGCCGCCTCGGAACTCGACGACGATACCTATTACTTCAAAGTAGTGGCCGTTAACAGTGGCGGCGAGTCACCCCGCAGCATCGTCGCCGCCGCACAGAAACCTGCCACGGCGGCTGACCGTGTGCTCATCGTGGACGGATTTGATCGTAATGATCGCTTTCTCAACGAAAGCTACCCCGATCCGTTCTCCGGCGATCCCGATGGGTTGGATCTCGTCGATCGGGTACGCGCCCGCTACAACAACACCTTTGATTATTCGGTCCAAGTTGCCGAAGCAATCGCAGCGAACGCACCCAATGTGGGTATCAGCACCACGTCTAACGAGGCGCTCATCGATGGCTCCGTCTCGCTGGACGACTACGAAGCCGTATTTTGGATATCAGGCGAGGAGTCGACGGCGGACGACACATTCAATGCCACCGAGCAAACACTGGTCACTAACTACTTGTCCGGCGGTGGAAAACTGTTCGTCTCGGGGGCTGAAATTGGCTGGGATCTCGACAACTTGAACAATGGCCGCTCGTTTTATAACAATCAGCTCAAGGCAGACTACGTTTCCGACGATGCCAACACTTACGATGTGCAAGGCAATGCTGGTTCGATCTTCGAGGGACTGTCGTTTTCGTTTGACGATGGATCGATCTTTTATGACGCCGAGTTCCCTGATCGGATCAATCCTCTCGGCGGCGCGACAACCGCTCTAAACTACGTGGGCGGAAGCGGCGGAAACGCTGGGATTCAGTTCGATGGAGGCGCGACGAAAGTTGTTAACTTTGGTTTTCCGTTTGAGATCATTACCACCGAAGTTGATCGCCACGCCGTCATGGATCGCGTGCTCGAGTTTTTTGAAATCGGCGCTGCGAATGCCGATTTCGATGCAAACGGAAGCGTCGATGGAGCCGACTTTTTGGCTTGGCAACGCGGGGTAGGAAAAACCCAAAACGTCGAACTAGCCGACGGCGACGCCAACAGCGATGGCACGGTCGACGCAACCGACCTGCAAGTTTGGCAGTCGCAATACGGACAGGCGCTTGCCGCCGCCGAGTCCGCGCCGGCTCCGATCTTAGCGCCCAACGAAAGTGCTGCAACCGCCGCAGCAGTGAGCACTGTGCCGCCTGCCGTTGGTGCACTACTACCAACTCAAAACTCGATCTCGGAAGATCTGAGCAGCAATGAGAGTGATGAGGACAACGTGTCTCTCGCAGAGCCAACACTCGTCGCAGATGCGAACGATCTCAACGATCAGCGGTCCACGGGTCACACTCAACGGGCGGACGTGGCGAACAACGAGGAAGACCCGGAGAAGCGCGACCGCAAACTGCAGCGTGCAGCTATGCTTGATAGCGCCCTGGCCGAATGGTATCTCCGCCACTAGACGTGCACATGCCCGCAACCGCAGTGCCCGGGCAGATCGGGCATCCCACCTTAGCGGACGAAAAGTATCACTCAAATGCGCAGGACATTCCAAAGCATGCGCAAATCTGGTAAATATCGTCTGTTATGCGCATATTTGCTTTTGCGAAACCGCTCTTTTGTGAGATAGTGGCAGGCGGCGGTTTGGGAGGGCAGCAGTTTTGGCATCGCAGCTGAAGTCACCTGGTTTATGAAGATTTTCGCCGCATCAGTTTGCTTAATTGTTGCCGCAACTTGCGGTCTAAGTACGGTGGGCTGCAGCAGCAACCCGACCGTCGACATGTCGACCGAGAAAGCCCACATGAAGGTGCTCGGCATTCTCTATGGCAAGTACGTAAGCCGCAGCCGCGGCGCGGCGCCGGCGAGTCAAGAACAGTTTGTGGAGTTCTTGAATACCACGCGTCCCAGTTGGGAAAAAATCGTGAGCGCTGCTGACCAACTTACGAACTCGCCGCGAGATGGCCAGCCCTTGATTATGCTCTACGGCGATGCCTATACGAAACAGCGTTCGTCCGTCGCACCGTACGTGGCCTACGAGGCCGAAGGCGTCGATGGTATGCGTTAGGCGGTAAACATCCGAGGCACACTCGAAGAAATGGATTCTGAGCAACTCGAATCGCTCTTTCCTCAGCAATAAGGAAAATGATGAAGATGAATGCTGTCAGACAGAAAACCTGGGGGAATCGAGGGTTCACGTTAGTCGAGCTGTTGGTCGTGATCGCCATCATTGGCGTGTTGGTTGCGCTGCTGCTACCAGCGGTGCAAGCCGCACGGGAAGCAGCCCGTCGCACGCAATGCAAGAACCAACTGAAGCAGATTGGTATCGCCATGAATAATCATGCCGATACGCGAAAAGTCTTTCCGACGGGCGGAAACTTCATTTATCCAGACATTAAAGACTACATCGAAGGCGGTAAACCTGTTGGCCCTGAACGGCAAGGGCTTTCATGGGGTTACCAAATCCTGACCTTTTTAGAAAAGTCCAATATTACCGCAATCACGACACAAGATGAACTACAATCTACGATCGTTCCGGACTACGTTTGCCCCTCTAGGCGTGCCCCAACGATTGCCGAGAATAGCGTCATCGCAGATGATTTCTTCTCACCTATCGATTACGCGGCAGCTGTACCTTGCGGCTACATGGACGATACGGAATCGGAAATGTTCGTTCCAACATTGGTAGCGGATGTCCCCCAGCCCCTCGATTCAGGAGGTGCTCGTGCCTATATTCATCCGCGTTTCTTCGGTGGTACTGGTGCGTTAGCGATATTAGGAATACCTGAGAATGTTTCGTACCTGGGAGTGGTCGTGCGAACCACACACCGGCTCATTGACTCTCAGCGCAGCGGTCGCCAGTGGGTGCCTGTAGCTAACGTCACAGCTCCTGTTAAATTCTCAATGATCTCAGATGGTACTAGCAACACTATGCTGGTTGGTGAGAAGTTCGTCCGGCCAGACCTCTATGAAGGTGGCAGCGGATCTGATGATCGCGGCTGGGCAGACGGCTGGGATTTCGATACGCTGCGTTCGACTTGCTTCGAACCGCTGCAAGACACCATCAACCAGTACACTGGTAATAATGATCCAGAAGGTATAAGGACGGACTTTCCATTCTTTGGGTCCGCACATCCAGGTGGATTCAACACCGTTTTTGTTGATGGCTCCGTGCATGCGATTAGCTATGACATCGACCTGATCACATTTAACCGTCTGGGCGACCGGCGTGATGGGGAGATTGTGGACTTGACCGAACTATAAGAGCCTAACAGGCGCCCAATGGAACCTCAAACTTGACACTGCGCAACGAAATGAGATTACTGCGCAAACAAAAGACCACTGTTGGAACCCGCATACCCTGATCAATGAAGTTGTGAGCGAGCGGCCCCGTGAATCCAGCCTGATAGTTTGGGGACTTATCGTTAAGTTTCTTGAGTACGTTAAATTTACTTGTTATTCTGGAGTAGAAGAGTCTGTTTGAACAACTGAGTAATCCGATCCGGAAGATCGGCCAGGCAGCTTTGGTGTTCAGTTTGGCATCCGACCACATTGAGAAGGCGGCACCCGATTGTTAGTAGCTTCGTCTCTCGCTTCGCAACTCTGATCTGCAACTTGACTTTCCTGCGAACGATTGCCAGAGCGACCATTTAGATTACCTAGCCGTTATCCGCACCTTTGAAAGGGGAGAAGAACCTAATGTTTGATCGCAAGAAGTTTTTGGCACTGGCATTGTCCAGCGCCGTGGGTTTGAGTGCGACACTCGCTCAAGCTCAAGTATTCACCGATGACGATTTTCTAGCCGCTGATTACACAACAAGCGGCATCGGTACCATTCAAGACATCGATTTCAATGTCGACTACAGCGCTATCGACGTCTTCGGCGATGGCTTTCTCACTGCCAGCCTTCCTGAGGCACCCAACAGTTCTGGCGGCGCGGCGACGACCGGCGTATTTATGACCGTTAACAATGACTCGATTGCGTTGGGCGGCTCGGGTGTTGAATCCTTCGCTTCGATCTCGCCAACACTCGCCAACGTCAACGTTGGCCTGGGTACCGCCACGCCCAACTACGTGATGCAGGTCGATGTATTTCACAGCACGGGCCCTGGTACTGATGATGGTGCCGGTAATCTCGACTTCACGGGTACGACCAACTACTCCTACCTCGGTATTAATCAAACGAACACCACCGTTCGTATCCAAGAGAACAACGCGTCGGCCACCACCGGTCAAGGTGTTGGTCTGGCGATCACAGCCGATACGGGTGCTGCTGAAGACTTCCTGCCACACTACGGTGGTGCTGGCTACCGCTTCCGTGAAGGAATTGGTCCCAACGTCGCTGGCGATGGAACCAACTTCCGCTCTGGCCAGTCAGACAACCCCGATCTGCGGACAGGCCTTGTTGGTGACGTGATCAACGATGCCTGGGTTGCTGAGACAGGTGCAGCGTCCGGTGGACAAGACTTCGCTTTCGGCACGGGTGTTCCTGAAACCGAATTGAATCAGTTCAGTGGCAACTCGCTGTTTTTCTCGCCAGACCCGAACGATCAGGAAAGCTTTATCAGCGATGGCTCGGGCGTAGATCGCAGCTACTACGCCGAGGCTTTCCCTGTGCATGACGATCCGCTAGTGATTACCGCCAGCCTGACGCCGCCCGCATTCGCGATTGGCAACGACTTCGGCACCGCCGGTGTTCCTTACAACCGATGGGCTACGCACCGTCTTTACTACATCGACGAGACGTTTACCTACACGATCGAAGATTCCGTTTCAGGCGTAGAGGTGGTTGTGCTTGAAAAGTTGATTAACGATCCGACGGACGCGGGTGATGACACTGTCTTTGACGACACCAGCGACGCTGGTTCCGTGGTACTTGGCTTTTGGGACCGCTTCGGTGGCTCGATCGCTCTGTCGCCCGAAGGTGCCAACTTTGTTGTCTATGACAACCTGAGCGTTAGCGCGGCCAGCGCTGGCGACGCACCAACGCTCTCGGCTGCGGTTGCTGACTTCCTGCCTGGCGCCACTGGCACGCCTGGTGACGAAGACGGCGACGGCGACGTCGACGGTGCCGACTTCCTGGCTCTGCAACGCAACAACCCGGCTGGCATCGCCGACTGGCTCGCTGCCTACCCGGCGGCTGCACCTGTGGCAGCGGCTTCGGTACCAGAACCCAGCACGGCCGTCCTGCTCGTCGGCTTGGCTGCTGGTTTGATCAGCCGCCGCAGAAGCTAGGCAAATTTTGACCAGACTTGCGGAGCAGTCGATTTGACTGCTCCGCAAGGTCTTACGAACTTGCCCACGTCGATCGTTCAAGCGACCCCAAGCGTCTCTCTCTGAATTTGCGAAAGCATCACATTGCAGAGAGCGAAGATTGGGGTCGTTTTTTTATATCGAATGATTCACGTGTTCTATTGGTCACTTCCTGGCCGCAGGCAGCAGGCCCGAAACCGAGCAAAGCCACCAAACGTGCTGCTGGTCCTGCCGAAGACTTGTTCGCTGAAGAAATCTGAAACGCGTCCGCGATGAATCGGCCTAACTGACCGCGCGCACGCTTGTTAAGTCAGGATGACGTGGTTTCAGAGTCGACGTATCAGTTACAGATTGCCACGCATTGTCGTCTTTCAGTAAGCCGACTGTGCGCTTTACCACAGTCCGGGTTAACTCTTCTCCTAACTCGACGAGGCTCCGCCGGTCCGTATGACAACGCTACGCAGACGCGATAGAGCGGTGCGCATACTAACGTGAATCCCCTGGCACCCTTTCTTACGTACGTCGCGCAATCCGGGTGAGATTCCACTTTGCATGATCGCCTGGCGCATTACAATGCTAGATGAGGAAATACCCAGCTACCGCGATGGTCGGCACCATTTGCGTTCGCAGTTAGGTATTCCACCCGATGCAGCAAATTAATAAATTTGCACCAACGTTCAGGCAGGTAGGCAAAAACAATCATGGCGTGGTGTGTAGCCTCGTTCTCGCCCAGAAAGGATTTAATCCGAATGCGTTACCTGTTCAGAAGCCGATCGCAATCGTCCGCCGGTCGCTCTGCATTCACACTCGTTGAGTTGCTGGTTGTGATTGCCATTATTGGCGTGCTCGTATCGCTTTTGCTGCCGGCTGTCCAAGCGGCCCGTGAAGCGGCCCGACGGATGTCATGTCAAAACAATCTCAAGAACCTAGCGCTCTCGGTCCTAAACCTTGAGAGTAGCACCAATAATTTGCCGCAAGGCACTGACATGACCAATCCACCTGGTCGCGTCATCAACCCAAGATTGCTGAACGGCTATAGCGGTCAGCAGTTTAGCTGGATTTGTCGCGTACTGCCGTACATGGAACAACAATCGCTCTACGATCAGATCGACTTTACCGTTGACGCTTTCAGCCAAGACCTCACACTCCTGCCGGAACGCACGCAGCTGACTCCCGTACTTTGTCCCAGTGACGATGCCGGCGACAGGTTTTACTCTACAACCACGGGACCGCGAGGATCGATCGTCAACGGCAGAGAGTTTGCCAAAGGCAACTATGCCGCCTATGCCTGCCCCGAACACATTACCTCTTCGGAAGTCTGGCCCGGCGCGCTAATCAACAAGCCCCAGCCACTCTCCCGTGTTTTGGATGGAACCAGTAACACCATTATGCTAGCCGAAGTACGAACACGCGATGAGCCGACCGATCAGCGTGGAGCTTGGTTCTTGGCATGGCCGGGCGCAACGGTGTTGGGCTTGGATATGCATGGAAGCAACGCTGGTACAGGAAACATTGCGGAACAAACTGGTCTCGATATTCCTTACATTCCCAGCCCGGACCTAGCAGCAGGCGCACTTCCCCCGAACTCTCCGCCAGGTGCCGAAAACGCTGACGAGATGCTCGAGTGCGAGAACCCATCAGAAGCGGACTTGCTTGGCATGCCTTGCATCGCGCGTTCGTTAAATAGCCTGTCGAGTACGGCTGCACCGCGGAGCTCTCACCCCGGTGGTGTGAATGGCGCGAATGTTGACGGCAGCGTGCGGTATCTGCTCGATGAAGTCGATCCGCTCGTGTTGGGTCTGATTGTCTGCATCAACGACGAGCTGACCTTCGAAGAGCCCTAGGATTAGAATGTCGTCAACGTCGCGTTGGACAGCCCGTTATAGACGAACTCTAGAGACCATCCCATGAAAGAGATGTTGCCTTCCGCCGCGGTTGGAGTAGGCGTTTTTCTGCTGCTGGCCGGGCTTCTCTGGTCCTCGGTCTTTCCAGCCTCGAACGCATGGACTGACGAAAAGGCGCAACGCATGTCGGAGCTGACCGGCAAGGTACATAAGCTGCTCTTCAAATCGGTGGCTGCAAAGGAACAACGCGGCAAGGGCCGCGGCGTGAACCCGACCGAAGCCAAAGCCGAATACGACCAAGCGAAGGCGGAACTGGAAAAGCTGCGGACCGAATTTGAGTCTGCCCGCGACAACCCCAAGACCGCCGGGAACTATCTGCGCTACGCTGGAACCGGCTTGGTCTTGCTGGGCGGCTTCGGTGTGATGCTCGCCCGCAGCGGCTGAGCGCAATTTCGCGGCTTCGCTGCGGCTAGCCTCATCAGCGAGTTGCGAGAGTTGGCTATCTCAACCAATGGGAAAATGCGCAAATTGGAGATATTTATTCGCACGAATTGTTTCGGAAATACGCTCGAGCACGTTATTATAGGAACTGGGCGGAACTATGCGTGTTGGTTGCTTTGGCAACGCCGCCTCGCTTTTCTGGGGCGCGAGATGGTTGGCCGGTCTGACGCACAGTTCGGGCAAGGGTAGACCATTCGTTTTAAACTATCAGTTGTAACCTGAGCTTTGATCGATTCGATCACGATTTCTTGAAAGGGGAGATGTCTAATGAAGCGTTTAAAATTGACTTTTCTTGCGACTGCCATGGCAGTCGCGCTGAGCACGACTAGTGCCTCAGCGCAGTTCTTTACCGACGGACTCGACGATCTGACGAGTTGGACCGTCGCGCTGCAGACCGATGCTTCGGCTGCAGTTGTTGACTATGGCCTGCTCGGCATTCCAGAAGCACCCAACATGGTCGGCGGCTCTGGCGCCACCACAGGCGTTCGCTTCGACGCAAACACCGATGCCACACCTGGTGCTGCAGCTGGCAATCTGATCGGTGCAATTTCAGGCGGCAATGCCGACCTGGCACTCAGCGTCTTCGAGCTACAGTTCGATGTCTGGGTCAACGTTGGCGTTCCTGTACCTACCGGCGGCACGGAGCAACTTCTGTGGGGCATTGGCCGCACCACGACCACTGCGTTTGGGCGCAACAATCGCGCTGCAGATGGCGATGGCATTTGGGGCTGGCTGGCCGGCGAGAATGGCTACGGCACCGAAGACGCCGCGATCTTTGATGGCTCGACGGAACTTGCTGACTTGGGCGATACACAAGCTGGCGAAGCCATGCCGTTCAATGCTGCGTTCACCACCAACTTGGGCGGCAACGACGTGCCTGCCAACTCGTGGGTTACCGTCAAAATCTCCGCCAACAACGGTGAAGTCATTACTTCGTACAACGACGTGATCTTCTTCCGCGAAAGCGGCCTGACGACGCTTGGCGACGTGATGGTCGGCTACGAAGATCCGTTTAGCTCGATCAGTCTTGACCCAGCCAACCAGTTTGGCATCATCGACAATGTGTACATTGACGACATGGTGACCATTCCTGAGCCAACTTCGCTGGCACTGTTTGCCATGGGCAGCTTGGCGATGCTCTGGCGTCGTAAGTAGTCTTTGCGCTCGGCGGCCGAAGGACTGCCGGGCCACTTGAAGCCACGCAAAGGCGGCCTTGACCAAGCGAGCAATCGCCACGGTCAGGGCCGCTTTTTTGGTATCATGGCAGCGAACTCGCCAGAGGCGGCGGTAATACGAAGACTTTAAATAAGCGATGCGCATGGGAGAGTAATTACTGCGCTTTCACGCATTGCCCGCACTGGTATTTTTGCCAAGAATAAGAGTGAGGGAACCTGCACTCGTTTTTGTCGAAATCGGCTCTCAGCATCGGAGAGAAATATCGTGACTTACACCGCTCGCACGTTGAAGACTAACCACAGGGCATTCACGCTTGTCGAACTGCTAGTCGTGATCGCCATCATTGGAGTCCTGGTCGCGCTGTTACTTCCCGCAGTGCAGGCGGCACGCGAAGCGGCACGACGTATTCAATGCCAGAACAATCTGAAACAGATGGGTCTGGCGTCGCTCAATCACGAAAGCACGTATGGCTTTTATCCGACGGGAGGTTGGAGTTACGATTGGGGGCCCGATCCGGATCGTGGCTTCGGCGAAGACCAACCCGGTAGTTGGATGTACGGCCTGCTCGCATTCATGGAGCAGAACAATCTACGAGACTTGGGAGCGGGACTTCTCAACGGCTCCGCTGATCACCAGGCGGCATTGACGCAACTTTTCCAAACCCCTGTCGCGGCATATACGTGCCCGTCGCGCGGTGCGGCAGCGCTGCCGCTTTCGATTTGGAATGCTCCGGTGAAGGCGGTCGGCAGTTGGGTACGGCCACTCATCTCGGAAAGCGGCGTCGTCAGAGGTGACTACGCAGCAAGTTCTGGAGATACGATTCCGATCTACACTGACGGCGCCCCGTGGTTTGCCAGCGTGCCAGCACCCTCAGGCGACGACTACTCAGCGACCGATCAAGAGGTTGACGAAGCGTTTGCTAACTTGGCTGTCAACTTGTGTAGCGGGGCACCGTCGCGCGGAGATCGCAGCCGTCTAGCGTGTCAAAGCGGTATCATTTTCGTTCGCAGCGAGACTTCCATCCGGAACATCGAAGACGGCACATCAAACACCTATCTGATTGGTGAAAAGTTCATCAATCCGAACGAATACGATGGTGGCTCGGCAATTGGTGCAAATCTGTCGCTTGCGACGAATCAGTCTGCTTACTGCGGATATGAGTGGGACAATCATCGTCGCGCTTGGAACCCTCTATTGGAGACCGAGAGCGATCAAGAAATCTTTCAGCCAAGGGCTGACACTTTGAATTACGAAGAGCCCCATATTTTTGGAAGTGCACACCCAGGTGCGTTCCACATGCTATTTGCCGACGGATCGGTGCGGGGAATTCAATATGACGTCGACCCGTTCGTGCATAGCTATTCCGCGAATCTGAAGGACGGGCAGGTTATTCCTGAGGCCAACTAGCCTGGGTACCCTGAGGGCAGGTTTGAAGTAAGGGCGGCTGTCACCAGCCACCATTGCCGAAACAGCCGCACATATTGGTTGGCGCCCTTGTTCGACCGGCTTATCTGCTTTTCAGCTCAAATCTGACCAGCTTGTTCATAATCAGGTGGTCGTCCTTGGATACCTGCTGCCCTAGCGTGGTCTCGGTGTTGTAGCGGGCGGGTATCGACTCGCTTCCGCCTCGCATTTTTGAAACCCTAACGCGATACAAGCCCGCTTGAACACCGGGTGGCGAGTCGGGAGAGGGCCTTTCCGACTTTGGTACCTTGGGGCGAAACGTGCCCGCCAAGCCGGTTTCTCCGATCGCAACTTTAATCGAATCGCCGAGGAACTCTTCAGGCTCAAATGTCACCGTGGCCCCACTAAGTGGCTGCCCGTCCATGTAAAGTTCGCAGGAGATCGACATGAGTCCAATCTGCTGATCTTCCCAAGCTCGAATGCGATCGGCGATATCGTCGGAACTGACTTTACCGTCGCCGTCAGCATCAAGATTCTTCATCGCCGCCTTGAGTCCCGGCGCGCCGTCGAGTTCAGGGCCAGCCAGAAACCCATCTCCATCGGCGTCGTGCAACTCCATTGCCTGGGCGGCCGATGCTTCGGGATTAAAGCTGGGTAGCGGTACCCTGTTACTGCTTCCACTACAACCGGCGGCGACAACACTTCCGGCAACCAATAGACAACCAAGTGGGTGACGACGTATCTTCACGGCACATTCCTCAAAAACTGAACTAAATTTACTGACTTCTCTCCGCAGTCTACACCAGACAGACCTGGTTGCAACTGGAGCAATGTGGCAACAGTTCTCTCAGCTCTCTTACGCCTTCGTCGCGGGGTCGATTCCGTCGACCCACGGACCTTCTAACTTTTGAAAGTCCTTCGGCTTGAGCTCACTTCCCGCTGTGCCTGCATTCCAACCGGGCACATGGCGAGCGGCTGACCGCTCCGCCGACATCGCTTCCCACTGCGAGGCCCAACTCTCGTCGCCATCTGAGATCGCGAGTGTCTGTGGATCGAAGTGGTAGACCTTACCGCGGCGGTAGCCGTCAGACCCAAGCTTGACGGTAACCATCGCAGCGGCCCCAAGTTCTGGGTCACACTTCACTTGGGAGGGATCGCCAGCGATCGCAGCTTCGCAGAAGTTTGCGAAGTGGGCAAAATGTAAGTCGTCGACTCCCTCGACTTCGATCCGCCGGCTTTGAATCTTGCTGTCATGCGTCACCTGAGGACGTTCGGCCACAAAATCGTAGCCAGTAAATCCATCGCCGGCGCCAAACACGAACGAGCCATGATGCCCGCGAATGGTCTGCTTGATGGGCGTCTCTTGGCTGACCATCGTCCCGGAGACGAAACCTTGCACGCCCTCGTGGTAGTCGGCAACCACGGTCGCCACATCGGGCACTGTGCGGCCATCGTACTCCAGCACAATGCCTCCCGAGCCGGTCACGCGGCCGGGAAATCGCAACCCTGTCGCCGCCAGCATCGCGGTCATGCGATGCACAAACAGGTCGGTGAACATCCCTGAGCCGAACTGCCAATAGCAGCGCCACTGCGCGAACTTCGCTCGATCAAACGGCAAATCTGGTGCTAGGCCAAACTCCGTACCGAGGAACATCTTCCAATCGATGCGTTTCGGTGTCATGTCTTCGGTGAGCTTGTAGTATCGCCACTGGCCCATGTCGGTGTTGCGAAAAATCTCCGTCTGAAATTGCACGACCTTGCCAATTTCGCCGCGATTCAGGCGTTGCCGCGCATCGGCCCATACCGGCAGCTGCGTCGATTGCACCCCCACCTGCATGACGAGCCCCGACTCTTTCCACGCTTTGTACACTTCGATCGCCTCGTCGACCGTGTGCGTCATCGGCTTTTCGCAATACACGTGCTTGCCAGCCGCCAGCGCGTCGAGCGTCTGTCTAGCGTGCCAATGGTCGGGAGTTGCCACCACGACCGCATCGATGGTCGGATCGTTGATGATCTCGCGATAGTCAGTGACCGTCTTGGGTTGTTTCTGAGTACCTTCGAGTACTTTCTGGGCCGCTTCGTCACGATAGCGATCGAACACGTCGCAGAGCGCGGCAACTTCGATGGCGTTGCCTTCCGTCTCGAGTCGCATCGCCGACTTTAAGTGCATTTGGCAACGCACACCCAAGCCGATGAATCCGACGCGCAATCGCTCAGTGGGCGAGGTGGGACGAGAAGTGGCCACCGACGTCGATGCCAGCGCAGCCGACACGGTCGAAGCTTGGATGAATCTCCGTCGAGATACACGCGAAGTCTCGCCATCCATTTACGTTTTCCTTGCAAGTACGGCTGGCTGATCAATGCTTTTCGCAGCAGTCAATATTTTATCAATTCTTTTTTCTATCGGCGTAGAATTAGCGCATCTCTCTCCTGCTATTGCGCACATTGAACGACCGTGAAAACGAATTGCAGACTACTTCGACTCGCCGAGCAGACGATTGGCACCAGCAACTACCTTCTCCCAATCGAAGGCCGGCCCGGGATCGGTCTTGTTCTTCTGCACATGATAGTGTCCCAGCACGCCGCGGAAATCTTTCCACTGGCTGTCGGTTAGCACGCGCGGAATGAGCTGATTCTCTTCGTTCTTAGGATATTCGCATTCTAATTTGGGAAAGATGCGACACAGCGTGGCTGTCAGCTTGATCAGCGAGTCGTACTGCTCCGCAGTAAAGTCATACTGCATCAGCTCAACGCCCTGAATCGTACCGACAATAGGCTCTGGCTGGGCTGGTCGACCATAGAACGGAACCGTGCGCAGCCCCAAATGTCCTAGCCAACGTGGCGGCCGCAGCATTGTGCCACCGTCTTCAGCCGGGAAATACCACTTTTCGAGTACTTCGTTGTCGGCGGGGTAGGCCCCGATGCCAGCGATTTCGATACCGATCGACCGCGAATTGGAGATCGTCGCGTGCCAGGCACGCTCCTTAAGGTCTAGCGTCTGGTAAATCGTGCCGTCGATATCAAGCATGAAATGTACGCTCAGACCGCGATGATCGTGCAGAATCTTGAAGCACTGCTTGCTCACGCCGCAGACGTCGTAATGCATGACAAATTGGTCGACCACGTCCTTGAGTAGCGGCAACGTCCAGCCGCCTCCTCGCACTTCCTCGAGCTGCTCGGGCGTTAGTTGGTCCTGGCGAATTCCATAGCGATTCGGTGTGTCGAGGTTCGGACGTTCTTTGAGCGATTCTTGCCACGAGGCCTTGTCGAGTTCGCTAAACCTGCGTTCTACGCGATAAGCGTCGTAGCCCTTTGGATCGGTCCATAGCACCACGGGCGCCGTGGTGTGGAACATCTGTCCGCAGACCATGATTTCGTCGCCTAATCGCTCAATCTGATCGCCGACCTCGACAGCATTGCCACGCTGCTGGTTGGCAGTAAGCAACAAGAGCGCCAGCGCTACGTGCACACAGCACACTCGTAATTGCCGTTCGGCGAATCGACGAAACACTCTGTTGACTGCGACGCTCATAACCACTCTTTCTTACCTGACGATCTTGCCTTGGATACGAACTGCTATTTTAGCACAGCGGACGCCAAATCGTTCGTCGCTGGGAGAGCGTTAGACTTTAGTGATCCAGTGCTTGCGATACATGATCGTCAGCACGACGAACCAGCATAGTACCCAAGCAACGGAATACGCCAACGATGCGTTCTTGCCTGTCAGCCACGAAAGAAACAGGTGATCGTAGAGCCACGTTTTGAGCGCGATCGGCGGATTGGCACCAACCTTGATCTTCACGAGCAACTGGCCAACGAGGCTACTCATGACAAACACGGTCAGTGCGTTCACGCCGTAGATTTGCAGCGGCGTCGCGAGCCGCTGCCACGGCAGCACGTCGAACACCAGCACGCACAGTCCGAAGACGAGTAGTGCTAAACCCGCCGTAAAAACCGCGTAGCTGCTCGTCCAGATCGGCTTGTTGATCGGAAAGACTGTTCCCCAAGCCCAACCAATCGCAACCAGCACGCCGCCTGCCAGCAGCAGCCCGATCAAACGCTGCGTCAACGGCTGATCGCGCTTGAGCCACATCCCCGTGAACACGCCAAACAGCGTGGTCGCCAGGGCTGGCAGTGTGCTCAGCAAGCCCTCGGGGTCCCAAGTGCGGGCGGCAGACCAAAGGTGGTTGCTGCCGAAGACCACGCGATCGACATAGGCGGCCAGGTGCGTGTCCTTGCCGTCGATTTTTCCGGCTCCGTACTCGGGCACGGGCACCAGCGTCATCAAAGCCCAATAAATCAGCAGACAAAACAGTGTAACAACGACCAGGGTACTACGCTTAGTCAGTAAGAACAGCAGCGACACGACCAAATAGCAGACGGCGATACGCTGCAAAACGCCAGGAATACGCACCGAGTGCAACAGATCGAGCAACCCATACTCTGGTCCGAGTTTGAAAAATAACCCGAAGGCGGACAGAAACACGCCAATGCCAAACAGTGCTAGGCTGCGCCAGACAATGTGCCGTATCACTGGCCCGAAATCGCCGCCCGCTTTGCGCTTGCCGAGCGAGAGCGGAATGGCCACGCCAACAATAAATAGAAAAAAGGGAAACACCAGATCCGTGGGAGTCCAGCCATGCCACTCAGCGTGCTTGAGTGGCCAGTACATGCTGCCCCAATCGCCCGGATTATTGACTAGGATCATCAGCATGATCGTCAAACCGCGAAACGCGTCGAGCGAGACGATGCGTTTGCTTGCTTGGTTGACGGCTGGTGCATTCATTGCAGCGATAGTCCTGAAAAGCGAGAACGGAACCTGTAGGGTAACACGAAAATCAAAGGCTCCAATGTAGACAAAAATTGTGACTGTGCATCCACTTTTTCTAGGACACCGGTGTATAATTATGGTGCCTGCTTTCCTCGAATCGGGAGAAATTCCATGTTGCGTAAAATCAGCCTTGTGGCACTTGCCCTAACTTTGTCTTTTGCGTTTGATCTGGACCAATCGGAAGCAGGTCGTCGACGTGGCGGTTTTTTCCAGCGGATGCGTGCCAACCGCACGAGCTATCGCACAACGAACAACGCGACACGATACAACCGTGCTCCAAAGCTCCATCAGACGCACTCAAGTAGCGCCATTCTGGACGGTTTCTTCGGTCCGTTCCCAGGTGGGTCAGGTCACGACGCCTCGTGGTACGTCGGCAAATGACGTCAAGCTGCTGCCAGACGCGGACGCGACTAGTCTGAATTGGGCACGCTGACGTCGAGTTTCTGCCGAAGCTCGACGCCAACACCCTTGTTGACGAACTGCAGCGTGATGGACTCGTCTGCATCGATCTCGCCAGGCTCGTAAACGCCTGCAGCCGTCATTTTTTTGAGGAAATCGCGAACGCGTTCTGGCGAAATGGCGCCGATACCTTTAGTCAGCGTCGCGCCAGAATCGACGATACCGCGCTGCTTCATCACGCGCACCGAGTAGTCAATCTGGCTTTGCGGCATCTCGGGATTGTCGCGCCGAATCAGCTCGTCAGCATCTCGGCGATCGCCGTACAGATAATTCACCCAACCGAGGATCGACGCATCGACAAAGCTCTGGACCAGTTGAGGCTTCTCGGCAACCAGTTCCTTTCGCGACACGATCAACGTCGAATAAGTACTCCAACCGTAGTCGGCCAGTAAGAACACATTCGGCTCGCGACCAAGCAGCTCAGCGATTCGCATTGGCTCGGCCGTTACGAATGCCTGCTGCACCAATTTTTTATTGGCTGCAAACGGGGCGAGATTAAAGGTGTAGGGTCGTACATTGCGATCCGAGAACCCATGCGCCGCGATCAGCCAACGAAGATAGGTGTGACGACCGGCATTGCCCAACAGCAGTGGTGCTTGCTTGATGTCCTCCCAAGTCTCGTTACCCTGATCGGGATGCGCCACCAGGCAGTGAGCGTCTTTTTGAAACGTGGCCGCCACAACGACCGTCGGCAAGTTTTGCTTCACAGCATCAAATGACTGAATCAGGTTGCTGCCCATCAAGAAGTCGACACGCCCTACGGCTAACAAGGCACGGTTGTTGACCATCGGGCCGCCTTGGCGGATCTTCACGTCGAGACCGTACTTGGTGTAGGTGCCATCAGCCACCGCCTGATAGAAGCCGCCGTGCTCCGCCTGTGCCTTCCAGTTCGTGGCAAAGGTCACCCGTTCGAGAGCCTTCGACTGGCTCGTGAGCAGACACCATGCGACTACCAAGCGCACGGCCCACCGACCACCTATCTCAACCATCGACAGAACCCTCATTGATCGCCCTTTCCAGCACTGCTGTGCCACGGCCCAAGTATCCATTGGCTGAAACCATGCATCACGAAATAGATGCAGATTCCGGTCGCCGAAATCAAACTCAGTGCGGCAAACATGCGCGGTATCTCCAACCGAAAACCACTCTCGAGGATTGTCGAAGCAAGCCCCGTCTGTTCGCCCGCGGCACCGACAGCAAACTCTGCCACGATCGCGCCCACCAGCGCCAAGTTGCCTGCAATCTTCAGTCCCGCAAAAAAATAGGGCAGGGCAGTCGGTCCCATCAGAAACCGCAACCGCTGCCATGCACTCGCTCCATAGAGACGAAAAAGATCTCGATGGTTCTCGTCCACACTCTTCAAACCCACCACGGTGTTAGACAGGATTGGAAAGAACGCGACGATCCATGCGCAGATAAGTAGCACGAGCCAAACCTGATCGTACAACCACACGTTGATCAGCGGCGCAATGGCAATCAGCGGCGTGACTTGCAGCACGATCGCGTACGGAAACAAGCTGATCTCTAAGATTCTCGACAGCGAAAACAGTACCGCGAGCCCCACGCCACCGACAACGGCCATCGAGAGCGCTAGCATCGTCGTCTTGAGTGTGACCCACAGCGCTGCAAGCAGCAGGCTGCGGTCTTCGACCAGCGCCTGGGCGATACGACTCGGTGAAGGCAAGAGATAGGGTTCGATTCCCTTAATGCGAACGACCGCCTCCCAGGTCGCGATGACCGCCAGACCGATCACCACTGGTATGGCAATGCGCACAGTGCGGCGCTCGACAAACGACGTGGACGATTGATGGTTGGTCGGCAGCGTCACGCGGTGGCAACTCCTGCCGACGCGGCGAGCGCTTGAGAAACGCGTTCGCATGTCTCGTGATAGTGCCCGCTGCGTCGAAACGCGCCGTCGCGTTGCCCGTCGCCTGAGACTTCGATATCGGCCGTGACGCGCCCCGGTCGTGACGACAGCACAACGACTCGCTGACCCAGGTACACCGCTTCGTACACGCTATGCGTTACAAACGCGATCGTTAGCTGATACTGCTGCCACAGTCGCAGCAGCTGATCGTTCAAAGCAAAGCGCGTCTGCTCGTCCAATGCGCCGAAGGGTTCGTCCATCAGCAAGAGTTGCGGCCGCGTCACGAGTGCCCTGGCAATCGACACCCGCATTTTCATGCCGCCTGAAAGTTCCCGCGGATAAACCCGGGCGAAATCCGCCAGCCCCACCATCTCGATCGCCTGATTGACCGTCTCACGAGCCGCTGCCTTGGATTGCCCGCGCAGCCTCAGTGGCAAGTACACGTTGTCCCAAACCCTCGACCAGGGCAACAGCGTCGGCTCTTGAAACACGAATCCGATTCGAAAGTCCGACGATTCGCCCTCCGGCTGCTCTCGTCGCAACTCGCCGCTCGTGGTACGGCTAAGTCCCGCGATCAGGCGCAAGACCGTGCTCTTACCGCAGCCGGAAGTGCCTACCAGGCTGGTGAACTCGCCCTGCTGCAGGCGCAGGTTGAAAGATCGCAACGCGGTGGTGCCGTTCGCAAACGTTTTGTCAACGTCGACCAGCTCGATGACAGTATTGGCGGACAATGGCTTTCGCTCGGGCAACCGGACTCGAAGGAATTCAACCTGCTTGCTAGTTTAACAGGTTTGGTCACTTCCATCTGGGGCCGCTTGCAAGCGAATCGCCGCATTCGCGCCGTAGTCTGAACTACTTTTTTACCGTCGTCGACGGGCAATGCCTGCCATCATCATCGCCGTCGCGATCAGACCGATGCTCGTCGGTTCAGGAATCACATCGATGCGCACTTCACCGCGTCCGAGCAACGTTCCGGTAATGTCCAGTTCCAGATCGAATCCATTGGCGCTAAATGGCAGTAGCGTGTTCTCGAGCACGGTCGAAACGGCCACGCTGTAAACGCGTTCGCTGCCTTCGATGCGATCGAACACGACCGAGACGTCGTTCGTCGAGCCAGCAGAAATCGAGTCGTTGAACTGATCAAGGGGCGTGTCTGACAGATTGAACGTCTCATCGACGGCTGCACTGCCCAGCAGGGAATCGATCGTCCCTTGAATGCCAACCGTGCCCTGACGCGCTACCAGGTTGGTGTTGCCAGACACAAAGGAACCGTCGGGGTTGACGTTAATCGGTCCGCCTTGCGTGCGCAAGAATCCTTTGATGCCGTTGGGCGTCGCGTCAAGATCGATGTCGAACAACGCATTGGTAAACTCCACGTCGATCGAGCCGCCAACAAACACGTGACTAATGTCGCCCGGCTCGCCGACAAACTCGATCGCATTGACGATCGGAGCGTTCAAGTCAGAAAAATCGATGTCGAGATTCACTTGCATGCCAGATTGGTTGTCGTCGATGTAGTCGACAATCTCGGGCCCGCCGTCAATCGTGATATTTGACACGGTTTCGGTCACGCGGAAAACGGTCGAAAACGAATTCGCGCCGGTCAAAGGATCGTCCAGGTCGAGGTCGACCGAAGAAAAACTGACGGCGAGCGCACTGCCACCACAAAAACACATTGACAGCACGGCTAGCGAAAGTGTCGCACGCAATAACTTGTAAGACTTTGCAATCATTGTTTTCCTCACGGATGTCTTTTAGATGTCTTTTATTCGTTGTTGGGTCGGTTTTGGTTTGCTCAAGAATCACGAATCGCCAACCGTCCGCTGCAGCTTTCGCGTAGGAAGGGTTGGTATTGGAATGTCGTCGCGCAACGCAATGCTTGCAAGAATTCGCAGATGTGCCCGTAAAAGCGAGTCAGATTGACCGCTATCGAACCGAGAGCAGGCAGAAAGCCCAACCCCTTGCGCTTAAGCAAAATCGTCGGCTACGTAGATTTGGGTGGCGAGAATAGGTCGCCAATCACATTAGCATCATGGTCCCGTAGGTCGGTGGATTTCTAATCCATGATATTCGCGATACCGCCTATTAAAAGCTGTCGGAATCGACAGGTCAATAAAAATGCTGACAAATTGCCGCAGGATGCGCCGCTAAGAAGCCGCAAGCCCGAAATCGGCCGATATGCGCCGATTTTGGCACCCATCCGGACGACCTACAGCTACCGGTCGACACGCGCGCTGCCCCCGGCGACCAGCTTTTCAACCTCTTGCCTCGTGGCCATCGACGTATCTCCGGGAGTAGTCATCGCGAGGGCACCATGAGCCGCACCGTACTCGACCGCGACGGCCGCATCGTTTTCCGTCAGGAACCCGTAAATGAATCCCGACGCAAAGCTATCTCCGCCACCCACGCGATCCATAATCTCTAACGCATCGCGTTTGACCGACGAGTAGAAATTGCCATCGTGCCAGGTGAGCGCCGACCAGTCGTTCTTTGTCGCCGTAATCACCTCGCGCAGTGTCGTCGCCACCGCGCGAAAATTGGGATAGGTCGCCACGGCAACGTCGATCATTGCCCGATAGGCATCATCATCCAATTCGGTAACCTCCTGCGTTACACCCGCTACCTCCAAACCCAAACAAGCAGTAAAGTCCTCTTCGTTACCAAGCATCACGTCCACATAGGGTGCAATCGCGCGATTCACCTTCCGCGCTTGCGCTTGTCCGCCGATACTCTTCCAGAGGCTCGGCCGATAGTTCAGATCGTACGAAACTACCACGCCATGTTCGCGCGCCTTGCGGCAAGCTTCGAGAGTCAATTCCGCCGTCGATTCGGAAAGCGCCGCGAAGATTCCGCCCGTGTGAAACCAACGCGAGCCGCACCTACCGAATACGTCGTCCCAATCAATATCGCCAGGCTTGAGCTGACTGGCAGCCGTGTGGCCGCGATCAGAGACGCCCTTCGCCGCGCGAACACCAAAGCCCCGTTCGGTAAAATTCAGACCGTTGCGCACATCACGCCCAACACCATCGAAGGTTGACCATTGCACAAAGCGTTGATCAACGCCTCCCTGCAAGATGAGGTCTTCCGCCAAACGTCCGACCTCGTTGTCGGCAAAAGCGGTGACGATCGCAGTATTCATGCCAAAACAGCGTCGTAGTCCTCGCGACACATTGTATTCCCCGCCGCCTTCCCAAACGCGGAATTGCCTTGCATTGCGAACTCGGCCCTCACCAGGATCGAGTCGCAACATGACTTCTCCAAGCGAAACACAGTCAAACTCGCACTCGGTCGCCGATCGAAAATCTAGTCCCATGGAAGTCCTACTGAAAGTTTCTCATACCGCTAGTTGGTAACAGATTGGATGGCATTGGCATCGCCTTTGACGGTAGGCTTCGATGGGCTCGCCGACAATGCTATTTTTCGCCAATCGCTTCCTAATTCGCCATTAGGGCAGCCACCGTCAAAGTCGTTGATTGTCGGGCATCGTCGGCTCATCGTCAATTTGTGGTCGGCCAACTTGGCTATTCACGGTGCTGACCCATAAACCGACGATCAATCCAATCCTTGAGCCACCAAGCCCAGCGAGTATGGCAGGCCACAGCGCCGTAGGTGAGAATCGCCTTTCCCTCACCCGTGTTAAGTAGCGACAGAAACCGCGATTGCGGACGCCACCGTAAGAGTACCTGGCCGGTTATCCTGCGCCGTAGATTCTCCCACAAGATCGGCCCCTGTCTAACGGCGTACACGCCGGCCTTCGCATAAGGTGCCCCGTCTACCGAGCCCGTGTCGCCAACGGCGAACACATCGTCGTAGCCCGAACACTGCAGCGAATCGCGTGTCGAAAGAAAACCTCTTTCATCGAGCGGTAAGTTCAACTGGCTCAACAGAGCCGAAGGTCTAGCGACCGTTGCCCACACCACGAGGTCGACTCCTAACCGCTCGCCGCTTGCCAAGATCAGCGTACGCCCATCCTCGACCTGTGCCACGCGTGCGTTTAGCCTCGTGCGAATTTGCCTGCGCTGAAGTTCATGATGTGCCAACATGTTCGTGCGTTGAGGCATTCCGTGTAATAGTTGCGTCCCTCCCTCAACGAGACAGAGCTCAATGCCCCTCCCATGCGAGGTCGTTTGTCTCAGATGCTCGTCCAGACAGTTCGCAATCTCGACACCCGCCGCACCACCGCCGACGATCGCGATTGTACGCGATCGGTCCTGCTGATCGTCGGCCAAGTCGGCCAGTTTGCTTTGCAGGCGAGCCAAGAAAGTCTGCATCGGCTTGATCGAAAGCGTCCCTTCAGCGTGCTCTGGCACAGCCGGACGCGAGCCGACGCCGATAGAAAGCAGATCATACGCAAGCGGCGACCTTCCTTCCAGGCGAAGTTGCTTTGTGTCAGGATCAAGTCCGAGCGCTTTTGCCTGCACAAACTGCGCATCAGCCAAGGCACACTGGCGTGCCAGGTCGATCTCCATCTCGTGCGATTCGTATTGCCCGGCGAGCGTGCCGGCAAGCATGCCCGAATAGGCTGCAACAGCGTGGTCCGAAACGCACGTCAGTCGTGCACCTGGTATTGGATCGGTGCGCCAAAGACGGATGACATGCACATTGGTATGCCCGGCACCCAGCAGCACAATCTCGCGAGTAGCGCCAGTCACGGACACCTGCTGGGGCTCCTACTCGTCATGGGTGCGCAAAACAAAGCCCGCTGAAGGCAGCGGGCAATGATCAACGGATTGCAAACGCCGATACTTGCCAGACCGATACTTGCCAGACCGATACTTGCCAGACCGATACTTGTCAGAGCGATACTTGTCAGAGCGGAGGACACGGGACTCGAACCCGCAACCGGTTGCCCGGCACCTGCATTCCAAGCAGGCCGCTAGCCATTCGCTTATCCTCCGAGGAAAGACAGAAGTCAGATTTCAGAAGTTTGAAGTTGCCGTTTTTTGAATAATAATTCCGCAACCCACCTTCTGCAATCCGCATTCAATTTAGTCGGCTGTCTGGATTAGCGAGACGAATTCCTCGTTGCTTTTAAACTTGCCGAGCTTGCTTGTTAGCTGCTCCATTGCATCAACATGATGCATCGACGACAGGGTGCGGCGTAGCATGGTTGCCGCATGCAAGGTTTCCGGCGGCAGCAGCTTTTCTTCGCGACGTGTCCCAGACTGTTCCAAATCGATCGATGGCCATACGCGTCGGTCGGCGAGTTTGCGATCGAGCACCAATTCCATATTGCCGGTGCCTTTGAACTCCTGGAAGATGAGATCGTCCATTCGGCTGCCGGTATCGATGAGTGCTGTGCCAACGATCGTCAGCGAACCACCTTCTTCAAACGCCCGCGCGGTGGCGAACAGCTTTTTCGGGATGTCCATCGCCTTGATGTCGACACCGCCGCTCATGGTGCGACCCGTATTGCCGACCCACTTGTTGAACGCACGAGCCAAACGCGTGATCGAGTCCATCAACATAAAGACGTCTTTGCCCATTTCGGCCAGTCGCTGGCAACGGGCAACCGTCAGCTGCGACAGTCGAACGTGGCTTTCGACGTCGTTGTCGAGGCTGCTGGCAAACACATCGCCACGAACACTGCGTCGCATGTCGGTCACTTCCTCAGGTCGTTCGTCGATCAGCAACATGACCATCGAAACCTTCGGATAGTTCGTCGATACCGCGTTGCTAATCTGTTGCATCAGCACGGTCTTGCCGGTGCGCGGCGGCGCAACGATCAATGCTCGTTGCCCTTTGCCCAAGGGACACAGCAAGTCGATCACACGCGTGCTGATCGGATCAGGACCCGTCTCGAGACGGAACCACTGATCAGGGGTAATCGGAGTGAGCTCGTCAAAGCCTTTGACGCTGGCGTAGTCCTCGGGAGCCATGCCATCGACGTCGAGTAATTCGCGTAAACGCGGGCCTTGCTGTTTGCGGTGACGCTGCACCATACCGTGGAGCAACAGTCCTTCGCGGAGACCGAACTTCTCGATCATCGTACCCGGCACAAAAGGATCGGTACGTTCGCGCGTGAAATTCGTCGCTGGGTTTCGCAAAAACCCATAGCCGTTGGGGTGCATCTCCAAGACCCCCGAGCCAGGGATCAGCGGCAACGGATCGCCATCTGGTGCGTAATCTGGTTCCTTGTTGCGATTGTCGTTGAACGAATTCCGACGGCGATTGCCGCCTCGTCCGCGACCGCCACCACGCCCGTTATTGTTATTGTTGTT
>JBCDBK010000063.1:0-28861 GCA_039184115.1 Planctomycetota bacterium | reverse complement strand
GGCGGTGACGAAAGTTGGCAGGGCCAGGTCCTCGTCACTGCGCCAGACACCGACGGCGTTCCGACTCAGGTTCGTAAGCCTGTCGTGGTCGAAGCAGGCAAGCCCCAGACGATTCCGTTGAGCGTGCGCGTAGGACAAAGCCGCTGCCCTATCACCGTCACGCTGGTCGCGGCAAGCGAGGGAGTCGTCGCGGAACGGCGGTTCTATCTCGGCGAGCATCAGACAGACGGCATACCCGGCGGTTATCCGTCGACGAATCGAATTCTGCTCGAATGTGGCGCCTCTCTGGAGCTTGAGGCGCTGATCTCCGCAGAGCTGATCACTGAAGAGCACCTGGCAACTCGTGTCGCCAACGTCCAGAATCCGCTGGACTTACCGACCGAGTGGTTCGACTACGAGTCGATCGAGACCGTGCTGCTGACGACCTCGAATCCCGAAGTATACGACGCGCTAAGCGATAGTCCCAAACGCCTCGATGCACTCTATCGCTGGGTCGAAAGTGGCGGGCAGCTCTTTCTGTTTTGCGGCGAGAATGCCGAACAGTTGATCGCTGACGAAGCGGTTCTACAGCGATTCGCGCCCGGGCGACTTGACAGTATGGAACGACTCACGCAGGCGCAGCCACTTGCGACTTTTAGCGGGTCGGAGCAGGCCATCACCCGCAACCGACGCCTTGACCTGCGTGTGCCGAGTCTCGTGGACGTGCGGGGGCAAATTCTCGCATCCGCCGGTCGCAGCGACACGAGTGTTCCGCTGGTGGTGCGGACGCGGCATGGATTTGGCGAAGTCGTGTTCGTAGGACTCGATTTCGATCGAAAACCGCTCAGCGACTGGCCCGGACGGACTAGCTTTCTGAAGCGTCTCTTCAACTGGAAGGATCGAGACGAAAACCAACAAACGATCGAGCAGCGGGATACTGACGATGTGATCAGCCACCTGCGAAACTCGCTCGACAAACAGTTCGTTGGCGTTGGTGTCATACCATTCGGGCTCGTGGCACTACTTGCCGGCGCATATGTGATGCTGATCGGCCCAGGTGACTACTTCTTTGTCGGACGTCTGCTAAAGCGTCACACGCTTACCTGGCTTACTTTTCCCATTATCGTGATCGGATTTTCTGCCGCAGCTTACAGCATTGCGATAAGCATCAAGGGTGACGAGTTAAGAGTGAATCAAGTCGAAATCGTCGACGTCGATTGCACCGACGATGATATAAGCTGCCCGGTCCGCGGAACCGTTTGGACACATTTTTTCTCCCCGCAGGTTAGCACGCTCGACCTGGAACTGGAAAGCAGCTGCCTAGGTCAGTCGGTATCGTCGACGGCGCAATCGCTCGTCACGTGGCTCGGCCTGCCTGGTTACTCGCTGGGCGGGATGCAAGCAAACGGGACGCAATCGTCCGTCTTCGAGACTGCCTATGCTTATGGCGACAAGCTCGAAACCCTTAGCCAAGTCCCAGTCCAAGTCTGGTCGACCAAGACGCTGAATGCACGTTGGTCCGCAAAACTCGATCCGAGCTTGGACTTCCAAATGCGTCAAGATGGCGAAGAGCTCTTGAGCGGCACGATTACCAACAACACCGATATCGAGCTCACCGGCTGCGCCCTGCTCTACGGCCGATGGGCATACAACCTTGGCCGGCTGCCTGCGGGTCGGACCATCGCCATCGACGATTCGCGGCAACCCCGAACCGTCAGAACGCTGCTTACCAACTCGACCGCTGGCGATCAGACCGTGTCTCGTACTTCCGCCGACGGCACCGTCCCTTTTGTGATCGCGCAATGGGACGTGACCCGGTTGTTGAAAGCTATGATGTTCTTTCGTGCGATCAATGGCACCCAATACACAAATTTGACCCAGCGCTACCAACCGTTCGTCGACATGAGCGAGCAGCTCGCCACCGATGACCGCGCGATCCTACTCGCGCGTGTTGAATCCGGCGGCAGCTATTGGAGCGATGCCGACGCCGCGCTGTCGAGCGACAAAGATCGCCGCTGGACCTTCTATCGGTTTGTGATGAAAGTCGCGGGAGCTGACCAATGACCACCTTATTCTTTTCGACGAGCCTGCATTAAGCTGCTGATATGATTGAAGTCCACGACCTTACCAAGAAATACGGCGACTTCTTCGCCATCAACAAGATCGAACTGCAGCTCGACGCAGGAGATGTGTTCGGGTTCATTGGCCCCAACGGCGCAGGCAAAACGACCACCATGCGGATTCTCGCCACCTTGTTGAATCCAACTTGGGGCGAAGCGTATGTCGGCGGCAACTCGATTTACACGAAGCCGAAAGACATTCGCCGAATCGTCGGCTACATGCCCGACTTCTTTGGCGTGTACGACAACATGAAGGTGACCGAGTATCTGGAATTCTTTGCCGCTGCCTATCGCATCGACGGCGAAGCACGACGACGCAAGGTCGATGAAGTGCTCGATCTGGTCGATCTCGACTTCAAACGCGATGCCTACGCCAACACGCTATCGCGCGGCCAGACCCAACGCCTAGGACTAGCTCGTGTGCTATTGCATGACCCCCAAGTCCTACTCCTTGACGAGCCAGCGAGTGGACTCGACCCGCGCGCACGCATTAAAATGCGTGAACTTATCAAACAGCTGGGATCGATGGGCAAAACGATTATGGTATCCAGCCACATCCTGCCCGAGTTGGCTGACATCTGCAACAAAGTCGGGATCATCGCCCGCGGCGAACTGCAATACAACGACACGATCGTAGCACTGATGGACCAGCTGCGCAAGCAGCTCATTTTGCACGTGGCGGTGACCGAAGACGCTAACGGCGCGGCCGAGTTGTTGCGCGCACTTCCTGCCGTCGAAGCGGTCGCAATCGGCGAGTATCTCCGTGTTACGTTGCACGAAGGTCACCGCGACCCCAGCGAACTGTCGGCAACTCTCATGCAATCCGGTTACCGACTGACCTTGCTCGCCGAAGAAGAAATCGACCTCGAAACCGCCTTTATGAAGCTCACGCAAGGGATGGCGAACTGAAGTAGGACGTGAGCACTCAGCCGGCAGGTGTGCTTGTAATCGCACCTGACTCACGCAGCGCCCCCCCTTTACCGGAACACTTCTTACTCCTACAATCTGTCATCTCAGATACAGTCCTGCCCCGTTCGTCTAGTGGCCCAGGACACCGCCCTCTCACGGCGGAGACAGGGGTTCGACTCCCCTACGGGGTACTGGTTCCACTTGCTCGACAGTGAGTGTAATCGCACCAATTTGCATTTGAGCCCGGTTTTGCCGGGCTTTTTTTGTGGTTGTCACTTCGGTGCGACTCTGTGCGAGCGAGGACTGCGCCGCATTCTGCGCCCCCTGTTCTGCAGAAAGTGCGCCGCATTCTGCGCCACCCTCCGATGATGCACCGCCATTGGCCTTAGCGAAATGGGCATCCGTGACCGTGAGGTAGTGCCTAGCTGCAATCACCGCTGAGTTGCCAATCCATTCGCAGACGACGTGCAGGGGGTAGTCTTCTGTCAACTCCGTTTCTCGACTGGCGCGCATATTTTGGAATAGCCGTTCCCAAGGCTGAACCCCCGATCGTTTCAAGATACGTTGAAACTGTGTGCGTAAATTCTGATTGGTGCCGCGATACCTATTGATCACGTAAAGGCTCCCCTGCTCTGCTTGCTCGAACGCGGCTTCCAACGGTTCTCTGAGTTCAGGGAACATGGGAATCGTACGAAAGGCCCCGCTTGGCAGGTGCTCCGTCTTGGGCGAAGGCACGTTGATTCGGCTATTCGCCCAATCGACATTGCCCCATCGTAGCGCGAGATGCTCACTTGGGCATCGAAGGCCGCCGAAGCGGCTGAGTGCGACGATCAAACGCCACTCGACGTCGGGGCACGCGGCCAACACTCTCTCGATAACTTCACGGGACACGAAGTGGCTGCGCGAAGTATTCACCTGAGGCGGTGCGGTGACCTCCGCGAATGGATTCTCCGGGATGAGCTTGCGTCTGACCGCGACCCGAAAAAATTGCCGCGCTCGCTTTACTTCCCTACCCACGGTCGCGGGTGATAGACCGTCTTTCAGCATCTGTTCTGGCCATTGGTCAGCGGCTCCGCAGTCAATCGAGTCGATTGGGCAGGTTTTTCCAAAGTATGCTACCATGCGGCGGATGGTCTGGTTGTAGTTGCGCAACGTGTTTGGTTTGAGGCTTGCCTTGCTGTCGCGAATACCCTCGGTGAAATCGAGCAGTTGTGGAGCTTCGACTTTCTCAATGGGCTCGATTATGCCCGTCGCAGCCAGTCGACCAGCGAGGCTGCTATCAACATTTGCGAGCCACCGACCCGTCTCATCACTGGTACATCCCCCGGACAACTTCGCCGCCACGAGATCCTCAATCCGCAGTTTGATCACCTCGGCTTGCCGTCTGCGTCCGCTGCGATGGTCAATGGATATGACGGACAATATCCCCGTTGCCAGCGAGCGATCGCAGATGCCGAAGTGTGAACTTGACCGCTACTCGATCGAGCAGCAAAGTGGCGGGAATCACCACTGACGACAAGCATCACACTGTGATTAGCGCTGAGCAATCTGCCGTTTGATTTCGTGTTATGCCCACTAGACCGAACTCGCACACATGGTTCTGGTATCGCATTTCGAAAAAACCGTGGATTTCGGTGTCAGATCTGAGGATTTCCGTGTTTAGACTCCTAAAGGAAGTCATTTCGCTGAAGCGACTCTCATGATCCCTAGTCCTATAATGCACGAAATCCCAGAGACTCGAGAAAGCCTGCTCTTACAGGTGCAAGATCCGAGTGACCGGCTTGCCTGGGAGGAATTCGTAGAGATGTATCGGCCGGTGATCTATCGGATTGCGGTGGCGCGCGGACTACAGCACGCCGACGCCCTCGATCTTGTTCAGACAGTGTTTATTGCCATCGCCCGATCGATCGGTCATTGGAAGAAACGCGATCCGTCAACGCGTTTTCGCCACTGGTTGCGGCGGGTTGCGAAGAACGCCACCATCAACGCCGTCACTCGCCGGCCTCCCGACCAGCCGCTCGCGGCGTCGGCGGTAGAAGAGTTGCTCAGCCAAATCCCGGAATCAGAGCACGAACTCGAATCGCTCGTTGATCTCGAGTACCGTCGTGAGTTGTTCGCACGGGCTGCCGAGCAGGTGCGAGTCAACGTCCATCCCGATACCTGGGCGGCTTTCGAGCTGACGGCGGTTAACGGAATGAGCAAGGAGGCGGCGGCCGCTGAACTAGGCAAGTCGATCGGTACGATCTACGCGGCGCGAAGTAGAGTGATGAAAAGACTATCCGCCATGGTCGCAGAACTGGAGGGCACGGACGAATGAATGACAGAACGTGTGATGCAACTCGACTGAACGGATTCCTCAGCGGTGACATCACGGACCAGGATGAACGCGACCTGATCCGCCATCTCGATGCTTGCGAGTCGTGCCGAGCCGACCTGGAACAGCAGGCCGCGGACGAAAGTCAATGGAAAGACGCCGCAGCACTGTTGGTAGATCGCAGCTCGGCCAGCGGCGACACACCAACCGAGCCTCACCAGCAGACTTCGCTGCCGCACGCTGTGCAAAACATTCTCGACTCGCTAGCCCCGACCGACGACCCTAAGTCACTCGGGCGCATCGGATGTTTTGAGATCGTGGGCGTCGTTGGCAATGGTGCAATGGGAGTTGTGGTGAAGGCCGAAGACCGTGCGCTCGATCGCATTGTTGCCCTGAAAGTTATGAACCCGGCTTTGGCATCGTGCGGTACCGCCAGGCAACGTTTCGCTCGCGAGGCAAAGGCGGCAGCAGCAGTGTTGCACCCCAACGTCATTGCCATTCACGGTGTCTCGACGACGGAAGCGTTGCCCTACCTCGTGATGCCGTATGTGAAAGGAACATCGCTACAACGACGCGTCAAGGACAATGGCCCGCTACCTCTACCAGAAATATTGCGTCTTGGCAGTCAAATTGCTGCCGGGCTATCTGCAGCCCATCGGCAAGGTCTAATCCATCGCGACATCAAGCCGTCCAACATCATGCTAGACGATGGCGTCGAGACCGCAGTCATCACTGACTTTGGCTTGGCCCGAACGATCGACGATGCAACAATGACTCGCACCGGCGTGATCACAGGCACGCCGGAGTACATGTCGCCGGAACAAGCGCGCGGCGACGCGATCGATTTCAGCAGCGACATGTTTAGCCTAGGGAGTGTGCTTTACTCGCTCTGTACGGGGTTTGCTCCCTTTCGCGCGCGAACGTCGTACGGTGTGTTGCGTCGAATCACCGACGACCGGCCTCGACCCATTCGCGAGATGAACAGCGAAATTCCGCAGTGGCTCTGCGGCCTCATCGAGAAACTTCAAGCGAAGGCACCGGACGACCGCCCGTCCGCCCATGAGACGCATTCACTGCTGGAAAACTGCCTGGCTCACGTTTCCCAGCCCGACCAAATCCAATTACCTGCGGAACTGACCGAACTTGTGAGGTCCGGCTCGCAACTATTTTCTCGACCGTATGTCACCGGAGGTTTTGTGCTGATGATTCTTACGCTTCTATTGCTATTTGCCCAACCAATGTTGCAATTCCCCCAAAACGACGCTGGAACCAACCAGTTCAGCTTGCCTCCAACTGCAGAGGCAGTCACCGATGACGAGCACAAGGTCTTTCGGACGTTGAATCTAAATTTCCCACGACCTGATGACCCTCGCTCAGTTGTGATCGACATCACGCGAGGATTCGTCGAAGTGACTGGCCACGATCGATCAGACGTGGTGATCGAAATTCTCTATCCACCGGCGTCCACTGAGTCGAAAGTAGCAGACGGTCTCGTCACTCAATTTGCGCCAACGTTCGAATTGGACATCGACGAAAAGACCAATCGCATAACACTTGATACTTACAACAACACGTACGTACTCAATCTGCGCGTCAAGGTTCCCAAGCAAGTCGATCTTTCGCTGGACACCTATTTAGATGGATACCTGCACGCTCAAGGAATTGCTGGCACGATCCATACGCACAGCCAGCACTGCGACATCCATCTGCTCGATATCTACGGCTCAGCGACGGCATTTAGCTACAACGGGAACGTGAAGGTCAGTTTCCTCGGCGTCGCGGAGGACGCAAAACTGGATTTTGAATCGTACAACGGCTCGATTGATGTGACACTACCTGCTAAAACATGCGCAACTGCCGCCATCGCCGCTGGCCGTGGCAAGTTTGGTTCGATGTTCGATCTCGAGCCCGTCGACGAGACCTCTGACGCACGAATTGCCTTACTGAGTGAAGAATCGAAAGAATCCTACCAGTTCAGAGCAATTAACGGCGGTGGTATCCCGATTCGAATTGAGAGCGCGAAGGGTCAGATCTCCTTGCGAAAGAGAGCAGGTCGATAGTCTGGGCGGAGTATCAAAGCCTCTGCAGCTGGTCGAACCGAAGCCACGTTCGCAACTTGCCGACCTCCAGAGAGTCAATGGGCGGGCATTTCCCAGAAATTCTGAATCTGCGTCGAACTCATCGTTCGGTTCACGCAGCGAAAACAACCGGGTGACCATGACCAAAGTCTCAGCGGCGGGCATTACCGCCGACATCAGATCGCCTAGCGGTTTCAATCCTCAAGTGCCTTTACGGATTGCACGAACAGGTCAGCGCAGCCTCAAATGAGCAATCACTCAGAATGATCTCCTGCGACCACGCACTCGGTCAAGCAACTAAGTAGAATGCCATCAATCCGAACACACTTAGGTCGTCCGATTCCTTGCCTTCGTGCCCGTCGAAGTAGATATAGCAACCGTTCGTACTCTTAACAGATTCCAGCGGAGAAGGAATCATCCTCCGCTGAAATCTGAGTTTGCAAATCCACTGCGGTTTGTCCAACCTCAGCAGATTTGTAACTAGCACATCAAGCGGGCATCACCGCCACCACTAACTTGCCTGGCTATTCCGACCCATGAATGGTTTAAAGGACCACTTGATTTGGGCAACAGAACCGCAATTGAACGGTCGCTCAGATTGAGCTTCTACGTTTGCGGTCAACGGCCACGAACGCTGGTAGATTGCCATCAATTCGGTCACATTCAGGTCGTTCACCGGACTGTCTTTGCGCCCATCGAAGGAGGCATCCCGAGGACACGCATCCTTGATCGATTCTAGCGCAGGTGAAATTCACCGCTTGTGGAAACTGCTGCATTGTTTTTATGTGGGTAACTCAATCATGGTTTGTGACAATCAAGCGTGTTGCATGGAGTGTCTGATGAGTCACTTCGGCCGCAAATTGGCGGTCGATATTGTGCGACAAACTTGTTGAACAGGACGCTTTGGGAGAGTGCTTACGCTGAGAGTTTCAACGGCAAGCTTCGCGATAGGCTATTCAAGCGAGAGTGGTCCGACATGCTCACCGAAGCCAAGGTGCTCATGGAGCGTTGGAGGAAGCAATACAACACTGTAAGGCCACGTAGTTCTCTCAGCCACCCAAACTACAATCTAAACGTCACTTCACCGCCGGAGTCACCTCTGGAGACAATTCCGTGTTAGGTTACTATCGGTAACAGCAAACGAGTATGGCCAAAAGTAAGTTTGCTGGAAGTCGTTTGCTCCAGGCTGATGCAGAGTTATACTTGCGGCCATGGCAGACAAGTGGACTTCGTACCGTTCGGGAAACGATTTTGAGGACGCGGTCTGCTTTCCGCGAGGCTGCCGTGAGCAATACCTTGTCCACCCTGAACATTCACATTCTTCGCTTGCTGATCGAGGAGTTTTCCTGAGCGGCATCAGCCATTTCGTCGATCCGTATACTGTTCAGCGCTCGAACCCTGGGTACCACGTCCTATTGCTTTCGGTAGGCGGTATCGGAGATCTATTGGTCGACGGCAAGCATCGCAGCTTACAGCAGGGCGATCTGCTCCTCGCTCCGATGAATAGCCGTTATCGGTACGAAGCGGATGGGCAGTGGTCCTGCGTATGGTTTCACTTGGCGGCGGATACGGCATGGTCTGCCGTGCTACCCGATGATGTCGTCGTGGTCGGAGCAAGGCATGTTGACATCATTTCTTCTCTCACCGATCAGTACCTCACCGAGCGCAAGAACCGCATGGTCGACTCGCACTCCGCCGAGCAAGCGTTGGCCAACTTGATTGTGCTGTTTATTGACCGAGAGCTGCGACAGCTGCCACTACGTCGCAAGGATCAAGAAACTCGATTGCGTATCGAGCAGGTTTGGCAGAAGGTCGTTGCAAATCTGGCGTATCCTTGGACTGCAGAAGGACTTGCGCGCAAGGCAAGCATGTCGGCTTCGCAATTCAACCGCCATGTTAAGCTCTTTCACAAAGCTACGCCGATGGCTGTCGTACTCAACTTTCGCATGCAGCGCGCTAGAGAAATGCTGTCGTTCACAGATCATACGCTTGAAGCCATTGCGGCAAATGTTGGTTACGAGAGCGCGTTCGCTTTTTCTCGTGCATTTAAGCGGCATGTTGGCAAGAGTCCAAGCGATTTCCGCAAGGGTATTCGCGAGGATTAGGCGACGGTGGCGGCAATTGTGCTAAGCAGCCGCGCGCACGCTGACGTAGCGGCGTTATCGCGCGATCGACGGGATTTCTCGTCAATTTCCGCCAGGCGACCAAGGTATCTGTCAATTATTCGTTGTGCATGTATTCGTTGTGCATGTTCGACAAGCCAATCGACTAAGCCAGCGACTTTTCGATCTAGGTTAGCCATGTGATTCGGCACACAAGGTACCCGCTGGCTTCATGGCAGTAATGGATATGCCGATGCATTTTTGGGACATTCTTACGTCCGTAGCTGCAAACCAGAATGGAGTTACCAGGGTAGCTGGGACCCCGGTGAGAAATATCAGAAGTATCAACGAATAACGCTAGAAGCAGATGATCAATTCTATCAGCTACTGGTCAATGCCTGACGGTCTCGACGGGACGTGCCCTATCGAAGATGCTCTCGTCTTGGCACAAGCGGCAGGGTTTGAAGGCCTTGAACTCTGCATCGGAACCTCGGGAGTCCTGACGCCTGATACCACTCCTGCTGAATGCAATCGCATCCGCGCTGCGATCGACGCTGCCGGGCTGACCGTTCAGTCATTGGCCAGCGGCATGTCATGGAGTAATAACCCGGTAAGTGACGATCGTTCGATTCGTGTACGATCGATCCATCTTCACGAACAAGCTCTTCAGCGGGCCGCTTGGCTCGGTTGCGAGGCCTTACTGTTCGTGCCTGGGGTGGTCAATAGCCCGATTGCGCCGGACGAGAGCGTACCGTACGAAATCGCGGTCGAACGTGCGCGTCACGCCGTAGGACGCTTACTCGAAACTGCTGAAAGAACGGGCGTTGACCTCTGTCTGGAGAACGTGTGGAACGGACTGTTCTTGTCCCCAATCGAATTGGCTGGGTTCATCGATTCATTCGACTCCTCGCATCTTGGGATTTACTTTGATGCGGGAAACGTCATGCGCTATCACCAGAGTCCGCCGCACTGGATCAAGTTTCTTGGAGACCGAATCAAGCGCGTTCACGTCAAAGGTTTTTCGGAGGACTTCGCAGCAGGCAGGTATGCGTTCTGTGATCTTGGCGAAGGCGACGTGCCCTGGCAACAAACCATGTCTGCCCTCAATGAGATCGGTTACGACGGTACGATTGTCGCTGAGGTGATTCCCCATAGCCCGGGTCTCTTGGAACGCACGCAAGCGGCACTCGAAGAGATCTGTGAGCTGGGTCGGCAAGCGGTGGTCGGACGCAGGATCGATCAGTCCCATACGAGCATTGCGAGGACGAAAGATGCGTCGCTAGTTGGTGCAACGAGACCTTCAAAAGAGCATGGCTGAGGCCGCGATTGGTTCGTCTCTCGGCAAGCTCCGAAGTTATTCCGCGAAATTACTATACGCCTGACAGCCGCAACCGGAGTAGTTCGACTCCGAATCGACATCGGACGCTAACCTAATGTGGGGAAATGACTTCCGGCTATGCGACACGACTCCTTCGACCTTGTTTTCTAATTGTTTTTCGGTTTTGCCAACAGAAGATGACAGAAACTGGTATGCCGTTGGGAGTTCAGGCCATTTTGGAATCCCCTGCATTTGTACATGATGTAATGGTGTGGAGGCCACGCCGGTGACTGAATACTTCCACGCTTAGACCCTGATCGGCAAACCAAGATTCGAATGCTGCCTCTAAGGAGCGCTGTCATGAATTCGACCCGAAGATACAACACATTCGGATTTACGCTGGTTGAACTACTTGTGGTCATCGCGATTATCGGTGTGCTGATTGCCCTGCTGCTTCCGGCAGTGCAAGCTGCTCGCGAATCGGCAAGACGCACGCAGTGCTCAAACCAGGTACGACAACTGGCGATCTCTTTTCACAATCATCATGATACGTTTAGCCACCTTCCTACCGGAGGCTGGGTATTCAATTGGTTGGGCTACCCGGAGTATGGGTACGGAAAGGACCAACCCGGAGGTTGGCTCTATAACATTCTGCCGTTTATCGAGCAGCAGAACCTGCACGACTTAGGCAGCGGGTTCACGGGTGCGGCGAGAAACGCCGCGACGCTGCAACGGGTGCAGTCGCCATTTGAGGGGATGGCATGCCCAAGTCGGCGTAGCGCGAATGTGTTTCCGTTGCTCAGCACGACGAGCGCCTACGCGTATTGCGAAACTCCAATCGAGCTTTGCAGCAAGTCTGACTACGCGGCCAACGCTGGGGACATGTTCATAGCGGAGCCATTGACGGGCGTTCCATTTAGTGAAACTGACTATGAGACGGCCAAGAACTTTGACTGGGCCCCAGTCTGGGAGGCGCGAGATCCCTATACGCAGATTATTATTCCGCCTATCGAAGAGGCGACTGGCGTCGTCTTCACACGTTCGGAAGTAGCCCTCCGTCGTGTCGTAGATGGTACCTCGAATGTATACATGCTGGGAGAGAAGTATCTAACCACCGATGAGTACGAAGACGGTCTCGCTGAAGGGGATAACGAACCAGGCTTTGCGGCGGGGAATGATGACACGCTGCGAGTCACATTCATCGGCGACTTCAAGTTTGGCAGAAAGATCGAGTTGTCCCCCGACATGACGAGCGAAGCGGAAGATGCGACGAACTTTCAGGGTTACAATCGGAACTTCGGCTCCGCGCATGCCGGCGGTTTCAATATGGCATTTTGTGATGTCTCGGTCAGGTTTGTCTCGTTTGACGTCGACCCTGCTGTTCATCGGACGCGCGGGAATCGTTCAGACGGAATCGTAGTAAACGAGTAAGAATTGTTCGACGGACGGGAAGAGCACGAGATCGCTGCTGACTAAGCACGTCTCTGCTACCTTCGGTCACAGATACTGAGCAAGCATGAGAATTCAGATGCGTACAGTATTAATGATGATTGCAATCGAATTATCGGTTGCTGACGACCTGCGCGCTGTGATCGTCGAGTCGCAGAGTAATCCGGTCGCCAATGGCTCCGTGACCGTTGCGCCTGGGAACAACGATCGCTCGGATTGGGATATGATCCCCTCGTATGCGGCCGATCCCACTGGCGATGGGCCCTCGATTGACTTTACCGCATTGCAGATCGCTCACGACGATGTGAATGTTTACTTCCGCATGCGCTTTGCCCCGCAATCGACTACAGAGTTCTTTGGTTTCAAGCACAATCTTTATCTTGATCTCGACATCGACCGATAGACAGGTTTCTTTGGTGCTGGCGGCATTCTGTCTTTGGGTGCAGACTCGCTGATTCAAGGGGCCAGTCACTTCACGTTTGCGGGCGGCGCGTCGCAGGATGTGTTTTCCTGGACGTTCCAAAGTGGATTGGCATTCGATGATTTTCCAACCACGGACATCGAAGTTGCGATCTCTCGCGCCGCACTGGGAAATCCAGACGTGTTCGACATAATCTTGAACGCCGCTTCGCAAGCGCCCGAAGACTTTTATCCTGACGTCGCTATTGGCGGTGTCACTGGCGGCGTATTTCGCTACTCGCTGGTTGCTATTCCCGAACCAAGCGCTGCGCTGTTCATGCTGCTGGCGGGTGGTTGCGTCATGTTGCGGACAGCGAGACCCAAAGGCTAACGATGACTGATTCTGTGTAGGATGGACAGGTGTTCCACCAAGCAAACTTTTCTCAAGTGTCCTGTTTCTCAATTTAGATGGGAGTTACGACTAATGAATCTTCAGCGAACTATTGCGACCGCTGTCGTGTGGGTATCGGTAGCTTTGCTAAGCGCCGCTGCCTCTGCGGGGACTTATCGAACTATCACGATTGACGACGACCATTCCGACTGGGTCGGTGTGCCCGTGCTGGATAGCGACCCTGCCGACAATCCAGGCTCGATCGACATCGCCGAGACGCAAATCGCCAACGACGACGACTTCCTTTACATTCGCAACACTTTCCACGGCAGTCTCTCCCTCAATCTGTTCACGGGTATCGATGTCGATGAAGACGTCGCTACCGGTTTCGACATTTTTGGGCTTGGGCTGATCGGTCAAGACTCGGGTTGGCAGACGGACTTTCCGTTCACTTCTTCCAATGGACTGGGAGGCGGCGTCTTCAACGATGGCTTTGGTATGACGGGCGATTTCTTCGGATCGGGCGCCGCGCTGATTGACGCGTTCGTTGATTCCAACGAACGCGAATTAGCCATCTCGTTGGACATCATCAGGAATGGCCCTGGCACGCTGGTCGACGTCTTTCCAGATGATACCGTACGATTGCTGTTTTGGTCCGACCAAGGCCAGGGCGAAGTCAGTGGAGTGATCAATTACACGTTGGCTGTGGTGCCAGAGCCTGCTTCATTCGCATTGCTATGTATGGCTGCCAGTTGTGGCGTTGCCGTGCGACAGCGCGATTGAGTAAAGATAGAAATTGATGCAGACGTGGGTTACGGCGCGATTCGTCGCGCCGACCCACCGATCGAATGAATCCGGCTAATTACGAACTAATTAGCGCTTGTTGCGCGAAACACATACACCTTTAGGAGGCGTTGCCATGCCCTTTTCTCGCTCGACATTTCTACTTCTATGTTTCGCAATGCTGACGGCTTGCGTCGTAGCGACTCGCTCTCACGCCTACGGCGTCGTTGCTCCTAGTACGTTTGCCAGCATTCAGGTCCAAGGCGAGGATCCCGGTACTGAATTCGACGATTGGTCCGAAGTGCCGATTGCCTACACTGATAACGATGGCGTAGCTGACAACCCTGGTGGGTTCATTGATATCAATACGATTCAAGTGGCCAATGACAACGATAACATCTACATCCATGTTGATCTGTTGAACACGACCTCGGTGCCCTTAGCCACGCTGTACCTTGCTTTCGACTTGGACAACGATCTGTCCACAGGGCATGACCTGTTTACCTTGGGAGCGATTGGTTCCGAATTCGGCTACCAGACTGATTTTCCGTTCCAGCAAGACGACGCAAACTTCAACACCGGTGTAGCTGGTGTGGTGGAATTCGGTGGCGACTACATTGGACTAGGGCTTACATTTCCGTTCTTCGACGAGAACGGGGTGCCGCAGGGAACAGCGATGGAGTGGGCGATCCCGCGTGACATTGCAGCCGGCCCCGTCGCTCCCGGAACTCCGGTGTTCACTGGAGACACCTTTACTTTCATCGCCTATACGGATCTCGGCGCGGGAGACTTGCCCAACAACTCGTCCTTCGAATTCGAAGCGATCGAGTACACGCTGGCCGCAAGTACCGGCACGCCAGGCGATTTCGACGGCGACGACGATGTGGATGGAGATGACTTTCTTGATTGGCAACGTGAACTGGGTGTATCGCTCGATGCTGCCGATCTCGCCGATTGGCAGAGCAACTACGGTCCCGGCACAATTACCGCGGCTTCGGCCGTGCCAGAACCGGGAAGCCTGGCCCTGATTATCTGTGCATTAATTGCCGCCACCGGGCGACGAAACTGAATCTGCTGGTTGCCGTGCATTGGGGCAGCATGCACGCACCGGCAGTAGGCGTCGCTGCGTTGCCGGCGCCAGCCGCGATAGGACGCAGCACCGAACACTGTGGTTGGGGAACCAAAACAAGACTAAAGTGAATGTGGCTCCAATCATGGAATCGAACTGATATGGCAACAGAACTCCTCGAAGCAATGCGGCGGTCCCGACTGGGTGTGAAGCAGCTGAGTCAGTGCGCGCTGCTAATCTCCGCGACATTTGGCATCGAGTCGGCGCTTGCCGAAGAGCCACCATTACAGACGATCACCTTCCAACCGAGCACAGCCGACATTCTTAATCCGGAACGCGGGTTCTATAAGTTCTCCGATCTAACGAACCCGTGGTTCTATCAGAACGTCAGGTCGGGCGGCGAGACGTTGGTATACGGTCGGATTGTCGCGGACCAATTTCGAAACTCGCCATTGAGTGCGACGTTTCTCAACGATATACAGGCGGGATTCGACGCGGCGCGAAGCGCCGGCATCAAGGTGAAACCACGTGTGGCTTACAACGACGACGGCGGCGCAGATGCGCCAAAGTCCGTCATCTTGAATCACATTCAGCAGCTGCAGCCAATTTGGGAAGCAAACAAGGACGTGATCTACCACATGGACGCAGGCTTCATTGGCGGCTGGGGCGAGTGGCACAGTTCGACCAACGGGCTCGACAACGCGGCGGATAGAAGCGAAATTCTGGAAGCCATTCTTGATGCGCTGCCCGTAGACCGAATGGTTGGCATCCGCACGCCTCACTACAAACGCGAGATTTTCAATGGCTCGCCATTCAGCCTGACCAATACCATCACGGCCGCAAACGCATTCGATGGCTCCGACCTGTCGAGGGTCGGGCATCTCAACGACTGCTTCTTGGCATCGTCGAGCGATTTTGGCACTTATGTGACCTTTGGGTTTTCGCGGCAGGCCGAACTCGACTACATCGGTGGCGAGAGCATGTACGGTCCACACGGCGGCGAGACGTGTGCTGAGAGCAGCTTTTCGACGGGCACAAACGCGATCAACGAAATGGAGCAATTGCACACCGACTACTTGAACGAAGACTACAATACTGCCGTCACAGACACCTGGCGAAATGACGGTAATGCTGTCGGCCATTGGGCAGATAGTTACGAGCAGATCTCTCAGAGGCTTGGCTACCGCTTCGAGCTACAGACGGCAGCGTTGCCCGAAGAGGTCAGGCCAAGTGGACTGCTGGAAATTGAGTTTGTTGTCGAAAATGTCGGCTTCGGAGAACTGTTCAATCCACGAAACGTCGAGGTAACTCTGCAGAACAACACGACCGGCGAGGTGTCGGCAGCGCCGCTGCAACTCGATCCGCGGTTTTGGAGTGGCGGCTCGACGAATGAAGTCGACGCCGTACTGGCTGTGCCTGACGACATGGAGGAGGGGAGCTACACGGTTGGCATTCGCATGCCCGACATCGAAGAGTCACTCAAGGAAGACGTGCGTTACTCTATCCAGTTTGCCAACCAAAGTATTTGGGATGCTTCGGAAGGCATCAATGTGCTCAAAACCGATCTGCAAATCTCCGACAATGCAGCGGGTACTGCCTACCAAGTCGGCGAGAGTTTCGCTGAAGTGCTTGATCCCAGTGTCCTTCTGTTGGCGGGCGATTTTGACGCGGACGGCGACGTTGATGGCGGCGACTTTCTCACTTGGCAACGCGACCCTAGCAACTTCGATCTGGCAGATTGGCAGTCGAGTTTTGGAGCACAGTCGGCGGTCGCTGCGACTAGTGGATTGGTGGCCAATGCACAAACTGTTCCCGAGCCGGAAGTCATGGCGATCGCAATTGCGGGGTTCTTGATGTTAGCACCTACCCGAACTCGACGCTCATGGACTGCCTGCCAGATCGACTGAAGAATTGACGCAAAGATCACGACCGATGCAGATTGAATCGACACGGCGAAGCTTTCTCAGCGGTTCGCTAGGCTGCGCTCTCGGAGCAGCATCCCTTACGCAAGTTGCTGCGGAAGCGCCTGCAGTAGATCGCCGCCGATTCTATAAATCTTTGAAGTGGGGAATGATCGACCTGTCCGGAACCGTACAAGAAAAGTTCGAGCTGTGCCGGGATCTAGGCTACGATGGCATCGAACTCGTTAGCCCGACCGACAACCTGTTCGCCGATAAAGTTCGCGAGGCCAGCCGCGAGACTGACATGCCCGTCCATGGCGTGGTTGACATGAAACACTGGCAGATTCGGCTCTCTGCGCCAATCGAAAAGCAACGAAAAAAAGGCGTGGAGATCTTGCAGCAGGCGATTCGAGACGCGCACGCATTCGGTGGCGACTCGGTGCTGTTGGTCCCGGGCAAGGTGACAGGTACTGACGAGAGTCACGATCATGTTTGGCATCGTTCGATCGCCGGCATTCGACAGGTACTGCCACTCTGCAGCCGTCTGGGTGTGCGTGTGCTGATCGAAAACGTGTGGAATGGATTCTGCGAAACTCCCGAAGAGTTTCGCGACTACTTAGACGAAATTGGTAGTCCGTGGGTTGGTGCTTACTTCGACATCGGTAACGTGGTGAAGTTCAGCCCAAGCGAGAATTGGATCCGCGTACTTCGCCATCGCATCGTCAAGCTAGACATCAAAGATTGGGGCCAAGCGAACGGTTTCTGCAAAATTGGTGACGGCGACGTCAACTGGTCGGCGGTACGCGACGCATTGTCAGAGATTGACTTCGCAGGCTGGTGTACGGCCGAAGTGACCGGTGGTGATCGCGGTCGACTCGAGGAGATCTCTAAGCGTATGGACAGGGTACTCGCAATAGGTTGACGCAAAACGATGGTGGCTATGTCGACACATCAAGCATCATTTTTTGGGCGCGGTCGCCTGACCTGTCAGAGCCACTTTGCTGCGTTCTGTGTCTTGGGTACATTGGCAATCATTTCGTTTCTCGCCCGTCCAACACTCGCAGCGCCACCAGCGTTCAATGCAGTCACATCCTGGGGCTATCAACTGACGGGCTACGATGCGGCGGGCGTTCGCGATCTCGTGGCGGCACCCTTTGACCTACTGGTAATCGACCTGGCTCGAGACGGAGGCCGCGACTACTTCGCTGACGGAGAAATTACGGAACTAAAGCAGTCGGACAAGATCGTCTTGGCCTACTTCGAGATTGGTGCAATCGAAGCTTATCGTCCCGAATGGAATGAGGTGCCAGAGGAGATCATGGCTGGCACCGTCGATGGTTGGCCGAAGGAACGATACATCAAGTACTGGGACGATCGTTGGTGGCCAGTTGTGCAGTCGCGAGTAGATCGAGCCTTGTCTGCGGGTTTCGATGGAGCCTATCTCGACCTCATCACCGCCTACGATGAAATCGCAGACGACGAGTTTACGACCGAAGAACGCGCACGCCGCATGGTCTCCTTGATTGTACGAATTTCGCGATACGCGAAGTCCAAGGACGCGGACTTCAAGATCGTGGCGCAGAACTCGCCGGAGCTAGCCAATTGGTCGTTTTGGGAACCCACAAAGAACCACGAGTACCTGTCGGCGATCGATGGCTTAGCACTCGAGTCGCCGTTCTACCTGGCCCACGACAAAATCTGCAAGCAGTCGTGGTGTCTTGAGAACCGAACAAACGCGGTCTTTGTCAAGTCGCAAGGGAAACTGCTGCTCGGTGTAGACTACGCTAAGCAGCCGCAGTCGATTCGCGACTCCTATCGGCGACAGCGCGACGCGGGGTTCGTACCCTACGTGAGCGTGCGAGCACTCGATCGGCTGATGACGCACGAAGCAAAAAACGACTAACTAGCTTTTACCATCCTCCAAAGCGTTTAGGGCTGAAGCATGCCTTCCTCACCCACCAGCGACAACCAACATGATCGACGCAAGTTTCTGCAAACCTCGGTCGCGGCTGCAAGTCTCGCCGCGCCGTTGGTCACACGCGCGGCGACGAATAGCCCGGCAGTGCACACAGGCGGTAGTGAACTGTTGCGCGTCGGACTCGTTGGATGCGGCGGGCGTGGCACAGGAGCAGCCATTGACACTTTGGCTGCAGATCCGCTGACCGAGCTTGTGTCGATCGGCGACACCTTTAGCGATCGTGCTCAGGCTTGCTTGGAGAATTTAAACGCCGACGAGGCGGTGAGCGTCCGAGTCAAAGTTGAAGCGGATCGAGTGTTCGTCGGTTTCGATGCCTACAAGTCGGTGATTGACAGCGGAGTCGACGTGGTGCTGCTGGCCACGCCGCCTCATTTCCGTCCGATGCAGTTTGCCTACGCTGTCGAGCAGGGCAAACACTGTTTCGTCGAAAAACCGGTTGGTGTTGACGTGCAAGGTGTACGGAAAGTGATCGAGACAAGCAAGCTAGCGAAAGAAAAACGTCTTGCCGTGGTTTCCGGTCTGTGTTGGCGGTACGACAACGGCGTGCTTGCTACGATGCAGCGCATACAAGACGGAGCCATTGGCGACATCGTCGCGATTCAATCGACCTACAACGCGGGGACGCTTTGGCATCGTGGGGATGATCCTGCATGGAGCCGGATGGAGTATCAGCTTCGCAACTGGCTCTACCACACTTGGCTGTCCGGCGATCACATCGCCGAGCAAGCGATCCATAGCCTTGACAAGACGGCTTGGCTAATGGGTGACGCCCACCCGACCAAGGCAGTCGGAATCGGGGGACGGCAACAGCGGACTGACGCAAAGTACGGCAACATCTTTGATCACCACGTGGTATTTTACGAATACGACAACGGCGTGCCTGTCTACTTTACTTGCCGGCAACAGGACAACTGCACCACCGGTGTCGACGAAGTTGTCCTCGGCACGAAGGGCAAAGCCCACATTCTCAAGAATCGTATCGATGGCGAGAACAAGTGGCGCTATCGAGGCGAGAAGCCCAGCATGTATCGTCAAGAACATGTGGCAATGTACGAAAGCATCCGCAGTGGCAATCCGATCAACAACGGCCACTACATGACCAACAGCACGCTGGTCGCCATCATGGGTCGCATGTGTAGTTACACCGGCAAAGAACTCAAATGGGATCAGATACTCAGCAGTCAAGAACGGCTCGGTCCGATGAATTACGAATGGTCCGATGTGCCTGTGGGTACGGTCGCGATTCCGGGAGTTACTGAGTTTGCTTAAGGCATTGAAAACATGTGTGCCGCGGCCAAGACTTAGACCGATCTTGGTGTTTGCAATCTACGGTGCTTTATTCTGTCGCATTGAGGCGAAGCCTTCATTGATCGGTCTGGTGCCGAACGAGCCAGAGAGCGGCGACTTTGTCGAGACGGCACGTGGCTACATGATTGCCTACTCCCAAGTCATTCCCGGCAGCAATGTAAGTTTCGAAATGGTGCCGGTCCCAGCCGGGACGTTTCTACTGGGCAGTCCTGCGACTGAGTCGGATCGCCGCGAAGATGAAGGCCCGCAGGTGCTGATTTCGGTGCCTGCTATGTGGGTCGGCAAGTACGAAGTGACCTGGTCGGAGTACCAACTTTATATGCAACTGTGCAACGTATTCGAGCGGTTTGAGGATCAGGGCATGCGACAGGTCGTCGCAGAGAATCAGATCGATGCGATCACGGCGCCGTCAAAGCTGTACGAGCCCGGATTTACATTCGCTGCTGGTGAAGGGCCACGCCAGCCGGCCGTCTCCATGAGTCAATATGCTGCCCGACAATACACGAAGTGGCTAAGCCTACTTACTGACACCTTCTATCGGTTGCCGACCGAAGCCGAATGGGAATACGCCTGCCGTGCGGGCACCGCGTCGGCGTACTCCTTCGGTGAGGACCTTTCTGCCATCGATGACTATGCCTGGCACTACGAGAACTCCGACGATCAGACGCACCCCGTCGGCGAGAAGCGGCCCAACGCGTGGGGGCTCTACGATATGCACGGCAATGCCTCGGAATGGGTACTCGATTCGTACGACGCCGGTAGATACGCGACGCTTGCCGCGCAAGCATCGCCAGTATCTTCCGCCGACGCCCTGTATCGGCGAAAGAAGCTGTTTCCCCGCGTGTTACGTGGTGGTTCCTGGTATCTCGACCCGGTGGACTGTCGCACCGCGCATCGGCGCAAGTCACACGACGACAATTGGCGTAGCTATGACCCTAACACGCCCAAGAGCCCCTGGTGGTTCGCCAGCGACGAATCTCAGGACGTGGGCTTTCGCCTGGTTCGACCTGCGGAATCGCTCACACGAAAAGAGCGAGAGAAGTTCTGGAACACCAACGTCAAGTCAGTGCTACGCACCGCCAATCATCGCATCGATAACGAAGGACGCGGCGAGCGTGGCATCGTCGACTCCGAACTTCCGGCTGCGATCGAAGCGCTGCCGACCAACTAGTAGCTTACCAATCAAGAGTTATACCAATGCTAAACAAGTGTCTCTTTGGCTGCCTGCTGATACTACATGCCTCATCGGCGCGGTGCGAAGTTTCGCACGAAGAGGGCTTTATGCAGCTGTTTGACGGCAAGTCGCTCGACGGTTGGATCGGTGACGGCAAACAGTTCTTCGACGTCGCCGACGGCGTGATGGCCTGTCAGCAAGGATGTCACGGCAAACTAGTCACTCAACAAGAATATCGAGATTTCGTCTTACGTTTCGAATTCAAGCTGACTGTGGGCGCAAACAACGGACTCGCGATCCGCGCGCCGCTCGAAGGCGACGCCGCCTATGCCGGGATTGAGCTACAAATTCTCGACAACACCGCGGACAAGTACCAGAACCTTAAGGACTATCAGTTTCATGGCTCGGCCTACGGCATAGCAGCAGCGAAGCGCGGGGCACTCAAGCCAGTGGGCAAATGGAACACACAAGAAGTCGTCTGCCAGGGGCGAACCATCAAGGTAACGCTCAACGACATAATTATCCTTGACATCGACCTCGACAAGGCTGCTCCAGACGACAAGACGATTGATGGCGAAGACCACCCTGGCCTCAAGCGTCATCAGGGGCACGTTGGCTTCTTGTGTCATAACGATCGTGTCTATTTCCGGAATGTTCGTGTCAAAGAAATGCAATCCTTAGTGGCGGAGTAATAGAATCACGATGAGCAAATGGCCACTGGGAGTCTTCTCGAGCATAGATGCCGGATTTGGTGTACCGCTGGAAGTTGCGAACCGACTCGCAGTACCCACCATCCACTTGCATTGCCCAACCGCCGAGTTCCGCACCGATGAGGTCGCCGACGAATTCCGCGATCGAGTCGCCAAGTGCTGTATCCGAGTTACTTGCGTTTTCGCCGGCTTCGAGGGCGAGAGCTATGCAGACATTCCCACCGTCAAGCGAACGGTCGGACTCATGCCTCGCCAGACGCGTGATCATCGCGCTCGGGAATTCATGCAGATTGCTGAATTCGCTCGCCTGCTAGAGGTTGACGTCGTCGGTTTGCATATCGGGTTCGTACCTCACGACCCGCAGAATTTGGAGTATCAACGACTCGTTCGCCTAACCCAGAAGCTCTGCGACGACTGCGCCGCACGGGCGCAAGCGATTCACCTTGAGACGGGGCAAGAACCGGCTGAGGTGTTAATGAGATTCATCGAAGACGTCGGCTGCCAGAATTTGTATATCAACTTCGATCCAGCGAACATGATTCTCTACGGTTGCGGAGAACCGCTCGATGCGCTCAAGCAGGTGGGGCCGTACGTCCGCAGCGTGCATTGCAAAGATGCCATCTGGTCAGACCGCCCCGGTGAGACCTGGGGAACGGAGGTGCCATTGGGCACTGGTGATGTGAACATCGCTAGCTATCTGGCTACGCTTGAGGCAATCGGATACACGGGCCCGCTAACCATAGAGCGCGAAATTTCACAAGAGCCGGAACGGCAGCAGCGAGAGATCGGCCAGGCCGTTCAATTGTTGTCGGATTTAATGCAGAAGATAGGCGCATAGGAATCTACGAGCATGATACGAGTCGGCATCGTTGGTATTGGCTTCATGGGCATGGTTCACTACCTGACCTACCAGAAACTGCGAGGAGTTCAGGTAGCGGCTTTGTGCGAGAAGAACAAGGCACGACTAACCGGTGACTGGCGCGATATCAAAGGTAATTTTGGGCCAACAGGCGAAATCATGGACTTGTCGGGAGTAGCGACGCACACGTCATTCGACGAGCTACTGGCCGACGAGAGCATTGACCTGATCGACATTACTCTGCCACCAGCACTCCATACTGAGGCGGTCATTAAAGCGCTGCGGGCAGGCAAGCATGTGTTCTGTGAGAAGCCAATGGCGCTTGATCCTGCGGACTGTCGACGCATGGTGCAAGCCGCCAACAAGACTGGGAGGCTGCTACTTATTGGCCACGTCCTGCCGTTCTTCCCTGAGTACGAGTGGGCATTGAAAATGCGTCGGAGTGGCAAGCTTGGTCGGTTGCTCGGTGGAAGTTTCAAACGTGTCATCTCGAATCCGGCTTGGCTCAAACACTATTGGTCGGAGAAGCACGTCGGCGGGCCAATGCTCGACCTGCACGTTCACGATGCCCATTTCATTCGCCTACTATTCGGCATGCCCAAGACGGTCACGAGTCGGGGCAGGCTCAAGAAAAATCTCGCCGAGTACTGGCACAGCCAATTCGGCTTCGGCACGAATGGCCCTGTGGTTGAGGCGACCAGCGGTACGATCAACCAGCAGGGACGTGCTTTTGATCATGGGTTCGAGATTCATTACGAGAAGGCAACACTTCTGTTCGAGTTTGCCGTTATTGGTGATCAGGGCAGTTATCTCTGTCCGCCAACTATTCTGACGCACGACGGGAAAGTCAAACATCCTTCGCTCGGGTCGGGAGATCCCATGGATGCGTTTCGCGCCGAACTCAAGGAAGTTGTCGGGTGCATCAGCGGAGGACGTGAGTCCGACAAGCTCAATGGCAACCTGGCACAAGACGCGTTGCGTCTATGTCAAAAGCAGACACAAAGCCTACGGACTGGCCGCATTGCCAAGCTGTAGCCGGCATCGAGTGCGCAGACACCTACAACCAGCAGGAACGCAGATTGAGTACGCAAGTTACGACCATTGAATCGATGAAAGCTCATCCAGCGTGTGAAAAGATCCCTTGCCACGTTTTCCGACACGCGCAGGAAGCGAGCGTCTACGTGGCTCATCAGATCGCGGCACTTGTCCGAGAGCGTGCTGACGCGAACCTGAACTGCGTCCTTGGTCTGGCGACTGGCAGCACGCCGGTCTCGGTCTATGACGAACTCGTCCGTCTGCACCGAGAAGAAGGACTGAGTTTTGCGAACGTAGTCACGTTCAATCTCGACGAGTACTTTCCGATGGAGCCTACCGCGCTGCAAAGCTACGTTCGGTTCATGCGCGAGCATCTCTTCGACCATTTGGACATCGATCTAAACAACACCCATGGTCCCGATGGCACGCTCGCCAGCGCTGACGTCGCTCAATTCTGCCGCGACTACGAAGAGAGGATTACAGCCGCAGGAGGCATCGACGTGCAACTGCTGGGCATCGGGCGTACCGGACACATTGGCTTTAATGAGCCCGGTTCAAGTCGCGAAAGTCGCACTCGCATGATCACGCTCGACCGCGTGACGCGTCGCGACGCGGCAAGTGATTTTTTCGGAGAAGAAAACGTTCCACGTCGCGCAATCACAATGGGCGTCGGCACTATCTTAGAAGCGAAGCATATCTACCTGCTCGCCTTCGGCGAGGGCAAAGCTCCCGTCATTGCACAGGCGGTCGAAGGAGAGACTTCGACCGCCGTTGCGGCGAGCTTTCTGCAATATCATGCTGACGCCAAGGTTGTGCTGGACGAAGCGGCTGCTGAGCAACTGACACGTCGTCGATGCGCCTGGTCGGTCGAGGACGTAACGTGGAATGATTCGTTGATTCACAAAGCCGTTATCTGGCTGGCAACCGAGTTGCACAAGCCGATACTTAAATTGACCGAAGAAGATTACAACGAGGAGGGCTTGCAAGACCTGCTCGCAGCGCACGGCCCAGCTTACGAGATCAACCTTTCGGTGTTTCGCCATCTTCAGTCCACCATCATCGGCTGGCCTGCCGGCAAGCCCGCCCACGCGAGACGCCCCGGAGATCGACCTCAGCGGCATGACGATATCTTTCCGAAACGCACTCTCGTGTTCTCGCCGCACCCTGACGACGATGTCATCTCGATGGGCGGTACCCTCAGCAGATTGGTTGAGCAGGGACATGAGGTCCATGTGGCCTATCAGACGTCCGGGAACATTGCGGTGTTCGACGACGATGCGGCACGCTTCGCAGCCTTTGTGGGCGAGTTTGCGCGGACCTTTAGTATAGACAGCCAACGAATCTTTTGGCTGGAAGAGGAGATTCTGACGACGCTGTCGCATAAGCAACCGGGGCAAGTTGACAGCGAAGAAGTACAGACGATTAAGGGACTGATTCGGAGAGGCGAGGCACGCGCCGGAGCGCGAATCTGCGGCGTGCCTGACAGCCACCTGCACTTCCTCGATCTGCCATTCTACGAAACGGGACGCGTCCGAAAGAAACCGCTCGGCGAAGACGACCTTGCGATTACGATCGCCCTACTCAACGAGGTTCGGCCTCATCAGATCTATGTCGCCGGAGATCTTTCGGATCCGCATGGAACGCACCGAACTTGTCTGCAAGCAGTGCTGCAATCGTGCGACCGACTGGCTGGGCAAGATTGGTACGCCAGCACTGAGGTATGGCTCTATAGGGGCGCCTGGCAGGAATGGGCTCCTCATCAGATTGAGATGGCAGTACCAATTAGTCCCCGCGAACTGCTACAAAAGCGAAATGCGATTTTCAAACACGAGTCGCAAAAGGATCGCGCTCTCTTCCCCGGACATGACCTGCGCGAGTTCTGGCAGCGTGCCGAGGATCGGAATCGAAACACGGCCGATCTCTACAATCGACTCGGACTGGCGGAATACGAAGCGATCGAAGGCTTCGTGCGTTGGAAAGGCGATGTCGATGATATCCTCTAGCTCGCGTAGAAATGACGCAAACGAGGCCGCGTAAAATGGCTACGCGCGACGACTCGCAACGAAACCAGCGTGGTCTGACAGCAGAACGTCTCGAGTCGCTCGATGCCTATCGCGGCTTGGTCATGCTGCTCTTGGCGTTCTCGGCTGTGAACTGGGACTGGATGTACGCGATCGAAGCTGCCTATCCCGACTCGACGCTGCTAAAGCAGTTGCTGCGTCATTTCGATCACGTCGATTGGGAAGGCATCGTGCTATGGGACATGATTCAGTCATCGTTTATGTTTATGGTAGGCGTATCGCTGGCATACTCTTATGGATCACGCCAGCGTCGAGGTCATGACTTCAACAAGATGTTTGGCCATGCCGCCCAAAGAGCGTTGTTGCTGGTTCTACTGGGCATCTTTCTCCGCTCACTGGGTCGAGAGAGTACCTATTGGACGCTGGAAGATGTCGTCTCACAGATTGGCTTGGGCTATGTCGGACTGTTCTTGCTATGGAACAGACCATGGCGCCTGCAGCTGGGCTGTGCCTTAGGGCTGCTGCTAGCCTATTGGCTACTTTTTGCTTGCTGGCCCTTGCCAGAGTCAACATACGACTACGCCGCGGTCGACGGCAAAGTCTACTATGACGGTTTCTTTGCCCATTGGAATAAGAACGCCCACCCTGGCCACTACTTCGACCAGTGGTTTCTGAATCTATTTCCTCGCGAGGAGCCCTTTGTGGCAAATAATGGCGGGTACAACACACTGAACTTCGTACCGTCGTTGTCAACGATGATCTTCGGGCTGATGGCGGGAGAACAGCTTCGCATTGGCAAGTCCGGCGCCACGAATCTAAAGATACTGACCTTTAGCGGAATCGTAGTGGTGGCCGCGGGCTGGTCATTGCATTTCGTCGGAGCGTGTCCAATCGTCAAGAAAGTCTGGACACCCAGCTTTGGCCTGGTTTCGACTGGCTACTGCTTGCTGACTTTGGCGCTGCTGTATGCGGTGATCGATCTGTTGAAGTGGCGAAGCTGGTCGTGGCCCGCCGGCATCGTGGGTCGGAATTCAATCGCCATGTACTGCATGATCTACCTGATCGCACCCTGGATCTTGGCGACGCTGCAAAGGCACTTTGGTGAGTCTCTCTTCCGCGCGATTGGCGATCAGTTCCAGCCGCTTCTGGAGAATTTGGCTGTCGGCGTATGCCTATGGCTGATCTGCTACTGGATGCACCGACGCGAAATTTTCCTACGAATCTAAACGCCACACTCGGAACCTCGCAACAGCCGGCACCTTCGATAGCTTCACGAAGGGAATTTCGGTTGCACTCGTCATGCAAACAAGGGTCTCTTACCTACTGCTTAGCGTCGCAATGTTTATCGGGCCGCCGATGGCAACTCTGGTCGCCTCAGAAGTCCATATTGAGTACCAATCTACTAATGAGACTTTCCCAAACCCCGAACGGGGCTTCTATGTGCAGAAGACGGCACGTTCCCACGGACGGCCACTCTCAAGTCAGTCGCTTCAAGGACTGCGAGGCCAGAGTATTTCGCTGATCCTACGTATGTACTACCTCAAGTCCTTTCGAGATAGGCCGCTGAGCAACGCGCAGCTTGAGTTGATGCGGCGAGACTTCGCGACCCTTCGGCGTCATGGCTGCAAGTGCATTCTTCGGTTTGCGTACAGTTCTCGACTTGGCGAGCCCGACGCACCGCTGGATCGAGTCATTCAGCACATCGGTCAGTTGGAGCCAATTATTCGTGAGAATGCGGATGTGATCCTGGTCCTCCAAACAGGGTTCATTGGTCCTTGGGGAGAAATGCACAGTTCCACAAACGGCCTCGATTCGCCAGCTTCGATTCGCAAGATTGTTGCAAGGCTTTTGAGTGCACTGCCGCCCGACCGCAGCCTGCAGGTTCGCACGCCCATGCAAAAGCGAATTTGCATCGAGAGTGACCAACCGCTCACGGTTGCTGATGTCGGCTCCGGTTCCATGAAAGCCCGAATCGGTCACTACAACGATTGCTTCCTCGCCAACGAGACGGATGTTGGCACCTACGAGTCTGGCAGGGTCAAGCAACAGAAGCAGTATCTGGCGTTAGATTCGCGCTTTGTGCCGATGGGTGGCGAAACTTGCCGGACTAGCAACCTCATAACGCCAGATTACGCACGTCGAGAGTTCTCGCGCATGCATTGGTCGTTTCTCCACTTGAACTACCATCCGCAGGTCATTGCAACGTGGCGAAAGCAGGGTTTTCTGCAAGAAGTAGGTAGCAAACTCGGCTATCGGCTAGAGCTGGTTAGCTTCACCTGCGGGACGAGCGCTGCGCATCGCGGCAAGTTTTCGTTTTCTCTGATGCTCAAGAACACAGGTTGGGCAGCCCCAATCAACGATCGTGACGTATTCCTCGTCGCGAAGCGGGACGATTTGCGACAGGAGTACCGGGCGAAACTAGACGTCAATCCAAGGACATGGCTGCCTAACCAAACCGTTGATCTGTCCGGCTTCTTGGGCGTCCCAAAGGACATGCCGTTCGGAGAGTATCGACTTTATCTCAGTTTGCCGGATCCCGCGCCACAACTTGCCGGTCGAAAGGAGTATTCGATCAGGTTGGCGAACAACGGCCTATGGGATGATCAGGAAGGCACAAACGTCCTGCATCACAAAATTTCGGTCAACGGCTGGAGTCCAGACTCGAATCCCGAGACAACCGCCTTCTTCCTACGTCATCCATGAGACGTCGATTGCTAGCCGTTTTACAAGCGGCGACGACCTCGACGTTATGAGCCTCTGCGTGCAGCCGCGACGACCTCGAGGTTATGAGGCTAGCTACCTGCATTCCATAACCGCTTGCTCTACTAGAGCAACTTACTTTTTCACGCGACGGCATATCCGCAGTGCAAGTAGGTGGCGAGGAGATCATTGAGAGTGATTCTTGGTAGGACCTGCGCAACCGCGTTGACGATGCTGTTGAGACTTCTCGGTTTGTAACCCCGG
>JBCDBK010000062.1:0-29643 GCA_039184115.1 Planctomycetota bacterium | reverse complement strand
TTTGGTAGCGAGACCTCGATGTCGTCGGGCAGTGTAAATCGCGCTGACTCAGATTCAATCGCGAGTGCCGGAGAAGCGAACATATTGCTGCACAAGAGATAAATACCCCATACAAGCGCTCCTATGGCACTAAGCGCGCCTGATATCTTTCCTAGGTAAATTACTTTTGACGCCAATGTCATTTGCGTCCAATTATCGCTTTCTTCAGGCATCGCAGCATCCGGAATATCTATCGACAGCGATCGAGATGTGATATCGAGTCACCTATTGAAATCCATTTCGTTCAAACTGTCGAGTGCCAATCTCATTCACAAGAGCAAACGTGCGAACTAGGTAGATAGGTTTTCAATACAGTCGCGGCGACGCGCTTAATCGCAGTACCCTAGCACATAGTCCTTGTATTTGACCCCTCAGTTATCGGTTGCAATTTTCGTCGCCTGACACTCCCCGCACCAAAACGTCGTTCGACCCTGATCGCCCTGCCGGCGGATTTGGATGAACTCTCCGCAGACGAGGCAGCGCTCGCCGGATCGACCGTAGACCCACAGCAGCGGGCCGTCGGGCGAGAATCGTGTGCGGCGCTCGCCGCCATGGCGGTTGCGTCGCATTAGGCATTTGGTGAGTTTTAAGTAGGCGAGGAGTTGCTTGTCGTCGATTTCGTTGACGGTGACCCAAGGGTTGAGCTTGGCGAGGAATAGCGATTCCGACTTGTAGATGTTTCCGATGCCTGCCACTAACGTTTGGTTCATGACCGCTTCGCCGATTGGCAGCTGTCCACAGCGGCGCATGCGTGGAATTACTTCAGCGACGTCAGTCTCGGTGAGCATCATGTCGGGGCCAAGACGGCGGAGATAAGCATTGCGGGCAATGGTGTGCTCGGTCACTAATTCTAAAAACTTCGGACTGAAGTTGACCGCAGTATGTGTTTCGGTCTTCAGTACGACGCCTGCGCGGTGCCGTGGCTTGCGCCATCGTTGGTCCGGCGCATAGAGGTGCCACGAGCCGGTCATCCCCAAGTGCGAGTGCAGCACTTGGCGGTCATCGAAGGTAATCAGTAAGTGCTTGCCGGTTGCTTCGACGAGTTCGACCCGATTACCGACAAGCGACTCGGCGTCGATCATTGCCCCCGTACGCGGCGGATTCGCCTGCGCGTCAACGATGGTCTGCCCGGCAAGCACTGGGCGCAGCCGATTAGCAATCCGATAGAGTGTGTCGCCTTCAGGCATCCGTGCAGTCCGTTTGTAAATCCGTTGAGCGAGCTACCAAGCAACGAAGAATCTGCTATTTGATTTCTTCTTGCGCTTCGCTGCTTGGTAGTTCGCTTCTACCTTCAACCGCGATGAACGTAGCCGCGACTTGTCGCCTTGAAACCTTCGGTGGCCAGCGCTTCGCCAAGCGACGATCTGTCGGGGGATGTCCCGTCGATCTGTTCGAGGATCAGCGGCTGCCGATCCTTGGCTCGCTGAGCGAGCGCGGTAGCCAACAACTTTTGCTGCCGCGAACGATCGGGTTCGTTCTCGGCGAGGAAGGTTGTTAGCTTCGTCCTCGTTCTGCCAAGATAACCGAGCAGGCGACCTGCGGCCAGCACCACTAGCGCGCCGGCAGCACGTTGCGGGCGCATGGCCTCATTCTCGCTTGACTCGGCTAACTCTGTGTTGATCGGAGTATTGCTCTGCGCCGGCCACGGCAGGGCGGCGCCGTAAGCATTCGCTGGATCATTAGCAGCAATCACGATCGGATTCTCACGATCACCGTCGGGCGAGGAACGCAGCATATCGTCGGCGCCAGCGCAGGCAAACTGAGCGCCGCCCAATCCCTCGACGAAGTAGCCGCGGCGTGCTCGTCCGGCTTCTTCCATCGCTTTGAGTACGGGGTAAAGGGCAGCGAATCCGCCGACCGTGACTTCCCGTGTCACCATGCCGCGGGTGAAGACGCCATAGCGCTCGAGCAGCTGCGTAACAAGTGCTGTTTGTTTTTCCGTTGGCGTGTGACTCGACGTGACGGGCAGCAGCGACCAACGTCCTTCCGAACCAGGGAGTCGTGAGGTGCGGCGCGAGCGAAAACGCTGCGTCCGCCCACCCGGACGGCGTCGGTCCCGTCCTGGGCGACGTCTCGGATGATCGTCAGCACCCTTTTGCAGCGATCGCAATGGAGCAAGCGTATCGTTCGTGACTTCGCCTTGCCATACGAGACGCCATAACGTGTTAAGCAGATCGTTAGGAAACCCGTTGGTAGCAGTGACGATCTCGTCAAATCGCAGCGCGCCGCGTTCGCCTAGGAGTTCACGAAGTTGTTCGCCTGTCGGATCGGGTAGATCATCGTCGGTTGCAATGATAGGTGGTGCGAGCAGTGGATATTGGTCGGTCAGAAACACCGCGATGCGTCCATCGTTGACGCCTACGCTTTCGATGCCGCGCCAGATGATCTCGCCGGCCAAGAACAGCTCATCCAGGTCGGACGGCAAAAAGTTCTGCAATCTCGCAGGCAAGATCTCGGTCTCCAACTCACTACCGACCATCGGAGTGCCCTGCAGCTGCTCGATCACATCAAGTAGCCCATCAAGCCCGCGGCGCGGTTGCGTGACGCCTTGCCAGATGGGCAGGAAGCGCGCTAGCGACTCGGGCGGTGCAGCTTCGACTTGTTGGCGTAGTTTGGCTAGCGAGCGGCGTTTTATCTGGCGCAAGACGGTCGTGTCGCACCACTGACCGCTACCACGCGCGGTAGTGAACGAGCCACTCACGACTCGTCCCGACTGTTCGAGCTTCTCAAGAGCCATCATAACGGGCGCCTCGCCTAAGCCGAGTCGGAGCGCTGCCTCGTCAGCTGTGAACGGACCATGCGTCCGTGCGAAACGCGACACGAGGTCGCCGAGTGGATCGGCAACCTGTTCGAGAAACGCTGTCGGCAAACCAGGTGGTGGGTTGCTACCGAGTGCATCACGAAAGCGCGCTGCGTCTTCGGCGGCGGCGAGACGGTTTTCGCCGCCGATGCGTACGTTGATAATTCGCCTTGTGGCGAGGAGTTCGTTGATCCAAGTGTCGAGCGTCGCGCGATTGATCGCTTCAGAATCGCAGCGAGCAAACAATTCGTCGCCTGAGAGATCGCCGAGCAACTGCAGCAGATCGTGGACTTGATCAGCATCGCTCACTGCAGGACGGTCCAGCCGCGCAAGCTCGATGCTGAGTTGGTCGATGGTGTCGCCGTCGAGCAGATCGCTGAGGTCGGCGCTACCCAGTAGCTCGCGCAGCTGAGTGTGATCGAGTGCGAGCGCGGCGGCCCGCCGTTCAGCCAGGGGCGCATCGCCTTCGTAGAGAAAGTTCGCGGTGTAATTGAACAGCAGCGAAGACGCGAACGGCGACGGCGAAGCGGTTTGCGTCGAAATCACGCGTACGGCGCGCCGCTCGATATCACGCAGCAACGACACGAGTCCTGGCAGATCGAACACATCGCGGAGACATTCACGATAGGTCTCCAGCAAGATCGGGAACTTGGGGTAACGCGAGGCGACTTGCAGTAGATCGGCGCTCTTCCGCCTCTGCATCCAAAGCGGCGTACGACCCTGCGGACGGCGTTTCGGGAGCAGCAGCGCACGAGCGGCATTCTCGCGAAAACGCGCGGCGAACAGGGCGGTGGAACCCAGCTGACGCGTGACCATATCTTCGACGTCTTCGGAGCTAGGCAGAAAGCGATCAACCGTTGGCGGGCTATCAGATTCAGGCAAGCGAAACACCATTCCATCATCCGACCAATTCATGTCGACTTCGCCGAGTTCTTCTTCACGCAGCTTGGCCGCAACCGCCATTGCCCATGGCGCATGAACTCGCGCACCAAACGGCGAAAGCACGCACACTCGCCAGTCACCGATTTCGTCGATAAACGATTCGATGACGATAGCTCGATCGCTGGGGGTTTCGTCTGTCGCGTCACGTTGATCGGCGAGGTACTGTAGCAGGTTATCGGCGGCCCTCTGATCGAGCGCGTGGTGATTCTGCAAAGTCGATCGCGCGCTGTCTTCGTCGACCGAGGAAAGCTCGCGCGCAAGTCGTCCAATGGCACGCCCAAACTCCAGCGGGCGACCGGGAGCATCGCCTCGCCAGAAGGGCATCCGTCCTGGCTCGCCCGGCGCAGGCGCGACAAGTACACGGTCGCGCGTGATTTCCAGCACTCGCCAACTTGATGCGCCGAGCAGAAAGACTTCGCCAGCGTGCGTCTCGAAAACCATCTCTTCGTCAAGTTCGCCGACGCGGCTGCCACCGGTGCCGTTGGGACCATCGCCAACGAGGAAAACGCCGTACAGCCCTCGATCAGGGATGGTGCCGCCATTGAGAATCGCTAGCGACTGCGTACCTTTACGCGGCGCGACAGTACCCGCGATACGATCCCAGGTAATTCGTCGACGTAACTCAGCAAACTCATCGGAGGGATAACGCCCGGCCAGCAAGTCGAGCACGCCTTCAAACGACGATCGAGGCAGATCAGCGTACGGCGCAGCGCCGCGAATCGTCGCGTACAGTTCATCGACGTCGAGAGTCTCGCGCGCAACCATGGCGACAATCTGTTGGGCGAGCAAGTCGAGTGGATTGCGCGGATAAAATGTCTCTTCGACCTCGCCGCTGAGCATCCGTCCCGTAGCCGCCGAGCAGGCGAGCAGATCGCCGCGATACTTGGGAAAGATCACTCCGTGCGAAGCCGCACCGACTTGGTGCCCTGCCCTGCCAATGCGTTGTAAGCCTGAGGCAATCGTAGGCGGCGCTTCGATCTGGATCACGAGATCGACGGCTCCCATGTCGATGCCCAATTCCAAGGAACTGGTCGCGATGATCGCAGGCAGGGTGCCCCGTTTGAGTCGGTCCTCGATCGCAGCCCGTTTGTCTTTGGCGATCGAACCGTGATGCGCGAGCGCAATCTCACCCGCCTCGGGATTTTCGTCCTGGACAATTTCGTTGATTGCCTGAGCTATTCGTTCGGCGAGTCGACGACTGTTGACAAAGATCATTGTCGAACGATGTGCGCGGATTAACTTGACTAGTTGCGGATGAATCAACGGCCAGATACTGCCTGCGGCGGGAGCCGTTGGTTCGGATCCCTCAGCCAGATCGACGGGGAGAGTTGGGCCGGCTGTGCCGACTGGCCGATCGCCGAGTCGTGCCATGTCTTCGACCGGTACTTCGATGCGAAGCTCCAATTGCTTCGGCTCGCTCGCGTCAACGATCTGTACGGCTCGTGGACGCACCGCTTCTTCGGCGTCGAACGTTGCCTCGCCACCGCCCAACAGTCTCGCGACTTCGTTGAGCGGCCGCTGCGTCGCCGACAGGCCGATTCGTTGCAGCGGCGCAACATCGGGGTTGCCGCGCCTGCGCAGTCGTTCCAGTCGTTCGAGCGTGAGGAACAGGTGAACGCCGCGCTTCGTGGGCACCATCACGTGGATTTCGTCGATGATGACCGTTTCGACCGAAGCGAGAACCGACTCGGCGTTGCTGGTCAGCATCAGGTACAGTGATTCGGGCGTGGTGATCAGAATCTCGGGCGGATGCCGCGTGATCTCGCGCCGCTCCTTCTGCGACGTATCGCCTGACCGCACCGCAACGGTCGGTTCATGGAATGGTTCGTTGGTGCGTTGCGCAACGCTGCGGATACCAGCGATTGGCGCACGCAAGTTGCGATCGATATCGACGCCAAGCGCTTTAAGAGGCGAGATGTAAAGCACTCGCGTACTCGAGTGCTTTGCCGCCTCCGAAGACGCGTGATCAGCGAACATCAGTTTATCTAGCGATGCCAAGAAAGCCGCCAGTGTTTTGCCGCTGCCGGTAGGGGCCAGCAACAAGGTGCTTTCGCCCTTGGTAATCGGCTCCCAAGCGCGGCGCTGTGCCTTCGTAGGACCAGCAAATGCCTCGGCAAACCAGGTCTGCGTGCACGCATGAAAGCGGGCGAGCGTCGAGTCGACTTGGATTTGCGAGGTCATGACTCGCTGATTATCTCATTTGCCTTCCGCTTGCGGTAGGGTCGGGGCAGGTCGCCGCTACCGCTAGATCGGCCGCAACGGAAAGATCTCGACGTCGACGCCCGGCGAATAATGGACAAACGGCGGCAAGCCGTGGCATTCTGTCAGGCCGGCTGCAGCCAGTAGTTGGTCGTCGAGGTTGAGGATTTCTGCCAGATGAGCAGGATAGGGACTGTGATGTACCTGTCCACAGTACAACGTGTCGCGTCGCTGAAGAAAAAGCAGGTAACGCTCGAGGAAAAAAAATTCGAGTGAAGTAGGACCCGAGGCAGGCAGTAACTCTCCAACGCGGCAACTTACCTCGTGATGCCGATTACCAACAGTGCGCACTGAACGATAGCACCTCATGTCATCAATTTGTCGCATCTTCATGCTGGCGTAAAAGTAGGGCAGGCCCCAAAACGTGCGAGCCGTCCAAACACCGATGCGCGAGGCCGCGTCGAGCGAAAAAAAGTATACGCCCGGACGACCGTCAACGGTGACGTATGTGCGGACATTCGTCTCCAGAAAGTTGAAACCGAGGGACTTCGGCGCCCACCAGGGACGAACGTGGAACATTGCAAATGGCACCAAACCCACGTAGGCAATGCCTTCGTGCAGATCGAGTTCGAGAGAGGAAGGTACCAGCGGTCGCAGCTGTTCGACCGGGACGGGCCAATGCATGAATAACAGCGATCGCCAGCTCTGATAGCCGACCGGTTTTCCCTTGGGACGACGAGTCGGTGCAACGCGATCGATCATCCGGCAGCAGAAGCCAATTCCGACTCGTAAGCGCGCGGCGTGGGATGGAACACCGGCTCGAATACCTCGTGACGGACTTCCGGAACTCCGCTGCTACGGAATGGATTTTCCACTTCGAGGCCCGATTCTTCGACGATTTCGCAGCAAAGCGTCTCTAGTTGCGCGACGTTCGCGGCAAAGCGACGGAAGAATTCGCTGCTATTCATATCGTCGAGTAGACGCGTATTCATCTCGCGAATGATCGGCATTTCGGAAATGTTGATCGAACCAGTGCTGGTGGAATTCTCTGTCGCCGCATGCCACTGGCGAAAGAAGTCTTGCATGAAGTGATTGAGCTTGCCTAGTCGTGACAGTCGATTGAGGTTTCGCAAGTACATCAGTTGCTCGCACATTCGCCCTTGCATGAAGATAAAACCGGTGATCGACCAATACACAAGATAGTCCCACAAGATCTTCACTGGCATCACGGTCGGGTTGCCGAACATGCAGTATTGATCTTGGTAGGCGGTAGCCGTGCCGTAGTAGAACCGCTTAAAGATCCGATCGTAGGAGAACGCACGAATGCGAAAGTCTTTGCCGGTCAAGTCGCGTCGAATCAAGTCCGTGAGGAAAGTGTTTGAAAAGGCGATAAAGTCCGAGCCAGGCGAATAGAACGGATCATGAAAGAAGCCCGCCTCGCCCGTGATGCCCCAGCGATGGCGCGAAAATACCTGCTTGCATTCGACGGCGTAATGCTTGATCGCACGGAAGTCTTGCAGTTGGTCCAGATTGTCTTTGACCGCATTGGCACATTGGGGTTCGTGTTTCTCCAGCCAGCCAATGGCCTTATCCATCGAGTTGATGTCGGAGAGTGAGTGATACGGTTCGCCGGCAACGATGCCCATGCTGGTAGAGCCTGATGCAAGCGGAATCATCCATACCCAGTAGCCCTGGCCCATAAGGTGGTTGGTGCTGTACCAGCGACCGGTTTTCCCTTCGTGGCCGGCATGCCATTGCTGATTCTCGGTCCAATCGTCGATCTTGATGTGGTGTTTGAAGCGAAACCAAGCGGCGCTCGCGATGTGTGGCGATGACATGCCGATATTTAGTTTGCGTTTGATAAACGCACGGCGACCACTTGCGTCAACCAACCAGCGTGACGCAAGTTCGTGAGATTCGCTGCTCTTGGAATAGATGACGTGGTGCCCACCACCGCGGCGGATCTCGATGTCTTTGATCTCCGCCTGATCGACGAACTCGATACCTTGTTCTCGGCAGCGGTCGCCCAAAAAGTTCTCAAACCGCCCGCGGTCGAGTTGATAGCTGGGGCAAGGCGCGTAGCGTTTGCCGCCCAGTTCCAGCCGATCTTCGATGCGCCGATTCTCGCCGTGCGGAAAAAAGAAACGCAAGCCAAGTTTGGGTAGCTGCTGGTCGAGAATGTGATCGCGCAAGCCAAGCACCCGGCCGAAGTAGTGGGCCGCCACTTCGACGGTCGATTCGCCCACTTTGTGGGCAGCTTCGGGGACGGGATGCTGGCGTTTTTCCAGCACGGTGATCTTGGCTTTTGGCAGTTCTTGCCGTACCTGAAGTGCCAGAGAAAGCCCGGCCAAGCCGCCGCCTAAAATTGTCAGATCGCTCTGTTGTTGGTCCATCGTTCGCTCTCAGATGTGAAGCACTTCGAAGACATTTTCCAATCGATTTTCCGTCGCCAACTGTGGCGTGATATCGGACTTAATTTGTGGCCGAGCACGCTGCACACGATCGGTAATTTCGTACATGAGGTCACGAATCAAGTCGACATTCTCGTTGAATCGTGTTTTAAGCGCGGCGTCGTCTAGCTTTTCGCGAAGCTCGGCATTGAGCCTTGTCATCAGTTCGATTTCGCTCTGATCGACAAACGCCGCGTCGGCGCTGACGGTGGAGTCGGCTTCGTACCAATCACGGAAAAACTGTTGCATCTTGAGGTTCATATCGCGAATCTCTTCCACGCCCTTCGAAAGCGACTGAATGAAGCCTACATCGGTCAGCTTTTCGTTGAAGTAAAGCAGTGCAGGAAATCCCCAGTAGACGGCGTAATCCCAGACGAACTTCAACGCCATGATGCGAGGGTTGCCAAACAAGGGGTATTGGTCGCGATAAGTTAGCAGGTTGTTCTGAAACAGCGTGAGGAATACGCTTTGCAGCGTGGGCGCTAAGTGCTCGATCGATCGCCCTGCCAAATCGTCTTCGATTAGCTTGCCAACCATCGTGTTGCCAATGGCGATGAAGTCGCTGCCCGGCGAGTAAAACGGATCGAGGAATGCGGCCGCTTCGCCGACGAGGCCCCAACGGTCGGCAGAGTAGACCTGACGGGCTCCGCGCGACATCTTTTTGATTGCCAGGAAGTCTTGCATCTTTTCGCGGTGCGGTTCGATGCTGGCAGCGCACTCAGGCTCGTGCTTCTCCAACCACGCCAGTGACTTCTCGAAACTATTCAGCGTGTTCAGTGGATGAATGCGCGGATCGGCAACGATACCGATGCTGGTCGAGCCGGTGGCCAGCGGAATCAGCCACACCCAATAGCCTTCGCCCATCAGATGATTGGTGCTCAGCCAGCGTCGATCGACTTTTCCCGTCAGTGATCGCCAATCGGCATCGTCGCACCACCCATCGATTTGGATGTTCTTGTCAATGCGGAACCAGACTGCGTTGATATCGTGCCCTAGGTCTTCTTCCAGGTTGAGCTTGCGTTTAAGGAAGCTTGCTCGTCCGCTGGCGTCGACAACCCAGCGGGTGCTAATAGTCTGCCGATCGTCCTCTGTCTGATACGTTACGCGATGATCCGTTTGGCAATTGCCGCCTTCAGCCGATTCCAGATGGACCTCGCGGAGCCGCGCACCGCTGATCAACGTCGATCCCATTTCGGTGATTTCGTCGGCCAAAAAATTCTCGAATCGTCCACGGTCAATCTGATAGCTAGGGGCGGAGAAAAACTCGCTGCCGCCGACCTCGGTTCCTTGAGACAGTGACTGATGAGCGTCCTTAAAGAAGAATCGCAGACCGAATTTCGGCAGCTGCTTGTCCGTCAGATGTTTTTTGAGCTGCAACTCTTCGCCGAAGTAATGAGCGCCGATTTCGACGGACGATTCGCCGACTTTATGCGCTGTCTCCGCGACCGGAAAGTTGCGTTTTTCGATGACCGCGATCCGGGTTTCCGGGCGTTTCATCAGCAGTTGCTTTGCCAGCGTCAAGCCTGCGAGCCCGCCGCCGAGAATTGTGACGTCAAATTGCTTATTTTTTTCCATCGTGAGTCCAACTCTAACTCTGAACAGTTTCAGCGGTTTCTTGCATGTGATCGGAGATTTCGGTTATCCAATAGCGTTTCTTCTGGAAGGGGTATACCGGCATGCTTAGTCTTTGACGCGGCCAGTGAGCGTGCATCGCTTGGAAATCAGGAGCCGCACCCGCGACGTACAGCCGTCCTAGCGTATCTTGCATGGTGACGCTGGCGTCTCGATCGGTCGACAGAGTGGATATCCAGTTATCAACGCCCACGTCGACGCTAAAGTCATCCTGCCCAAGGCCAAGAACGAAGTCGCAACCGTCTTCGCGAAGCAGTTCCAAACTCTCTGACTGCTTTGTTGGTTTGAAACAATGCTCTCGCCAATAGCTGCCGCCCAGCGAGCGGAAGACTGGCACTTCCGCAGCGTCGACGCTGCAGATCAGCGGCGTGCTCGGCGGATAGTAGTTGATCGTATCGGCAAATTTCTCAAATCGGTCAAGCTCGTCGACCAGATCGCTGGGTAATTCGTCTGAACTTGGCAGCCTTCCTAGTTGGTCTCGTAGGGTTCCGATGCGGTTTACTATGTCTTGCCGATCGACAATCAGTGTGCTTGCCTCGAGCCAACAAAGTCCCCCGGCTGCGCACGTTGCCGCGTACTGACCCAATCCGAGGCCCAGCAGACGGTCGGGTTGGATACCCCAGGAGTCCCAGACGTTCGCCAGTCCAGATTGCAATGCGAAGCGATGCAAGTCGCTTACTGCTAGCGGTTCCTCGCCTTCCAGCCACTTACGCAGCGACTCGATGTTCTGGCCTGAGGACTGAGCGTGCTTTGATAGTCGCTCGTCCATGCTGGTGATAAGCTGTCGGAAGCTAGGTTCGCTTCGGTAGAGCTCCCGTGCCGATGCCGATGGGTCGCCGGCTCCTTCGTCGAACAGCCAGGCGACTTTCGGAGGAGATTTCGACAAATTCATTGCCAGCCCTGGCTCGTCGGAGTAGAAGGTCGTTGCAGGCGCATCCTGAGCCCCATTGAAGTGCGGACTGCCGTTGGCATGCGCACTGTCAAATCTTTGAACCGTACGCGACGAGTCGGAGTTAACCGCCAGTGTCGACAGCTGTTCGAGGAGCTGTTGGCGGGAATTTGCGGTGATAGCAACCCGATATTCATAGTGGCGCCGACCAACTGCTAGCGTTGCGCAGACGTTAGCCAAGTTGATGTCTTCGTGCTGGGACAAAGAAGCATGATAGCCGCTTGCCAATTCGGAGACCGCCTTAGCGCTGCGGGCGCTGAATACCAACAGCTGCGTCGGTCTCTCGGGATGCGCGGCTGAATTTTCGTCGGCATTGGCGGGCGTTGCCGTGGTCTGCGGATTACTGCTTAGAATGACGTGGGCGTTCGTGCCGACAAGCCCTAGTGCTGTCACTCCGGCAACGCGCTCCGGCGAATCTGGCCACGCAGTTGGTTGATCGACCATCTTCACGGGTAAGCGATTCCACGGAATGTGTGGGCTCGGCTCGTCGAAGTGCATCTGTGGTGGAATCACACCGTGATGTAGCGAAAGTACCGTCTTAATCAATCCCGACACGCCACCTGCCGCTTCGAGGTGACTGATGTTGGCCTTTACCGATCCGACAAGTAGTGGCTCGTCCGGTTTACGACCTTTGCCGTAAACCGAGGCCGCTGCGCCCAGTTCCATCGGATCGCCGAATTCGGTTCCCGTGCCGTGTGCTTCGAGGTACTGCACTTGCGACGGTGCAATGCCGGCGTCTTTGAGCGCATCGCCAATCACGCGCGCTTGCGATTTGCCGCTGGGCGAAGTGATGCCGCCGCTGAAGCCATTGTGTACGACCGCGCCGCCACGGACGACCGCCATGATTCGATCGCCGTCACGCTGTGCGTCGCTGAGTCGTTTGAGGACGACGACGCCACAGCCCTCGCCACGTCCAAAGCCGTTCGCCTCTGCCGAGAACGATTTGCAGCGTCCATCGGGCGAAAGCAATTGCGCCTTGGACATCAGCAGCGAATTGACCGGTGCCAGAATCGCGTTCACTCCCCCCGCGAGCGCCATGTTGCAGTTGCCATCCTGCAGGCTACGCATCGCCTGAACCAGCGCGACCAGCGAACTACTACTTGCCGTATCGACGGCGATGCTGGGTCCCTCGAAGCCGAACATATAGCTAATTCGCCCTACGCCCGCGCTGTGCGACAGTCCCGCACCTTGGAAACCTCGGATGATTTCTTCGTCGTCGAGGCTAGGCAGAAATGCGTAGTCCTGACCCATGATGCCCATGAACACGCCGACATTGCTGTCGGCGAGCGGCTGCGTCGCAATGCCGGCGTCTTCCAGAGCTCGATAGCTGTTCTCCAGCAACATCCGATGCTGCGGATCGATCCAACAAGCTTCCTGATCCGAAATGTTGAAGAAAGCAGCGTCAAAGTCGGCAATGTCGTCCAGAAATCCGCCCTCGCGGGTATACATCTTGCCTGGCTCACGGTCGGCGCTGAAGAAACGATCGATGTCCCAGCGATCGTCGGGAATTTCGCGGACCGAGTCGACGCGGTGCATTAAGTTGTGCCAGAACTCGTCGATGTTTCGAGCCCCCGGAAACCGGCAACTCATGCCCACGATTGCCACGTCCTCGCGAGAGGTGGCAACGACCTCACCTGTTGGCTTCGCTGGCAAAGCAGACGTGGTACCCTCGGACTCCGTTTCGCCAGCCAGCAATTCCAGCACGTATTCCGAGATCGCGTCAATTGTCGGATGGTCGAACAGCATCGTTGGCGTGATTCCAAATTGATCGCCAAGTAGCAGCTGCAACTCGGTGCCGAATTCGACCGCCATCAGAGAATCGAGACCCATTTCGATCAGCGGTCGATCCGTTTCCGGCAGGTCCGACGTGGATAGAATCTGTTGCAGGGTGTTCTGCAGCGTCGAGACAAGCAGCTCTGTTTGTGCCGCACCTCGAAGACGCTTGAGCTTGCCGACCAACTCCGAATCGCCTGCAGACGACCTCTGCTTCGACGCCGCCAAGTCTGCCAGCAAGCCGGCGCCCTCGCCGCCTAGTCCCATTCGCATGCGCTGCCAGTCGACGTCCATCACGGTCGTCTGCACGAGATTGGCAGCGAGCATTTTTTCCATGGCTTCATGAGCTTCGGCAACGGTCAGCGGCGTAATGCCCTGTAGCGCGAGACGCTTGATGATGCGCTCGTCGTCGGCCATGCCCTCGGTCCACGGACCCCAGTTGATGCTCAGCGCCGGTAGGCCCATGGCGCGACGTTGCCAGGCCAGGCCGTCCAGGTAGGCATTGGCGGTGGCGTAATTGCTCTGACCCGGCGAACCCAACACCGAGGCGGCCGACGAGTAGAGAATGAAGAAGTCGAGCGGCAGCTCGCGAGTGAATTCGTGCAGCAGCGCCGCGCCGACAATTTTCGGAGCCAGCACCTTTTCGAAACGTTCCCAATTTTGATCGCCGATTAGTCCATCGTCGAGCACGCCAGCAGCATGGATGACACCAGCGAGGGGACGGCAGTCACTGCCAAAGCGACCCATCAACGTCTCGACGTCGGTTTGCGAGCCGAGGCTTGCGGCATGGACGACGACTTCGCAGCCGAGTTGTCGAATTTCGTCGAGAAACGCCTGGGCCACTTCGTCGGGCTCGCGCCGCGAGACGAGCACTACCTGCTGGGCTCCTTTTTCTGCCAGCCACTTGGCCGCTTGCCGACCCAACTTGCCGAGTCCGCCGGTGATGAGATAGCTTGCCTCTGGATTGATGTTGATCCCACCGTCAAGCTTGCGCGGGACAGTAGCGACCTTCAGACGTGGCACGGAAAACTGCTGATTCCGAATAAGCAATTGGTTGTCGGCAGTTTCGGTCAACAGAATGTCCGTCAGCGCTATGGCTGTTTCGTCGCTGCCGATCTCGCCATGATCCAAGTCGATGACGCGGCATCGCAACTCGGGCTGCTCCGCTCCGAGCACCCGTCCCAAACCCCAGTATTGTGTCTGTTGTGGATTAACCGATTCGTCAGCGGTCGCCGCAATCGCGTCGGTCGTGACCAATTGCAGACCGCACGCCAAACTTCGGATTTCGCGCTTGCCCAACGTGTGCAACAAGTTGAGGACCCCAGCACAATTGGCATGCGTCTGCTGCGGAATTTCGCCCGCGGCGCTCGAGGAATCGCCACCGGCAAGCCAAGCGATGCCATCGGGACTGAAAGTATCGTTGACACTGAGCGAATCGAAAAGCTGCTCCCAGTGTGCCGCCTCGGTTGGGTCGAGCGAAACATCGGTTTCACTCGCCGACAAGAAGTCTTCGCCGGCCTTGAAGGTGACGTTGATCACACGGTGATCTTGGTTGACGAGTTGACTGGTCACCTGTTCGGCGAGCGCGGCCGAAGTCGTGTCAGAACGGACGAGCAGCCACTTTGTTTTGCTGGTCGTCGCAGCCGGCAAGCGGAAACTCTGCCAGTTGATCTCATGTAGCAGACGCTCGGCGCCAATACCGCTAAGTTGGCGAAGTGCCGAACGGCTGATCTGTTGGACCTGCAGGTCTTGAATTTCCGCGGCGACCTGACCGGTATCGGTGAATATTGTGATGTCGGCGGTGCGCAGCTTGCCTTCTGACTGTTTCCAGCGGGCATGACACCAGGCTTCGCTTTCAATCGATAACGAAACGTCGACTCGTCCGATTCCAACGGGCAAATAGAGATTCTCGTCATCGTCGCGTAATAGGCCGATGGCGAGTGAATGCAGCGCGCCATCCAGCAATGTCGGTGGTAGCGTGAATCCGCGAATGTCGCCGTTTACGCTCAGATGCGTCAGTACTTCTTGCTCTGTGTAGCGAATCGAATCGATCGTCTGAAACTTCGGACCGTAGCTCAGGCCCGTGGCCTGCATCTTTTGATAGAACTCAGCTGGCTCGGCAGTCTCTGTGCATTTCGATTCGATACTGGCGCGGTCGATGGTTGCTGCGGGTTGCTTCTCGGTGGGTGCGATGCTGCACGTGAAGTTGCGTGTCCATTGCGAATCGCCAGCAGGTGATGAAAAGACCTCCATCGATTGCGTACCTTCGTCGCCTTGTCGCACGACCGACTGTAACGCGGTGCGCGAGGTGGGACGTAGCGGTTGCTCGAAGACTACGTCGCGAACTGACGCCGTGCCTGCAGCGGCTAACGCCATCTCGACGTACGCGGCTCCTGGCATCACGATCTGCCCCATCACTTCGTGATCGGGTAGCCAAGGCGGGCTGTCGGGTTCGACGAAGCTCTCGTATCGCGTCTCGCCTGTCACGCCGGCCAGTGCTACCTTACTGCCTAGCAGTGGGTGTGCGGTATGGAACTCGGCATGTGCCGCGCGCGGCTTGTCGGGGCCCCAGAACCGACGGCGTTGGAAGGGATAGGTTGGAAGCACCACACGTCGTCGGCTTTGTTCAGCGTAGATCTTGTCGAACTCTGGCTTGGAGCCGTGGACGTACAATTGTCCGATCGCTTCGAGGAGCGACCGACGGTCATCGCCGCCCTTCTGCAAACAGGAGATCAACTGATTCGTCGGTTGCTTCCAATTGGCGGCGGCCATTCGGGTGAGTATCGCCTGCGGTCCAAGCTCGACGATTACCTCGCAGCCAAGCGATTGGATTTCTTCAATACTCGGAGAGAATTGCACGGCCTGACGAATATGATTCGCCCAATATTCACCGTTCAACTTGGCGTCGGGTGCAAGTGCCTTGCCCGAGACATTGCAAACTAGCGGCAGCTGCGCTCGTTGGAACGGCACTCCGTCTGCGACCGCCGCGAATGGAGCTAGCGCCGGGTCCATCAGCGACGAGTGAAACGCGTGCGAAGTTGTCAGTACCTTGGTGCGGACGCGGTGCTCGGCAAAGTGTTGCTCCGCACGCAGCACCGCCGATTCGGGACCGCTGACGACGATATGCGAGCCATTGAGCGCCGCCAGCGACAGCGACTCGTCCGCGTCGAGCGCCACCTGCACCTTGTCGAGTGGCGCGAACACCGCAAGCATGTTTCCGCCAGGCGGTAGTTCGCCGATCAGTCGACCGCGCTCGCTGATCAGATGCAATCCGTCGTCCCACGACATGATGCCTGCGACGCAAGCAGCCGCGTATTGTCCGACACTGTGACCTAACACGGCGTCGGGTTGCAGGCCCCAGCTTTGCAGCAGCTTTGCCAGACCCATCTGCACGGCAAAAATGCAGGGCTGGGTCCAGCTGGTGTGATTGATCTGGTCGGCGTGCTCGAAAAGTACCTCGGTTAGTGGCTGACTGCGCCTCTGCTGCAGCAAACTCTCGCACCGGTCGATCGCGTCACGAAATGTCGGTTGCGAATCGTACAACCCACGTGCCATGCCAACGAACTGCGACCCCTGCCCGGTGAACTGCCAAGCCACCTTCGGCGTTCGTCGGCCGTTGCCTTGGGACACTCCGTCGGCATTGCCCAGACGCGCAAGCGTATCTAGCTTCTCGATGGCATCAGTGCGATCGACAGCTACAATCGCGCCACGCTGATCAAGGTGGCTGCGCCCTACGCAGGTGGTGTAGGCGAAGTCGCCTAAGTCGATGGTCGGATCGCTGCGTAGCTGGTTCGCGTAGCCTGTCGCAAGTTCCTGCAACGCCTCTTCGCTTTTCGTGCTCAGCAAGATGACTTCTGGTGAACTCTCGAAGTGGTCCGCCTTTTTTACGTCCGGTACCTTTTTCGGTGCCTCGATCACGACGTGAGCGTTGGTGCCGCTCATACCGAAAGCACTCACGCCGGCGATGCGTTGCTTGTCGTTCTGCGGCCAGTCAACCGCTTCGTCGAGAACTTTAACTGCGAGACTGCCCCAGGGAATGTGAGGATTGGGCTCGTCGAAATTCAATTGCGCCGGAATCTGCTCGTGGTCGATCGACAATAGCACCTTCATTAATCCGGCCATACCGGCCGCCGCTTCAAGGTGACCGATATTCGTTTTGACAGAACCAACCAGCAGCGGATTGTCGGTAGCCCGATCTTGTGCCAAGGCTGCGGCGGCAGCTTGCATTTCGATCGGATCACCCAACTCGGTGCCAGTTCCGTGTGCCTCAAGGTAAGCCACATCGGCGGGCTCGACGCCTGCGCGCTCGAGTGCCTGTCGAATGACTTTTTCCTGAGCCTTCGGATTAGGCGCGGTCAAGCCACTGCTGGTGCCGTTGTGGCCGATGGCCGAACCACGGATGATGCCTAATATCGGATCACCATCGCGCTCGGCGTCCGACAATTTTCTGAGCGTCACGACTCCGCAGCCTTCGCCGCGCAGATATCCGTCTGCCGCGGCGTCGAAGGCGCGCGAGTGCCCGCTGGGCGACAAGGCCTTGAGTTTGCACGTAAGGATGTTCGTCGTGGGCGAGACGATCGCGTTCACTCCGCCGACCAGCGCGCGCTCGCAATCGCCACGCTGTAGGCTCTGGCAGGCTAGGTGCAAGGCGACCAGCGACGAAGAACAAGCCGTATCTACTGCCAGACTCGGACCCTGCAATCCCAGGTAATAAGCCAGCCGACCACACAGAAAGCTACCGGCGGCACCGGTGGCGATGTAAGGATTCAGATTCAGAAACGAGTCGCTGGCTTCGTTCTGATAATCGTTGTGCATCCAGCCGACAAAGATGCCCGTATTCTCGCCGATGCGTTCCGGCTGCCAGCCGGCTCGCTCTAGTGCTTCCCAACCAACTTCCATTAGCAGTCGTTGCTGAGGGTCAACCCAAGTGGCCTCACGCGGCGAGATCCCGAAGAACTCGGGGTCCATCAGGTCGAGGTTGTCAAGAAACACGCCTTTGCGGGCGTACATCTTGCCGGGGAATTCCGGGTCCTCGTCGTAAAAGGCATCCAAGTCCCAGCGGTCGTCGGGAACTTCGCTCACCTCGTCGGTCTGTTCGATTAAGCATTGCCAGAATTCCTCAGGCGTGCGCGAACGGCGCGGAAAACGACAAGCCATCGACACGATGGCGATCGGCTCGCTCGTGCTGCTTTTTGCCTCGGCAAGCAGCTCCTTCAGTTCGCGTATCTTCAGTAGCGCGAGCTTATTGGGCGAGAGTTCGTTATCAGGAGATGCAGTCATATAGTCTAACGGGTGTTTTGCCTAGCTGGTCTTAAGCTCTCGCATTAGTTCGTCGAGCGCTTCCTCCTCGCTCATCGCGGCGATCTGTTCTCTCAAGTCGGGAGAGGCAGACGACTCGGATGCCGCCGGCAAGGACTGTTGGTCATTCGAGATACGGGCCTCGAAGGTGCTCACGAGAAACGCGGCCATGTCACAGACACGCGGATAGTCGAACACCAATGTGGCGGGGATCTCCGTATCGGTACCCACTTCGGCTTGAATCTGGCTGCTCATCTCGACCACCATCAGCGAATCGAGCCCCGCGTCGAGGAACCGGCTTTCGTCGTCTAACTGATGATCATCGCCGCTCAGCACTTGCACCAAATTGCGAACAAAGGCCGATGCCACCGCCAAACGACTGTTAGCATAAGTGCCTTCGAGTTCCTTCCACAAAGTCGGCGGGCGCAGCGGAGTCGATCGTTCAGGCAAACTCGCACTTATCTCAGATGCTTGATTGGCACTTTCAGAGACTGGCGCCGTCAAGTCGAACTCGCGCAGTTGCCGCTTCAGTATTTTGCCGGATGGGTTGCGAGGCAATTCGCCGACGAACTCGCAGTGCTTTGGTACTTTGTAGCTAGCCAAATGTTGCCGACAGTGGCTGAGGATAGTGGCGGAAGCAGAACGTGTATCGGCAACGTCGCCATCGCCGACGATAAAGGCGACGACTTGCTCACCAAACACCTCGTCTGGCAAGCCGACTACCGCCGCCTGCGCGATCAGTTCGTGATCGAGCAGCACTCGCTCGACTTCCGCCGGATACACCTTGAGTCCGCCGACGGCGATCATGTCTTTCACACGGTCGACAATATAAAACAGGCCTGCGTCGTCCGTCCGACCGATATCGCCTGAGTTGAACCATCCATCGCGGATCGCAGCGGCTGTATCTTCCGGGCGATTCCAGTAGCCGAGCATGACATTTGGACCGCGAATAGCAATCTCGCCAAGCGCCCCGGTCGGACAGTCTTCGCCCGAGTCGCTGTCGACGATCTTCATCTCGACGTGATCGATGGCCTCGCCAATCGAACCTAGCACATAATTGGCGTGATGATTGTAGCTTGCGAAGGGGGACGTTTCGGTGAGGCCGTAGCCTTCGAAGATGGGCTGATCAAATTTTTCAAGCCATCTTTGGCTAACCTGTGTCGGCAGCTTGGCGGCGGCTGAGAAACAATATCGTACGGTCGACAAATCTTCGGCGACGCAGCTCTCGTGCAGTAGCTGGAACATCGTCGGCACGCCATAAAGTTGTGTGACTCGTTCTTGGGCAATGAGTTGCTTCGACTCGTTGAGGTCGAACCCGCGCTGCAGCACCAGTGTGGCTCCGACGTTCAGTGCGGAATTGAGTAGGGCGTTTTGGCCGAAGCAGTGGAACAGCGGCACCGCTAGCAATATTCGATCGCTCGGCTGCATATTACAGAGGCGATTGAACTCCAGTACATTTGATCGAACGTTATTGTGCGATAGCGTCGCACCTTTGGCGAAGCCAGTGGTACCCGAGGTGTACAGAATTAGCGCGGGGTCATCCGCATTCGCATCGTGCCAAGTGCCTGACGATTCGGCTGGAAGCAACGCATGAGCGTTGCAGCGGTCACCTGCATCTGACACCGCAAGTGATTTCTGCACACACGTGGGCAGTCCTGCGTTCAAGGTCTCGGGCGCCGACTCGTCGGTAACCAGGACTTTCGCCTCGCAATCTGCCACGACGAAGGCGACTTCGCTGTCCGTCAATCGCGTGCTGATTGAGACGGCGATGGCGCCAATTCTTAGCGACGCGTAATACCACACGACAAACGCTGGTACGTTTGGCAAGCGGATTGCCACACGCTCGCCCGCCGACACGCCTGCGATCGAAAGCCGGTCGGCGGCGGTAATCGAGAGGCGATCGAGTTGCTGGTAAGTCCAAGAGCGACCTTCAAAAACAATCGCGACTCGATCTGGGTGGCGAACTGCAGTACTGGATAGGTGTTCGCAGATGTTCATGGCGACTAGATGCCTAAGACAACAACTTTGCTCGTCAATTGTGTTCAAGCCGCTAACGGGCAACTTGTTCGTCGAACGAATCGACAATCGGCGTGACCGCTTTGTCAACTGCGCTGCGCTCGCGAAGGCTAGCGTGCAGCATCGCTAATTTCTCTTCCAACCAGTGATCGCCGTCATCGAACAGCAACGGGCGATCTCGACCCATATCGACTTCCATCGCCTCGCAGACCGCTGAGTAGAGCGGCGACGCGAGCGATCCCAGCAGCGCTCTACCGTCGTAGTGGTCGAGTGTCGCCTTGGCACGTAAGTCGATCGCCTGGACGGAAAATACCAGCGCCACCGACAAGTAATGCTGAAACAGCTCGACCGACTTCCAGGCGAAATTCGCCGCGCCCCAGCTTAAGCCATTGATATTCTGGTTGAATTGCTCCGCGTGCGTTGGGAAGTGCTCGACCAGCGGGTTGCCCAGATAGGTGAGCATCGGCATGATCGAATTGCCCGTGATTTGCAGTCCCTTGAGACCCATGTTGTACGACAACTCCTGGTTGCCTCGCAGCGACGAAGGCAGTCCGTTGCTAAACGCGGGCGCCACCAGCGAAGCGATCTGCACATCGAGGTGCTTCGCCAGCAGACCGAGATAACGGCGCAAGTCGTCCATCGCGACGCCAACGTATTGACCGAGGAAGTTACCGCTTTGGTAGAACCGACCTTGATCGGCGTCGACGAGCGGGTTGTCGCTCACGGCGTTCATTTCGGTTTCGATAACACCAATCGCTTTCGCGAGTCCGTCCACGATGGGACCCATGTATTGCGGGAAGCAGCGCAGCGAGTAACGATCTTGCACGTGCTCGGGCACACGTTCTTTGTGAGCGCTGCCGTTGAGCGAAGCGCGACCTTCATTCAACAGTCGATGCATGATCTGCGCCGACCAGATCTGGCCAGGATGCGGTTTGCGCTGATGGACGAATGCTTCGAACGGTTCGTCTTGCACCTTCAGTGCGCGCAGCATCATCGCCTGTGCACCAAACGCGACACCCAGCAGCTGTCTGGTCTCGTCGACACAATTAGCGGCGATTGCCGCCGAAAAGGAGGTGCCGTTGACGATCGCCAGTCCCTCTTTGGGGCGTAGCTCAATGGGGCTCAGTCCCAACTCAGCCAATGCCGCCTTGCTGCCGAACTCGCGTCCGTCGAGCTGCACACGCGCAAAGTCACTTTCGCCAGTAACTGCGCGGGCAATCACCGACAACGGTACGAGATCGCCGCTGGCACCGATCGATCCAAGTTCGCGCACAACTGGCGTCGCGTTGGCGTTGACGAAGCGTACCAGTCGTTCGACAATTTCCAGCCGCACGCCCGAATAGCCCTGCATCAGCACGTTGGCTCGCAGCGTCATCGCAGCACGCACGTGCCGCGGCGCAATTGGCTCGCCCGCACCCGATGCTAGGAATGATAGCAAGTTGGCTTGCGAGGCCGCCGCCTGATCGCAAGGCACAGCCTGGTCGGCCATTCCGCCGAATCCGGTGGTCACGCCGTAGACCGGCCAGCCCTGCTCGACGGCGTGCTCGACCAAGTCGACCGACTCGGCCATGCGTCGATGCACTTGTTCGTCAGCGCTGAGCAGCAGGCTGCGATCACCGCGACCGACGGACGCAATCTGCTGGATGTCGAGCGGCTTGCCGTCGATGATCGTCTTGCGGCGCGAGGCAATCCGTTGTGTTACGGCTGGCGGCATGGTCGAGGCGTCATACTAGGGGTCTTATCGGGGATCGGTATTCTAGTAAATTACTGATGTTTATGACAGGTGGAACGGCAGTTTTGACGACCTCCAAAGCACCACATCTGAAGATCGGAATCACGGCGAGAGCCTTGTATCTCAGTGTGTGGTATCTCACATGACGCTGCGGCGAACTAGACGAAGGCCGCCGCGCTGCGTTCCATCCTGACATCAAAATGATCTGCAGTCCGCAACTTAGAGCTGGCCAGCTGCATGACGTGTCCGCGTTTGAACGGCCATCCGAAGTCCGACGTTGGTCAGCCAGGCTCCGCAGCGTTTACTTGCTCGATATGCAATAGCAGATTTAGCGACGGGACGAAATAGAGAGCTAAGAACGTCGCACCTCCAACACCGCAGGCGATTGTGATTGCCAGCGGTGGCCAGAAACCGCCCCCGCTGAGAATCAGCGGCGCGAAGCCGACCACAGTGGTCAACGTTGTGGCAATAATATGTCGTGTGCATCCGACTACCACCTCTGACAATGCTTCGACATCCCCCAAGCGTGCTGCTTCATCCTTTTGGATGGCGGCCAAAACGACGATCGAATCGTTGATTGCCACTCCCACCAAGCCCATGGTGCCGACGATCGCCATAAAACCAAATGGGTAGCCAAACAGCCACAGAGCGAGTGGCCCCAACCCAATCGCCAGTGCGCCCACCAACACAATCACGGCTGCGCAGCGAAACGAGCGAAACGAAATCACCAGCGTTAAGATCATCAACGTAAACAGCAGAGCGGCATTCGCGACCAGCCGCTGAATTGCACTCGACCGTTCCGCCCCTTCGCCGCCGAAGTCCAAAGCGTAGCCGGGCGGCAAGCGAAAGTCAGCAGCAGCCAGCCGCCGCTCGAAATCGGCGAACGCGGCCGCTGGCAGCACGCCAGCGCTCAGGTAGGCCTTGATCTCATTGGTGCGCTGGCCATCAATTCGCACAATCGCGGCCACGTCGGAACCTAACTCGAAGTCTGCGATTGCCGCGAGTGGTGGATCGGACGACGGTTTTGGCATCGTATCAGGCGGTCCCGTCGGGCCACGCCGCTGATTGCTGGCCAATTGTAGCGCCGCCAGTTGGTCCAGCTGCGCGCGGCCAAGGCTGGCCATTCGCACCGTCACTGGCAACTCTTCTTCGCCGTCGAGTAACTTGCCGGCGGGGGCACCTTCGAGCGTTGTGTATAGCAATCCCGACAGCTCAGCTGTATTTTGACCAGCACGCGAAGATTCCTCGGCATCGACATCGAGGACCAGCTTGGGAATCGTCTCTTCTGAATCGGAACGCGTGTGAATCACATGCGCCGCCTGGCTCAACATCAAACGCAATTCACTGCCCAGCGTCTGTAGCTCAGCCAGGTCGGGTCCGGATACGCGAACCTCGATGGGGGCATCGAAAGGCGGGCCTTGCTCCAACTGACGGACGATTATGCGACACTCCGCGTGCGATTCACTGAGGCGATCTTGCAGCGACCGCGCAAGTGCAGCGACATCGTCCGTTGCGGTCAGTTCGACGATTGCCTGCGCGTAGAATGGCGTGCCTCGTCGGCTGGGCACTACGTTGTAATAAAACGTCGGCGCGCTCCGACCGACAAACCAGTGGGCGCGAGCGATCTTTGGTTCAGCCACGACCAACTCGTGCAACGCTTTGACGGTGTCGAGAGTCTTGTTCACCGACTCCCGGGCGGGCAACTCCACTTCGATTTGGATCTGGTTCCGATCCGACGGCGGAAAAAACTGCTCGGGCAGATGTTGCGAAAACAAAAAACCGAATGCTGGCAACACGCAGCCCAGCAGCACTCCTATCGGTGGCACCCGCAGTACCGCACGCAGCGAGCTTTGGTAAGCCCGTCGGATCCACAGGCTGCTGATCCCGTAGCTCCAGAGACTGCGATCGGTCGCGTCCGTGCTCATCAGGCCGAGCAGCGCGGGGACGACGGTCATGGCCAGCACGAACGAAGCGCCAATTGCCAGAATCACGCTGACGGCAATCGTACCGACAAACTCACCTGGCGGTCCGGGTAGTGTTGCGATCGGCGTAAATGCCAGCGCTGTTGTGAGAGTCGATCCGAACAGTGGCATCGACAGATGACGGATGCCGCGGCGGATGGCAACCAGCGTCGAGTCGCCATCGAAGATCCGGGCGCGCACGTCTTCGACAATCACAATCGCGTTATCGATCAGTAATCCTAGCGCGATGATCAGCCCCGTCACCGACATCTGATGCATCGGTATCTGCAGGACGCGCATCCCCGAGAGTACCATCAACGCTGACAGCGGTAACGTGATGCCGACGACGATCATGCTACGCCAGCCCATGAGCACTAGCACCACCAAGACCACCGCTGCGGCACCAAGACAGAGATTGACCAACAGGCTTTCGAGGCGGGCGTCGATAAAGCGCTGCTGCGAGAAGATCGTCTCGACGTCGATCTCGGCGGCATATTCCTGTTGGAACTTTTCCACGACCGCTTCCAATTGCGCCGACCAACGGTCGACGCGGAGCTGATCGTCGAAGAACGCCCCCAGCACGATCGCCCGCTGGCCGTCGACTAGTGCGACATCCGTCAGCGGTTCGATGGACTGTTTCGATAGCCGCGCGATTTCCGACAGCTTGACCGATTCGCCCTTGGGCCCGTAGCGAATCACCGCGTCCTGCAAGCGATCGAGATTCGAATCAGCTTGCTTCATGTCGAGCAGCAATTGACTGTCTGGCCCGCGTGCGTAGCCCGACGGATGCGTGGCGTTGTTGGCGGCGATCTGCCCAGCAATCGACGCGGTCGATAGCTTGAGTGCGGCCAGCACCGTGGGTTCGACTTCGGCCAAATAGTGTTCGCCCGGATTGCCAAACTCTTCGACCGATTCGGTGCCGGCAAGATTGGCGATTTGCTGGCGCAGCTGTGCGGTAAGTTTCCTCAGGATGCTGAAGTCGATCGGCTGCGGTCCAAGCCATTTAACCGACACGATCGCGGCGAAGGCTTTGAGCGGAAAGACCTCGAACTTCGATCTCCGACATCCCTCCGGCAAGTCGACCGCGCCGTCTGCAATTTGGTTTCGCACCTCAGACCAGACGACATCAACGTCGTCGACATCATCGCGAAGTTTGATGATGATGTTCGAGATACCCGCCCGACTGTTGGAGCGAACTTGCTTGATCTCAGCAATTCCCTGCAGGCGTTGCTCGATCTGGATCGTCACCAACGATTCGACGCGTCCTGCGTCTGCCCCTGGATAGACGGTGCTGATCACGGCCACCCGTTTGCCGAGCACTGGATCTTCCAGTCGGGGCATCAGGTGGAACGAAGAAAGCCCCGCCACAACGATCACACCCACGATCAGCAACAAGATCCGTGGATTCCTGACCAGAAACTGGGCGATCATTCACCCGCTCCGCGTGCATCGGCGGATTGATAATCGTTGGGCACGAGGTTGCCCCGCACCAGCTGACCGGGCACGACGCGGTTGAGCCCGTCGACGACAATCAAGTCTCCTTCGGCAATCGAGCCACTGACCAGCGCCTTTTTGATGACCAGTGCGTGGGTATCTTCGAGCTGCACAAGTTTGACGGTTCGAGTGGCGATCGTCTTTTGATCGCCGTCGCCTTCCAAGATAAACACAGACCACAGGTCACCACCGGAACGCCGCAAGGCGGAGTACGGCAGCCAGAAACCATCGTTCTCTGTAGGCACCAGGAACTGCACTTCGACCACTTCGCCGTAGTTCCACCGACGGGGCGTGACGTCTTCGGCGATGCTCAGCGTCAATGACTGAGTTCGTGACGAGGGATCGAGTTCGGGCGACATGGTCATCACTTCGGCTTCGAGGATCTCTTCGCCGCGACGAACCCAGACTTGTGTGCCGACTTGTATCTGACCTGCCAGCCGCACCGGCACGTTCAGTGCGATTACCGGTCGTCCCGCTTCGAGGATGCGAAAGAAAGGACGTCCCGCTGGGACGGCATCACCCACTTCGGTGTTGCGCTCGGCGAGTACGCCTCGATAGGGTGCCACGATAAAACCTTTTTCGAACTCGCGTGTCAGTCGCGTTTGTTGGCTCGTCAATTCGGCGATCTCTTGTTCCTTTTGACGCAGCCGCTGGTCGACCGCCTGACTTTGCAGCAGTTCGAGATCGTCGTTGAGCTTTTTGAGCAGGTCGTCGAGATCTTCTTGCTGGTTGACGAGTTCGCCCTGGTCGAGTTCGGCGATCTTATCGCCTTCGGCCACGAAATCTCCGACGTCGAATCGCACCTTCGACACTCGCCCTGCTCGCGCAAATCCAAGCGAACTCGAACGGCGCGGCTTGATTGTGCCAAACGACGAAGAGGTCTGTGAGACGTTCTGTACGAAATTGGCGGGGGCGACGTTCACGGTCAGCACGTTCGGCTCGGCCGCAGCCGGAGTAGGCGCGGTTCCCTCGGCCATTTCGCAGCCGGCGAGCAGTCCGGTTGACGTGAGCAACGCGAGTAAGTGCCAGCAGCGCGTCCGCATCGTCAACGTGATCCGACGACATTCACGTTCTGACGGGAGAGCTTGCAATAGACTTCTTTCGCGCACGGGTGCCACCTACCGCGCACCAGATTTCGAGCGCGGATTTCCCAGTCCAATGTACGCTTGGCGAGGGTCTTTTCCAAGCCACTACCAAGCTTGCGCAACCGGGACAAACTCGCAAATTCCGGTACTGACAGCGGTGCTGTCCCGCGATGGTTCGGCTATAGTAGGTGCTGCCCAACTTCGGCTGTCCCATTGGTCTCTGCTCGTCGATTCTTCGGCTGCCAAAATCTCGATGCTCAATTCGATCCTCCTCGGCATACTGCTGACGCTCGTGACGATCGGCATCCATGCGCTAGGCACAGCCACTTGGATTCGACATCTGCAGGCGCGCGCGGTCCGCGACGACTTCGAATCACGCTCAGGACTTGGCTTTCAGCTGAAACTGCTCGGTTCTTCGGCCATCGTGTTGCTGCTGCTGCACATTCTCGAGTTGACGGTCTGGGCGGTCGTTTACTACTGGTGGGTGGCGACCGATCAGTTTCGGTTGTTTGAGGACGCCGTCTACTTTTCGACCGTGACCTTCGCGTCGTTGGGATATGGAGACATCGTCATCGAAGGTTCTTGGCGCCTGCTCAGTGCCATCCAGGCGATGGCGGGACTGTTCGTCTTTGGCTGGAGCACGGCGCTGCTGTTTGCGGTCGTGCAAAGAATCTGGCTGGCTGACGAAATGCGCGCACGATCACGCGACTAGCGGCCTTGTGCAACTTGTCGGTCGTGCGATAAGAAATAGGCGCTTCCCTTACGTCAACTCGATGGAGAGTAACTTGCGACATTTTATGGACGACTTGGCGGCCGCCGTCGAGCGAACCGCGACGCCCGTATTAGTAGGTCTTGATCCGCGCTGGGAACAGTTGCCTGCTGGACTGACCACAGGTAACGGTAACGACTGGTCGGTTCGCGCAGACGCGTACGAAAAATTCTGTCGCGAGATTATCGACGTTGTTGCGCCACTGGTGCCAGCGGTCAAACCACAGATGGCGTTTTTTGAAGAACTCGGCCCGACGGGAATGGTCGCCCTCGGCAGGGTGATTGACTACGCACGCGAAAACGGGCTGCTCGTTATTCTCGATGGCAAGCGCAACGACATCGGCTCAACCGCCGAAGCCTACGCGCGCGGACTACTCGGACGCGATGACGTTAGCCCCTGGCAGGCCGATTGCCTAACCGTTAGTCCCTATCTCGGCGCCGATAGTCTGCAGCCATTCATCAACGTCGCCAGCGAACGGGGCGCTGGACTGTTTGTGCTGGTGAAGACTTCCAACCCAGGGAGCCACATGCTGCAAGACCAGCAACTGTCCGACGGCACGGTCTATCGTCGCGTTGGTGACTATGTGGAGCAGCAGTCGCAACTCACGTGTGGTCAGCGCGGTTACGGCATCGTCGGTGCCGTGGTCGGTGCGACCTATCCCGAACAGCTCGCCGAGTTGCGTCATGCGATGCCGCAGACGTGGTTCTTGGTACCCGGTTTTGGCAGCCAAGGCGGTACGGCCGCAGGCGTTGCACCGGCATTCGACGCGCGCGGACTGGGCGCGATCGTAAACAACTCGCGGGCGATCATCTTCGCCCATCGGCGACCCGAATACGCCGATCGCTTCGGCGAGTCCAACTGGCAAACCGCCGTCGAAGCCGCAACCAACGAAATGATCGCGCAACTCCGCGCCGAAACGCTGGCGGGCAAGTTAGTCTGACTGATTTTCGAGGCGGAGCTGACTCAAGTGATTGGCGGTGGTGGGTGGATAGAGTCAGTGGCAGAACCAGAATGAGGTGAATTCCGCCGACGCGTGCAAGGCAGCTTTGCGTCAGGATTCATTGGTTATGCAGTCAGTAGCCGTGGATTTCCAACGGTGAGGTTCCAGCTCGGTTCGTGTCGTCAGCGGCAGACTTCGCTTATTTCTCGCCTCTTGATGGGGCATTTCGAGAATCTCGTGATCTCCAGCAAAAATGTATGGTGTTTCACCATCGACGGGCCGGACCGGTTATATTATCACAGCGTATTCGCGGGCATGTGCCGCGACCGAATTCCTTTCACCGTGGGAGAATTATCGAGATGAGCAAGAGCATTCAAGCCCTTTCGATGTTGTTGGTATTCACTTCGGCTGTAGTGGCACAAGCCAACTGTGGCGATTGCGACAAAGGTGAGAAGGCGTCTGAAGCCACCGCCGTCGCTACCGAGCAATGCACGGAGGGTAGCTGCTCGATGACAGCAGCGATGGAAAAATTACCCAAGATCTCCTACACCGTTGGCGACGAATCCGTCTGTTGCGAGAAGTCTGCAGCAGCGCTCGCCGAAGAGAACGGCACGCACATGCACTTCGTCGTAGGTGACAAAGAGTACGACTCGAAGGCTGATGCCCAGCTCGCTCTCGTGAAAGCTACCGAGGAATTCGTCAGCAAGTTTGCTGAGCCTCACACTTGCAAAGCGAGTGGCAAAGTGACCCTTGCCGGCGCAGAGCAGCACTGCCAACAGAGTGCAGGAGCCCTCGCCAAGAAGCTGAAAGAAACCATGGACAACGTTCAGATGACATACGTCATTGGCGAAGAGGAATGTCACTGCCCGATGACTGCAGCGAAGCTTGCAAAGGAAGAGGGAGTCGAAAAAATGTTTCTGGTCGGCAAAGAGAAGACCAGCTGCGAGCACACCGCACGGCTCAATTTGGCTCTAGCAAAGTACAAAGCTGCTTTGGCTGTGATCGCAGAAGCAACAGCTGACGAGTCCAAGGAAGTGCAAGGTAGCTAAGGCCTCCTTAGCACAATCACGAATCGGTGACCAAACTAGCCGCGCCCGTCGTTACTGTCGGGTGCGGCTTTTTTCGTGACCGGGACATTCTCACACGCACCACATCACTGCAACACCATTGCCTGCCAGCTGTAAACTGAAGGAGAACATTGGCAGGGATTGGCCATGGTCTTTGTCTATCGGCGTGCCGAATACGCCGAGCGCTGCGGCGAGTCCAACTGACAAGCGGCCTTCCCAACAGCGACTAACGAGATAATCGCGCAGCTCCGCGCTAAAATGCTGGCGGGGAAATTGGTGTCACCGCATTTCCCACCAGAACCGCCCCGAACGATCAAGCTTTGGCGGAATGGTTAGTAGCGGATTCCAAATGAGGAGAGTCCTACCGCTTGTGGATACGAATCTCTAGGTGTCGGTGGATTTTGCCCTACGCTAACGGAAAAGTTACAATGGAAACACGCCGGTTTCTTGCTGTTTTTTTCGTCAACTACATGTCTCATACCTCGTGGCAGCCCACA
>JBCDBK010000061.1:0-30150 GCA_039184115.1 Planctomycetota bacterium | reverse complement strand
TATCGGGCGACCCGCAGTTGATGGGTATACCATGCGCGATGACTAGTTCGAGCGACTCGTGATCGAAGATGTCGGCGGTGTAAACGATCGGCGGATGCATGCTCTCGCCTGGCTCGTAACCGGCGGCCATCGCACGTCGGATTTCGCCGGCGCTGACCGCATCGACGACCACACCGTGTTCTCGCACGAGGCTCAGTATGGCCAAATTCGATGCTGCCTTTTGGGCGTAGCGCACCGCGTCGAAGGCAGCCAAGTCATTCACTCGTTCGACGATTCTGTCCGCGTCGTACACAAACGTCGGCGTGCCGAATTGGTTAGCAAGGTCTGCGACCGAGTGGCCAGCGACGGATTCAATCTGCGTTGGGAAGGCGGTAGTCGTTTCAGCAGGCATGGTCAGGCAAGGCGAGGGGCTGTGGGTGAAAGGCAAGGTCAGTACGGATTCTACCAAAAAGGGCATCGGTCGCGTGAGCGACCAATGCCCGAAATTGGTGACGTTTTTTTCGCGGCGAAGGTTCGCAGCTCAGAATCCACCGGCACCGGCGGCTTCTGCTTGAGCGGCCATTGCACTCATGCCGATCGCGCGTAGAACACCTTCTTCGACTTCGATGCGAACTCGACCGCCATTGGGGATGATCTGTACGACCATCCGCACGTGATCGCGGCCCTTCGCCTCGTTGCCGAGCATATTGGCCATCATTTCGATCATCGGCTTATTATTCTCTTCGTCGTCCATCAGACCCGCGACAGCCGTCATGATCTGCGACAGTGAGAAGGTCATCTCCATGGGCGCGACCGATTTTTGCGGCGACGCTGCCGAGACGTCCATCACGCGTTTGAGTGCGTCCAGACAATCGCGACCGAAGGCCACATAGGCGCTTTCCTTGCCGATGCCAACGGCAACGTCGATCGTGTCGCCGAACATTTGGCGAACGCCCTTTTCATCTTCGGAATCGGGGCTTGGGATCTGCACCGTGTGGAATTGGACATCTTGGTGACTACCCGAGTTCCAATTGATAGCTGGAAAGTCTTCCCCCTCTTTCGTTGCGACACCCTTGGCCACGTCGGCGAGCTTCTTCAATCCGCTCTCGACCTTGGCCGGATCGCCCACGAATCCGCCTGCGACAAACGACAGTGACGTCGGCGACATGTTGAGGACGGCACCGCCGTCCATCTTGCCGGCCATCATGGTCGACTTGAGCGCCTCCATGAAGTCGCTCACAGCGCTCTTTACCGCCTGACGGTCCTCTTCGTTTTCGAGGTCCGACTCTTGGTCGATGGCGGTTTCGACTTGCTTGAGCATCGCGCCAAACATCTGTTCCATTTGCGCGACGTCTGATTCACTAACCTTGGAAGCGAATGACATCATCATTGCCGCATCGGGCTGGAAAAAGCCGGCAAAGTCGGTCTTCGGGTCGGCATTGATGGCGATCTGCTCGGCTAGTTTCGAGCCGGCAACCGCCGTGTAAGCAATGTCGAGATAGGCACGCTGCTGGACGCTGTCGACCGCGACTCCCAGCGTCAATTCGTCTAGGTCCTGCGCGGCCTGCTTGAGCTGATCGACTTGGACCTTGGCCATTTCTTGGCGTGCTTCAAACTGTTCGTCGGTCTCGGTGTCGAGCTTCTGCATACCGGCTTGCATACCGGCTTCGAGCTGACTGAGTGCCATCTGCTTGTAGGCTTCGGGAATGTTCTGCACACTCAGCCGAATCGCGATATCGTATTCCTTCGTCAGAGCGCCAAGCAGTGCCGCCGGGTCGGCAGGCAAGCTGTCAAGCATTTCGGGAGCCATCGAGATGTAAGCCCAACCGTCTGCTTCGCGGGCAAAGACTGTTTGGCCCTGCGCACCGATTTGCATGGTGCCGTTGGGGCCGTCTTCGTGCGTGACGCCGAACATTGCCATGCCGTCGATCATGGCTTTCAGATTCGTACATGGCACACAGATTGCGCCACCTGGCACGATGCCGTCCGACTGCAGGACGAGCCCAATGGGTTGGTCGCTGTCGAGGCCTTGGATCATGCCGACGAAGGGTCGCACTTGGTTGGACAGGTCCTCTTTGCCCGCCAAGGTGCCGGCAAAGTCGACGTCGTCCATGATGTTGTTGATGCTGTTGATCGCGACCACTGCGATCGGCTTCATTTTGCTCCCTTGCGCCTGCGCCTTGACGCTGGTGACAAGGGCGAACGCGGCGACCAGCGCCACGATAGTAAACTTGGCCGCTAGCGACCGGCAACGTGGGGAGCGAATACTCACAGCTCTTTCTCCTGGAGTGGGTAGTGTAATGGTGCGAGGCTTGAATCTAAGGCAATCGGTCGGAACGAACCGCGAGGTTCTGATCCGATACGGTCGGCACATCGAGAGGGTTCTCCCGGCTCGTGACTAGATCAAGCGTTGCTTTGCGGCGAAAGTTACACAGTTATACTGGTATACGCTGATCGATACGAGATTATTGGCAAGAATCGTTACAAAAATCGTCGCGGATCTTAGGATTCTTGCCTCGATGCTTGTCATCTCTACGAGCGCCGCCGAGCAGCATGAGCTGGCGAGATAGGCGGCGTAAGCGCAAGGCCTGCAATGTGGTTGCCCCGACGAATGCTGGCTACGGGTAACTTGGCCGGGGGCAACTGGCTGCGGGAATGCACGCGCTGCGAAGCCGGACTACCGCTCGCGGTAGGTGATTCGACCTTTTGTCAGGTCGTAGGGAGAGAGTTCGACGCGGACTTTGTCGCCGGGGACGATGCGGATGAAGTGCTTGCGCATGCGACCGGCCACATGGGCGTTGACGATGTGGCCGCCTTCGATCTCCACCAGAAATCTGGTGTTTGCTAGTGCCTGGGTTACGACGCCCTCGACTTCGAGCGCCTCTTCTTTTTGCTTCGCCATAAATTCTCCGTGGTTCAGATACAGTCAAAGCCGCCTGAGAGGCGGCCTAAGAGATCTTATATCTTAGCACCTGAGGTAGTGAGTTCCAGTCCGATTCATGCGTCTGACGATGCGTTTTCTGCAGGCAATCATGGCATGCTGAAGGTCTGACAGCAGACGGCCTAGCTTGACGGTGTCGCTCATCTGGGCGACCGGGGCGGGTTCCGGTTAGGCGGTTTCTGCCGACAAAAAAAGGGGTGTCTGGCTCGCTGGGCGGTGATTGGGAGTTTGACGTAACTTGCGAATCTACGACAATGTATGATTGGTAGAGGCCTTGCTGGAACCTGCCAGCACAAGGACGTCTCGCCGCATCGCTGCCAGATCGCTATTCTGCCGACGTACCGTTTCTCCCGCAATCGCGCCGATTCGCCGGTCCGCTACCTTCGTGAGCAAACTGTTCATGAGCAAACCGTCCATGACCACATCGTCCCTTACCACACCGCGACCATGAGCACACAGTCGACAGTGAGTAGCTCGCTTCCGCCCGACGACGATGCCGTCCAACGTGCCAAGCAAGAAATCCAAGGCTTGGTGCAGGAAGTCGCGGAGTTGTCCAAGTCGGATGCCGAGCCGTCTGAGTTTTACGCCGCGTTGGTCGATAAATCGATTGCCGCGTTGGCCGCGATCGGCGGCGTTGCCTGGACGCGCGAAGAAGGTGCGCCGCTGCAGCTCGAGTACCAGGTCAACCTGCAACAGACTGGTTTGGCCGCCAGCGAGACAGCGCAGCGTCAGCACGGTCGACTGCTGCAGCAGGTCATCGAAAAAGGCGAGCCTGCGCTGATTCCGCCACACTCGGGCGCCGTCGGCGGAGACGATGCTGACTCGGAGGCGGCCGCCAACCCGACCGATTATCTACTGGTGATCGCTCCCATTGTGAGCGACCGCGGCATTGATGGGTTGGTCGAGATTTTTCAACGCAGCGGGGCGCGTCCCACCACGCAACGCGGCTATCTGCGATTTCTGAATCAGATTTGCGAATTAGCAGGCGAGTACGTGAAGACTCGTCGGCTACGACACTTCACACACAAGCAGTCGCTTTGGGAACAGCTCGAAGCGTTTACCGGTCTGGTGCATCAGGCGCTCGATTCGCGCGAAACGGCCTACACGATTGCCAACGAAGGTCGGAGGCTGATTGGTTGCGACCGCGTAACGGTGGCGCTTCGCAAAGGTACGAAGTACCAAATCAGTGCAATCAGCGGCCAGGACACCTTCGACAAGCGATCCAACATCGTTCGTCTGTTGCGTAACCTAGTGACAGCGGTCGCTAAAACGGGTGACGACTTGTGGTTTGACGGCGATACGTCCGATCTTGCCCCGCAGGTGGAACAAGTCGTCAACGCCTACGTCGACGAATCGCACACCAAGCAGCTTGCCGTGCTGCCACTTCGAGAGGCCGATCTCGAAGAAGACAAGCCTGGCGAACGCAAGCAGAAGAAACGAGAAAATATTCTCGGCGCGATCGTTATCGAACAGCTCGTCGATCAACAGCAGCCTGAGGGCATGATGCAGCGCATCGATGTGGTGCGACGGCACAGTTCGACCTCGCTCACCAACGCACAAGAGATGGAGAGCCTGTTCCTGCTGCCGCTGTGGCGTACGCTGGGCAAGACGCAGGTGCTTGTGACGGCAAGAAACCTGCCCAAGACAATCTTGGCAGTGCTGGCGATCGGCGGTGCCATCGCGTCCATGTGTCTGGTGCCCTACGATTTCACCGTCGTGTCCGACGGCAAGTTGATGCCCGAAGTGCGACAAGACGTATTCGCTAGCATCGATGGCAAGGTCGTGGAAGTGCCCATTGATACCGGTGATCTCATCGCGAAGGAGCAGTTGCTCGTCAAGCAGGTAAGCTTCGATCTGCAGAGTCAGGAGATTCAGCTGCGTGGCGAGTACGAAAAGACCCTCGAGGACATCAGCGCGACTCGCTACGAACTCAGTCGTTCTGGCACTGGTGGTGGCGAGATTCGCGAAGAGGTCGAACGCCAACGGCTAAACGGTCGGTTGGAGCAGTTGCGCGAGACACTCACGAGTCTGGAAAAACAGCAGGCGCTGCTCAAGCTCAAGGAAGAGAGTCTCAGTGTCTACAGCCCCATCGACGGCAAGGTGGTCAGTTGGGAAGTCCAAGAGACGCTGCTAGGGCGCATGGTCGGCGCTGGTCAGCGGCTGATGAAGATCGCCGATACGACCAGTTCTTGGGAACTTGAGATTTACGTTCCCGAAGCCAAGCTGGGCCACGTCATCGAGCGCGATAAGCAACTACGCGAGAACGATCCCAACGCTAAGCTGCAGGTCGAATTCGTTTTGGCCACGCACACCGGCGATCCGATCATGGGCCAGGTCGAACAAATTGACACCTCTGCCGAGGTACACGGCGAAGACGGCAACACGGTGCGTATGCGCGTGTCATTCGACCAAGCGAAACTTAAGGCACTCGTCAATGACCCGTCCACCGAACTCAAAGTCGGTGCCGACGTGAAGGCGAAAATTCTATGCGGGAAAGAACCAATCGGTTACGTCTGGTTCAGCGATCTATTCGAGTTCGTACAGTCACGAATCCTGTTCCGGCTGTAACAACTTTGCTCCGCGATACGAGAAGAGAGAGAGGGTCCATCGGATGAAAGTCATTACCTGCCTCATTGCACTGCTGGTTGCGGGACAAGCCGCTGCCCAGACCGACCGCTACACGACGCCTGACGGCAATCCCGTGCTACAAGCGACGATCTTTGTGAAAGACGAAGCACGCATTCCCGCCGTCGAGCCGGGTATGCTGATCGAGATGAACGTTCGCGAAGGGTCTAGCGTGAAGGAAGGCGATGTCCTCGCCCGCATCGACGACCGCAAAGCGAAAGCGGCCGTCAAAGTAACTCGTTATGCCGAGCAAGCTGCTAAGAAACGGGCTGCGCAGGATATCGAGAAACGCTACGCGCAAGCGGCTGCCGCGGTGGCGAAGGTCGAGTGGGAGCAGGGCCTCGAGTCAAATCGACAGCACAAAGGAGCCGTCGTCGAAAGCGAGATCCGGCGGATGAAGCTCGACTATGAACGGGCTAACTTGCAAATTGAGAAGGCCGTCAACGATCAGTATCTGGCCGGGCTCGATGCCAATACCAAGACCGCCGAACGTGAGGCGGCCCAAATGGAACTCGATTGGCGAACCATTCGCGCACCGTTTGACGGCGATGTGGTGATGACCAACGTCCACCAGTCAGAATGGGTGAACCCGGGCGATCCGATTCTCAAACTCATGCGATTCGACACGCTGTATGTCCAAGGCCGTGTCCGTTCCGATCAGTTCGATCGCTCGGAAGTGTACGGCAAGCCGGTCACGGTCGAAGTGACCAAGGCACGCGGCCGCAAAGCCACGGTCGAGGGCCGAATCGTACACGCTGACCAGTTGCTACAGCACACGGGCGTCTACACCGTTCGTGCGGAAGTGGTCAATCAGCAAGTGAACGGCAGCTGGCTGCTCCAGCCAGGCGGCGTCGCATCGATGACGATCCACGTTGATCAGAAAAGCCAAGAATCGAGCGCCCAAAGTCTCGAGGCAAATAAAGTTCGACGCTAGCCGATTCGTCACTGATCACTAGTCTCTCGACACTCGACTCACCTCATGGCCACACTTGCCGACAGCATTGTTTCTAGTTCGTCGCGCAAGCTGGCTATCCGTGTGCGCCCCGATCTGAAGGCGCGCAAGCAGCGCTATCAAGGCCGCGTCTATTGGGTCGTGAAAGACCCGGTCGGTCTGCAGTATTTTCGGTTCGAGGAAGAAGAGTTCGCCATCTTGCAGATGCTCGACGGACAATCGAGCCTAGAAGATATTGCGGAGCAGTTTGAAGCCGAGTTCCCACCCCAAACGATTCGCGTCGAGGAGTTGCAGAATTTCATCGGTATGCTGCATCGCAGCGGGCTGGTGCTATCCGACTCGGCGGGGCAGGGCGTGCAGCTCAAAAAGCGCCGCGACGAGAAACGGCGCAAAGAGATCTTGCAGTCGATGAGCAACGTGCTCTCGTTTCGCTTTCGTGGTTTCGATCCCGAGCGAATTCTCAACGGCTTGTACCCGTGGGTGAGTTGGTTTTTTACTGCGTGGGCAACCTGGCTCTGCTTGGGTTTGATGTTCAGCGCTGCCACGCTGGTGATCGTGCAGTTCGACGTGTTTCAGGCGAAGTTGCCTTCGTTTCAGTCTTTCTTCTCGGCGCAAAACTGGCTGCTGATTGCTGGCGTGCTTGGTGTGACCAAGGTGATTCACGAGTTTGGTCACGGCATGTCGTGCAAGCACTTTGGCGGCGAGTGCCACGAGATGGGCGTAATGTTTCTAGTGCTGACGCCTTGCCTCTACTGCAACGTGTCCGACTCGTGGATGCTGCCTAGCCGGTGGCATCGCGCTGCTATTGGCGCTGCGGGCATGTATGTCGAGGTGGTGATCGCTTCGATCGCGACGTTCATTTGGTGGTTCAGCGAGCCGGGAATGCTCAACTACATCTGTCTGAACATCATGTTCGTCAGTTCGGTGAGTACGATCCTATTCAACGCCAATCCACTGCTGCGCTACGATGGCTACTACATACTCAGCGATATCCTGGAGATTCCCAACTTGCGCCAAAAGGCGACTTCAATTCTCAGCCGCAAGTTGGGCAAGTGGTGTTTAGGACTGGAAGAACCGGAAGACCCGTTTCTGCCGAAACGCAATCAAGGGTTGTTCGCACTTTATACGGTCGCGTCCTTCTTTTATCGCTGGTTCGTGCTGCTGTCGATTTTGTTCTTTCTGAACAAAGTGTTTGAGCCCTATGGTCTGAAGATCATTGGCCAAATCATCGCCCTGGTCTCGCTGTACGGACTGGTGGTGATGCCGTTTGTGAAACTGTACAAGTACTTCAAGGTGCCCGGGAGGTGGAGCAAAGTGAAGAAGGTCCGATTGATCGCCACAGTAGGTCTGCTGTCGGCTGTAGTTGCGGGCATGTTCTTGGTGCCGTTTCCATCCAGCGTGATGTGCACTTTTGAGCTCCAGCCGCGCGACGCCACGTCGGTCTATGTCGAGGTGCAAGGCAAGATCGAAGAAATCGCCGTCGAGCCCGGTCAGCAGGTGCAGCCGGGTGACCTGATTGTGCGACTGAGCAATCTCGATCTCGATTTGGAAATCACTCGCCTACGTGGCGAGGTGGCCGCGCTAGAGGAAGAGTTGAGGACGCTCAAGCAGGTAAGTTTCCAGGACGAATCGGCGGGACTGCAGCTGGAAGCGGTGCGCGAAACGCTTGAGGCGAAGAACGAGCAGCTGGAGAAGAAGCTCGTCGACGCCAAACGATTGGAAATTACGGCTCCTATTGCGGGGACCATCATTCCACCACCATCCAAACGTGACGAATCGGCAGGTCAGCGCGTGAATCTGGCAACTTGGTCGGGATCGCCGCTGAAGAAGAAGAACCTCGGCGCGACGCTGTCGCCCGATTCGCAGCACAACCTGCTGTGTCAGATCGGCGACCCGAATGCGTGGGACGCGGTGCTGGTGATCGACCAGCGCGACCTCGATTTGGTGTTGCCGGGCCAAGAAGTGCGTTTGATGTTCGAGGAGTCGGCCTACAAGGTTTTTGTCAGTAAGATCGAAGACATCGCCGACGATGAGATGGAAGCCATTTCGCCGCGGCTGGCTAGCACGTCTGGCGGAGTTGTTCCCGCCCAAGCCGATCCTGACGGCGTCGTCCGTCCGTTGAGCACGTCCTATCAGGCGGGTGTTCCGCTCGACGACCCGCTCGGCATGTTTCGCAACGGCCTAGTCGGCCAAGCCCGCATCGAAACGAACCCACGCACCGCCGCCAGCCGCGTGGGCCGGTATCTAAGGCGGACGTTTAGGTTTGATTTGTAGCTTCAGGGGTTGCCTGTTTGTGTAGAATAAACAGTAACGTGACTCAGGTCGTGCTCGTATGAAGCTAGGATGCATCCCAACAAACATATTCGGGCCGCGCTGAAGTACGCCGAAGAATGTGGATGGCGGTTCGTCAAATCGAAAGGACACGCTTACGGTCGAATATTCTGCCAGCACGGCCACAGTGACTGCCAGATGTCGATTTGGTCGACACCGCGTAATCCAGAGAACCACGCCAGGGCGATACGCAGAAAGGTAGATCAATGTCCACTTGCTGGAGCACACGCTGATGAAGCCTGAGTTTTTTCTTGTACTCAACGAGTCGGAGTTATGCGATTCGCTTGAGAACACTGTCTTCGAAGCTGGATTTGATGACTCCGAGCTAACAGTGCGTGGTGGTTCGGCTGCCATCTGGGTTTGCCATCGCGACGGTGAGTTGACGACCTTGGTCCGCGAAGCGTTGGGTCAGGCTCGGCAATCCGGCATCCAGGTGTCGCATGTCGAAATCGAAAACACAGTCTTTGCGTCGTAGCATACCTTCAGCGCTAGTCGAACGGACTCGGCGACTTCGGGCGGGTATATTTTTCGGCAAGAATGTCGCCAGCGAGCGCGTGTTGCTCCTCGGTAAGTCGGACAATCTGGCAAAAACCTCGAATGTTGACGAATAGTTCTGGCTTAAGTTCTCGCACGCGAATGTCTCGAATTGCCCGCCCCGACCAATCGTAAAACTTCTGGCCGACGAGGATGCCGTGTTCGCAAAGCTCTAAACGGTCGCCAAATCCTTCCGCCCAGGCACTCACAAACAGTTTCCCGAAGAACCATCCATGTAGCACGGGTGGGAATAGGATGATCACGAGCGTCAATAGGTGGTTAGGCGATATTGATGTGAATGACCGCGCGCTGATGTACGCGAAAAACAAGAAAACGGGCAGTTGCATCAGCAAAGTCGTCCATCTCGCGAATTGCTTCGAACTTTCAGTGAGCAGTGGCAGTGTTAGCAGAAGTCGACCGGCCAGTTGGAGTGAGTGTTTCCGCTGCAAGATCGAGTGATAAACACCCGCACCTCCGCAAATCGTCAGCATTATCAGTCCAACCAGCAACGTTCGTTGCTGACCCGCATCAAGCTTCCGCAATCACGGCCCCAACACCGTCATCACCAGCGCTACGCCAAACGTGATCGCCAGTAGCGAGCGCAGCTTGAAGCGGACGAGGGTGTGTGGTTCGGGCTTTTGCATGGATCGCTTTTCGCAACTCGTGCTTCACTTTTCTGCTCTGCTAGCACTTCTATCATCCATCGTACTCGATCTAGCTTGTTGGTCCCAACGAACGTAAGATGCCGAGCTGATCCGGTAGGACAACCGTGGCTGTGAAAGCATGAGCAGGAAAAGGCGAAGTCGAGATCGGGCGGAAGGCCGCGATCGCAGCGGCGACGAGTATGCGGACCAGGCCCCCGAGCGACCGAAGCGGTGGCGGCGCCGCCTGGTCGGCTTGCTGTTGCTATTGGCGGCGATCGTTGCAGCCGCGCCGACGATCGTGGGACGAACAGCGGTGCGCAATTCGCTGCTCGGCCAAGCTATGCCGCCGGGTTGGACAATCGCGAGCGAGCAGGCGTCGTTCGGCTGGGCGACCCGTCAATCGATCACTGGCCTGACGATTGCGGACCAGGCCGGCAAACCACTGCTGACTGTGGAGTCGGTGACGGTGCCGCGGTCGCTCTTGTCGCTGGCCATCGACCAGTCCGACCTAGGAACCCTCTCGGTCATCCGTCCCACGGTCTACGTCGAAACTCGTGACGGCGGTAGCAACTGGGAAGACTTCATTGCGGCGCTAAACCATCTGCAGCAAGAACCAGCCAACGAGTCGATGGCGCTGGCCGTCGAAGTGGTCGAAGGCGTCGTGCGCGGCACCGATGCGGTCACGGGACGTCAGTGGTTGGTCGACAATGCAAATATAACGGCGAAGCTTGCAAACGCGATCGAGGCCCATGGCAGCGCCGAAGTGACCACTGCGGAGAGCGCCGACCGTGGCAAACTCAAGTTTCGCTGCCAGCCTGATGCGTCGGATGGACAACAGTTGGAGTTGTTAGCCGAGCGATTGCCGCTGATGCCGATCGAGTCGTGGCTGGCGCGATCAGCGCCCGGCACTCGCGTTGCGGGCGCTGTTTCGACCGACGCCAAGCTTTCTTGGCGAAACGATCCGCAGCGCGGGCTCGCCTTGACGAGCACGGGTCGCATTGAAGCGAGCAACTTGGAATTAGATACTCCGGCGTTGGCGGGCGATCGGCTGCGCAGCCGCAAGGTTTCGTCACCTTGGGACATTCGCGTCGACGGCGACGAGCTTACAATCACGCAGCTGAAAGTGAGCGCCGACTGGGCCAACTTCGAGGTCAATGGCATCGCGTCGATTCGAGAACTGCAGACGATCGAAGTCAATCAAGTTCTCCAGGGACAGCTCCCGAAACGCGACTTGGAGTTGGCTGGCAAGGTCGATCTGGCAGCAATCGCTACCATGTTGCCGCGGTCGCTGCAATTGCGTGAGGGAGTTCGCATCGATGCCGGACAACTGAGTTTCGACGCCGGTGGCCAGCCAGAGGGTGACAGCTTCGTCTGGCAGGCTGCTGCTGCAATTCAGCAGGTTGCAGGCAGCGACGGCCGACGAGAGATTCGCTGGCAAAAGCCAATCCAGGCGGAGGCAACGCTGCGCGAGACGGCAAGCGGTGCTCGGTTGGAAGCGCTCACGATCGATGCACCGTTTGTCCAAGCAGAGCTGCAAACGCAGCAAGACGCAGTGACCGGCAACGTGGAAGTCGATCTGGCGAAGTTCTCGCAGGAGCTTGGTCAGTTTATCGATCTACAGTCATGGCAGTTGCGTGGGCTTGGCGAAGGAGAGTTTTCGATCGCTCGGAAACCAAGCGATCAATTCGAGGCGACGGCAAACTTGCAGCTTACCGATCTGCGCGTCGCGGACGCCGGCCGCGAGGTATGGACCGAGCCGAAGCTCGCCATTGAGTGCAGTGCCAACGGCATCGAGAAGAACCTGCAACCGACGGCACTGACCAGCGGCAGCTTGCAACTGCGTGGCCCGCGCGACCAGTTGGAAGCCACGCTCTTGGAACCGGTGCAACTAACGGACCCAGCGCAGGCGGCGCAGCTGCAGGTCAGTGGCAACGGGCCCCTCGAGCTGTGGATCGATCGACTGCGTCCCTGGTTAGCGTCGGCTCCTCGGCAACTGGCCGGCGAGGCGAGTTTGCAAGCGCAAGTTCGCCTGTCGAGCGACCAGGTGCAAGTGGTCGAGTCCAACGGTAGCGTCGTGCAACTCCGCGTGCAGGCTAGCGGTCTGTCGATTGACGAGCCGCGCGTCGAATTTTCTGGCGACGGGTTGATTGATGTCGCTGGCGCGAGCTTGCGAAGTCAGCAGCTGCAAGTGCTTGGCCGTTCGTTCTCGATACGTGCTCGCGACATCGACGTGGCGCTTGCTGGCGATTCGCCAAGCGCGCGTGGTAGCGTAGCGTTTCGAACCGATCTCGAACGTCTTGCGACGATGGTGAATATGACCGGTGGCCCGACGTCGACCTGGCCGCAGGGAGCCGCCGTAGGACAGGTGAATCTGACGAGCGTGGGACAGCAGGTGCAGGCCGATTTGGGCGTCAAGTTCGACCAGTTGCGAATCATGCGTACCACGGCGGCAGCGGGCGCAACCTATGGACAGCCAGAAGTGCTGTGGTCGGAGCCGATGCTCGAAGTGACCGGCGTCGCGAACTACGCAGCCGACACGGATCGACTGCAGTTTAGCGACATGAACATTCAAGGCGAGACACTGCGGCTGTCGAGCAATGCCTCGATCGATCGACTCAGCAGTGTTGGCGTGTTGCAAGCCAATGGGCTGGTGGAGTACGCGCCCGAGCAGCTCGCGCAGTTGATTGCGAGCTACGCCGGTCGCGAGGTGCAGCTACAGGGCGATCGCCAGGTGCGATTCCAGGTCACTGGACCGCTGCTGACAGGGCAAGGCGCGAAAACGCATTGGTCGCATGTCTGGGACGTCGGTGCGGAAGCAGGTTGGTCGAGTGCCGGTGTATACGGACTGCCGCTGGGCGGCGGCAAGCTCAAGGGCACGCTACGCGACGGACAGCTGCAGATTGCGCCGCTCGACGTTTCTGTCGGCGAGGGTCGGTTGACGGCCGCGCCCTTGGTGAATCTAAATCCGGGTGCTGAGCGACTGATTCTGCAGCGCGGTCCGCTGGTGAGCAACGTAGAAATTTCGCCGGCAGTCAGCGAGCAGATGCTGAAGTACGTCGCGCCCGTTCTCGCCGGTGCTACGCGCGCCGAGGGCAAGTTCTCGATTGACTTAGATCAGGCTGAAGTGCCTTTCGCCGATCCTCAACGCGCGCGAGTGCAAGGTCGACTCACCTCGCATCGATTGGCCGTTTCGCCAGGGCCGATGATGAACCAGCTGATTAGCATCGTTAAACAGATCGAATCGTTGAGCAAGTCCAAGCAGTTTCTGCAGGCGGCAACGGGTCCGCGCACTAAGAGTTTTCTGACCATGGCTGAGCAGCAGGTCGAATTTCAGGTTGCGGAAGGCCGCGTGTATCATCGGAATCTTGAATTCTTGATCGATGACGCGCCGGTGCGATCGTACGGATCGGTCGGATTCGATCAAACCTTGGCACTGGTAATTGAAGTGCCTGTGCAAGACAAATGGATCGACAAAGAACCGTTGCTACGCAGCCTGTCCGGCCAATCGCTGAAGGTGCCAATCTATGGTACTTTCCAAAAACCGAAAATCGACGATCGAGCGATCGCGGACTTGTCTCGTCAAGTGTTGCAGGGAGCCGCAACGCAGGCGATCGGCGACGAACTCAATCGGCAGTTCGATCGACTATTTCGTGGAAAGTGATAGAATGGTGATACCGTGCCGAGAATTCGAGTTAAGCTGAGGTTTCGCGTAAGTTGTTTTGATATCTTCACCTGAGGCGACTGAAGTGTCTGAAACTTGTACGGCGGTTTGCGAACCTGCGGCGGAACCAACCGCAGCGGCGCCAACGAACGCAGAAACGGTGTGTCGGAGTGTGCACGACCACGCGCGACTCGAAGCGGAGAAGCACAAGTGGTTGGAAAGCGAGAAGCAAGGTTGCGACGCGGGAGCCCAGGCAATCGAAGATTGGTATCGGCACTTCTGGGGCAAGTACTGTCGCTCGCGCCGTTTGGAGCATCTCGCCGGAGAATGCCAATGGGCGGAGTTCGCAGATGATGAATTTGGCCAGATGTACCAACTGCTGCAATCAGGTAACGATCTGTTACACGATCTGATTCAGCGTTTCGAGCAAGGCTGGGAGAATTTGCAATTCGCAGTTTGGCTACACGAAACGAAAAAGCCACGCGAAGAGGTCGAGCAGATTCTTGGTTTGCTCGAGATCATCAACATCAACATCGCCCGCCTCGAACCGCGGTTGCAAGTTGGCTGATCGTTGTGCCCAATGGCACGAATCGTATGTCTGTGCGACCGATGTGATTCGACCATCGATTGCTACTTGGAGTTTCTGAGTTATATCGTTCAGATGCGATGTGGCTCAGGCCCAATAATATCGCGGGAGTTTGAATCAAGCGGTCAAAGGTGGCGGGGATAACATGAGAGCGGTGTTGTTGGTGATCGGCTTGCTATTGGCCCTCGATTGCAGCTCTCTGGCAGCAGCGCCGGACAAGAGCGAAGCCGGCGACTCGTCGCGACTGGGCCAATTTGACAAGCAGCGCGATCTCTATCTCGCCCACTTCGACCTGAAGACCGACGTCGACGATGTCCACTCGGTGGCTGCCGTGGCGACCATGTTGGCAGACCGTCGATTTGCGGGTGTCAACTACTTGGCTGTTGCTGGTGCCTACGGCACGCAAGAGGGCCTGTATGTGCCGGCAAATGAGCTGTTTGAATTGGCGTTTGGATCGCAATGGGCAGATGCTCATGGGAATTTCGACCAGGCGCTGAACATGGTCAGTGATTGCGCCGCCACAACTCTGCGCGGAGGTGGTAGCATCTGGATCGCCGAAGGCGGCCAATCGGATTTTTCTGCAGCTCTGATTCGCAATTTGCAGCGGAAATCGCCAGAGATGGTGCTCAAAGACCGCATTCATATCGTGCAGCACGCTGACTGGAACGAAAAGGTTACGACCGCCGAAGATTTCGACTTTGTGAAGCAGGTGGCGACTTACCACAAGATTCCCAGCGGCAACGCACTGGGCAACCACTCGCCCGGATTTCGAACGGATGAGCGGATTGATTGGCAGAATCAGATTGCCGAGGCGAGATTGACGACCATCTGGGAAAAGGCCATCGCGATCGCTAACACCTACAACGGTGTCGATGGTCGCTATCTGAACGAATCGATTAAGCGGGGCGGACTCGATTTTTCCGACACGGTCGAGACAACCTGGCTGTTCGGATTCAACGACCTGCCAGACGCGCGGGCGTTCTTCGCCGAATTTTCGAGCGACAGTCTCGCCAAGGGCGAATAGTTGAGCCACGGGCGTTAGCGTGTAGCGAAGGCTTGGCGCACAGAGATCGATCCGTCGCCTGCGCGGTATGATCATGGGTTGGACGCCAGGCATCCCAGGTGATCAAGGCTGCAGATGCTGCGCCCATGCCGGAGGGAAGTTTGCCAGTACCTGATCGCGCTGAATGCCGTGGTTGGTGAGATGCTCGCTGACGATTGCGTTGACGCCCATGATCTTTTGACGCGTCTTGCCGATGGTGAACGTCGTGCGTAGCGGACGGATGTAGGCGTATTCGAAGTAGCTCAGTGTTCCGCCCGGTTTGAGCAATCGGAAGTACGACTTAAAGATGGAATCGACGACTTCGGGCGAGAAGTTAACGTGCGGTAGTCCTGAAATAATGAAGTCATACGGTCCTTCGCCCTCAAAATCCTGCAGCAATAGCTGATGAATTGCCGCTTCGTCGGCGATCGCTTGCCAATGCGATTCGGTTGCAAATCGCTTGCGCAATACTTCGACGAACGACTCGTTGAGTTCCACCAAGTCGAAGCGATCGCCGGTGCGGAGATGACGCACAATCCGATCGGTGAAGGCGCCGGTGCCTGGTCCACATTCGAGTACGCGAATGGGCGTTTCGCCGCGATTGGCAAGATAGCGTGTGACAGCTTTCGCTAGAAAGCGGCTACTAGGCACAAGAGACCCGGTCGTTTCGAACTTTCCGGCAAATTCGCGGAGGAATACAAGCTGATCAGCGAAAAATCGTCGCATGAAGTTAAGCGAATAGATGAATGAGTAGTGGACAAGCACAATTAAGTTCGTAGCTGACCCATCAATATAGTAACGCCGGCGGCAAGGGCAACAGGCTTGGCCGCACGTGTCGGTTGGCAGCCGACAGCGCATAAAAGCGAGTGTTGTGCTACGCTGGACTGTGTTGCATTCGCATTCAATTGATGAGCGGCATCGTTGCGCAAGTGACGAGGTAAGGAACCTCTCAATCGACAACGCGTCAAAGCCTTTCCGACGGATTAGCATGCGGCCGACCCTGCTTCTGTTCTGTGTCTACGTCTTGCCGGCGGTCGCTGGGGCAGGCTCGGTCGATTTTCCCGTGCCGCGCCAAGTCGACGAGCGTCGCGCTGCGCAGGTGGGGCTGCGCAAAATAATGGGGCGGCACTTGAGGCTGTACACCGATCTGCCTGCGGACAGTGCGGTCGATGAGTTAGCCGCAGTGTTCGACGCGGCGGTAGCGCGATGGGCGGAGTACTTCGAAATCGACCTGTCGACGTTAAGCGATTGGAAGATGCAGGGTTACTTGATGCAGGATAAGGCCAAGTTTGCTGCGCTGGGATTACTGCCAACGGAGCGCACGGATTTTGCCAACGGCTATTGCAACGGCTACGAGTTGTGGTTGGTCGAGCAGCCGAGTGACTACTATCGTCGGCACTTGTTGCTGCACGAAGGTACCCACGGATTCATGTATACGCGAGTCGGTGCGCCAGCAATCGGTTGGTATGCGGAAGGAATGGCAGAATTGCTCGGCACCCATCGCTGGCAACACGGTGAGCTGACTCTCGGAGTGATGCCTGTCCGACGCGAAGACGTGCCAATGTGGGGCCGCATTCGACTATTGCGAGAAGCGGCTCGCGCTGGCGAGTCCCTGCAGATGCAACCCATCATGCAACTCGACAACCGTCGCGCGTTTTCGACGCGAGAGTATGCATGGTGCTGGGCGTTGTGTCAGTTTCTGGATAGCCATCCGCGCTGGCAGGCAAAGTTCCGTAATCTGCGTACGCACGTCGGTGAGCAAAGTTTTAACAAACGCGTGCGATATGAACTGCACAGAGCTTGGCCAGATTTGCTCGTCGAGTGGGACGCGTTTATTCGGTCGCTGGACTACGGTTACGATAGCAAGCGGATGATGATGCGTCATCAGACGGCGAAACGTGTTGGTCATCTCGCGACCACATCGATGGGCGCTGATGGCGGCTGGCAATCGACCGGATGGCAGCTCGAAGCCGGGCAAGCGTACCAAGTGACCGCCGTTGGACGCTACGAGATTGCTCGAGAAACCGACGAACAAGGCGTCGAGGCTATTTGGCCATGCGAGCCAGGGGGAATCACCATCAAGTACCACGAAGGCAGACCTTTAGGTATGCTAGTCGGTGCGTGGCGCGAAGCAAGGAATGGGCGATTCTCCGACAGCTTTCCCATCGGACTAGATCGAACGCTGAAACCATCGGTCGATGCGGTGCTCTACCTGCGAGTCAACGATTCGCCAGCCAGTTTGTCCGACAATACGGGCACGCTCACTGCGACCATCCGCAGAGCTGGCGATTGACACCCCTTAGGCTCGCATCGACAATGGATAAGTATGGCGGGGGAGACGGGTTGCGCGCCGGCCAGGCGGGCGCTCTCCGAAGGCTCCAAGACCGATAGAATAGGCGACCGAGTACGCTGCCGATCATGTCGCGAGCGACAGGCTCGCGGATATTTCGACGACCATCGAGACAATTCAATGACAAATTTTCTTGCTGCCAACGATCCCGAAGTATGGTCTGCCATCGCCAACGAGATCGAGCGTCAGGATGACGGTCTGGAACTAATTGCCAGTGAGAATTACACCAGTCCCGCTGTTCAGCAGGCAGCTGGCAGCGTGCTGACCAACAAGTATGCCGAAGGCTACCCGGGCCGACGTTACTACGGCGGTTGCGAGTATGTGGATGTCGTTGAAGACCTGGCTCGGGACCGGGTCAAAGAGTTGTTCGGTGCCGAGTTCGCAAACGTTCAGCCGCACTCTGGTTCGCAGGCGAATATGGCGGTCTATCTGGCTGAATTGGAACCGGGCGACACGGTGCTGGGACTCGATTTGGCGCACGGCGGTCATCTCACGCACGGCATGAAGCTGAACATTTCTGGCATGCTATATAACTTCATCAGCTACGGAGTTCGCGAAGACGACCACCGACTCGACCTCGATCAGGTCAAGCGGCTTGCCAAAGAGCACAAGCCGAAACTGATTGTCGCAGGCGCAAGCGCCTACCCACGCGAGATTCCACACGGCCAATTTGCCGAGATCGCCAAAGACGTGGGTGCGAAGTTTATGGTCGACATGGCACACTACGCCGGTCTGGTCGCCGCCAAGTTGCACGACAATCCGGTCGAGGTCGCCGACTTTGTCACGTCGACAACGCACAAAACACTACGCGGTCCGCGCGGTGGAATTTGCTTGGCGAAGAAGGAGTATGCCAAAGTAATCAACAGCCGCGTCTTCCCCGGCATTCAGGGCGGTCCGCTCATGCACGTTATCGCGGGTAAGGCGGTCTGTTTTGGTGAAGCACTGCAGCCAGAATTCAAGATCTACACGCAACAAGTGCTCGACAACGCGAAAGTATTAGCGGAGACGCTGGCGAGCGGTGGTCTGCAATTAGTCAGCGGTGGTACCGAGAATCACTTGGTGCTCGTTGATGTCACGCCGCTTGGCGTGGGCGGCAAAGTGGCCGAAGAGGCGCTGGGCGATTGCAACATTACCGTTAACAAGAACATGATTCCCTTCGATCAACGGAAGCCGATGGATCCGTCGGGAATTCGTATTGGCACGCCGGCTCTCACTTCGCGCGGAATGAGCGAGGACGAAATGCGTTCGGTCGGACGGTGGATTCTGGAAGTGCTGCGTTCGCCCGAAGACGCGGCTGTGCATGCCCGCGTCCGCGACGAAATCCGTCAACTTTGCCAGCAGTTCCCCGTGCCAGCAGCAGCGCTCAACGAGTCGCTCGCGTCAGCTTCCGTCTAGTACGTACCGCAATTGGCTCGAAGTCGACTTTTTGGATGAAAGCTTGATATGACCGAAGCTGCGAAACCGCGAATTCTGATCGCCGACGATAACGAGGCGAACGTCGAACTCCTCGAAGCCTATCTCGGGGGGCTGGACGTCGACACCGAGATTGCCGTCGATGGTCAAGATACGCTCGACAAGGTCGAGTCGTTCAAACCCGATTTGATTCTGCTCGACATTATGATGCCCAAGTTGAGCGGCTTTGAGGTCTGTGAGCGGCTAAAGTCGGATCCGTCGACCGCAGGAATCATGATTCTTATGGTGACCGCACTCAATGAGTTGGGCGATATCGAGCGCGCCGTCGAAGCCGGCACCAACGATTTTCTCTCCAAGCCCGTGAATAAGATCGAATTGAACATTCGTATCCGCAATATGCTGGAAGTGCGAAACGAAAAGGACGAGAACGAGCGCCTGCGAAAGTACATCGAGAAGATGGAAGGCCGCTGAGATACAATTTTCTACACTCCGAACTGCTCGTGAGTTTGCCATGAAGACGAAGCTTTGGCCGCTGATGCTACTGGCACTCGGAGGGCTACTTCCGTCAGGCATTTGCCCTGCTGCGTCGATCTCTGAAGACGGCACTGACCAGCCTGACGTGCAACAGCTTATCAAGCAGCTCGGTCACGACGACTATTTGCTACGTCAACAGGCAGAGGCTGAGTTACTGCAACTTGGTGCCGCAGCTTTTGCACAATTGCAGACCGCAGAGAGGCATGCCGATCTCGAGGTTGCGACGCGCGCGCGATATATCCTCAATCAGATTAGCATCGAGTGGGTGCGATCCACCGACCCGCCTGTCGTCCAGTCGATGATGAGCCGCTACGGAGAGCTTTCGATGCAGCTCAAGTTAGCCAAGATTCGCGAGCTGGCCAAATTGCCCGACGAACAAGGCTTTGCGGCGCTAAGTCGCATTGCTCGTTACGACACCTCCTCGGGCATTGTGGCCCGATATGCCGCCCTCGAGACCATCGAGAAAGGCCTACTGCCCATTGCAAGAGCACCTAAGGCGGCAGCGATGCTGCGTGGGGAATTGGGCGAGAGCAACGAGGCGCCCAGCACGTGGATCGAGATGTACGCCGATCAGATCGAGTCACCCGAGCGCGTCCATCCCCGCTGGTTGGAGTTGATCGACGAAGAGATCGAACTCTTGTCGGAAGCCCCCAGCGAGACTGATGATGCGTTGACGTTGGGATTGATTCGCGCTCATTTGGACCTCAGCGATCAACTCGATGACGATCAGGCGATCTTGGCTGGATGGGAGCGCCGCTTCGTGCTAGCCGGTGATTCCGAGGAAGATTTCCTGGAAGGGTTGGAGCGGGCAATTGCGTGGCTCACCGAGCGAGAACAATGGAGTGCACTCAGTCTGCTAGAAGATCGATACGTTGGAGAGATTAAAGCGAGCCGCACCTTGCTTTATCGATTGGCGCTCGCCCGCGAAAAGCAGGGACGAACCGACGAGGCACAGCTCGTTGCGGAGCAGGCACTAGCGGTGCCGAGCGACGACTTTGCCGAGCGAAACGAGTGCGCCGATCTTATCGCCGCGCGCGGACACCACGATTGGGCCGAGCGCGAGTGGTACGCCATCGTCGACGCGGCCGAGGCGACCGACTTTCAGTCGTTGTTGGCGAGAAACTCGTTGGGCTTGTACTGTCTGAATGATCGCTTGGAGCACAAAGCGGCCGCCGATCTACTGACCGAGTCGATCGACGCGGTCGATCAGAATCCTGACGCTGCGCAGGCGTTTGCCGAGCTGAACCAACTGCGGTTTCTTAAGATGGTGAAGTCAAATCGTGACTTTTTTCTGGCAAATCACTTTGCCAACGGGGGAGATTTCGAAAAAGAACGTAAGTATCTGGACCAAGCGTATCAGCTCGAGCCAGAAAACGCCGATATTCTCATCGCGATGTTTCATTCGCAGCATGCAGATGAAGCGTATCGCAAGAAGTCGCAAACTCGATTGGCGGCTGCGAAGAAAAAGTTGGAAGTTCAGATTAGCCAATTCAAGCAAGTCAAGCGTCGCACCAGCAAGCTCAATCGCGAGCTCGCCCAGCGCTACAATCATTGGGCCTGGCTTGTCAGCAACACCGAAGGCGATTATGACAAGGCGGTCGCTTATTCGAAACGCTCGCTCGATCTCCAACCCGGCAGCCCAAGCTATCTTGATACGCTCGGTCGCTGCTACTACGCAGCGGGTGACGTGGAGAATGCCTTGAAAGTGCAACGTGAAGCTGTGGCGAAGCAGCCGTACCTGATGGTGATGCAGCGGCAACTACAGTTGTTCGAGAACGAAGTTGCGAAACGCGAACTGGAGAGCGAGTAGCGTTCGCCACACTATCTGCTTCCGAAGGATCGAATTGATGAATCAGCATAACCTTATGGTGAACGGAATCGAGTTGGCGTGTCATACGGCCGGTGAAGGTCTACCGCTGGTTTTGATTCACGGCTTTCCTTTCGATCATACGATGTGGGCACCTCAGATCGAAACACTGTCTTCGCGTTGCCAAGTGATTGCGCCTGATCTACGTGGCTATGGCGCTTCCAAGATGGGTACCACCGACAGCAGCGACGGTGTCGACATGGCCACCTACGCGCAGGATGTAGCCGCCTGGTTGGACGAGTTTGAAGTGCGCGAGCCGGTCATTTTGTGTGGGTTTTCGATGGGTGGCTACATTTTGTGGCAGTTTGCGAAGCGCCACCCCGAGCGAATCAGGGCTTTGATCCTCTGCGATACACGGACAGTCGCCGACTCGCCGGAAGCAAGCGCCGGACGGCGAAAGATGGCGGAGTCGATCGAAGACACAGGCGTCGAGCCAGTTGTCGAGGGACTTGTTCCGAAGTTACTGGCTACCGATACGCTTGCGAACCGTCCTGAGATCGTTCAACAGGTGAGCGAGATGATCCGCCAAGCGTCACCGGCGGCAATTGCCTCGGCACAACGCGGCATGGCAGCGCGCGAGGACGTTTCGGCCGAGTTGGATTCGTTTGATTGGCCCGCGCTGGTGGTCGTGGGCGAAGAAGATGCCATCAGTCCGGCAGAGGAGATGCGTGGGATTGCCAAGAGTCTACCGCAGGGTCAATTCTGCGAGATCGCCGGGGCAGGGCACATGACGGCGTTAGAGAACCCCGTTGCTGTGAATGACGCGATGCAGCGCTTTATCGAACTTGTTTAGCGCTCAGTATGATTGGCGTGCGTCGCTCGCTCTGACAACCGATTTTTAACCGACTACTTCGGCAGCTGAAACGACGACTGCGTCTTCAGCACAGCACAGTCATCTGGAAAGGTATGAAACGCCTGAACGCGAAACATTTTGTCGCGTGAGTCGACGTTGATGAAGCTCAAGGCACCGGTTTCCCACCGTCCACTCGCGTCGAACTGATGCAGCATCCCTTTCCTGGTAGCCTGCAAGGTGAGTTCTTTTTGATAGGCAAAGAAGCGATCAGAATTGGCTGGTTCGAGCGAAAACGAGACTTCGTACTTGATGCCGCCACGGCACTCTAATTGGTCGCTGCGATCACCGCGGAGCCGGTGCGACATGAGTCGCCGCTTTTGCGGCAATGGGTGATGCGCCGAAGTGGCAATCTCTGTCAGCGTGATGCCAGCGTATTGCCAGGTTACTAGATGTCCGGCGCTGGTGATTTGTACGTTGGCTTCGTAATCGCCACGCTCGATTTTGCGTGACTGATAGACCTCAAACAACTCGGGATGCAACGATCGCCCATAGAGTTGAAACACGAGTTCGGCAATTTTAGGTCGGGCAGATAACACAGTAGAAGGCTCAGCTACTGGTGATGTGATAGTTTGTTGTCTCGCGTCGCTGCGAGTCAGGTGCAATTATAGTTAGCGTTCGTGTGCATCTCAAAGGGTGATTCTTTTGGTAGGAAGTTGACGTGGATTCGGTCTTGACATTTGCGTGTGTTGCAAGTCCCAGTGGCTTTTTATTGCTAGCATAATCGCCGTCATGGTGATCTCGTCATGGGCATGGTTCCGGTTAGTTTTCGAGTCTCGTGGAGTTTTCTTGAGTACGTTCTCGCAACAAGTCTTTGACAAGCTCGTCGACCGCTTTGGTCCTCAACACTGGTGGCCTGCGGAATCGCCATTGGAAGTGATCGTGGGCGCCGTATTGGTGCAGAACACAAGCTGGAGGCACGTCGAGCGGGCGCTCGACAATATGCGGCGAAACCAGTTGTTGAGCGTCGACCGAATCCTCGCGGCGGAGGTTACGGCGCTTGAGACACTGCTGCGGCCAGCTGGCTACTTTCGACTCAAGGCACAACGACTGCGAAGCGTGATGCAGTTTATTCAGCGCGATTACCATGGTTCGATTGACGCGATGAAGCTTGTGGATATGAACACGCTGCGAGAACAATTGTTGGGAGTGAATGGAATCGGCCCTGAGACTGCCGACGCAATTTTACTCTACGCGCTCGACCAACCGGCGATGGTGGTCGACGCCTACACTCGCCGCGTTTATGCACGGCATGGATGGGTGAAGTACGACGTCGACTATCATCAACTGCAGCAACATCTCGTGGGTGAATTGCCTGCCAAGGTGACGATCTATAACGAAATGCACGCGCTGCTGGTAGAAGTCGGCAAAACCTATTGTCGCACGGCACCACAATGCGATAAGTGTCCGCTGGCCGAGCTGCTGCCTGAGAGTGGCATCGTGGATTCCGAGTAGTCAGCCTCAACCATAGTTAGCTCTTGTCTGCGAGATCGGTTTGAATAGCCTTCAGCAGCTGCCGGATATTGCGTGGGTTCTGACCCAGGTCGCCTTTGCCGACGCGTGACTGACTCGTGACATCGATCTTGGTGCCTGAAGCCACCGGCTGCCACGATACGTTGACGTCGTCGTCGAAGCGAAACAGTCGCGAGGTTCGAATCAGGGCGAGCGAGGTGGGTTCTGATGAAACTTCAACCGAAGGATTGACGGACCAGGACGGCGACCGCTCCACAAACGCAATGATCGCAGCCCGCACCGCTTCGGAATTACCGGCAACCTCGAGTGTCCGTAGCGATGCGTCGGACGCGCCCGGGCTGGTTGCCGCGTAATTGATCGACAAGTCGCGGCTCCAATCTTCGACTTGGGCTGCCAAGGCGACGACGAATGCTAGCACGATCAGCCCGGCAGCGATCAGCATGTTCTTCAGTCTCCGTGTCATGTTCTTGTTTGGCATATCTTGGGAAACGCGTCCATGGTAGTCGCTAGCATTCGCTGATCGCTACGGCATGCTGCTGCAGGTCATTGTCATCATTGCTGTAGCTTGTCCAGGGCAGTTTTCCTATTATCCGCATCGGAAGCCCCTTCGGTTCAGAGAATAACCGGCGACGCCGAGTAAGTTCCATCGTGCGTCTAAGGAAGTATAGGTCGCACACCGTGACCGACCACCTTACACAATTGAAACACTGGGAGAGCGAGCTGTGAGTTCGATCCGACCTCTTGCAACCATCACGGTATTGGCGCTCGTAGGCGCGTTCCTCTACGCCAAGATCAACGAAACGGAAGCGCCGTTGCCGGAAGGCGTCGAAGACTGGAACGTGGGCGAACTTGACTTTGACATGGGCGGAGACGTGCCAGGTACGGACGCGATGGCTGCTCCGCAGTTCGGCGGCACCCCGTCGAGTGGCGATGCGCCGGCGTTTTCGGCGAGCGCGGCACCTGCCTTCAAAGCCGATGACGGGCAGACGGCCCCAGCTTGGACACCTCCGCCCGCGGCACCTGAGCCACCCGTGGAAGTTGCCGTCGCCCCCACTTTTGGCGCGACGCCAAACGACATGACCGATTCGACGAGTGCGGCTCTTCCCGATCTGCCGCCATTGCCCGAAATGCCGCCAACAGTTTCTGCGGCCCCAACAGACGAAAACCCGGGCGCAGCCATGCCTGCCGACGTGACTAGGTCAGGCGATGCAGTAACCCAATCGAACCTACCGACAGACGTGCCCAACACGGCTGGGTCGTCGGCTTATGGCGCCGCGACGCCGCCGGCCGTTAGCAACACCGCCCAAGCGCAGTCTTCGCTGTTTTCGGCGACGCGATTGGCCGTGCAGGCGGCGCTGGATCGCGGAGAGCTTTCGCAGGCACTGTTGTTGCTCTCTGACTGGTATGGCGATCCGTCGCTCTCGCCGAGCGAAGCAGCCGAAGTCGACTCCTTGTTAAGCCAACTTGCCGGAAGCGTGATCTACTCCACCGAGCCGCGACTTGAGCCGCCCTATATGGTGCAGGCTGGCGAACGACTTGAGGAAATTGCGAAGCAGTTTGATGTGCCTTGGCAGTTGTTGGCGAAGATCAACGGAATTACCAGCGCTGATCAATTGCAACCTGGTCAACAGATTAAGGTTCTGCGTGGTCCGTTTTCCGCGGTGATCGACATGAGCAAGAAAACGATGACGCTGATGCTCGATCGACGGTATGCAGGCAAGTTCTCGATTGACATCGACTCGAGCGTGACCGTCGAAGAAGGGCATTGGGAGGTTAAGCAAAAGTTGCTGACGCCCGCCAATGCGAATCTGCCGGGCACGGGTCCGACAACACCGACCGAAGAACGCAGTCTGATGCTATCCAGCACCAATGGTGGCGTGGCAAAGGTGGCGGTGCTACGTGGCACAACCTCCATTAATCCACTTACCGAACCGGCGGGGCGCATCCTGCGCCTGAAACCTTCCGACGCAGAAGACGTGTTCGACATCTTGTCGTTGGGTTCCAAGGTGGTCATCCGTCGTTAGTGATGGCGGCGTGCACTTAAGTTCGATAGCCGTCCGTGGTACATTGCCGGGTCAATTGGATCCCGTTTCTGCCAACCAGGGAAACGCAATGTACGACCGACAGATGCTGCACGAATTGATTCGCGACAAGGCACTTCAGTTTGGCGATTTCACGCTCGCGTCAGGCAAGCAAGCGAGCTACTATCTCGACTGTCGCCAAGTGACGCTTGATGCGCGTGGTACGCAACTGATCGGCGCGGGTATGTTGGAGTTGATCGCCGAGAGACTGCCTCCGTTAGTGGGTGGCATGGCGATTGGAGCCGACCCGATCACCGCGTCGGTACTGACATTGGCGGGAATTCGGCAGTTACCGTTGCGTGGGATTATGGTTCGCAAAGAAGCGAAAGCGCACGGCACCGGTAGATTCGTCGAAGGTCCGTTCAAAGTCGGCGAAGAGGTAGTCATTGTCGAAGACGTGGTCACCACGGGTGGTTCATCTTTACTGGCGATCGAACGCTGCGAGGCGGTCGGACTCAAAGTCCAGCGCGTCCTAGCCATCATCGATCGCCTAGAAGGAGGCCGCGAAGCGTTCGCTGAGAAAGGCTACGAGCTGACGACCCTGTTTACCGTTCACGACTTTGGCATCGAGGCATAGATGGCCGACTTCGACGGGCGGATTGCGGAATCGCAGTAGCAGCTAACAGATTCTTTCGCCTTCCGACATCCTATCTCCGACTTCGAAGTATGGAAACTTCTCTCCACCAGCAACTCAAACTGCACTACGCTCGCGACGAAAGTCAGATCGAAGTCGCGATGGGCGATTACCGTATTGATGCGATTCGCGCTGGACGGCTGATCGAGATTCAGCACGGCTCGCTGGCGGCCATTCGTGATAAGGTTGCGACCCTACTGAAGGATCACCGCGTAACGGTCGTCAAACCGATCGTTGCACTCAAGCACTTAGTTAAGCTTGATGGCCGAGGTGGCGATGTGCTCGATCGTCGACGCAGTCCCAAACGCGGTCAACTGTTGGATATGTTCGACGAGTTGGTGTATTTCACACGCGTGTTCCCTCACCGTCGACTGATATTTGAGGTGGCGCTAGTTGAGGTCGAAGAGCTGCGATACCCAGGGCACGGGCGTCGCCGGCGCCGGCGCGCGAACGACTATGTCGTCGAAGATCAGCGACTGGTCGAGATCGTCGAGACCGTGCAATTCCGCAGCCTCGCCGATCTACGCAAACTTCTGCCGACAGGTTTGCCCTCGTGTTTTCATACAGGTCATCTCGCCGAACGGTTAGAAGTGCGTCGGCACATCGCACAGCGAATCGCCTATTGTCTACGCGAAACGGGCGCGATTTATCCGGTCGGTAAGCAGGGTAATGCGTTGCTGTACAGTCGTCGTCGCCGAGCAGCGGCATAGTGCCGTGACTCGGCACCAAGTCGCGCCGGGCTTGCGAGAGTCATCCGCACCGCGTAACTTGAGGGATCGTTTGCTTGCCCGGTTCACCGCTTTTTGCCCTCGAGAACGCTGCCGATGAGCGATGACAGTGTGCATTCCTGCCGATCGCCAATCCGCAAGTTGATGGGTGTACAAATCGTTGGGACGGGCAGTTTCGTGCCAGACAATGTCGTGACGAACGCAGACCTGGCATCGCTCGGCTGCGACGCGGACTGGATCGTCAAACGTACCGGCATTCACGAACGTCGGCATGCGCCGCCGGACATGCTCACCAGCGACATGGCTGTTTCTGCAGCCAGCCGTTGCATTGAGGCTAGCGGCGTCAAGCACAGCGAAATTGACCTGCTGCTCGTCGGCACGTTCACGCCCGATCGACTCTTGCCGGCTACGGCCACGGCAGTTCAAGATAAGCTTGGCCTGACTTGCGGCGCGATGGATATCAATGCCGCCTGCTCAGGGTTCGTGTATTCACTCGTTACCGCCATGCAATATGTGGCCGCAGGCGGCAGTCGTTATGCGCTGGTGATCGGCGTCGATACCAACTCGCGGGTGGTCGATCCGGCAGATAAGAAAACGTATCCACTCTTTGGCGATGGAGCTGGGGCCGTCCTGGTGACCGCAGGTAGCCCTGAGCAAGGGGCGATGTCGTACACGTTGGGTGCAGACGGATCGGGTGCCGACTTGCTGTGCCGGCAGTCGGGCGGTGTAGCAGCGCCGTACGACGCGAACGATTGGTATATGAAGATGGACGGTCGTCCGGTCTTTAAGTGGGCAGTCCGACTGGTCGACGACGTCTCGCGTCGAATCGTCGCGGCAGCGGACCTGACACTGGATCAGATTGACTGGTGGCTCATGCATCAAGCGAATGTGCGAATTCTCGATGCAGCTGCCGAGTCGCTCGATCTCGACCACGATCGCGTTGTGATGCACTTGGATCGCTATGGCAATACATCGGCAGGCAGCATTCCGATCGCGCTAGACGAAACTTTTCGTGCCGGTAAGATTCAGCGTGGCCAAAATCTGCTCATGACAGGTTTTGGAGCAGGACTCACGTGGGGCACGACAGCATTTCGATGGTAACTTGCCCTTAGCTGCTGCGCTCACTAGCTGAGAGTGGCTATGACACCAGCCTGTGTGCAGTCAAACGACTCTGTCCCTGCCCGGGATGGCAACTAGTTCTATTGCATCTAATGTCTAACAGGACCCGTAACATCAGTTTCCCATGACAGCAGCGACAAAGAAGAAGCCCAAGCAGAAGACCCTGCCGCCACGTAGCAAGGTGAAAGCAGCCGATACGTGGGACCTCGGCAGTCTGTATCCCGACGATGAGGCGTGGGAGGTGGCGTTTGCCAAATGGGAAAAGCAGATAAAAGGCTACAAGAAGTTTCAGGGCACTATGGGCCAGAGTGCGGCGCAATTGGCCGCCTGTTTGAAGTTCGACATCAAGTTCGATCGCGTTGCCGAGCGGCTCGGCACCTACGCGTTTCTCAAGACGGCAGAAGACAACGCTGACGCGACGTATCAGCGGATGATGGGTCGATATCAGCACGCAGCTAGCGAAGCCGGTCAGGCGGCGAGTTTCATTCGGCCTGAGATTCTGGCGATTCCCGCGACGAAGTACAAGAAAATGCTTGCGTCGAAGGAACTCAAGCCCTATCAGCTTATGTTGGATCGACTTGTTCGCTACAAACCGCACACGCTTAGCGACCGCGAGGAGCGCCTGCTGGCCATGCAAAGTCAGATGTCAGGCACAGCGAGTCACACGTTTGACCAATTGACCGATGCTGATTTTAAGTTTGGCATGATCAAGAACGAGGCGGGCGAGACAATCGAGTTGTCGCACTCTTCGTTTTCGGCCTTGTTGCATTCGTCGAAACGGACGGTGCGCAAGACGGCGTTTCATCAGTACTACGATGTATTTGGTGCGCACGAGAATACACTTGCCGCGACACTCAGTGGATCGGTGCAACGCGACGTCTACTACGCCAAGGCACGCGGCTACGACAGCGCATTGCATCAGGCGCTCTACGCCGACAATGTGCCACAAAGCGTGTACGATAATCTCATCGCCGCCGTGCGTAGCCGTCAGCCGGCGATCATGCGCTACCTCGATCTGCGCCGACGCAAAATGCGTCTCAAGAACATTCATCACTACGATACCTACGTGCCTATTCTCAGTGACTTGGAACAGAAAAGGACGTGGAATCAGGCGATCAAGACTGTGATGCAGTCGCTCGAGCCGCTTGGCGACGACTACTGCGCCGTGTTGCAGGCGGGGCTCACCAGCGAGCGGTGGTGTGATCGTTACCCAAATCGCGGCAAGTCGAGCGGCGCGTTCAGCTGCGGCAGCTTCGACGGTGCCCCCTACATTATGATGAACTACCAGCCGTCCGTGCTGGATCACGTATTTACGCTTGCGCACGAGGCGGGGCACTCGATGCACAGCTACTACTCAGCGAAGAGTCAGCCATTTCAGTACTATGACTATGTGATTTTTGTCGCGGAAGTCGCCAGCACGTTTAACGAGCAGTTGCTGAGCCGCCATCTGATGCAACAGGCGAAAACCGACGACGAGCGCGCGTATCTGATCAATCGCGATATTGACGCGATTCGCGGCACGATCATTCGCCAAACGATGTTCGCGGAGTTCGAGAAAGTAATTCATGCGCTGGCCGAAGCGGGCGAACCGCTGACTTTGGAGTGCTTTAAGACCGAGTATGGCAAGCTGCTAGACGCTTACTTTGGCCCCGACTTCGTCATCGACGAACAGTTGAAACTCGAATGTCTGCGTATTCCGCATTTTTATCGCGCGTTTTACGTCTACAAGTATGCGACCGGCTTGTCAGCGGCGATCGCCCTGAGCGAACGTGTGCTCAACGGCGGACAGCGAGAACTCGACGAGTA